>NZ_JAKRNP010000033.1:0-544 GCF_022346845.1 Paenibacillus sp. ACRSA | reverse complement strand
AGCTGCAGCTCAGCTGCAAATATGCAGCTCAGCTGCAAACTACTCACTCGTTGCTCAGTTTTGAGAGCTCAAACTCTCAAACGTTTGGTGGCGATAGCGAAGGGGTTCCACACGTTCCCATCCCGAACACGACCGTTAAGCCCTTCAGCGTCAATGGTACTTGGACCGCAGGGTCCTGGGAGAGTAGAACGTCGCCAAGCGTAACCCATTATGGGTTCAAAATGAATATAATGTGGGCCCTTAGCTCAGTTGGTTAGAGCGCACCTCTGATAAGGGTGAGGCCGGTGGTTCGAGTCCACCAGGGCCCACCATCTACACCTTTAAATTTAATATGGGGCCATAGCTCAGCTGGGAGAGCGCCTGCCTTGCAAGCAGGAGGTCAGCGGTTCGATCCCGCTTGGCTCCACCAACAAGATTTTATATGCTTGTTCTTTGAAAACTAGATATCGAAACGAAAGTAAATGCGAATTAGAACATTCCTTTTTAGCTGAACTTGTGTAAACAAGTTTCAATAAAAACGGTAGTTAAATTGCTGGAGCGAGTG
>NZ_JAKRNP010000032.1:0-515 GCF_022346845.1 Paenibacillus sp. ACRSA | reverse complement strand
ATCGACTCAACATGGATTGCAGAAGTAGCCATGAGCAGCAACGTAGTGGAGGGGACGGAATTGATTCTGGAGAAGCGGCGCGGTCGCGTTTGTCCCCGGATTTCCCCCTTACGAGGGGAATCCAAGAAATCCGGAGACAACCAGCGATCGGAAGAACAATCCATCCCCGAAACGTCCACCATGCTGCTCCAGATCTACCCTACTACTCCAATAATCGACTCAACATGGATTGCAGAAGTAGCCATGAGCAGCAACGTAGTGGAGGGGACGGAATTGATTCTGGAGAAGCGGCGCGGTCGCGTTTGTCCCCGGATTTCCCCCTTACGAGGGGAATTCAAGAAATCCGGAGACAACCAGCGATCGGAAGAACAATCCATCCCCGGAACGCCACCATGCTGCTCCAGATCTACCCTACTACTCCAATAATCGACTCAACATGGATTGCAGAAGTAGCCATGAGCAGCAACGTAGTGGAGGGGACGGAATTGATTCTGGAGAAGCGGAGCGGTCGCGTT
>NZ_JAKRNP010000031.1:0-562 GCF_022346845.1 Paenibacillus sp. ACRSA | reverse complement strand
GTAACCGCAAGGAGCCAGCCGCCGAAGGTGGGATAGATGATTGGGGTGAAGTCGTAACAAGGTAGCCGTATCGGAAGGTGCGGCTGGATCACCTCCTTTCTATGGAGAATCGTTTCCCGCGCGGAAACATTCAAATATATAGGTTCTTAGAGCCTACCAGTTACTTATCCATTTGTTCAGTTTTGATGGAATTTGAGGGGCCATAGCTCAGCTGGGAGAGCGCCTGCCTTGCACGCAGGAGGTCAGCGGTTCGATCCCGCTTGGCTCCACCAAAAAAATTGCATCTATTTAGCTTGTTCTTTGAAAACTAGATATCGAAACGAAAGTAAATGCGAATTAGAACATTCCTTTTTAGCTGAACTTGTGTAAACAAGTTTCAATAAAACGGTAGTTAAATTGCTGGAGCGAGTGATCGAAATGGAACGACTTTTGGCTTTGCGCAAGCAAAACAAGGGAAGTGACAGCTCGAACACGAGCGAATGGTTAAGCTACTAAGAGCACACGGAGGATGCCTAGGCGCTAGGAGCCGATGAAGGACGTGGCGAACAACGAAACTGCCTCG
>NZ_JAKRNP010000002.1:0-1032111 GCF_022346845.1 Paenibacillus sp. ACRSA | reverse complement strand
ATTCAGTTAACTATAATTGACGTAAAGATTCGAAGTAAATTATATAAAATGTGAATATTAATATCCAAAAAAAAATAAATTTTCAATAATATTACTTTTATTTATATATAAGCAAGTTTATGTTTAGACAGTATTTTTATTATGATTTATCATTAACTTATTAAATTAATAGGAGGAAAGTTTTAATGAATAAGTTGTTTAGATTTGGTTTGATTTTTTTGTGTACTTTTTTTCTATACATAGGTTTTTCGCAAACTAGTACGTATGCTGCCGCAGTAGGTGAACAACTAAAATCGCCTGAAGAAGGATGGACCAGATACTTAGCTGACAACAAACTATTTAACTACGGGACAATATGGGAACACAGGACAGATGAAAAAGCAAAGATCCCATATGCAGGTTCAAAAACAGGCGGTACTGGAGATCTAACCTTTAATTTTGAAGGGACTGGTCTACGTCTACTTACTTCTGTGAACTATTCGTATTCCAAGAAAGTAGCAATCAGCATTGATGGAAACGTTGAGTACTTTATTCCCCATAATCAATCAGTAAGAGATTACAACTATAACGTTTTAATGTATGAGAAGAAAGATTTACAAATGGGAGTACATGAAGTCAAAATTTGGACCGTCGAGCCTTCGAAAAATACCTTAAGATATGACTATCGATTATATAGTATAGATGTCATCGGTGAATTAACAAATAAAGAACCAATTGAAGTTCCGCCAGTAACAGAAGAACCGCCACCAGCAACAATAGAGCCAGAAAAACCAAGCAACCCTGAACCACAACCAGAACCCTCTGGAGACCGAGCTATTCTTGTAGTAACTATGACAACTGGTCTTGAAAAGGAATTTGACTTGAGCATGCAAGAAGTTAACAGTTTCATTGACTGGTATGAAGCGAAGCAAGCGGGAAGCGGAAGAGCATCCTATGCGATCGACAAGCATGACAAAAACAAAGGCTCATTCAAAAGCCGGAAGGATTACATCCTGTTTGACCGGGTACTGACATTTGAAGTAAGTGAATACTAAAAATAGTAATGCTTCATCGGTTATATACTGATGGAGCTTTTTATGTTGAGTACATTTAAGCTAGAGGCAATCTGATGGTAGGCGTTAACGCGGGACACATACATATATAGAACTTACGACTAAACAACTATCCATCACATCGTTTGATTTAACCAAGCAGAATCACTTTATAGAATCTTGACATGAAATTCAGAAAATGAGTTAAATAGAAACACCAACAAATGAGCAGAGGAGAGAGCTAATCAATGAGCTATGAAAATGCACTGCAACGTTATATCCATGCAACAAACACACATCAGTTTGAGAATGTTAAACAGTTACTACACCCTAATGCGGTTTACTGGTTTTCAGATCAAACGTGCAAGACGACGCTTGAGATTCAAAGTTATTTTGAGAACTCGTGGGATACGATTAAGGATGAAGTCTACTCCATTTCAGATGTACATTGGCTAGTGACTGAAGAGAATACAGCAACATGTATCTATACATATCATTATGAGGGAGTGCTTAACGGAAAGTTTGTATCTGGCAGTGGTAGGGCAACAAATGTTTTTGTTAAAGTAAACGAAGAAGAGTGGAAAATCATTCACGAACACCTCAGCAGTCTTTAGCGCATCCTTAACACATAGTCACAGAGAACATGATCAAATAGAAACGAACTGGCTACCTTTAAAACGTATGGATATCATCTGATTCTGTCTTACATTTTATATGTATTATTGCTATAATAATACTTATTAAGTTAAATCAAGAATCACTCTCAATCACTTAAAGGATGCCTGTACCACTCTAGCGCCATACATCATACATACTTTAGGAGTTGATCGGATGACAAGAAGTGTATTTAGGAATATGCCGATATGGTTTATACTCGTAGCAATTGCAGTGTTTGTTCTCCTTACAGTCAATTTCTTTTACTTGAATACTGCGGTTAATATGATTGCATTAACCATCTTGAATGTTGCCAACGCCATTCGATTGTGGAAGGCTGAACGGAGTATGGCTATCGTATTGTTAATAGTGGGTCTTGTTTGTGGATTGTACCTCATCAAGTATTTATTGAATTGAAATCTCTCAATGAGCACTACAAATAAAATCTGGTCGTCCACTTTGGACGATCTTTTTTTACGCATAATAAAAAAACAACCGCCATTGTAGTCCACCAATGAACGGTTGCCTTCATTTTAATGAATATTCAACTGTTTAATATTCAACGACCATGGCAACATTTTGCCACCCAGCACCGACAGTCCAGAACAGCACTTTATCACCACGTTCAATCTGTCCGGAGGCAATAGCTCGATGTAATGCAATGAATGGACTGCTAGTGGATGTATACCCGAACTCATCTCCGATGTACACTGCAATTTCATCTGCAATCCCAATGTTCGCCGATACCGCGCGGATATTAGCGATAGACAGTTGAGAGAAGCAAGCGGCTTTGATCTCACTCGGTGCTATTTCATTACGCGCGAGCAACGTTCGAATAGACTCGGAAGCGGCATCTACACAGATGGAATCATCGAAGGGTGTGAATTTCACGTGAAAAGCACGTGCATCTACTCCGGTTTTACCCAGCTTCGCTAATCCTTCAGCAGGAAAGAGAGAGTTACCATACACACACGTATCTGTCTGATAGATGGAGTCAATGAAACCGACACTCTGCTCTTCGCGCTCCACGATTACGGCTGCTGCAGCATCTCCGAAGTTAGCAAAGTATACCGGATCATCAGGGTTCGCATGAGGAGCAACATAATCAGAACCGATAATTAGAGCGCGGCGGATTCTCGGATTGCCTAACATCTGGCGGCTAACCTGTTCGAAGGCTGCGGTCATTCCAGCACAGTTGGCATTGCTATCGATACAGATGGTATGAGAAGCTCCGTTAATCAGGCGATGAATCATTAAGGAATTCGTAGGGAAGATGTACTCTGGTGTTTGGCTTGCATAAGCAATGAGATCAATGTCTGCACCCGTCAGTCCAGCTTTCTCAAGAACATTGCTGGCCGCTTCGAACGCCATACTAAGTGAGTTTTCATCCTCATTGTCAATCTTATAACGCTGATCGCGTCCAAGTGCTTTTAACAAACCACGGATATCTACACCTCTCGCATCAAAATGTTCAATATAAAAGTCATTGCCCACCTTGTTTGACGGATGATAGATATCGATGTCTACAATACGAATTCCGGCCATCTTCGTTCTCCTCCTGTGCGGGACGGTGTATCCAGAGCTTGTCCGCCTGGTATTTTAAGAAGTTGTTCAAAAAGTCAGCTTTAATATTGAAAACCGTCCTTTTTGAGCATGCGCTTTAAGTTGTCACAGTAGATATGATTTCGAGGTTGTCCAGACCAACCGCACGGCCGAGTCGGGATAACTGCATTTTAAGAATAGAATTATTCTCAAGGGTCAGAACAATTTTTTTGTACCCGTCTTTTTTGAACAACGCCAGGCAGCCTTCAAGCAATGGCACAATCTCTGGAGCAGTGACGTTCAGTTTTTTGCAATCAATATTCAAGTTATACTCTTGGGTGTTAATCGGAGCAATGGTATCTTGATACGCAGAGATCGAACGCAATCCGTCTTCCTGTGAAAATGAACCTTCTAGCTCGATGTTTAACACCTTGTTTGCTGCATCCGTTTTAAGAATAAAACTTCCCATGATTGTTCTCTCCCTTTAAATGAGTTAAGGCTATCCCGAAGGATAATTTAACCATATTATAAAGGGGTTGATGTAAGAAGATCAATAAAAAAGTCGAATCATGTATAAAAATGTAGAAAAGTTAATTATTGGATTTCTTTAATTGTCGCGAGCAAGATATTAAATGCGCTAATGATGCGCGGTGCGCCAACACATGGAGCCAAATGTAGCAGAATTCCTTTGAGTTGCTCGACGGTTATTCCAACACTCAGAGCCATAGTATAATGCACACCCAACTGCTCATATTGTCCCTGTGTAATTAATGAAGAGATGATCGCGACTTCTTTCCACTGATCGGTTATCGTAGTACGCTGAAAAATATCCCCGTAGGCTGTCCCCATAATGAATTCAGCCAATTCAGGAAACTGTTCCTTGATCGGATTAAGCGCACGTGCACCATATTCTCCAGATAACTTGGCAAAACGTTCTAATCCCTGATTTACTTGTTCACTCATCGCTGTTCCTCCTAGTTCAAATTAAGTGTACGATGGGCTGTTGGTGGAATCTCATCACGATCTGTAAGCAGTTCAATGACCGTAACTTGATTTAATTGTTGGGCTTCCTTGAGAGCAATGGTGAATTCGGCGTGCGTCTCTGCTCGGAAGGCCACTGCGCCTAGAGACTCTGCAAACTTCGCTGCATCCATTGGAACCTCGAATAATGTGCCATCGATCCGGCCTGTTGTTTTTTGCATACCTTTGAGTGCCATGTCCAATTGTTTGTTGTTCACCACGATGAAAATCACGGGGAGTTGGTTGCAGACAGCAGTGTTAATCTCAGTTCCTAACATCATGAAGCAGCCATCCCCTGTAATACATACGATTGTTTCTTCAGGTGCTGCTGCTTTGGCTCCAATCGCCATACCGATGGCATTACCCATGCAAGCGAAGTAGGCATCGAATACGAAACTTCCTGGTTTCTTAACTTTGTATCGCTGAACCGCATGAAATCCGTGGCTACCATCATCTACGAACAAGGTGTGGTCATACGGAAGGATATCGCTCATGTTCTCTAGTACAGCTGCCAACGATAACTGAGATAATTCTGGAAGCGGAAGGAAGTAATCCGCAGGTGGTAGCTCTCTGTTCACC
Source organism: Paenibacillus sp. ACRSA (assembly GCF_022346845.1). NCBI lineage: Bacteria > Bacillati > Bacillota > Bacilli > Caryophanales > Paenibacillaceae > Paenibacillus > Paenibacillus sp. ACRSA. The sequence continues at coordinate 1,027,285 of NZ_JAKRNP010000002.1, read as the reverse complement.
GCTTGAAGTTGATCTGTATGTTCTGTGAGGTGCCCAAGAAGATGGTTCATATTATCTTTAAGATCGCCGGAGATATGTAAGGTTTGTGAGTTTAGAATTTTACCAACGAAAGTAGGATCGCTATCAAACTGGATTAGGTGTGCCGGATGATTCTCCGGCTTAAGGTTACAAATCGTCATATCACTCAAACGAGAACCTAGCACAATATATAGATCACTCTGATTCATCAGATCATCCGCATGTGGGAAGCCGCCGACTCCGCAAGGGCCATGATATAACGGATGATTCCAGGCAATAGCGCCTTTTCCACCAGGTGAAGTGATGACGGGAATATGAAGAAGTTCGGCAAGCTGTAACAGTTCATCATGAGCATGTGCACGGCCGATGCCTTTGCCAGCGATAATTAATGGATGTTTGGACTGTTGAATTAAGGGGAGCACTCGGTTTAGATTGGTAACACTGATCATAGGCTCAGGCTCGGGAAGGATGATTCGGCATTGTTCCAAAAGTTCGGTCTGTACATCAAACGGAAGACAAAGATGAACGGGGCCTTTGTTTGGACCTAGTGCGATGGAGATCGCATGATTAAAAAGGGTAGCGAAGTGGTCTCCACGCTCGACTAACTTACTAAATAATGTGGCGGGTCTGAACATCTCAGCTAGATCGGCCAAATAAGACGAGGAATCCTGACACTGAGGAAGTCCCAATTCTTGAATGGACTGATGTCCGGTAATAAATAGTACAGGAAGGTTGTTCGCCTTCGCATGGGCAGCAGCTGTTAGTAGATTGGTTCCACCTGGACCCGAAGTTGCAAATGCTACACCCAATCTTCCAGTCTGAAGTGCATAACCCGATGCGGCGAATCCTGAACTAGATTCATGGCGTCCGGGGATGAATTCCAGGCCATAATCGACCATCTTCAACGCAGCAGGGCAAATGGATTTTCCGATAATTCCAAAGACATGGGTGACGCCTAGATTACGCAGAGCTTCCGCTAAATAATCTGCAACGGTTCTCATTTGGGCACCTCGCTTCATGAAATAGGTTTTTAGACCCAAAGGTCTGATTCCTTTTTTTGAGAGCAAATTACGGTATTAGGTTGTAATAGGAAATAAATGCTTGATACTAGGAAGAGTATCTTTTTTTGTGGTTTTTTGTCAATAGATTTTTAAGATTATTAATTTTTGATTCTTAGGGTGGTAGCGCTTAAAGTCTTACTGCAACTCATAAAAAAATCTAGTAAAATATAACTGGCACAAAATGCCTATTATTTTATAATTACATTTAATGTAAAACAATGACTAAAAATGATGGTTTTCAACTGAATTAAACATAAAAACAAGAGTGAGGATTCACTTTTCGTATCTATGCAAAAAGGAGTAGCGCTGTAACACATTCTGTTATACTAGAATTCGATTGGAGTGAATTCAATGAAAAAGATTAAAATGGCTGTCATTGGATTAGGTAAAATGGGCTTACATATGATTCATCAAGCCAAGAGTGAGCAGCACGTAGAGGTAGTGGCAGTATGTGATAGCAATGAGCAATCTCTTGCGGATTATGTAGCCTCGAACCCTGAGACAAGTACATATACGGATTATCGCCGTTTGTTAGATGAACATGAGACTGATCTGGTATACGTTGCGGTGCCACCCAAGTATCATTATGGAGTAGTGATGGAAGTGCTTCAGCGTGGAATCCATATCTTCTGTGAGAAGCCTCTAGCTAACAGTGTGGAGGAAGCCGAAGCTATGCTAGCTGCAGCTGAGCAGTCGGGTGTGCTCCATGCGATCCATTTCTCCATGCCTCATGAACCAGCGGTGCTTCAATTGCAAAAGTTAGTACAGGAAGGAAGTACACTTGGCACTATTCGTAAAATTGAACTGATTCTCCGCTTCCCGCAATGGCCGCGAGCTTGGCAACAGAATCCATGGATTACGACCCGGGATCAGGGTGGATTTATTTTAGAAGTGGGTATTCACTGGATTCATGTGATCCAGACGGTGTTCGGTGGACTGAATGTCATAAACAGTCAGGTACAATATCCCGATCATTCGAACGGTTGCGAGACGGAAATTCATGCAGAAATGCAGCTTCAAGATGGCACTCGGGTAGAGATCAACGGGATCTCACGCTTTGCGGGTGAAGAACGTGTATCTATGGTGGTGTATGGGACGGAAGGAACAATCGCGCTGGAGAACTGGGATCAACTGATGAGTGGAGGGATTGGAGAGTCACTAACACCTGTAACCGTTGATGAATCGTTGAGTGAATTACCTGTACTGAAACATGTAATTGCACGTATTCAAGACAAGCCGGGCAGAATATATGATTTCAGAGCTGGGCTTGAAGCACAACGGATCCTGGAGGCACTTCGAAGTAAGTAACCTAAGCGATAAGAATAAATAACCGACAGGATACTTTCTGGATCTACTGAATCAAAAAATGAACGTTACAGATGGCATTTCTTCCCTACACAGTGTCAATGTGATCTAAAATCACAAAAAAAGAAGCAGTTGCCTAACTCAGGCTACTGCTTCTTTGTATTAAGTTTCACTAAAAGATGTTCCTCATTTCCTCATTATGCAAGTTTGAATCGGTTCACGAGCTGATCCAGTGCATCGGACATTTGGTTCAACTGTTTGGATGTGTCAGTCATTTCTTGCAAGGAAGCTAATTGTTCCTCGGTCATAGCAGATACTTCTTCGGTTGCTGATGCAGTGTCTTCCACGACCGCGGATACAGCATGAATAGAAGACATAACAGCTTGGCTGCCTGCCGTGAGCTCTTCCACCACCGCGGATATATCCACCATTTCCCCACTTAGATCATGAATGTGCTCTGTAATATTAGCAAAGGCTTGCCCAGCATCCTCTATCGTTTGTAACCCTTCTGTGACATGAACAGTATTGGAGTCTACGATCTGAACGGTGTTATGCACACCTGCAAGTACAGTTTCAAGAATGCTTGTAATATGTTTGGCTGAGGTAGCACTTTGATCTGCCAGGTTGCGAATTTCGGTGGCGACAACAGCGAATCCTTTGCCATGTTCTCCGGCGCGTGCAGCTTCAATTCCAGCGTTAAGAGCCAGGAGATTGGTCTGTCTAGCCGTTCCCGAGATAGATTCCGCAATAGAGATGACCTGATCGGACATTTTAGAGATATCCGTAATGGACTCTTGAACCGCGCGGAATGATTGTTCAATGGTTCCCATTTTACCCACTGCATTATTAATGCGTCCTTGTCCATCCAGTGCGATTGATTCGGTTCTTACAGCACGTTCAGCAACATCAGCTGTAGAAGCGGATACTCGGTTTAGTCCAGTCAGCGATTGCCCCATGGCAGCGACCATCGTTTGCGTCAGAACGACTTGTTCATCTGCACCTTCGGCGACTCGTTCCATGGCGGTGGCAACTTCCTTACCTGCGGACAGGTTATCCGACACACCTTTATCCAATCGATCTGAAGCGGTGCTCAGGATGCTGGCATTGTTCTGAATCTCAAGCATCATTTGTTGCAATCCGAGCAGCATTGCATTAGCCGCATCTGCCAATTCGCGCGTCTCATCCTTCATATGGGTCGCAATCCGGAGGGTTAGATCTCCGTTAGATGAGCCAATGTCGTTCAGTGCGCTGGTGACGCTACGAATGTTTTTGACAATAGAGCGGGACAGTGTCAGAGCGGCAATTATCGAAATCAAGGCAACCAGTATGAGCGCACCGTATAGTTCGATGTTGAGTAGCTCGTTTTTTTGTTTGAGTGCTTCGGTGCGCTGTTCGGTTAGCGCTAGTTCATTGGTGCGGAAAGTCGTTAGTGAATCACGAATTTGATCCATATCTTGCTTACCAGGATCATTCACGAAGAACGCTTGCACGGTGGACGTGTCGTTAGCTCGTCGTGATTCAATAACTGGTTCACCCGCAACCTGTACCCAATTGTTTATTACATTATGTATGTTCTCAAGTAGGGCGAGCTGTGCTGGATTATCAGCAATGAGTGATGCGAGCTGTGAGATGATTGTTTCCTTCTGTTCTAAACCTTCGGTGTAAGGGGCAAGATAACTGTCTTGTCCTGTAATGACATATCCTCGTTGACCTGTCTCCATGTCCACCATCGTTTTTTCTAACTCATACGTTAAATCATGTACTTTCATATCGTGATCGACCAGAAAATCCAGCTCGCGTTGGAGTTGGCTAATACTATTTTGGATCAATACAATAGAACCGGCTAGAACAGCCAGCACGAGCAAATAGCCCAAACCAATCTTGTAGAAAATTTTAAAGGTTCTGCGCTTTACCATGTTTGTTATTCCTCTCTGTCGGGTATATATATTTGTCGAAAAAACAGGAAAAACACTAAATTAGGACTTTAGATGTAGAGTCTAGATGACTATTTTCAGTATTATACTTAAACTAAATCATTTTGTATATAGTTTGTTTACTTTATGTATAATGTTATCTGCTGAGTTGTATAATGTTTGCTTAGTGTGTTTTACAATGTTCGGTTTACACCTGCAAACGTTTATGTTTATCATGGGGAGGGAACGATTCCGAATAAATATCCCAATCCGAAAGGACGCTTTGATATGACAAAAGAAAAAGTATTGCTTAAACCGGAAGCAATGATATTTGATATGGATGGCACACTATTTCAGACAGAGACGCTGTTGTTGCCTGCTTACCACCAGTTGTTTGATACGCTGAGAGCAGAAGGACACTTTGAAGGTGAGACCCCTCCAGAGGAACGGATGATTGGAAGTCTTGGTATGTTACTTGAAGATATATGGAAAGTAGTTATGCCTGAAGCATCGGAGGCGGCACATCGCCGCGCGGACGAATTGTTGCTTCAATTGGAGATTGAAGGTCTGGATCAAGGGGGTTCTACACTCTATCCTCACGTGAAGGAGACTTTAACAGCGCTCAAAGAGCAGGGGGTGCGGTTATTTGTTGCGAGTAATGGACTTGAGGATTACGTCAAAGGTGTAGCGTTTGCCCACGAGATCATGCCTTTGTTTGAAGGAGTGTACAGCGCTGGTCAATACAAAACTCCTTCCAAAATTAATCTCGTTCAGATCCTGCTTGAGAAACATCGGATTCAAGATGCGTGGATGGTGGGTGACCGTTCATCGGATGTAGAGGCAGGGAAAATGAATGGACAGACCGTTATTGGCTGCGCTTATGCTGGTTTTGGTAGGGATGAAGAACTGGCGGGATCGGATGTATTGATCTCTGATTTCACAGAACTACTTCGTCTGTATAAGGAAGCAGAATAACCATATTAAACATTTCACATATTTATTCTTGTTAACAAGGTATAGCCTGTATTTCCAGTGGAGTTTCATTGGAAATGCAGGCTATTTTGTTTGTCACTCATTCGCAATTACTCATTCACACGCTTCACATTTACCATTCACCCATCCACATTCACTCAGTTACATTCTCCCCTGTAAAAAGTGGATTTCCCCATCCCGCTTCACACGGTGATCGCTCTATACTTCTTGCAAAAGCAAGTAAGGGGGTCAATGTTGATGAAGCCAAAAAAAGTGCATGCGTACCTGTTCATCTTTCCCAGTTTATTTCTAACTCTCGTGTTTGGGGTGTATCCCCTCATATGGGCTCTACGTTATATGTTCTACGATTATCAAGGCATTGGTACGCCCGTATTTATTGGACTTGGCAACTTTGCCCGCATTATGCGGGATACACAGTTCTGGTCAGCTGTTGGCAATACAGGAGTTTATGCATTAGGTAAGCTTGTGGTCACGATTCCGCTAGCTCTGACACTCGCCATCATCTTGAATCGCAAATGGAGAGGGCGTTCACTGCTAAGAGCTGTGTACTATCTTCCAACCATTTTCAGTGCTTCGGTTATGGCGATTGTATTCTTTATTATTTTTAATTCGTACAACGGAATATTGAATCAACTCCTGGTGAAGTATCATGTGATCTCTGCCCCGATTGGCTGGTTAGATGCGGATCATGCCATGATGACAACCATAATTATTGCGATCTGGGGAGCTGTGGGGAACTATATGCTGCTGTTTATTGCCGGTCTGCAGAGTATTCCTGAAGAACTGTACGAGGCGGCATCGCTGGACGGAGCGAATGAGTTCCAGAAGCTTAGAAATGTGACGATTCCACTACTCGGTCCTGTGCTGCAGATGATTATTATGCTGGCGATTACAACCGCACTCAAAGGATACGAGAGCATTATGGTATTAACCGAAGGGGGGCCGTATGGCAAAACGGAAGTGATGTACTTGTATCTGTTTAAGTTGTTATTTCCGATATCCGCTGATACACAATCGCTCCAGCAACTGGGTTACGGCAGTGCAGTAGGCTTCACTACAGCCATCATTGTAGGTGCCGTCACACTCATTTATTTCTGGATATCCAAGAAGCTTAATGATGTTTATTAACAGCAGACAGGAGGAACCGAACATGTCACAGACCGTCATAAATCCGAGTATTTCACCCAAGTGGGTTCAAGGAATAAAGCGAACACTACTCACTATTTTTCTGCTTATCATCGCTGTCCTGTCGTTGTTTCCGATTCTATTAGTACTGCTAGGCTCGTTCAAAACAAATCAGGAATTAACGGGAGGTGCAACGATATTACCTAAGGTTTGGCAGTTCTCTAACTATGCTCAGGCATGGCAGACAGCCAATTTCTCGGGATTTACGCTCAATAGTGTCTTTGTTAGTGTCACTGCAACAACAGGAATGCTCTTAGTTTCATCCATGTCTGCCTATGCCGTGGATCGAGTGAACTTTAGAGGGAAGAAGGCATACTCCATTTTGATGGCATCTACCTTGTTTATATCCATCGGAGCTGTGGTTCTGCGTCCGCAATTTGATCTGATGGTCAAATTAGGCCTGAATCATACCCTATGGGGTGTCATCATTATTTTAATTAGCGCTCATGCAGCTACGTACTTCATTTTAGTGGGCTTCTTCAAAAGCATCCCGCGTGATCTAGATGAGGCAGCCATGATTGATGGCTGTAACTTCTACACCGTGTATTGGCGCATCATTCTTCCACTACTTCGCCCCGGTTTGGCGGTTGCAGGACTCGGAGCATTTCAGAGCTCGTGGAATGAGTATATCTTGCCTTTTGTGTTCACGATGAACAATCCAAATTTGCAGACCTTGCCTGTGGGCTTGGCTAATCTGCGTTATGGCATCGGGGCTGCTGCTGAGGTTCAGCTCATGATGGCTGGGGCGTGTCTATCCATATTGCCATTGCTCGTTGTGTATATTTTTGCGAACAAATCCTTTATGCAGGTGACATTAGGTGCGGTCAAAGGCTAGGCGTAATCTCCTTAAAATGGGAACGGTATTATGGGATATTCTGCTGTGCTATACTCTTGTTAAAATCTCCAGTGGCAGAGCTAATCCGTATCCGAGGAGTGAACGGCGTTGAACATGAACTTCTATAAGATGACTCTGAAAAAAAGGATACAACTGTTGTACATTTTCCTTGTTGTATTATGCATCAGTGTAACAGGAATTAGCTCGTATCTCTTCGCTGCACGAAGCATTGAACGAAACGCGCTTGAGTTGAAGCAGGGCATCCTGAATAAGTCAGTCCAGGTAATGGATGAACACTTAAGGCACATCGTGGTATCTTCCTATTCGTTTATGCTGAATGACACCTTTACTCAGGTGATGCGAGATGTTCGCAACAATAATGCCTCCCACTATTATCAGAATCTTTCACTTCTGCAAACGTCATTTACGCAATTGAAGCTTGTAGAGCCCTTAATTGATACGACCTTTTTAACAACACCAATTGGTGATTATTACTCAACCAAAGATGTACCGAACCGGGATGATGGATTTGCTAAAGAATATGGGCAGCTTGTGAAGCAACAGGGCTGGAATACAATGTGGTTTGGTTCGCATCAAAGTCAGTTATTCCAGGCGAAGGAACATGTGTTGTCACTGTTACTCAAACCAATTGTGGTCGATAATCACTCATTGTCTAACGTGTATATGGTGGTCAATATGAAGGAAGAGGCGATGAGGGATATTCTGGTTCAGGATTTGATGAATAATTCAATTGAATTGTTTTTGCTGAACAAAAATGGGTCACAGGTTATCCGGTCAACCTCCCAGGATGTGAGTTACCTCACCGACCCTGAATTTAGCCGCGAGATCAGTCTTGGTACAGGCGGGGATTTTAGATATACGAATAGTCAAGGAGAGGACATGCTCATCAACTATTCTGCATTATCCATGAATGAGGACTGGGTGATGGTCAGTGTGCAATCCAAATCAGATTTATTGTCTCCACTGCGGAAGATTCGTTGGTTAGTTATTGGGATTATGGGTTTTTGCATCGTGCTCGCCCTAGGCCTGTCGAACTTGCTGGCATCTGCTCTGCTCAAGCCACTGAATAAGCTGCGTCGTTTAATGGTTGAAGTACAATCGAACGATCTAGATGTGCGCTTCCGCAGCAAGTACGATGATGAGGTCAGTGCGGTGGGGTATCGTTTTAATCGAATGCTGGATCAGATCCAGGTTTTGTTTGAGGAGGTACGGGTAACCGAGCGGGATAAACGACGTTTCGAAGTGAAAGCGCTTCAAGCGCAGGTTGATCCTCACTTTCTCTACAATACATTAAATACAATGTTCTGGAAAAGTGAGAGCGGTGAGAAAAAAGACGTTAGTGAAATGATCGTATCATTGTCACTGTTGTTCCGACTCGGGTTGAATGATGGGAAGGACATGACCAATGTAGAACAAGAGATTAAACATGTAGAGCAGTACCTTCAACTTCAACAACAATGTTATGAGGATCTATTCATTTACCACATTGAGGTAGGTGATCCATCCTGTTATTCCGTAGAAATATTGAAAATATTACTGCAGCCTTTAGTCGAAAACTCTATACTGCACGGATTCCGTGATAAGGATGAGCTCGGCGTCATTGTAATCAGAATTAATCGAGATGAAGAGATGCTGACACTAGAGGTCACTGATAACGGATGTGGTATGGATACGGCTGAGGGGCAGATCAGAGAAGGAGTCGAAGGCAGACGTCAGGGATATGCACTTGGGAATCTCCATGGCAGACTAAGCTTATATTACGGAGATGCCGCTTCAGTTGAATTTGAGAGCAACATAGACGTCGGAACAACGGTCACCATCACGATTCCAATCATCTGAGGAGGGGTAGTATGGATCATTTGACGGTATGTGTCATGGATGATATTCAGGCGGTTGTAAAAGGCATATCTTCGACCATTGCTTGGGAAGAGCATCAGGTGAAAATTGTAGGTACAGCCAACAATGGCGAACAAGGATGGTCCCTACTCAACGAACAAGAGCCGGATCTTGTCATTACCGATATCAAAATGCCTCGCCTCAGCGGTCTTGAATTGATGAAACGGGCATCCGATGCAGGGCTGCGCACCAAGTTTATATTCATTAGTGGGTATTCTGATTTCCGTTATGCCCAAGAGGCGATTAAACTAGGTGCTTCCGATTATTTGCTCAAACCGTTTACCCCTGATGAAATATTAGGCGCAGTGCTCAAGGTAAGAGAAGTGATTGAAGGTGAGCAGGCACAGTCGAGGCAGCTTGAACAATTGGAACAAAAGGTGGAGAGCAGCAGCGTTCATATTCGTCATAGCTACCTTCTGGGACTGCTTCGTCAAGAGGTTGGTGGTTTTATGAATGAGAATCGTTGGGATGAACTGCAGATCGATCTCGATTCTACGAATCTTCAGCTTATGGTGATTGAAGTGGACGGGTACACCCGGTGTGAAAATACGATACATCTGGATGCCGAGATCGTGCCTTTTGCGGTTCAAAATATTGTGGAAGAGACGCTGAATCGTCACACCAGAGGGGTTGTATTACGCGAAAGCAGATACCGGCTTGTGGCGATGTTTAATACACCAGCATCCATGACAGCTCCAGAGCTGCTGGAGGAATGTCGGCTCAATGTGCAACAGTTCAGCAAAAAGACGATTTCCATTGGTTTGGGCACGATTGCCCGAAGACCGCAGGAAGTGTGGAATGCATATGCACATGCCGATAAAGCCATTGGCTACCGATTTTATAGTGAGGGTAACTGCATCTTCCAATATGCAATCGTCGAACGTCAGGAGTGGGTAGCCCCTGCTTACCCTTTGGAGAAGGAGAAGGAACTTTTTTATGCGCTTAAGTGTGGTAATGAAAGTACCTGTCACCGGATCATTGATGATATTTTGGAGGAATGGCAGTTTTCGGAGGGATATCCCGAGCCACTTACGATGATCCGATTGTTGTCTGGACTCGCTTTTGCCATCTATCGTGCCTTTTGCGATGAAATTACGGAGGAAGAACGTATGCGTTTAGAAGCTGACTTGATGGTGCTGGAGGAGATGCGCTCTTTGACATTTGACGGTTGGAAAGGGTATATCAAGCACTTCAGCAGCATGGGCTGCGACATTATGGATAAGAAGCGGCTTACGGATGTGAAGCAGGCCATTCATAAAGCTCAGGAATTTATAAGTATGAACCTGGAAGAGAACCTGACGTTGAACCTTTGCGCTCAATCGGTTCATTTAAGTCCAAGTTATTTTGCCAATGCATTCAAGAAAGAGACCGGCATGACCTTGATTCAATACATCACAAAAATGAGGATGGAGAAGGCCAAGGAACTGTTGGTCGCAGGCATACAAGTACAGGAAATCTGTCAGATGCTGGGTTACGAGGATCGCCCTTATTTCAGCGGATTGTTCAAAAAGTACTGTGGTATGACACCTACGCATTTCCGTCAAATGTATCTGAATTAATGAATGCAGGGAACATCATTTGTCCCCCCATTCATAGTTATAATGTCCCTCACTTCATCAACGGTAGAGCGATTATCATTACGTTATCGGGTAACCTGACAGGTTGTCCAGACAAGCATAGGGGGCTTTTCAATGGCTAAAAAATGGATGATGACTACACTGAGTGCATTGCTCGCATTGAGTTTGGCTGGTTGTTCTACCAACAATGGAACGACAGCAAGCACCGGAACGGGTGGTAGTGATGGCAAAAGTACGGAAGGGAAAACCAAGGTCATCTACTGGACGCCCGATCGCCATGATGCTGATTTTATGAAAACAAAAATTGATGAATTTAATAAAACCAATAAGGATAATATTGAAGTGGAAATGACCGTGATGGGTGACAATTACCCTCAGGCGGTAGATATTGCTTTTGCAAGTAAACAAGCACCAGATGTGCTACAAGTCAATGATTTTCAGACCTATTATCAAAAGGGGTATCTAGCTCCAATTGACGGCTATATGAGCGAGGACATGAAGACTACGTTCAAAGACAGCCTAATCGACAACAAAAATACAATAGATGGAAAAATATATACTCTTCCGAATACCGGACAAGTGTGGAGACTCGTGTATAACAAAGATATTTTTCAAAAAGCCGGAATCACCAGTCCGCCTAAAACGTTGACCGAAATGGTGGAGGATGCGAAGAAAATTACGGACGCTGGGAAAAGTGAAGGAATCTATGGCTTTGCTAGTCCGTTCAAAAGTGGAAGCGGTTTCTGGAGGGCGGCGAACACGATCGCAGGAGCCAGTAACAATTACGGCATCGATGGCTATAACTACCGAACAGGTCAATTCGATTTTGGCATGTACAAGGATGTTGCACTTGCGCTTCGCCAAATGAGTGAGGATGGAAGTATGCTGCCAGGGGTTGAAAGTCTGGATATTGATCCGCTGAGAGCGCAGTTTGCACAAGGCAAAATCGGGATGTACATCAACCATTCCGGCGAACCAGGGGTCTACAAAGATCAATTTCCTACCGAAGAGAACTGGGCTGCTGCTCCTGTGCCTACCAGTGATGGAACGATCAAGGGGGCTTCGCAAGTTATAGGTGGTTCATATATCGGGATCAGTGCAGATTCAACTCAAAAAGAAGCAGCATGGAAGTTTATGGCGTATGTATACAGCAAAGACCTTCAGAGTGAGTATTACGAAAAAGGCTATGGTATCTCCCTTATTCCAGCGGTATTAAGCTCAGGTAAGAAACCAAACATTCCTGGCATTGAAGGCTTCTTGCCGAAGCGCTATGATGCGATTTTTCCCGCGAATCCAGGGGTAGTAACAGAGAGCTCGCTGGAAGGAACGAAATGGACAGATGCATTTTCCATCTTTGTCTTTACCGGCGGCGATATCGATAATGTAATCAAAGATCTGGATAGCAGATACAATGCTGCACTGGAGAAGACCAAAGCGGCAGGCTTGACCAATATAAGCGCTGATCCTTCTTTTGATTCCTCCAAACTTCAAGGCAAATTATCAACAGAAGAATAGCAGTAGTGACGCTTTAAATTAGGCGGCTGGGGTTCCAAGACTCTGGTCGCTAATTCCTAAGGAGAGGGGTAAGAACAATGATATTGGAAAATGCAGCGATACCTGCACAAGTGATTAACGCAACGAGCTCTCGTAAAATTTTGGGTATGGGTGGAACATTGATGATGGTCGAGGTGAGCTTTGCGAAAGGTGGAATCGGTGAAGTTCACTCTCACGATCAGCATGAGCAGGTAAGCTATATCGTTAAGGGCAGTTTTGAGGTTCAAGTTGGTGAGGAGATACGCATCCTGAGGGCAGGGGATAGTTTCTATGCTGGCTATAACGTTCCGCATGGGGTTAAAGCACTGGAAGATTCCATCATTCTAGATGTGTTTACCCCTTTTCGTGAGGATTTCATTGAGGAGCCCCAATGAGTGATTTCTTCCTTTCGACTGTTGAACTGCATCAGGCGGCGGACTATTATGAGCGACATTTTCCAGAGGAAGCACGCCATTCGGTGACCATTGCTAATCGTGCAATAATGAATGAATTTATCGTTCCTTATACGAATGATCTCAGTAGATGGATTCCGATGGGGACCCCTGTAGATTGGCTTCATAATCCAACAAATGATCTGGAATTCACCTGGGGCATGAACCGGCATTGGCATATGATTGATTTGGGCAAAGCGTATTTGATGAAAGGCAACCCCCTATATGTGTCCACCTTTATGGCTCACTTTCGAAGCTGGAGAGAGCAGAACCCAGTACCTAACCAATCGCCGTATGAAGAGGCCGTCTTTTTCCAAAAGCCAGGCCCTTGGCGTCTGCTGGAGACTGGACTGCGGGTACAGTCGTGGATATCTGCCTACAAATACATGGAGGATAGTCCACTGCTGGACGCCGACTTTCAGGCAGAATACAGGCAAGGTTTAGAGGAGCACGCCGAATATTTGACACGTTACTTAGGAAGCACAGAGATTAATCATGCCATCATGCACATGCAGGGATTATTCATGATCGCGATCTTTCATCACACCCACCCAAGAGCTGCATATTGGCGGCAGGTAGCGATGGAACGACTGGAGCTGTGTATGCTTCACCAGATCAACTTAGAAGGAATACAAATTGAACTGACGACTCATTATCATAATGCGAGCATTGAAATGTTTGGAACACCGTATTTACTAGGGAAAATAGCGGGTCATCCTTTCTCGGCATGGTATGGTGAAAGTCTACGCAAAATGGGTGCGTTTACCGAAGCTTTAATTCGGCCAGACCATCAATCAACCGGGATCGGTGACTCCGATTGGATCAGTGATGGAAGGCAGCGCTTAACCCTGCTTGGTGCCATTCTGGAGGACGATCATTGGATCGGTCGAGGGGCAGAAAGCTCCGAATGTCTCTGGCTTCTCGGTGCAGATCAGTATGAACGTTGCACTCAACTTCAGGTAGCTAGTACGCCTTCGTTGTCGAGCTGTGCATTCCCACAGACAGGGTACTATGTGATGAGAGACCATCATCAATATCTCTTCTTGGATGCTGCTTCAATGGGCGGAGCACACGGGCATGCAGATGCGCTGAACATGGAGTGGATGTGGGGCAAGCAGCTAATGTTCACAGACACTGGACGTTATACGTACGAAGAAGGGGAATGGCGACACTATTTCAAAAGCACGCGAGCCCATAATACGATTACAGTGGATGGGCTAGATCAGACACCTTACGTATCCACACAGCAATGGGGGGAGCCTGAAGCGGTAGCTACAACATTCCGTTGGGAGAGTAATGACTGCTATCATTTTGTAGATGCGTCGCATGACGGGTATACCCGCCTAGCTGATCCGGTTACACATCGCCGCTGGATTATGTCAGGTGTAGACGTTCCTCTTCTCTTCATCGTGGATTGGCTGGATTCGGCAGAAGAGCATGTGCTAGAGCAACATTTTCACTTGCATCCAGATGCTCGTCTCACATGGCAAGGGGAAGCAGCTGACGAGCGAGTAGCTCAAATGACGTATTCAGAAACGAATACCACGCTCTCTATGCAGTGGATCACAGCAGGTATAGCAGAAGAACATGCATTACAGCTGACTGAGGACACAGGCTGGGTATCCGAAATATACGGCTCTAAACTTGAAACTACCGTCATTCAAGGCAAAGCTACCTTTACAGGTTCAATCGGCATTCTTACGCTATGTTTGCCAGCGGATCAGAAGACCGATCAGGTAACACAGGTAACCGCGTGTAAACTTGAACCTGAGCGGATGCGAATGGAAGTAGCATACAGGCATGGTGACGAAGGTGGGGTTATCGTTATTGATAACGACACTGTGCAATGGACGGCTGAAGAGGATTCCATTCAATCCCCATGATTGAAACGAGTGGAGATAGAACGGTGAGAAGGAGTGGATGTTCACGTAAGTGACATTCACTCCTTCTGCTGCGATCTAACATTTATCTGGTTTTCCGGACTTTTCTCATCCGGGTACTTTTCTTCACCGTTGTTATGATGCTGCGTTCTTTTCGAGGGATGCCTGGTTTCTTATTGCGATACACCCACAATGCGTAAGCCAGAGGTTGAGTGATGGCTTTTAGATAGATTTCACGTTCACCAATACGAGCAAACACTTCACGCGCTGGCTTGGGATTCACCTCAAGCAGATAGATCCGACCACTCTTATCAATCGCTAAGTCTAATGCAAGCTCGCACAGATCCCCATACGTATCTTCTAGAAAGGAAGCTACATCAATGCCGAATTTCTCGGCAGTTGTATGGATCTCAATTCGCTGATCTTCATCCGATATCCATTGCTTCATCAAGCGGTTCATCGCTACCGCCTGCCCCCCGCCATGCAGATTGGACGTTACACTTTTCTCGGCTCCCATTCGTCCAGCACAACCAGTCAGTTCCCACTGCCCCTCGCCGTTCTTTTGAACAAGCATGCGGTAATCATGTACACGCCCGTTGGGAAGCTGAAGCTGGATGCCTTCCTGAACCAGATATTTATCTTTCATATTCCAGTGTTGGAGCAAGGACCCCAGCCGAGACAAGTGCACTTTACGCGGTGTAATAATTCGCCTTTTTTGATCTCGTCCCTGTACCAAGACCATATTGGATTCACTTTTGATTCGTTCAATACGCAGAATGCCACGTCCACCGGTGCCATTAATCGGTTTGAGATAGATGAGAGCAGCACTTTTCAACATGCGATTCACGTCGGACATATCCTGGAACAAGATCGTTTCTGGCAGATGCTCGCGAAAGGCGGGTTTCCCAGACAGTGTCTGATGAATCGTCCACTTGTTGCGTAGTGGCCGATTCAGAAAGAGGAGATGCCCGTATTTTTCACGAAAAGCAAGGAGCTGCTGAAATCTACGATTACGTTGTATCCGACAACGATCGAAGATCATATCGGGGAAAGGACGCCACTCTCTAGACCAACCCTTCTCCGAATGAAAGACCATCGCTTCAATCTGCTTCCCTCCCGGATGTACATCCGCAGGTGTGAACACATATATGTCGAGTCCCCGCTTGCGTCCTTCGAGGATCATCCTGCGATATATGCTCCGTTCTTCTAAGGCTCGGTGTTCGTTTAGGTACAACGTCATGATGCCTAGAACAGGTGAGGACACAAACAATCACCTTCTTTAGCTTTTATTCCTTTCCAGTATGTCTTTCGAATAGATGTTCAAAAGTGTACTTTTTGAACAACCTCTTCCATTAACGTTTGGACTGACGGGCAAGGTAAGCACTGTAGTGGAAAATGCGTTCCAGCGACCTGCGTCTGATCTGTGGTTCATCGAATTTCATAGGCTTTGCATTGGCTTCAAAAAACCAGATCTCGCCGAGATCATCCACCCCAAGATCCATGGACATCTCGCCAAGGGTGTGCCCCGATCCACGTTCGACTTGCCTAGCAATCATCAACGAGGTTGATTTCACCCTCTTCATTAGCGTGGTGCTTAATTCCTCACCGAAGAGCTCAGTCAGCAGTTTTTCGGGATCCTCCACACTGCCTCCGCGAGGGACATGTGTCGTGATGCTGCGGGAACCGGCCAACCTTGCACCGACGCCCGTAACACTCCATTGACCTTTACTATTCTTCTGCACAAGTACCCGTAGATCGAAAGGGCGTTTGCGAGAAGAAGCGAGTTCAATGCCTTGCTGCATAATGTACGGGGTATGACCCGTCTCTCTACGGATGCGAGCCCACAACTTGGCGAGTGTAGCTGTTTTGTATGTGGTGCTTTTTCTAGAACTTTGGACTTTGAGCCGATAAGGGAGCCGATCCTTCTCTTGAAACTTGAGCATCATGATGCCTTTTCCCGCTTTGCCGCTCTCGGGTTTCAAGTATAGATAAGGATAGGATTTGAGCACTGTAGCGAGTGCGGATGCACTGCGCATACGGCGAGTATAAGGTATTAGGTTTTGAGTCGATTTCGACTTCTTGAGCCATTCAAATAGATTCCACTTGTTGAAGAAAAAAGGATTATATAACTCGATCCCGGATTCCATACATTCAGCGATTTTACGTTGAACTGACGGTTTGCGCTCGTCTTCCCGGTTCGGTATGCGATTATACAGGACATGGGGAAGTGGGAAGGACTGAGAAGCCCATTTTCCACTTCCTTTGTTGTAGATGTAGCCCTTGACGGTGGAGCCAGCCACATTTAGATCGCGGACAGTCACGATGTAGACTACATACCCCATACTTTCTCCGGTTTGAATAATGTCTTGAAAATTTTGATGATTTCCCCTGAACATCCGTTGATCATCATGCATCGTCAACACGGCAATGACAGGTTTAAAATCATCGTGAAGGCTCATCAAATGTCGTCCTTCTTCCGGAATTTGCTCAAGTATAGGCAATGTTCCAAGATGTGCTCCACTGATGATTTTCCCTCCACTCGGAGTGAAGGGTGACGGAAAATGGAGCGTCCGGGTTTGGCGTTCGCTTCGAACATCCATACATGTTCCTCCTGATCAATGCCCAGATCAAAGCCAATCTCACCAATCAAATGCTGGTGCTGGGTTTCAATCGCCTGGGCCAGTGTAATAGCGACGGATTTGGCCTGCCCTAGAACTTCTCCCGCGCGGTCACCGAAGTTACGGCTGAGCGCCTGCTCAGGGGTCATTAGAGAGCCGCCGTTTTTGATATGTGTTGTTACGCTACCCCGACCTGCCTTCTTGGCGCCGATCCCGACGACGACCCACTGATTGCTGCCGTTTTTGTGCATGTGAAAACGAAAATCAATCGGGCATTCATCGATTTCAATAAGACGGATTCCCTGCTGAACGACGTAACCACGGAGCTGCTTGCCATGTCTGCCTTGCAACATCCGCATCAAACTGTTGAACGAGCCAAAACGCAATAGTGCATTGCCGCTTTTTTTGCGATAACGTGCGAAATATCCCCGTTTGGGCGAGTAGGTCAAACGATAAATCCCATTGCCGAGACTTCCAGCCGTTGGCTTATAGTAGACAAATTGATGGCGTTCGAGCATTTCTTTCATTTGCTCCACTGACGGATTCGTAATGGATTCAGGAATATAACGCCCTGCGGACGGATCATTCTCCAGCAATTTATAGATATCCGATTTGTTGAAAAAGCTCCAGTTGAAGAAAGGGATTTTCCGGCGGATGAACCGTTCACGCAACTGGTTAATCGCAGGCGAAAAATCGGAACGTCGGCTCGGTAATCGATTATATACAACATCCGGCAAGGGTACAGTTTTGCGTACAAAGCTACCATTTTCATTCAGAAAGTACCCGGATACCGTCTCATTTGTCCAATTGATATCTCGTGGTGTAAAAGCAAAAATATAAGATTTACGACTTCCTTCACGAAGCAATTGCTTGATAAAGCCGGTACGAGAACCGAACGGATTCGTACTGGTCGCTGGGCCGTCAGACAATACACCGATCAGTGGTCCGAGCTGAACCTCATCGTTCTGCAGGTTGCGCAAGTAGATGCTCCCACGTTTGGGGACATTCATCAGATTGCGGATGCCTGAGGCGAGATAGAGGTGTTTACCCGCCTTCTTAATAGGTTTGATCGTAGCAGGTACGCGGTCTCGACCGAATCGCAGATGTATCGTTTTTTTACCAGACAGATTGAGGCTCTTCATTAATGCGTTGGACACATATACCACCTTATCCGGCTGTTGAGTGAAATGCAGATTGCAAAAGGTCAAACTCATGATTTATCCTCCTATCCTGAAAAGATCCTTCGGCTCCATGGCAAGCGGGCGCTGCAGGCCTTAGCCGCCGTGAATCGGGATGGGTTTCAGGCCAGCTTTGCTGGATGTATTCGGCATTTTCATTGTTGGACGGTAGACGTCCGTGAGAACATGTTGTTGCAGCAAATAACGAGCATAGGCAAGTGGTTCGGTATACGTCAGTGTATGCATCTGCGGATTATCCGCCATTGCGAATGCGGATCGACCTGGTTTGGAATTCACTTCGAGCAGCCAGAGACGGCCGTCAGTGTCTGCTCCGAAATCAATGCCAAGTTCAGCCAGCCGACCAAATCGGCTCTCCAGCAGGGGAGGAATTAGAGTAGCCGCCTGCTTGATCCTCTCCAGCAAAATAGCGGTATGAGATGAACCATATCGATCCATCAGATAAGAATGCACAGGATGTGCTGTACCTCCACCATGTAAATTAGAAGTGAGTGATCCTTCGATACCTTCTCGCACCATACATCCGGTCAGGGACCATTGCCCTTGACTGCTTTTTTGTACTAGGGCTCGAATATCGAATGGATGCCCGTGATGGCTTAGATTAAGGTAAGGCTGCATAATCATGCTGTGGCGGGTCATAGATGATTCGACCCAGTCATGTACCGATTGATACGTATACAGTGAATAGCTAAACCTCTCATTGTGGGAGTCTCGACCATCTACGATCCAAGAATGGTCTGCTTCTGAAACGAGTCGGAAGGTATCCCGTCCGTGAGTTCCAGCCACCGGCTTAAAGAACAGTCCTGATGGCCAGCGCTCTAACCAAGGCTTCCACTTCACACCGGGTTGTAGGAGGAGCGTGGGCGTGAGTAAGGAACGCAGCGCCGGTTCGTGGGATAACGCCCGATGCACCTTCCATTTGCCAGGTAGCGAAGTTGACCAGTAACGCGGTCGATGTCCACTAGTTGACCACACAAAATGGTGAAGCTGTTGTCGTATTTGTTTGGGGATAGGTCGCAAGCAGCGATCCATCAGCAGATGGACCTCGGGAATAGGAGCTTTCTTCCATACTCCGTGCCGGTACACATATCCATGTTTAGGCAGTGTGCGTGTCACCTCGCTCGATATGACGAGAACGAATATATTGAGATTAAACTTCGGGCTTTCCAAACTAAGACGCCGGCAGAAGAGTTCATCTGCGAAGGGAGAGGTTGCTTCCTCGCCACGAACCAGTATCGCCATGGTTTTGGGCGGATGCCATGGGAACATTGCTCTACACCTCCTGTTCTAGATGACTCTTCAGAATCCAGCGAGATAGCTTGAATATTCCAACATCGCTTTGACCGAAGGTCGGATTTTGCTCTCGCTTAGCGGTGTATTATCATTTTTGGATGGCTTTGAATTGACTTCCAGTAGCCACACACGTCCTGTGGTGTCGAGGGCTAGGTCAATCCCGAGTTCACCAAAATGAGCGGGAATCGCTTGCTCAATGCCTTTTGCAATATCAAGTGCAGCCGTGTGCAGCCCAGCGTAAGCTGAAGCTTTGGCTGCACTGGACAATGCCGTTTTGGCGACAGCTTCCTTGACGGTGCTTAGACTTCCGCCTCTTGCGAGATTGGAGACATAGTGACTTCCACCAGCAATGCGGGCAACGATGGAAGTGACACTCCATTTGCCAACTTTGTTTTTCTGCACCAGAGCACGGAAGTCTACAGGTCTGCCGCTATTATCGATCAAGGTCAGCCCCTGCTGAATCTGGTAACGAGTTGTTTTCATTTTTCCAGACAGACTGGCATACAGTTTATCCAATGAAGTATAGGTTTGCTTACGAGTGCCTCCAACGCTTGTAGCTAGAGTGAGGAAGCTGCCATCGTTCTGGCGGGATACTCGAATGATCCCTTTGCCCAGAGAGCCGCGAACAGGCTTAAGGAAAACGACGGGATATCGGTTGCACATCGCTTTAAGCATGGAAGAAGTTTTGAGCAGATGAGATTCCGGCATCACTTTTTTGAGCGTTGTGATGGACTTCAAAGCATCGAACACTTCATTTTTGTCCAGAAATTTTTCATTAAAGGTTTGTGTACCGTAGAGCGATTTTACTTCTTTCATGAAATGCTGTACGCTAGGTTTGTTCTCAAGCTTACGGGACGTCAGCCGGTTATTGACGACATCTGCTACAGGCAGAACGGTCTTTTTCCAGCCGTCATCGTACACCCAGCCTCGCATTTGACCCTTGATCGTTCCAATATCCTCTGGCGTAAAGAAGGATACATAGGCGCCTTGCTTCCGGCAGGCGTTCACCAGTTCATGACAGAACATCGTGATGGAGCCGAAGGGTCGATCAGGCTGATCGGGGTAATCCTGGCTAACCAACACACTGATGAAGGGACCAAGGCGCAGCGTGCGACTGGCGGAACGATAAGATACGCTAAGCACAGAGCGGGGTACAAGGCCAGTTTGGCTGGCTACCGTCTGATTGATGCGTAGACCGTCATAGCGAGGAACCGGGATGACGGTAACTTCACGGTGGAAAGAGCCAAATTGTAACTGAAGCGGCCTTCCCGAAGGGATCTTTAATGCTTTGAGTACCCCTTCGCCCAGCATGATGACGTCGTCCTGCAGGATGCCCGAGCCGGTAACCTGAATCGTTACTTTTTTTTTGGACATCACGGATCTCCTTCCGGGCGGCAACTTGATGTCTGATCTCGAAATTAAAGCGGCATCTGAAAACATGGCATGTGCTTCATCATATGAGGACATATATCCCTTGGTGATTGACCCATTTGGATTAAATACATTTCCTTCGGGCCAGGTGATGGAGGGCTTGTTTTGACTTGCCTTGTTTGACAGTAGTTATTTACGTGTATTAACACGGATGAACGTTGCGATGAGAATGTGATGAACAAATGAACAACAACTCATATCCGAGGAGGAATTATAGTGAACATTTATGACAAAGCCAATGATTTGGCGAAAGCCCTGAGAGAAAGTAACGAGGTAGAGGAAATTACCTCTGCAATGAAATTGATCGAAGCTGACCCAGAAGCAAAACGTATGTTAGATGGCTTCCGTGACCAACAAATGGAGCTGCAACAACGTATGATGAGCGGGGATATGCCTGCACCAGAAGAGATGGAGAAAATGGAAAAGCTGTTTGAGGTGCTAAGCCTTAACCTGAACATCCGTCGTCTATTTGATGCTGAGCGTCGTCTGAGTGTCATCATTGAAGATGTGAACAAAATTATCGCTGATAGTCTTGGTCACTTGTATGGTGGCTCAGAAGCATAAGTGATCTAGCCGCTCCACACGCGCGTATACACGTCAAGTTATGACTATACGAATGTATCCTAACGATTTGTCCAAACCTTTCATATTACAGCAATCCGGTTCATAGACTAGACATATAGAGTCGATCAAGAACGAAGGAGCTGTGAATAGTGAAAAGATTGAAAAAAGCAAAACATGTGATCTATCTCTTAGTTGCCTTGTCTATGCTAATTATTGCATTACCGCGAATTTCCTTCGCAGGTGGAATGGACTGGGTGAACATTTTTGGTATCGTGTGGGTGCTATTCTCCATGTTAATCATCGGTGCTCACTTACATTTCATTCTTGGTGTAGATGAAGAGAAGAAGCGTGCTCTTGAAGCGATTAGACGCGCCAAGTTGCGGCAATGGGAAATGAAGCTGTTGGACAAGCAGGAACAGAGTAAATCGGTGTAGAGATTGTTCAAAAAGCCCGTAATGGATCAAGCATGGTTAGGTGCGTAGTGGACGAGTTGGAGCTATTGTAGAAAGACCGTATTCTCTTCTGACGTGAGGAGATGCGGTCTTTTTTGGCGATCTTTTTTTGAGATAAATGAAGGTGTTCATGATCTATTAAAGCGGTTGGTTACATACGGAGACACGATGGGGTTATTTTCCTTTGCTCGTGTTATAATAGATACAGAATAGTACAGATGCATCTTCGGGGGTGGTACAGTTTGGACGGACAAGAAGAGAATGTAACGAAGCATGAACAACTACTACAGCATATCGAACAGTTGAAGGTTGGCAGTAAAATATCCGTTCGTGGATTAGCACGAGAACTTGGGGTAAGTGAAGGTACAGCATACCGTGCGGTTAAAGAGGCAGAGAACTTTGGGATGGTCGTGACAAAGGAAAGAATCGGAACGGTTCGAATTGAGAAGAGACCTCGGGGCATGACAGAGCAGCTTACTTTTGCCGATGTGGTCACGATTGTAGAAGGACATGTGCTCGGCGGCAGTGACGGACTTGCCAAACCGCTCCATAAATACGTGATCGGTGCGATGAAAGAGCAAGCGATGGCTCGTTATATTGATGCAGGAAGTTTGTTGATTGTTGGTAACCGTGATAATGCACACTCGCTTGCCCTTGAGCAGGGAGCTGGTGTATTGATTACTGGGGGCTTTGGAACAAGTCGAGAGGTGCGTTTGCTGGCTGATGAACTTGGGCTACCCATTATCTCTTCCAGACATGATACATTCACTGTGGCCTCTATGATCAACCGAGCGATCTTTGACCGACTGATTAAGAAAAAAATCATGCTGGTTGAGGATATCATCGGTCAGAAACCACGACTTCAGGTGCTTAAGGTGACCAGTTTTGCGTCTGATTTCCACAAGCTGGTCGCAGAGACAGGAGAACATCGCTTTCCTGTGGTGGATGAATGGAACCGTGTTATTGGGATTGTGAGTCTCAAAGATGTGAGTGAATTGAAAGAAGATCAGAGCATAGAGAAATGTGTAGTACGCCGGCCAGTTACAGCCTCACTGCAGACCTCTCTCGCTTCGGCTGCTCAGATTATGACCTGGGAGGGAATTGATTTCCTGCCCATCGTGGATCGGAACCGTAAATTAATTGCTTCCGTGACACGCAAAGAAGTCCTTCAGGCGATGCGGGATGCTCAGAAGCAACCCCAGCTCGGAGAGACCTTTGATCATCTGATCTGGAACGGATTCGCCGAAGAACGCGGAGAGCAGAATGAACTGATGTTTCATGGATTTATTATTCCGCAGATGGCGACAGATCTTGGAACGATCTCAGAAGGGGTTCTCCTTAACATCATGACACAAGCCGGACGCCGTGCTGCATGGGACGTGACGGGTAATGACCATGTTGTGGATAATGTGACTACCTATTTCGTCAGACCCGTGCAGATCGAAGATCAGATTCTGGTTCGTCCGATTATTTTGGAGACAAGCCGCCGTACCTGCAAAATGGACATTGTAATTACACGTGAAGGAAGTGTAGTATGCAAAGCGGTCATGACCTTACAATCCATTGATCATGCGTAGTAGCGTCGTGGTCACTATTATTGGGTGTAATTCCAAAAGAGGATACCTCCTCATCGTTTACGTCAACCGTTATGGAGTGCGCGGGCAAACATGTATTCGATGTAGGCAGAGATCCTCTTTTTGTTAACCTAACACATGGAAAGACAGGGTAAGTTACAATTAAACGGATGGGCTGGATGGATGAGGTGATCTGCCTTCTGCCTGTTGCTGCAGTCGAGCATAATGACTACGGTTACGTAAACCAGCAAACAGATTGTATGCACCCACTAGCAAAAAAAACGCTTCCACAACGATGGATAATGTTGAGCCACTAAAGACAAACATGAGGATTAGAGCCAGTACAATGAGCATTGCACCCATCCAGATGTTTGTCCAGGAACGATACACACCTGTGGTAGCAGGATGTGTACTTCGATGGGAACGAATACTATTTACGGCGGCACAGACCAGGGTCAATGTGAAGATGGCGATAAGGCTGTACTTGAGTACTTCAATAAACACGAATACCAGGCTCCTTTTCTGGAAAGCATTTACTGCCCTTATTGTACCATGTCATTTGCAGACAAGGGCAGTTTTTTTGCTGTGGTATTCTTGAAACTACATTCGTGAAACTAGAATGTGTGGGTTACGTTGGGACATGTTGACGAATCTGCACCCAGACTTGTAGCACACCTTCCATCACTAGCATCGTTTTTACTTGAACGGTATAATCCTTCTCTCGAACCGTATAAACCTTTTGATTTAACATAATCCGGGTCATTTTACTATATTCGTCGATGTTGAAAACATCTCGTCCGCGAAGCGCCTCCAGTTCATCGCCGAGCTTTTGCAGTAATATTTTTAATGAAGCCTCGTCTGGCCCCTTGTCAGAATCCTCTGCTCGGACTTTAATTTCTTTGATGACCGTTTGGCGTTTACTATATTTCTTCAGCGTTTTGATATCTTTTTCATTCTGATGAAGTTGCAGCTGTAATTCCTGATTGTTCAGCCACAAGGTGTTGTAACTCAGGTGGAATATCCCATTGTAAACAATGGCTCCTGCAATCATACCAAGGACAAATACAGCGGTCATGCGCATTAATGGACGGTAGTTGGAGAACGGCGGAATTCTCATGAACCTTGACCTGTGACCATATCAGCCACGTCCGCCGCCGCAGACCCATTTCACAAGTTCGGTTCCCATATGAGCGCCCATGAAGGCTGAGATGAGATACAAGATTTGTTTGACTGCTGGGGATAGATTACCGTCAAAGAAATTACTTTCGATGACACGCATGGGATCAATCGTACCTCCGACTGCCGCTGCAAGCGCCCATATTTTTATTTTGCCTGAAATATCTAGCATCGTCTGTGTAGGCGGCTGAAGAGAAATGACAGCTCCAATCCCTCCAATCATGGCACCGCCAAGTACGATCCCAAATGCGATAAAAAAATCAAGAATAGCTTTGGACAAAAATGTGCTCATCTAGCAACACTCCTTCTCAGACCCAGTACACGTCCCCAAATCCGAGTTCGAATAGGAGGGCGGCTTGTACTTCTATTGTATGGGCGTGCCCCCAGACGTTATGATAAAATAGAATAATAAAGTATTTAGTCCATATCGAATAATTAACAATTCATAGAAAAGGTAGAGGACAGAAATAACTGTTTCATTATATAAGTTATTGCCTACTGCAATAATAGAGGCGAAAGGAAGAAAAAACATGAGTTCTTTTGTGCATTTGCATGTTCACAGTGAGTATAGTCTGCTGGACGGCGCTGCGCGTATTTCGGATCTCGTGGACAGAGCTGCAGATCTCGGAATGACATCACTTGCGCTAACCGATCACGGCGTGATGTATGGCGCTATTCCTTTTTATAAAGCGTGCGTAGCACGGGGTATTAAGCCGATTATCGGATGTGAGGCGTATATGACTGCGGGCTCTCGCAAAGAGCGGGGAAGTCGTAAGGATCAGCCGATTCATCATTTAATTTTGCTGGCGAAGAATATGACTGGTTACCGTAATCTGATGAAGCTATGTTCGATCGGTCATTTGGAAGGTTTTCATTATAAGCCACGTATTGATATGGAGAGCTTGCAAGAACACCACGAGGGCATCATCTGTTTAAGTGCGTGTCTGGGTGGAGAGGTTCCACAGCATTTGCTGCACGGACGAGAAGAGGAAGCACGGCGCGCGGCGCTACGTTACAAGAACATTTTCGGAGAAGACTTCTATCTTGAACTTCAGGATCATGGCCTCTCAGAGCAAAAACGTGTCAATCCACAGCTGATGAAATTAGCTGCTGAGCTGGAAATTCCGCTCGTTGTGACGAATGATGCTCACTATCTGTTAGAAGAGGATGCGGAGCTTCAGGATGTGCTAATCTGCATCGGGACAGGTAAAACTGTTGATGATGAAACCCGGCTGCGGATTGGAACGAACCAGTTGTACCTGAAAAGTGGGGAAGACATGGCGCGTTTGTTCCCTCATGTGCCTGAAGCTATAGCCAATACCGTTCGCATTGCGGATTCTTGTGAATTGGAGCTGGAGTTTGGCAAATCGATTTTGCCTGAATATAGACCACTCCCAGAAGGACAGAGCCCATCTACGTATCTGCGTCAATTGTGCGAGGTAGGTATGGAAGAACGGTATAGCAACACAGTGCGGTGGACGGACAAGGAGCAGCGTTCAGAGCTGGAGCAGCGATTGGAGTATGAGCTTCGGGTGATTGATAGCATGGGATTCTCTGATTATTTCCTTATCGTATGGGACTTTATCGCTTATGCTCACAGTCAGAACATCGTGACCGGGCCCGGTCGGGGTTCGTCCGCAGGCAGTATCGTGGCCTACACGCTGAAAATTACGGATGTTGATCCTATGAAGTACAACCTGCTCTTCGAGCGGTTTCTGAATCCTGAACGGATCTCCATGCCCGATATCGATATTGACTTCAGTGATGAACGTCGGGATGAAGTCATTGATTATGTTGCGGACAAGTATGGAAAAGCACATGTAGCGCAGATTATTACCTTTGGTACAATGGCTGCTCGTGCAGCAGTACGTGATGTTGGACGTGCACTCAACGTGCCATATGGCGAAGTAGATAAAGCCGCGAAGTTGATTCCGGCTCAGCTAGGCATCAACATTCAGCGGGCGATGGAAACGACGCCTGAATTGATGACGTTGTATGAGACTAAACCGAAAACACGAGAGCTATTGGATATGGCGATGAAGGTAGAAGGAATGCCTCGTCATGCCTCCACACACGCAGCCGGAGTGGTCATCTCTCGTGATCCGCTGACAGACGCTGTTCCGCTGCAAGAAGGCAGTGAGGGCACTGCTCTGACGCAATATTCTATGGAGAATTTAGAGGCCATCGGATTGCTCAAAATGGACTTTCTCGGATTACGTACCCTTTCTATTATTGAGCGTTGTCTTCGTTGGATTGGGGAGCATGGAGAGGTGCCAGATTTCCGCCATATCCCAGACGATGATGCACAGACGTATGAGATGCTGGGGCGCGGCGATACGATGGGTATATTCCAATTAGAGTCTGCGGGAATTCGGCGTGTCATGAAAGACATGAAACCAAGCGTATTCGAGGATATCATCTCCGTGCTGGCTCTGTATCGTCCAGGCCCAATGGAGTTTATATCCAAATATATTCAGGGTAAGCACGGTCAAATTGAGGTGGATTATCCGCATACCGACCTAGAGCCCATCCTGAAAGATACTTACGGTATTATCGTCTATCAGGAGCAAATCATGCAGATTGCTTCGCGGATGGCAGGTTTCTCACTGGGTGAAGCCGACTTGCTACGCAGAGCTGTTTCGAAGAAAAAACGGGAAGTGCTGGATCTGGAGCGTGGACACTTTGTTCAGGGTAGCCTGAAACAGGGATATAGTGAAGCAGAGGCAGATTTGGTCTACGATATGATTGTCAAATTTGCAAACTACGGTTTCCCTCGTGCCCATGCCGCCGCTTATGGTGTACTGGCTTTCCAAACGGCGTATCTCAAAGCCCATTATCCCGTTCATTTTATGGCATCCATGCTGACGGCTGTAATGGGTAGCCACCGGAAAGTTGCAGAGTATGTCGTGGAGTGTCGCCGGATGGAGATTGAGGTATTAGCGCCGGATGTGAACGAGAGTGGTATTTTGTTTACACCGGTGTTTACTGCTACTACATCTTCTAATCAGCAGGAAAGTCATGCTACAACTCAAACTGATGAGAACACGCAAGAAAAAGCTACAAACGGTCATGATGATGGCTATGACCATGCACACTACGGTGATGCGCCTCTGCCAGATGATCCTGGGCCTGAGCTCGGAGAAGAGGGTGCTGGTTATGAGTGGCAGACATCGACTGCCATAACCGAACCTTCTGCGAAGCCCGAAGGTATGGGCATTGTCACAGCTGCTACAGCAGGGTATTCGAGCGATGAAGAGAACTCAGCTTCACAACCAGCAGCTTCCTTCACAGCCGCAGGAACAGCAGCGGAACTGGACGAGGAAGCACAGACGCCTACAACGTCAGGTGCCATTCGCTTTGGCCTTGCTGCAGTCAAAAACGTAGGTACCCAAGCGATGGAAAGTATCATGATTGTGCGTAAGGAACGCCCTTTTGACAGCTTGCTCGATTTTTGTCGACGTGTTGATCTGCGGGTGTGTAATAAACGGGTAATTGAATCGCTGATTCAAGCGGGAGCTTTTGATTCATTGCCTGGTCATCGAGCACAGTTACTTGCAATGCTGGACGAAACGGTGGAGGCGGCGCTGAAATGGCGTAAGGAACGTGAGGACTTACAGATTCAATTGTTTGATTTTGTGGAGACACCGAATTGGGAGATTGAATATCCGGAAATTCCACCGTTTTCTGCAAGTCAGCAGTTGGAGCTAGAGCGCGAATTGCTCGGTCTGTATCTCTCTGGACATCCGCTGGATGATTTTGAAAAAATACTTGAATCCAGCGGTGCAGATCGGATTATGGAACTGACCGAGGCGGCCGATGATACGATGGCGGTTGCGGCGGGCATGGTTGTCTCTGTGAAGTCGATTACGACGAAACAGGGGAAAGCGATGGCGTTCATGGAGCTCGAAGACCAGATTGAACGCTGTGAAGTGGTTCTCTTTCCCGAAGTATGGCGGCGAAGCCAGCAGGTGATCGGGAAAGGTGAACTGCTCGTCGTGCGCGCCAAGGTGCAGCAGCAGGACGAAGGGTTTAAGCTGCTGGCTGAGGAGGTGGCGTCGCTTACACCGACGGCACTGGAACAGCAGCTACGCAGTCGCGAACGGCGCGCGAAGCCCGGCAGCGCTTCACGCTCAGCGGCTGCGCCGAAGCAGCCGGCTGGTGCGGGTGTTGGAGCCGGAGCGCAACCTAGCAGCGTAGGCTCTGCAGCAGTGCGCGGTAGCGATGCTGCAAGGGGTGATACAGCCGGGGCGAGAAGCGCTCCGATTGAACGCCCCGGTGCAGGCAGTGCGGAGCCGACTCGTCGGCCTCAGGCGGTGGAGCAGCGAGTATTTGTGAAGATTAGCCCTCAGGCGGAGACGCCCGAGCTGCTTGCGCGGTTGAAGCAGCTTCTAGAGCAGCATCCGGGGCCTGTAGCCACTGTGCTCTTCTATGAGCAGCAGCAGAAGCTGCTTGCACTGAGTGACGGCTATCGGATCAAGCCTTCTCCAACCCTCTTTGCCCAAATGGAGAACATGCTTGGTGAAGGAACCGTCAAAATTAAATAGGTTCAGCAGACAACTTGTCTGTCTTCATAAGATAAGTAGGACCTGTTCGGTGACAACCGGACAGGTTTTTGTGTTTTATTTATTAATTATTACCGGCTGAATTGACATTGTGAGGCTTTTTTTTATGAACATTTTGTGAGTGTACTGCATACACTTGAGAACACCGAA
Source organism: Paenibacillus sp. ACRSA (assembly GCF_022346845.1). NCBI lineage: Bacteria > Bacillati > Bacillota > Bacilli > Caryophanales > Paenibacillaceae > Paenibacillus > Paenibacillus sp. ACRSA. The sequence goes on along the minus strand of NZ_JAKRNP010000002.1, from coordinate 997,600 downwards.
GAACCTGGGGTTCTCCGGGGGAGTGAGGCGGGAGGTCGAGATATGTCATATGAAATCGTAGAAGCTATGCTGGCCCGGCGGGGTGTACAGATTGAAGCGATCGCGGAGATTGTATATCATCTGCAAAAAGGGTACCACCCGGAACTGACCATGGATGATTGTGTCGTCAGTGTTAAATCTGTACTGCAAAAACGTGAGGTGCAGTATACGTTGTACACAGGCATAGCCCTTGATGAGCTTGCAGAGAAACGTTTATTGCCTCAGCCGCTACAGGCTATTATGGAAGCAGACGAATCCTTGTACGGAGTGGACGAGACTCTAGCTCTTGGTATTACACATGTATTTGGAATGATTGGTTTAACTAGCTTTGGTTATCTGGACAAAGAAAAAATAGGCGTTATTCATGACCTGAATGAGCATGGATCAGCCATTCATGTGTTTCTGGACGATCTTGTTGCAGGGCTTGCAGCTGCTGCTTCCGCTCGTATTGCACACAAAAATATTAAAGCCAAGAAATATCCCGGTGATGTATAAACAAGCATCTACGTATAGGTTGTGATGTTAGAAACGTCCTTTATAGAGGTAGATGTGCAGGTCTTCCATGTGGTAATGGTTGCTTGGAAGACCTGCATATGCGTACTCAACGCTTCAAATTGCAAACATTCCGTTGACCGTATCAGGTGTCTTTGGGGAGCAAACATCCCATATAATCCTGTTTTCTGCCGATAGATCCCGAACCCTTTCTTGCAGAAAAAAAGTGAGGTATGTTATCATTAGTCCAATATACGGGCTCTGAACATTAGCTTAGGGGGCGGACATGGTATGTGGACGGTGATTTACATTGCACCGACGGCAAAGGTTGCGGACAAGATTAAGACCAAGCTTTCGGAAGAAGGTTTTCTGGTACAGACCCGTCCCATCAGTTTATCCAAACAGCAATTTGAGATTCGCGTTCCTTCAGGGGAACTGGAAGAAGTCCAGGAAGTGCTGAATTCGATTCTGCATTCCTGATCGTTCAACATCAGACACACGCCTTGGCGAATGAGAAAGTACCATTGGTACATAAGGCTGACCGCGTAAGCGGAGAGAGAGGAATCGACTTGCATGTGCTGTATGCTGCTGTCCTTCCTTCTTTTTTTGTTAGGACAAGAACCGATCTCGTTGCATTCGGAGACCCTACCAAGATAGATTTAAGCATCGGCGCAACAATCTTTCGGTAATTGCAGGTAACATCAATCGTGCTGACAGAAGCCGCTGATCCTTGCCTTATGCCGGTGGATTTTTTTGTTGTGAGTGCTGGACAAGACCCACGGCAGCTTGTGGGACGTAAGCGGTTTACCGTCGTACGCGGAGAAGTCGTCATTGACGATAACTGCAAGTTGCGGCTAATCAAATCAACGGCTGGAGAGGTGTAGTTGTGTTCAAAGATATATTCCAGAAGAAAAGGAAGTACGCCACCATACCTTCCGAGCGTGCGCTTCAAGGCGAAGGTCAGGAAGTGAGTGAGCGCCCAAAACGAGAAATACCTGAAGGGCTAATGAACAAGTGCAGCAAGTGTGGCACGATTCAATATAGTAAGGAATTAGAGAAGAACCTGAAGGTTTGTCCTTCTTGTGGTTACCATATGCGCCTTAACGCAATGGAACGTATCGCGATGATTTTGGATGAGCAAGGATTCGTGGAACATGATGCGGATATGGTATCAGTTGATCCCCTTGGCTTTCCAGGGTATAGCAGCAAGCTGGAACAGCAACGTCTGAAATCTGGTTTGAAGGAAGCTGTTATTACAGGTGAAGGTACGATTGAAGGCTTACCCGTTGTAGTAGCGGTTATGAGCTTTGACTTCTTTACAGGTAGTATGGGTTCAGTGGTTGGAGAGAAAATTACCCGTGCTATTGAATATGCTACAGAGAAGCGTCTGCCTATTATTATATTCTCCACTTCGGGTGGTGCTCGGATGCAAGAGAGCATTCTTAGCTTGATGCAGATGGCCAAAACGAGTGCAGCGTTGTCCCGATTAGATGAACAGGGCGGCCTGTTTATTTCAGTGATTACAGATCCGACTACCGGCGGTGTTTCGGCGAGCTTTGCGAGCTTAGGCGATATTAACATTGCTGAACCGGGAGCTGTATTTGGCTTTGCCGGTAGAATTGTTATTGAACAGACAATTCGTCAGAAACTGCCTGATGATTTCCAAACAGCAGAATTTAATATGCAGCATGGACAGCTGGACTTGGTGGTTCACCGGAAAGAACTTCGTACAACCCTTGCCAAGCTTCTAGATATGCATAGTGAAAAAGGAGGGGTCTAAATGGCGGGTGAGTTGCCATATGAAGCGCCTCTGGTTGAGATGCGCAAAAAGATTGAAGAGCTTGTACAGTTCGGTCAGGAAAAAGGCATCGACTTCACAGACGAGATTGCGCGTTTGGAGGAACGTTATCATAGACTGGAAGAAGAAATATACTCTGGCATCACAGCGGCTCAGAAAATGCATCTGGCTCGGCATCAGCAGCGTCCAACAGCCCTCGATCTGATTCAGTTGATTTTTACGGATTTCATTGAGCTGCACGGTGACCGTATGTTCGGCGATGATCTGGCTGTTGTTGGTGGATTAGCGAAGCTGGATGGCAAAACAGTTACCGTTATCGGACAGCAGCGGGGGAAGGATACGAAAGACAATATCGCTCGCTTTTTCGGGAGCGCTCATCCGGAAGGTTTCCGGAAAGGGCTTCGTCTGATGAAGCAAGCTGACAAATTCGGACGTCCAATTATTACGTTCATTGATACTAAAGGAGCGTATCCGGGTAATACTGCTGAAGAGAGAGGTCAATCGGAGGCTATTGCTCGAAACCTGATGGAGATGGCCAAACTGTCTGTGCCAGTTATTGTTGTCGTTATTGGTGAGGGCGGAAGCGGTGGCGCACTTGCACTAGCCGTAGGTAACCGTGTGCTCATGCTGGAGCACGCCATCTACTCAGCGATCTCTCCGAATGGAGCAGCTTCGATTCTGTGGAAGGATGCAACCAAGGCAGATCAGGCTGCAGAAGCCATGAAGATTACTGCCAAAGATCTACTGGAAATGAACGTTATTGAGGATATCATACCTGAACCTCGTGGCGGGGCTCACCGGGATTATGAAGCATCTGCGGCAGCCATTCATGAGGCTCTAATCCGTCATCTGGATGAGATGAAAGGGTGGAGCGGCGACCAATTGAAGCAGGATCGCTATGAGAAGTTCCGTAAGATTGGCTCGGTCACATTTGAACCTCCAGTCCTAGATCAAGCTCCTCAACCACCTGTAGAAGTGGATGTTGTAAATAATTTGTCGGGAAATGCTGAATGATGTGACGAATTTCCTATACAAATGAACCAAAGTATAGTAAATTTAATAGTTGGAAAAAGAAAAAGACTTATACAGAGAGACCCTTTTAAAATCGGAGGAAACCCAAAATGCGCAAAACGAAAATTGTATGTACGATTGGCCCATCCAGTGAATCACTGGAAAACACGAAAAAATTGATTATGGCCGGTATGAATGTGGCCCGTCTGAACTTCTCCCACGGTGATTTCGATGAGCACGGCGGACGGATCAAAGCGATTCGCCAAGCATGCGAAGAACTTAACAAAACAGTAGCGATCCTGCTGGACACCAAAGGACCGGAAATTCGGACAGGTAAACTCGAAGTTGAGCCAATTGAATTGGTTCAAGATGAGTACATCACTTTGACAACAGAAGAGATTCTGGGAACCAAAGAACGTCTTTCCATTACGTATACAGATCTCCCAAATGATGTTGAGCCGGGATCTACAATTCTGATCGACGACGGTCTGATCGGACTGACTGTGGTGGAAGTGCAAGGCACCGAGATCAAATGCCGTATCGTTAACGGTGGTTCGATCAAGAGCAAAAAAGGTGTTAACGTTCCGGGCGTTGCTATTTCTCTGCCGGGTATCACTGAAAAAGATGCTAACGATATCGTATTTGGTATTGAGCAAGGTGTCGATTTCATCGCGGCTTCTTTTGTGCGTAAAGCTAGTGACGTACTTGAGATTCGTGAATTGCTTGAAAAACATAATGCTGGACATATTCAAATCATCTCCAAAATCGAGAACCAACAAGGTGTGGACAACTTGGACGAAATCCTTGAAGTGTCTGACGGTCTGATGGTTGCTCGTGGAGACCTAGGTGTTGAAATTCCTGCTGAAGAAGTACCATTGGTACAAAAACGTATGATCGAAAAATGTAACGTTGCAGGTAAACCAGTTATCACAGCTACACAAATGTTGGATTCCATGCAACGTAACCCACGTCCAACTCGTGCTGAAGCAAGTGACGTGGCTAATGCGATCTTTGACGGTACTGATGCAATCATGTTGTCTGGTGAGACGGCTGCGGGTAAATACCCAGTTGAATCCGTTCTGACAATGTCGCGTATCGCTGAAAAAGCAGAATCTGCTCTGCCATACCAAGAGCTGTATCTGAAGCAACGTGTTGCTCAACAAACAACTGTAACTGAAGCAATCAGCCAATCGGTTGCATTGTCAGCTCAAGATCTGAACGCAAAAGCGATCATTACTTCGACTGAATCAGGACATACAGCACGTATGATCTCGAAATATCGTCCAGAATCACCAATTATCGCTGTAACAACAGAAGACAGAACTTCCCGTCGTCTCGCACTGGCATGGGGTGTTACACCTGTCAAAGGTAGATTGGTTGATTCTACAGATGCATTGTTTGAAAATGCAATTGAAGGCGGAGTGAAATCCGGACTTGTTAAAGAAGGCGACCTGGTTGTTATTACAGCTGGTGTACCTTTGGGTCGTTCCGGATCCACGAACCTGATCAAAGTAAGCCAAATTCCAAACCAAGCTTAATTGTTGGAATGGATGTAATGATGTAAAGAACAGGAATGAAGCAATGGGGCATGATATGTCCCATTGCTTTTTTCCATCTATATACCGATGTGCAACCACAACACATTCAGACTCGTATAACGAAGGGAGTAACCTCATGGAGCAAAATGGAGCAGGAAATTGGTACGCGGCGAACCTCCGCGTGCGTTATCAAGAGAGTGATCAGATGGGTGTAGTTTATCACGCTAACTACTTAAATTGGTTTGAGATCGGTCGAACTGAGATGATTCGCCAAATGGGGTATACATATCGTAAAATGGAGGAACAGGGGTTACTGCTTCCCGTAACCGGGCTGGATGTGAAATATCATAAACCTGCAAGGTACGATGATGAAATTGTGATTTTCACCCGAATTGCTGCCTTTAGCGGTCTACGACTGAATTATGAATATGATGTAAGACGAGTAACTGCAGACAATGATGTGAACAGCATAGGGCAGCGAGTGTGGTCATCTGATGAATCTAGACCAGGAGAACGATTAGTCACAGGCTCTACCCAACATGTATGGGTGAACGGCGACTGGAAGGTAGTAAGGCTGGATAAGGTAGCCTCTGAGCTCTACAGTGCACTTGAGAAAGTGTGGCTCTCAGGAAAGGAGTAATACGAATGCGTAGATGGATGTGGGCTGTACTGCTCATCGTTCCGGTTATTGAACTGTTTGGTTTTATTCTTATGAGCGACTGGATCGGAGCGGGAAAGACGCTGCTTCTTATGATTCTCACGTCCTTGATCGGTATAGCAATGCTGCAATTTGAAGGACGGAAAGTGCTTGTGGATGCCAAAACCGAGATGGAACGAGGTAAAGTGCCTGGCCGAAAAATGGTCGATGGACTATTTGTTTTCGTTGGGGGATTTTTGCTATTGATTCCGGGTTTTGTTACGGATCTCATCGGGTTTACATTGGTGTTTCCATTAACACGTTCGGTGTATCGTCTGTTTTTCTTAGGATGGCTTGAGAAAAAGATGAAGAATGGCAGTATCAAATTTTATCGCCGTCCGTAATAAAAAATATTCAAACAAAGAAGGCTCCACTCGTGCAGATGCATCTGCCGAGTGGAGCCTTTACTCCTATTCTAAGCAACCCCTCTTTACGCTTCATCGGACTCTTCCGTTGATGATGTATGTTCGCAGATCCCGTAGCACATTGGCTCGATTGAATGCATCGAGAATCACCAGGCTCACTGGACCGATGATCAAACCAAGCACGCCGAATAGCTTCAACCCTACAAACATGCCCACTAGTGTGGCAAGAGGGTCTAGGCCTACACTACTAGCTAATACTTTGGGTTCAATAATCTGCCGTGCAACCAGCACGATCAGATAGATAACCGATATCCCAATTCCCAGGTACAGATCCCCATTCATAATGAGATAAGCTGCCCACGGAACCATAACTAATCCAACACCGAGATAAGGCAACAGATCAACAAGCCCGATAAGAAGTGCAATCGTGAAGGCAGACTTAACCTGCAAAATAAGTAATCCAATCATCACAAACACAGCGGTAATGGAGATCATGATGAGTTGTGCTCTTGCATAACCAAACAGAGCCTTTTTTAGGTCATTCCATATGTCAGTGATCGGTTTGCGGATGGAGGAAGGTACCCAGCCAGATACGGTGATGCTATGACGGGTCCAACTTTTGCTAATAAAGAATGTGGAGAGAAGCACAACGATTAGCACTGCACCCATATTAGGCAGCGAAGTGAGTAGATTTAGAATCACGTTGAAGAATCCAGTCACAAGGTCCGTAACCGCCGTTCCGACCGTCTCCGTTGTTTTGCTGATGTTGCTATTGATCGTTTCCTGATAGTTCGGATTTTCTTTGTAAAATTCATTAATCTGTGTAATCAGACTTTGGATCGTATCATTCTCCGTCCAGCGGATAAAGACAGCCTTTATTTCATCAACATGGAGATCGAAACTTGTCGTTAATGAAATGACCTCTTTCACCATGCGAGTTACAGCAGCGGATAACACGAGTGCGATAGCTCCGAAATACACGATCAACGATAGAGTGACAGCGAGCCAGCGTGGGAATCGTGCTTTATGCTGAAGCAGTTTCACAAGAGGGTTCATGGCATAAGCGATGATCCAGGCAATTGCAAAAGGGTACAATAGGGGAAACAGCAGATAAATGGCCACTGCGATGAGAATCGTCGCAATAATTACCCATAATCCGCGCAGTAGGCGCTTCAATATAATTCTGTCCAAACCTCACGTCTCCTTATCTAATAGTTCATTCAGTTCCAGTTCCATGAAGGTATCTAATTAATATAGAGCAAATAGGACATTTTGAAACGCTGATTTCGTGAAAATGCATGAGATTTGTATTCTTTAGCCTAGAGTATGCCAGAGGGCAGGGGATAATAGCAATAAAAAGAAGAAGTTGAATATAGGACTACGTTACAACTATATATGTGAATCAATTTCATAATACCTTTAGTCGCTTCAATCAAGGGTAGATAATAGATCAAAATGTTTCAATTTGTCTATATCTAGTCACAAAACTCCATTTCCAGTGATTTATGAAATTGATTCGTGTAGAATAAAATGTCAACCTTGTTTGTGTAAAGGCTTTCAAAAATGCTTTATCAGGTCGATAAATATGTTTGATGTGCAAAACAGCTTCCGTCATGTTCACATAAACGACAAAATCCAGTATGATTATATAAGTAATTATCGATTGACAGATAATAAACCCGAATTTTTACTTCTTTACTATTTTATGAAATGTAAATGTTTACAACACCAGGAATGCTTATGGAAAGCTTCAGTATGCTAGTGTTTTTTGATTTCGTTTAATAAAGGAGAGAGTAATATGACAGCTACCAAAGGTCTGGAAGGCATCGTTGCAACAACCTCCTCGATCAGCTCTATTGTAGACGGTGTTCTTACATACCGTGGATACAATATTGATGATTTGGCAGAGCATGCAAGCTTTGAAGAAGTTGCTTATTTGCTGTGGTTTGGTAAATTGCCGAACGCAGATGAATTGAAATCCCTTCGTAAAAGCTTGAGCGATTACGCGCCGATCCCAAGTGATCTGGTTGCACAAATCAAATTGTATCCCAAAAACATGAGCACGATGGCAGCTCTGCGTTCTGCCATTTCTGCCCTAGGACTATATGACGAGCAGGCTGACGAAATGACGGCTGAAGCGAACGAGAACAAAGCGGTTAAATTGCAGGCTCAATTGCCAACGATTGTTGCAGCTATCGCTCGTATTCGTGAGGGTAAAGAACCTGTAGCACCAAAAGAAGGCGCTTCCATTGCCGAAAACTTTTTATATATGTTGACTGGTGAAGAACCGTCGGATACAGCAGTAAAAGCCTTGGATCAAGCGCTCGTATTACATGCGGATCACGAGTTGAATGCTTCTACTTTTGCAGCGCGTGTAACTGTTGCAACGTTGTCCGATATTTATTCCGGCGTCACTTCCGCTATCGGGGCGTTGAAGGGGCCGCTACATGGCGGTGCTAACGAAGCTGTAATGAAGATGTTGAATGAGATTGGCACACCGGACCGTCTTGAAGCAGCAATTCAGGAGAAACTGAATAACCGTGAGAAAATCATGGGCTTTGGACACCGTGTGTACAAAAATGGCGACCCACGTGCGAAACATCTGCAGAAGATGTCCAAAGAACTGGGCGACATGAATAATGATACACGTCTCTATGATATGTCTGTGAAGATTGAAGAATTGGTTACAGGTCAAAAAGGTCTGAAGCCAAACGTAGACTTCTACTCTGCGTCTGTCTATACACAGCTAGGCATCGAGCACGAGTTGTTCACACCAATCTTCGCAATTAGCCGGGTATCCGGTTGGACTGCTCACATTCTGGAGCAGCTCGCAGATAACCGCATTATTCGTCCTCGTGCTGAGTACACTGGACCAACAGAACAGAAGTACATTTCAGTCGAGCTTCGCTAATTACGTCAAAACCAGTATAATAATGAAGGATGGGGCGAAGGGTGGATTCGATTGACGAGAGTCAGTTGAAGACGAAAGACCCTTCCCTCGATTAGACAAGCGGTATGAATCATACCCAAACTCATACAACGATCAAGGAGGAATTGTAACTATGAAATTAGAAAAATTCGCTCATCCAACTGAAGGAGAAAAAATCCAGATCGATAATGGTGCACTGCAGGTTCCTAACAACCCGATCATTCCGTTCATCGAAGGTGACGGTACAGGTCGCGATATCTGGAAAGCTTCCAAACGTGTATTGGATGCAGCAGTTGAAAAAGCATATGATGGCAGCAAAAAAATCGCTTGGTACGAAGTATTTGCTGGTGAAAAAGCATTTAATACATACGGGGAGTGGTTGCCAAACGATACGCTCGAAGCGATTCGTGAGTACATCGTAGCAATCAAAGGACCTCTGACTACACCAATCGGTGGTGGTATTCGTTCCCTGAACGTAGCACTTCGTCAAGAGCTTGATTTGTACACATGCCTGCGTCCAGTACGTTATTTTGACGGCGTACCTTCCCCGGTTAAACGTCCTGAATTGGTTGATATGGTTATTTTCCGTGAAAATACAGAAGATATTTATGCGGGTATCGAGTATGCAGAAGGTTCCGATGAAGTGAAAAAAGTTATCCAATTCCTGCAACAGGAAATGGGCGCTAACAAAATCCGCTTCCCTGAAACTTCCGGTATTGGTATCAAGCCAGTTTCTTCCGAAGGTTCCAAACGTTTGGTTCGTGCAGCAGTACAATATGCAATCGATCACAACCGTAAGAGCGTTACGTTGGTACACAAAGGTAATATCATGAAATTTACTGAAGGTGCCTTCAAAAACTGGGGATACGAAGTGGCTGAAGATGAGTTCGGTGACAAAGTATTCACTTGGGCTCAATACGATATCATCAAAGATAAAGATGGTACAGATGCTGCCAATGCAGCACAAAAAGCAGCTGAAGATGCTGGCAAAATCATCGTAAAAGATGCGATTGCTGATATCGCTCTGCAACAAGTATTGACTCGTCCAGGCGAATTCGATGTTATTGCAACATTGAACCTGAACGGTGACTATCTGTCCGATGCACTTGCAGCGCAAGTGGGCGGAATCGGTATCGCTCCAGGAGCTAACATTAACTATGTAACAGGACATGCTATCTTCGAAGCTACACACGGTACTGCTCCTAAATATGCTGACAAAGATGTCGTGAACCCTGGTTCCGTAATCCTGTCCGGCGTAATGTTGCTTGAGCACCTGGGCTGGCAAGAAGCGGCTAACCTGATCTACAAAGGTATGGAAACATCCATTAACAATAAAACAGTAACGTATGACTTCGCTCGTCTGATGGACGGTGCAACTGAAGTGAAATGTTCTGAATTCGCTGATCAAATCATTAAAAACCTGTAAGGGGAGATGTGAATCGTGACTATTCAGCGCAAAAAAATCACAGTAGTCGGTGCCGGTTTTACCGGTGCTACGACTGCACTGATGCTTGCCCAAAAGGAACTCGGGGATGTCGTTCTAGTAGACATTCCTCAACTGGAGAACCCGACAAAAGGTAAAGCACTCGATATGCTGGAGGCAAGTCCCGTTCAAGGCTTCGACAGTCATATCGTCGGAACTTCCAACTATGAAGATGCTGCAGGTTCGGAGATTGTTATTATTACGGCTGGAATTGCCCGTAAACCGGGAATGAGCCGTGATGATCTGGTCAATACGAATGCGGGAATCGTGAAGTCCGTCTGTGAAAATGTGAAAAAATATTGCCCTGATTCAATCGTCATTATTCTGAGCAACCCGGTAGATGCAATGACTTATGCAGCGTATAAAACTCTTGGTTTTCCCAAAAATCGCGTAATTGGTCAGTCGGGCGTACTCGACACTGCCCGTTATTGTACATTCATCGCTCAAGAATTGAACGTATCTGTTGAAGATGTGCGTGGATTCGTTCTTGGTGGTCACGGAGATGATATGGTACCTCTTGTTCGATATTCGAGCGTTGGCGGCATTCCGATAGATACGTTAATTCCAGCAGATCGGATTGAAGCGATCGTACAGCGTACACGCGTTGGCGGTGGTGAGATCGTGAACCTGCTTGGTAACGGTAGTGCGTATTATGCCCCAGCAGCTTCCCTCGTGCAAATGACGGAAGCCATCTTGAAGGACAAGAAACGTATCATTCCTGTCATTGCTTATCTTGAAGGTGAATACGGCTATAACGATCTGTTCCTAGGCGTTCCGACGATTCTAGGTGGCGACGGGATCGAGAAAATATTTGAATTAGATCTGACTGGTGAGGAAAAAGCAGGGCTGGATAAATCTGCTGAGTCCGTTCGAAATGTCATTTCTGTTGTGAATATTTAAGTTTGAAAAGATTTTGAACAAGAACATGGAGAAAACCCCCGAAAAACTGGGGGTTTTCTTTCTTTTGGATAAGTTCCCCAGTATAATGGTATGTGATGTATAGCACACTGAAATGAATTGAGGAGGATGGTAATTTTGGGAATGATTATGTATCTGCTTCATATTGTTGGAGCACTGTCGTTAGGCTTCTATCTGATTCTGCCGTTCGTAGTTGGTAGGATCCGTAAGCTGAATGTAGCGGCGCAAGAGGGCGCATTCACATCACTTCGATCCTTGAATCGTATCGCTCAGTATGGACTGATTATTCAGCTTCTCACTGGGGGTTACCTGATGACAAAAGGGGAGTATTCTCACCTGTGGATGGGTATAGTGGTTGTCTTGTTGCTTGCAATGGCTGCCATCGGTGGAATTATGGGTAAACCGCTGCGTCTGGCTGCAGAAGGTGTGAAGAGCAACCGTGATGTAAGTCCAGAACAGGGCAAGATTCGTATGTTTAGTACGCTACTGGCTGTGTTCCTACTCATTATGGTTTATCTCATGGTAGATAGTAGTCTGTTTTTGTAATTTGAGAACGACAAGAGTTATTATACGTAATGCGTTTTAACCTGATTCTAAGCCTTTATCGATTGTGCCAGTAATAACGATGGGACAAGCTGAGCTGGGATAGTGTTAGGTGCACATACAAATCAAGATACAACCAAAACAGACAGCCCTCAGACTGTCTGTTTTTTTTATTTATGCTAATTTACAAATTCAGATGTATTACCATCTATGATGTACTAAATTACAGAATGCACGCCAGATTTGAGCTGTGTAAGTAATGCCTATTTGATGTGGAAACTAGTTAGTTTAACTTAGCTAAGTGAATTAAACGAGACTGACGTTGTAGGCAAAAACTGCATTCCGTCCATTACGCTTCGACTCATACAACGCATGGTCTGCATCTCGTAGTAACGATTCTAATGAATCTTCTTCCCCGCTGTATTGTGCGACCCCAAAGCTTGACGTCAGCGGGATCAGAACACCTTCAACCTCAAGTGGCTCATTGAACAACGCAAGTCGTAGCTGTTCAGCAAGCTGCTCGCCATCCTGAAGGGATGCGCCGGGCATAGCAATTACGAATTCTTCCCCACCATATCTAGCAAATAGTATCTCGGAGCTCAGATAACGGTTACATACCGTGACAACATGAACAATTGCTTTATCACCGACATCATGTCCGTAGGTATCATTGATGCGTTTGAAATGATCGATATCAAACAAGATAAAGGCTGCCGGCCGAAAAGTAAGCTTGGCCTCATTTAAAATTTCCTTACCCTTGTTCAAAAACTGTGTACGATTATATATTTTGGTTAGTCCATCAAAATAAGCCATTTGTTTAAGCTTCTCTTGGAGAAAACGTTGTTCAGTGATATCAATGAGCATAATCAAAATCCCAACCACCTGAGCATTCTTATTAAAAACATAGGATGTTCTAACCTGATAACATACAGTATGTCCTTCTAATTGCCAATACAAGTCTGTCTGAAGTCCTTCTCTACCGTACTCCACAGGAAAGGTTTCCCCCGCTAGTCTAAGCCAGATATCGTCCCACTTTTTCCCGATCATACTCACTTCAAGCTCAGGCAACAAGAGATGCATGGCTCGATTATAGTCTACAAGTCGATTGGAACTATCGAGAACGAGTACCCCTTCACGCATGCTTTCGAAAATACTGTCTTTGGCAATTGGTACGATCTTAAGCAGGCGAGATGAGAGAATTGCCCAGATATACATAGCGGATGTGATACACATTAACACGGGCACAGGATCCATCCCACCAGGAGTCAACCCCAGCAGATAAACAAAGGCAGCAACCATAGGAATGAGTTGGGAAGTGATTAGCGTGAGTAATTGCCTACGATACATTTTCTTCGTATGTCTCCATTGTGCAATCAGGATAAGACAAGCACATAATAGACAGGAGAAGGTGAATGCTCCGTGCACAACGTACCACTGACCTATGGAAATATCCATAAGTGGAACAGCAGAGTCGGTTCTTAGCCAAACCTCTTTATAATACAGATGATGGTAATCATTAGTGGCTACCATGAACAGTGTAATTGAAGGGACGATAAACATCGCTATAGTAGCCTTGCGTGATAACGTTTTCCCTGTGTACTGCATCATGAGAATTAGGCCAAGCGAAGCGGAGAATGGCATCCCCATGTATTGCACGACAGTCCAGAATTTCATTTGCTCCAGTGTATTGCTGGCTAACTGAATTGCGTATCCGAAGGTGTATACAGCAAGAGCTGCTGTATATAATATAAAAATTTTGGAACTGGGGATTTCAGATCTTCTGTAATAGGCATAAATGCATAAAAAGACATTCAAAACGGCTGAAGTCGTTACAAGCGTTATATATGAATCAATATTCGAACCCATGGTCTGGTCTCCAAATCGTTAAGATATCTAAAACTTATCTGTATACTGTACATTGTACATCAGCCAAAGCGGCATAGGAATACATATTACGATTTGAAACAGTGCTTTTTGAAAATAAATCGAACTTTATGACCGAATAGATTGGTATACGATGAAAATAATCGAAATACATAAAATTACATTCGAGTTGTTCTTATTCCATGCCATTTACTTGTTTAATTCAGAAGAGCCGTGGTAAGTAAGTTTAGAGACAACATTGTTGGAGGTGTCAGGAAGAAGATTCAAGATCAGAATAATCTGTCCTGTTCATGCCATCCTACACAGTGAGACGAGAATCAATATCCAATTCAGTAATGAGAGGAGAATGCTTCATGTCAGCACAAACACAAAAAACAATGCCAGCCCAACATCAGGATCAGCAACCTGGAATCGAATCAGAGATGAATCCTAGACCGGAGTTTGAGAAACCTGAGTATAAGGCAGCCGGAAAATTGTTAGATAAAGTGGCATTAATCACGGGTGGAGATAGCGGTATTGGACGAGCTGTAGCCGTTACTTATGCAAAAGAAGGTGCAGATGTCGCGATTGTCTATCTGAACGAACATCAGGATGCCGAGGAGACGAAACGACAAGTTGAGCAAGAAGGAAGAAAATGCATTTTGATCGCGGGTGATATCGGTGATAATCAATTTGCCAAAAAATCCGTGCAACAGACGATTGAGCAACTAGGTAAGCTTGATATTATTGTGAACAACGCTGCTGAGCAGCACCCACAGCAACAATTAGAGGATATTACACCGGAGCAATTGGAGCGCACGTTCCGCACCAATATATTCGGAATGTTCTATATCACTCAGGCGGCATTGCCACATCTTAAACAAGGCAGTACCATTATCAACACGACATCGATTACAGCCTACCGAGGCAATCCATCCTTGATCGATTACTCATCGACGAAAGGTGCGATTACGTCGTTTACACGTTCCTTGTCTATGAACGTTGTGGAGAAGGGAATTCGAGTTAACGCCGTAGCTCCTGGCCCGATCTGGACACCGCTTATTCCATCAACATTTGATGAGAAGAAAGTAAGTGAATTTGGATCAACTCAGCCGATGAAGCGCCCAGGACAGCCTGACGAATTAGCCCCTGCCTATGTATATTTGGCTTCAGATGATTCCTCTTACGTAAGCGGTCAGGTTATGCATGTGAATGGCGGCGAAGTAGTGAACGGCTAAAGCAATCTCAACCTAAGATGAATGTAGATATGACGTCCCGTTACCAGTCTAGCTGGTCGGGACGTCTATTTAATATCAGGTGTGGCTTACAAAAAGATTGAGAATCGATAGAGAATTTACATAGAACAACATCAGACCTAATAATCACATGATATTTTATCTAGATATGAATTCTACATGTAGGTTGTTCCTTGGATTTATGGCAGGATACCAATAACTATGAGTGAAGGCGATTATAAAGGTAACTATAGAGTGTTCACCTATATTAATGCTCATATTGTCGAAAGAAATCTGTGATAAGATAGACAAACAGATATTCGACAGGGGGAACCAACCGTGAAGATTAGTAAACAAAATGCATCACATTATATATGGGGAAATCATTGTGATGGATGGCACTTGCTACAGAACGAAGGATTGAGCATCATCCATGAGCGAATGCCAGCGGGAACGGCTGAGATTAGACATTATCACTCGGTTAGCCGACAATTTTTTTTCATTTTAAGTGGCATAGGCTATATGGAGCTCCAAGGGGAGGAATTCGAACTTGAAACGCATGAGGGAGTAGAGATTCCTCCAGGCGAACCTCATCAGATGCAGAATCGAAGTGCAGCGGATGTTGAATTCCTGGTCATCTCTCTGCCTGGTACACGCGGAGATCGTATCGAGTTAATTTAGAGGGCGACCCGTTTGAGAGCCCAGAGGTCAATTTGAACGGATAACGAACGGAAGTATAATCGAGTACACGTACCTGAAGATGTGCATTTGATAAATTAACAATAAAGGAAGAGATTGATGAGACCATTTCGAGTTCGCCTCTCCATCATCATGATGGTTCTAATTGGTGTATCCGTTATTGTAGCGGGATATACAATGGGCAGAGTGTTTAAGACAACACATACCACAGCTTTGGAACAAACGATGGTGCGTGAAATTAATCTATTAAAAGCAACATTTCCGTTTCACGATGCAAGCGATCCGACATCTCCCGAGACTAGACAATATTACTCTGCGCGTGCGCTTGAACTTGATCGGCTGACAGATTCGCGAGTGACCTTTATCAATAGAGACGGGACAGTCATCGGCGACTCGGAAAGCGATCCTGTCAATATGGATAACCATCTGGAACGTGAAGAAATAAAGGGAGCCATTGGAGATGGCTATGGGCAGGCAATACGATATAGTGAGACGTTAGGACAGGACATGCTCTATGTTGCACTTCCTGTCAATTCAGATCAGAGTGACATGGTTGAAGTACCTGGAGGTAAATTCGACGGTTATATACGTCTATCTATGAGCCTAGCGGCTGTAGATCAAGGACTTCAGCGTGGCTGGGTAATTACATTCACCGCACTTGGATTGTTATTTCTCATCGTAGCACTCGTAAGTTATCGTGTGGCACGCAGTTTAACCTCACCAATTGAGCATATCATCAAGGTCGCTCACCGAATAACCAAATTAGAATATGACGCCAGGGTGGATGTCACACGCCGGGACGAGATTGGTCAGTTGGGGCTTGCAATTAACGGGATGGCCGATAGTCTTCAGACCCAGCTCAAAACGATCCGTGATAATGAGGCGTTGCTACAGAGCGTCCTTGCCAATATGACAGGCGGCATTGTCATGGTTGACGCAGGGCAGTCGATTGCATTGGTGAATCGAGAAGCAGAGCGTATGCTAGGCATTCAGGCTGCACGAGTTACAGGTAGACCTTATGTAGAATTAAAAAAACACTATGAGTTAACACGCTCCATTGAGGAGAGTGTCTCACTACAAGAACGAATGCATGAGGAAGTAAGCGTATTTAATCCAGAGGAACGATTGATTCGGATTGATGGCGTGCCAATGACGGAAGACGATGGTAGTTACCGCGGGATGTTATTTCTTCTTCAGGATGTGACAGCAATTCGTAGGCTGGAGTCAATGCGAAGTGAGTTCGTAGCCAATGTATCCCATGAGCTGAAAACTCCTGTAGCAGCAGTTAAAGGTTTTGCTGAAACGTTGTTAAGTGGTGGTGTGCAGGATAAGGAAACAGAACGTTCATTCCTGAAAATCATTTATGATGAAGGGGATCGACTGAACCGACTAATCGGAGATATCCTGGAACTGTCCAAAATTGAATCCAAGCGTGCTCCTTTGCAATGTTCACCTGTTCACGTTCATTCCTTCTTCGAAATGGTTCTGGGAACACTGTCCACCGTGGCCGAGAAGAAACAGATCCGGATGCAGATGGTTGTGCCAGAGGAACTCTATATTGAGGCAGACGAGGATAAGATGAAACAGATCTTTATCAATCTATTGTCCAATGGCATCAACTACACACCTGAAGGTGGACGCGTGAAACTTCAAGTGACGGTAGAGCGTGAGGATGATGAGGAGCAGGTCGTATTTGCGGTATCAGATACCGGCATAGGCATTCCAAAGAATGATTTGCCAAGGATTTTTGAACGTTTTTACCGTGTCGATAAAGGCAGATCACGTAATTCGGGTGGTACGGGGCTTGGTTTGTCTATCGTAAAACACCTTGTTGAATTGCATCACGGCAAACTTTCCGTAGAAAGTGAACTCGGTCTTGGAACAACGTTTCGTGTGATTCTTCCGTTAATTCAAGATGAAGAAGTATAGGCCTCGGGAAGCGAATTGTAAAAAGGTGTGCTTTTCTTTACACTAAGTTAACAAATAGGTGCTATGATAGGAAATGTGTTGTGGCTATAGAACAATTATAATAGGTGAGAATGTTCTCATAGTTGGTATGTTTGAACGCGCACTATAAGGAGAGAAGGGGTATCATGGCACAGCGTTTGCTTGTAATTGAAGACGAACCTACATTATCAAGATTACTTACGTATAACCTTACACAGGAAGGCTATGATGTAACAGCGGAGGATCACGGATCATCTGGATATGATCGAGCATTATCCCAGGATTTCGACCTGATATTGCTAGATCTGATGTTGCCAGGAATGAATGGTCTAGACATTCTGAACAAATTGAGAGTTCAAGGTGTAACCACGCCGGTGATCATTCTGACAGCCAAAACCGGTGAAGCTGAGGTTGTACAAGGTCTGAAATCAGGAGCAGATGATTATATCACGAAGCCATTTGGCGTATCGGAATTGCTCGCCAGAGTAGACGCAGTGTTAAGACGATATTCCAACGGTGAGGACTTGCCTCAACCTGAGGACAAAGAAGGCTCCCGAATTGTATTGGGTGAACTGGAGATCTATCCATTGAAGTATGAAGTAACACTTGGTGGACAGTCCATTAGTTTGCGGCCGAAGGAGTTCGAAGTACTTCTCTATCTTGCGAAGAAACCGGGTGTTGTGCTCACTCGCGATGATCTGATGAATGCAGTCTGGGGCTTCGATTATATCGGAGGTCAACGTACAGTCGATGTTCACGTAAGCTCATTGCGGAAAAAGTTAGAGTTAGATCCAGAATCGGTTCACATTGATTCGATTCGTGGTGTAGGTTATAAATTGGTTGTAAAAAGAAAAACTCCCCATCATTCGAGTTAACGATGATTGGGGAGTTTTTTTTACATTGATTTTACATAAAGAATTATTTTCCTTCATGAATGAAGAGTAGCATAAATTCGAAGGATTGATACTTTATACCTACATAATGCACCGCAGGATGGAGTTCATACGTAAAGGAGAATGCGCATTTATGCCTATGTTGCTTGAAGCAATACCACTTGACTTGTCTGAACAGGACAGTCATGTACAAGAGAACATAACCCAGATGAAGGAAGTTCAAAAGTCTGAAAACACACTTCTTAAGCATCCGTTATCGATTCGTGATTATTGCCGAGAAGTTCCGGTTGTACATGTACATACCACTTGTGGGGAAGCGGCTAGTATGTTAAATGCAAATGAGGCCTATCCATGTATCGTAATGTGTGATGAACAAATGAAGCCGCTTGGTTTGTTAATGAGGGAGACGTTGTATCGACTCCTTAATGGACGTTTTGCAGCAGATTTATTTTATCGTAAGGCAGTTCAACATGTCGTGGATTCATTGCCGGTTATTGTGGACGTTTCAGCAGATGCACCAAGCATTATTGATATTGCGTTGAAGCGACAAGAGCAGCATTTTTATGATTGTATCCTAGTTACGGAAGAGGACAAACTACTAGGCGTCTTAACCATGCGGGATATGATGTTTCTATCACGGAAGTTGCAGCATCAGGCGAGTGAGGAGCGTATACGAACGATTACCGAATCAAGGCAAGAGATTGCCCGCATTAACGAATCGGTTACAAGTTTAGTTCAGGCTGCGGGACAAGCGGGAGAAGAAGCACAGCGAATTATGCATCTATCTGAGGATGGAGAGCGTAGCCTTACACAAGTCGAAATGTCGTATCAGCGGGTCTACCGGCATATGGAGGGGCAGCGTCAGCACACTAATGTAATGTTGGACTCTATTCAAACTGGTGCAGGGATGGCAAGTTCTATCCGTTCCTTGGCAGATCAGAGTGCTTTGCTTGCTATGAATGCTTCTATCGAAGCTGCTCATGCAGGAGAATATGGTCGTGGGTTCCAAGTGGTAGCCGGTGAAATTCGTTTACTTGCCAAACAGACTCGTGAGGTAGCTGGGAATATGTCGTCTTTGCTTGAAGGTATCGGTGACCTGACGAAACAGACCGTAGAATCGATCCGGGCAAGTGCCGCGGAGATTGATGACAGTTCATCACACGTTACTGCTGGAGAGTTAGCTTTTAGGGAGTTGAACAGCGCTGTTGCAGGAATGTCTCGTGTTGCAGAGGGGATAGCTTCGGAGGGAGAGAGAGCAGCAGATATGGCTTTACATATCCGTACCCAGTTGAAAGAGATGGCTCACTCCGATTGACCACTTCATCTTACTAAATTTTAAACCTAATTAATGCATATAAAGGCATCCATCGTTGCTGTGATTAAACCCTAAGGATCATGGCGAGGAAGATGTCTTTTTACATTCCGTTAACATGAAAGTGATACGGTTTTTACAATGGGAAGGTAGGATGTTAAAGATGGCCAAGAAGCTTGTTCTGATCATAGTGATTGGGCATCAACGTAAAGGGACTAAATTTCCCTGCAGCGAAGGAGAAGTGAGCATCCATGAAAGACCTCATTCACATTGATAAACTTAATTTATACTATGATACGCATCATGCGCTTAAAAATATATCGATGGATTTGCCGGAGCGAACGGTTACTGCGTTTATTGGCCCATCGGGTTGTGGTAAATCCACATTGCTCCGTACATTGAATCGAATGAATGACATGATTCCAGGCGTTCGTGTGGAAGGACAAGTTATGCTGGACGGCTCGGATATCTACGGCAACGAGATCGAAGTTGAAACGTTGCGCAAGCGGGTGGGAATGGTATTCCAGCAGCCGAATCCTTTTCCAAAATCAATCTACGATAACGTAGCTTACGGCCCACGTCTGCATGGGGTAACGCAGAAAGCTGAGCTGGATAAATTGGTGGAGCAAAGTTTAACACACGCTGCCCTGTGGGACGAAGTGAAAGATGTACTCAAAAAGTCAGCACTAAGCCTATCTGGTGGTCAACAGCAACGTCTGTGTATTGCACGTGCACTTGCTGTTCAGCCTGACGTATTACTTATGGACGAAGCAACCTCAGCCCTCGATCCAATCTCTACGCTTAAAATAGAGGAGCTTGTTAAGGAATTGCATAATAAATATACGATTGTTATGGTAACTCATAACATGCATCAGGCCGCGCGGGTATCCGGTCGTACGGTATTTTTCCTGAATGGTGAAGTGGTGGAAGCTGCGGATACCGAGACATTATTCTCCACACCGCAGGATTCCCGAACCGAGGATTATATATCCGGAAGGTTCGGTTAAGTAAGCTGATTGAATGTTCCCGGCATATCCGGAGATGATGGACGAGGGGGATGGAACCTATGATTCAAAGAAAAGAATTTGATCAAGAGCTTGAGGAATTGCGTACATTGCTTCGTGAGATGGGCGAGCACGTAGGAACAGCATTGGATGGTGCAATCGAGAGTCTACAGACACTAGACGTGGATAAAGCCCAGGTCATCATCAAGAATGATGCGAATCTGAATGCGCTGGAAGACAAAATTATGGAACTTGGTTCCAAGCTCATTATTACACAACAGCCGGTTGCCAAGGATCTACGCCGTATTATCGTTGCTTTCAAAATCTCCAGTGATCTTGAGCGCATGGGTGATCTTGCATTGGATGTAGCCAAAGTGACACTTCGTATGGAAGGTCAAGAGTTAATTAAACCTCTTGTTGATATTCCGAGAATGGCTGAAATCGTGAAGGTAATGATCGATGAATCGATTGAATCCTTCCTGAAGGAAAACACAGATCTGGCTTACAAAATGGCTCAGACTGATGATCAGGTTGACCAACTGTACAGCCACATGATCAGTGATCTATATACCTTCATGACAGATCAACCGAACCGGGCTTCACAAGCGATGCTGTTGATGATGGTAGGTCGCTACATTGAGCGTATCGGTGACCACGCAACTAACATTGGCGAGAGCACGGTATATCTGGTGACGGGTAAACGTCCGGATCTGAACCAGTAATTGTAATTTATAAGCATACGATTGGAATTGGGGACTTACATGCACGGAATGAAGGAACTTTCTCAGGACACCTATTCATATAGGTTGTTCAGGGGAAGTTCCTTTTTTGTTGTTGCAGGTGTGTATGGTATCATGAGAGTAGATATAGAATCTGAAGTGTGACCATATAATACGTGAGGTGCTGGAATGGACAAGTTTATTCTCATAGATGGAAATAGCATTATATATAGGGCGTTTTTTGCAATGCCGCCGTTGACCAATTCAAAAGGATTACATACCAACGCGGTATATGGGTTCACCACAATGCTGTTAAGGCTGCTGGAAGAGCATAAGCCGACACATGTGATGGTGGCATTTGATGCGGGCAAGGTGACTTTCCGTCACGAAGGATATCAGGAGTACAAAGGTGGCCGCGAGAAAACACCACCTGAATTGTCGGAACAGTTCCCATTGCTCAAAGAATTGCTGCGAGGATTCGGCATTGCACAGTTTGAGCTTGAAGGATTCGAAGCGGATGACATCATTGGAACGTTGACCAAACGTGCTGATGAAGCGGGAAGACAGGTACTTGTTGTATCGGGTGACAAGGACATGCTGCAGCTTGCCTCTGAGCATGTTCATATCGGCCTAACACGTAAAGGTGTAACGGATATAGAATTGTACGACCCTGCCCAGATTAAGGAACGTTATGGCTTGACTCCATTGCAGATTATTGACCTGAAAGGTCTAATGGGCGATACCTCTGATAACATTCCCGGCATTCCTGGGGTGGGAGAGAAAACAGCATTAAAGCTGTTGCATCAGTTCGGTACCGTAGAGGATGTACTGAATGGCACAGCCGAACTGAAGGGTAAAATGAAAGAAAAGATCGAAGCTCACGCAGAAGATGCTCGGATGAGTAAGCAGCTAGCTACGATCCATCGCGAGGTTCCATTGGAGCAGACGTGGGAAGATATGCAGTTTGCCGGCTTGCAGGAAGAAACAGCAGGACCAGCACTGGCGAAGCTAGAATTCAAGTCATTGCTTGAACGTCTGAACTTCAGTGGCAAAGTAGACGCAGTAGAAGCTGTGCCAGCGGCTGAGGTTAATTCTACGATTGCTACAGAGGAAACAATTGAAGACCTATTTGCATCGCTCGAGACCATTGATGTTATACATGTGGAAACGCACGGTGATAATCCGCATCAGGCAGTATTGGTTGGGATCGCGTTGGGTTCAAGCGAAGAGTACACCTTCTTGTCTCCCGAACTGCTACAATCGAAGGCAGCTTCTTCTGTAAGAGCATGGCTAGCGAATTCAGACGAGCCTAAGCGAGGATATGATCTACACCGCTTAGATCTTGCGCTTCATGCCCACGGCATTGAATTTGCGGGAGCGGCTTTTGACGTGCAGTTGGCTGCATATCTGCTCGACCCTACAGAGTCTAACCAGACGATTAGTGGCTTAACTGCGAAGTACGGGCTACCGTCTTTGGTAGAGGATGATACGGTGATGGGCAAAGGTGCCAAGTATAAAGTGCCTGAGGTTGAAGTGTTGGGTGATTTCCTATGTCGTAAAGCGGCGGCAGTAGCAGCCATTATCCCACTGCAGGAGAAGTCGCTTGAGAGTGATGAGATGAATTCACTGTTCCATGAGCTGGAGATGCCGTTATCACGTATTTTGGCTGATATGGAGAAACAGGGAATCAAGGCAAATACGGCTGATTTGCAGGCTCTGGGTCATGAATTCGAAGAACAGATTGGTCGATTGATGTCAGAAATTTATCGCCTCTCGGGTACGGAATTTAACCTT
Source organism: Paenibacillus sp. ACRSA (assembly GCF_022346845.1). Taxonomy (NCBI): domain Bacteria; kingdom Bacillati; phylum Bacillota; class Bacilli; order Caryophanales; family Paenibacillaceae; genus Paenibacillus; species Paenibacillus sp. ACRSA. The sequence continues at coordinate 974,321 of NZ_JAKRNP010000002.1, read as the reverse complement.
AATTCACCGAAACAGTTGGGTGAGATTTTGTTTGATAGACTAGGTCTGCCAGTGGTGAAGAAAACCAAAACAGGTTATTCCACCGATGCGGAAGTGTTGGAAAAACTTGCTCCGTATCATGAGGTAGTCCAGCATATTTTGCAATACCGTCAGTTGGCGAAGCTGCAATCCACTTATGTGGAAGGTTTACTGAAGGAGATTTCACCGCGAGATGGCAAGGTTCATACGTATTATCGTCAGACGATCGCGGCTACGGGGCGCCTGAGCAGTCAATTCCCGAACCTACAGAACATTCCGATCCGGATGGAGGAAGGTCGTAAGATCCGGAAGGTATTCGTACCTTCGGAGCCTGGTTGGACGATATTGGCTGCAGACTATTCTCAGATCGAATTGCGTGTACTTGCACATATCTCAGATGATGAGCGATTGAAGGAAGCTTTTGTAAATGATATGGATATCCATACGAAGACAGCCTCTGACGTATTTGGCGTGAAGGCTGAAGAAGTGGATAGTGATATGCGTCGATCAGCTAAGGCGGTCAATTTTGGAATCGTGTATGGCATAAGCGACTACGGGTTATCTCAAAACTTGAACATTACGCGTAAAGAAGCTGCGCAGTTTATTGATCAATACTTCGAAGTATTCCAAGGTGTACGTCGTTATATGGATGATATTGTTAGGGAAGCGCGTAAGGATGGATATGTCAAAACGTTATTGGAGCGTCGTCGCTACCTCCCTGAAATTAACGCAAGCAACTTCAATATACGTTCCTTCGCCGAACGTACAGCGATGAATACACCGATTCAAGGAACAGCGGCAGACATTATTAAGCTTGCTATGGTGCAGATGGATGAGGCGCTGCGTGAGCGTAACTTGAACAGCCGTATGCTGCTGCAGGTACACGATGAGCTTGTATTCGAAGTGCCGGCAGATGAACTGGAAACGATGAAAGAGCTAGTACCAGCTGTCATGGAAAAAGCGTTAGAGCTGTCTGTGCCGCTCAAAGCTGAAGTGAGCTACGGGGAGAACTGGTACGAAGCGAAATAAAGGCTAAGCTACTCGATGATACAACGTAGGTTCTTGGCCGATAGGATGGTTAACCGCCATTCTAGACCAAAATCTCAAGTTGTGTACGTACGATCTGTACATCCCCTTATCTGGGTCTACCGTTATTTTACAAATAACTTCGCCCATGCTTTTGACACAAGAAAGGGTGCCGCTGAGCCTCATCTTCCGTTATAATATAGGGGAGGTGAGAACATCATGCCGGAATTACCGGAAGTCGAAACAGTCAGAAGAACATTGAATCAACTTATCGTAGGCAAGACCATTGATCGAGTTACGGTTAGTTTGCCGCGAATTATTCAGCGGCCGGACGATATAGATGCTTTTGCATTAGAACTCGCGGGACATACAGTTATCGGTGTGGAGCGCAGAGGGAAGTTTTTACGTATTTTGCTGGACGGGCTGGTGCTTGTCTCTCATCTTCGGATGGAAGGGCGTTATGGTGTGTACCAGCAGAACGAAGAGGTAGAGAAGCATACACATGTAATCTTCCACTTCACCGACGGAACGGAATTGCGTTATAAGGATGTACGCCAGTTTGGCACAATGCATTTGTTCAATGCGGGAGAGGAGCTTGTCTCCAAACCCTTGTTGAAGCTAGGTTTAGAACCGCTTGATCCGGCGTTTACGGTCGCTGCCTTTCGCGATGCCGTTGGCAAACGGACAACCAAGATCAAGGCGGTATTGTTGAATCAGGCATATGTCGTCGGGATTGGGAATATATATGTGGACGAGGCTCTGTTCCGCGCAGGTATTCATCCAGAGACGATTGCCAAAACTTTGTCTGAAGCTCAGCTAACGGTGTTGCACGAAGCAATTGTGTCCACATTGCAGGATGCGGTTAATGCAGGTGGCTCATCGATTAAGTCTTATGTGAATGGTCAAGGTGAGATGGGCATGTTCCAGCATCAATTGAAAATTTATGGACGCAAAGCCGAGCCTTGCCATAATTGCGGTACAATGATTGAGAAAAGTGTGGTGGGTGGCAGAGGTACGCATTACTGCCCGAAATGCCAGCCGATACTGTAGTTGCGTCGCTACGCTGCGCCTGAAGTAAACATTACTTTTTGAGCGATCTTTTAAACTGAAGCACCCTTGGGTTCCTCCTTCCATATACTGATATGGCAGAAATAAGCGGGCGTATACCCATACTGACATCTGTCGGTTGGAATGGATCCGCACAGGGGAGGAATCCGGGGTGCTGCATCATTTTATTTCATTACTGGCGCTTGCTTTGGCGCTTAGTTTAGATGGTTTTGGAGTCGGGATTACATATGGGCTGCGCAAAACCAAGATTCCGTTGCTATCCATTGCGGTTATCTCTATTTGTTCGGGATTAGTAATCGCCTTGTCTATGCAGGTAGGGGTGCTGCTATCCCATGTAGTTTCGCCGAATGTAGCATCCGAAGTTGGGGCTGTGATATTGATTGCGATTGGTGGATGGTCACTATTCCAGCTTATACGCAAGCAGAGTAAGGAAAGAGCGGAAACGGATGAAGGTACAGTGGAAACTTCGGCAAGCGAGCATGTAGAGAGTAGAGCCAACGGAACAATAGCCTTAACGGAGCAAGAGGTAACTTCCAAAGGGAAAAACCAGGTTCTCGCATTGGAACTGGAGCAATCAGCTTCAGGTGGATCTGTGGAGCGGATGGTCTTCACCTTAGAACTTCGAAAATTAGGTGTCGTCATTCAAATACTCCGAAGTCCCTCCAAGGCAGACATGGACAATTCGGGAAGCATCTCGACTCAAGAAGCGATGTGGCTGGGTATTGCTCTATCACTGGATGCATTCGGTGCAGGGCTTGGAGCTGCACTACTCGGATTTCCAACGTTATGGACAGCACTTGTCATTGCGTTGTTCAGTGGAGCATTTCTGTCACTCGGGATGAAGGTTGGACTTCGTTTTGCTGCGCTGCAATGGATGCGTCGATTGTCCGTGTTGCCAGCACTGTTATTAATGTTTATGGGAATAATGAAGCTGTTGTGAGGTGAAATGATGAATATTGGCTTAACCGGCGGGATCGCCACAGGAAAGAGCAGTGTTTCCGCCCTTCTTGCCAGTAAAGGAGCGCTGCTCATTGATGCAGACGTTATTGCCCGGGAGGTCATGATGCCCGGGCATCCTGTTTTGGCTGCCGCTGTTCAGCGGTTCGGACAAGCCATTCTTCATGAAGATGGGACATTGGATCGGAAGAAGCTAGGTAGTATTGTTTTCCAGCATCCAGAGGAACGTAAAGCGCTTGAGGCTATTACCCATCCGGCAATTCGCCGAGAGATGAGAGAACGAGCGGCTGCATATGAGCAGGCAAACCCGGATAAGCTTGTGGTATCGGATATTCCTTTGTTGTATGAGTCTGGTCTGGAAAAAGGGTTCGATGAAGTCATCGTTGTATACGTACCTAGAGCGATACAGAGGGAACGATTGATGAGCCGAGATGAGTTGACTGGTGAACAGGCTGACGCCCGGATTGCGGCTCAGATGGATATCGAGCAGAAAAAGCAGCTTGCTGATATCGTTATTGATAACAGTGGAGCATGGCACGATACAGAGCAGCAAGTCATCTCTTTCCTGCAAGGTAAGGGATTAATATGAAATGGCTACGTAAGAAGCGGGTACTGCTGTTGATGTTTGTTTCCTTCGTTCTAGTGCTGTTCTTGAATACGAACTGGATGGCTTGGTTCTACCCGATTCATTATAAGGAAGAGATTCGGGCACAATCTTATAGCTATGAAGTAGACCCGTTTCTAATTGCCTCAATTATTAAGGTAGAGACTAATTTCAAAACAAGCTTGGAATCTAAGCGTGGTGCCATTGGACTTATGCAACTCATGCCGGATACGGCCAATTGGATTATGGAGCAGGCCAAAATTCCGGGTACGTCATTAGAAGAACTGAAGCATAAACCTGAGAGGAACATTCAGCTTGGTACTTGGTATCTGAAGAACTTGTCCGATCAGTTTGATGGCAATGAGGCGGTCATGATTGCTGCGTATAATGCGGGACCAGGTAAGGTAAGTAGCTGGCTCCGAGATGGAGTGTGGGATGGGTCATTTGATACAGTCAAGGACATTCCTTTTGGGGAAACCCGGCACTATGTACAACGCGTCATTTATTATTATAATCAATATGTTAAGATCTATAATACGTTCTAGTTCGGATATATCGTGTGATGCTGTAGCTAGATGCAGGTAAGTGTGTGAAAATGTATGGTTCTCATGCACGGTACAAGAGTCGGTTATAATAGTAGAAGCACAGAGCAGACCGGTTGTTCACCGGTCGCCCCATGCTCCTCTATAATACCGTATTACGATGCAGATATTATTGGTATTGACCTGCCAATTGCTGTTCTGCAATTGTTACCAGACGCTTCGTGATGTATCCACCGATCGAACCGTTCTCGTAAGAAGTCATGTTACCTTGGTATCCGTCTTGTGGGATGCTGATTCCGAGTTCTTGAGCAACTTCGTATTTCAGTTGTTCCAGGGCTGCGGAAGCTTTAGTTACCACCAAGTTGTTGGAGTTACCGTTGCTTTGTGCCATTGCTGTTCACCTCCTCGCGGTTGGTAAAAGTATTATGTGTCGTAGATACCATTTTCATTACAAAATGCTTACAGGGAACTTATGGAAAAAAGTCAAACATGGGAAGTGACCAAAAAATGAAATGTCCTTATTGTGCTTTTATGGGCACCAAGGTGCTTGATTCCCGTCCGGCCAATGAAGCAAAATCCATTCGTCGCCGTCGGGAATGCGAGCAATGTAGCCGCCGATTTACCACATTTGAGATGGTGGAAGAAACACCGCTGATTGTTATTAAGAAAGATGGAAGCCGAGAAGAGTTCAGTCGGGATAAAATACTCCGCGGACTTATTCGCGCATGTGAGAAACGTCCAGTCTCGGTGGAGACACTTGAGATGATGGTTTCTGAAGTAGAGAAGTCTTTGCGTAATACCGCTGATGCGGAAGTGGAAAGTCGCCAGATTGGCGAATTATTGATGGAACAGCTCTTTCCCGTGGATGAAGTGGCATATGTTCGCTTTGCTTCGGTGTACCGTCAATTCAAAGATATCAATATGTTCATGAAAGAATTGAAATCATTGCTGTCCAAAGAAGACCTGGAGGATTAGATTCCTGGGGCAAAGGGAGAAGAGCAAGCTGGGGTTACGATACGTCATCATGATTGTGTTCCAGGTAGGAAGATTGTTCTTCTCCAGATCCTTTGGGCTGTGTTGAGCGAATAGAAAAAGATATTGACAGTAAAACAGGTATTGAATATGATAAAGGGGTCGCCTACGCAATATTGCATTGGTGGACAAGTTATCATTGTATATCCTGGGGCCTTAGCTCAGCTGGGAGAGCGCATCGCTGGCAGCGATGAGGTCAGGGGTTCGATCCCCCTAGGCTCCATAACTAAAGAGAACCCGCCAAACACAAGGACTGTCTAGTGTTTGGCGGGTTTTTGCCTTGTTAAAGTGCAGTTTTCAGATGCAAGAAATTCAGTGCACACGAAAAAATTAAAAGGTGACGCTTCTATCACTAAAGGAAGCCTCTACTTTCACACCCGCGTGCAGCTCCCAGCACTCGGTGCCGCGCTTCATGACAAGGACAGTCAGCTTGAATAAATGTAGTAGAACCCATATAAGGGTTCTGATATGATGATGGAAGGTTTATAAGTTTATATCACAGAAGCAACTAAATATGATAGTAAAGGAGTGAGCTTTTCTTTAGGAACATCTTGCGGAGAGATACATAGTTAAAGCTAGAGGGACATTCATTTTTTAGATCAAAGACTTTTGTAACAATAGCTACTAAGAGAATGGGGAATAACAGAGATGAAACGAAATGTATTGCGATGCGCTGCTGTGATGATGATGTGGGTTGTGATATTCATGCTCACGCCTAATCTGACATCAGCAGCGGGACTTCATTTTCCAGAACGGGATGAAGTCAAGCGAACATGGAATCAATTGCAAGACATGAACACTGAATTAAAGACTTATGATACCGAACCTTCCTTTAAAGCACCCTATGAGATCGGAAAAGTGAATCAGACGATGCTTGAACAAGCCTTGTTAGCTACGAATCTGGTTCGTGCCTTGGCTGGGTTGCCAAGTGATGTGCAGTTGGATAACGAATTGAATGAGTTGGCACAGCATGGTGCGGTCTTACTGGCAGCTACCGATAAGCTATCTCACTACCCAGAGAAGCCAGCGGATATGACGGATGATTTTTATAACAAAGGCTATCAATCCACCAAAAGCAGCAACCTGTCAAGCGGGAGGGAAAATCTAAGCAGCAATGTACTTAAAGGTTATATGCCAGATATAGGCAGGAATGCAGATCGCGTAGGACATCGTCGTTGGGTGCTTAATCCTTCCTTGCAGAAGGTAGGTTTTGGTCTAGCTGGTGAATATGGTTCTATGCAGGTGTTCGATAAGTCTCGTACAGAGGCAGTGAATTATGATTACATCGCATGGCCGGCAGCAGATTTCCCGCAGCAATTATTCGGCGGTTCTCACCCATGGTCTGTGACTTTGAATCCCGACAAGTATGAGAAGCCTTCTTTGCAGAATGTAAAGGTACAAGTAACTGATGTACAAAGCCAGAAAAAATGGACGTTAGACAGTACAAATAATGATCTAAACAAGGATCTCTACCTCAATGTGGAATTGAGTGGGTTCGGGGTGTCTAATGCAATCATTTTCCGTTTGGACGATGTACAGCAGTATACAGGGAAATACCAAGTTGACATTACTGGCTTGCGTTCAGTGGGTGGACAGGCTGCTGAACTTTCCTATACCGTAGACTTTTATGATTTATCCCAGCACTTCTATCCGGGCGAGACAGAGAAATGGAACCTGCAGTTTTCTGTTGAGAAAGTATGGTCATATGAGACACGTACGGGAACGAATTATTTCGATGAAAACAATCGTCCTTATATTGAAAAAGGAAGCACGCTCGTTCCATTAAGGCTTGTAAGCGAGTCATTGGGACTCAATGTCGAGTGGGATCCAGCAGATCGCGTCATTCGGATCTCAGATGATAAGAAGGAGATTGTTTTGAAAACGGGGAGCCAGCAAGTTAGAGTTAATGGTGTAGAAACGACAGTTTCAGTAGCTCCAACAGTCGTTCGGGGTGTAACCTTTGTGCCACTGCGATTTGTTTCTGAACAGTTGGGTCTGTCCGTTGATTTTGAAGAGAGTAGCAAGTTAGTCCGAATTGAGCGGGAGTATGTGCACTAAGTCGCTCTTTTAATTGTGGCAGTTTTTCGATCAGACTGTACTAATTGTTATGAGAAGCGGGATTCCCAGCTATATGCTGAGATTCACCGCTTCTCATTTTTTATAAAGAGAGATGGTCAACCGCTTATCATAGCGTTATTCCGTATGTGCTACTGCTCTGATCTCGACTAATTGTTCGGGGAAAGCTAGGTAGGTAACACCAATAAGGCTACCCGCAGGCCGATGGTGTTCCCCTAGGTACTCTTTAAAAAGCTCAATAACTTGTCCTCCATGTTCCTGTGCGTTGGTTAGGTATACCTCAACATAAGCGAGATTGTTTTTCGTAATGCCGAATTGGGATAACACGTGATCTAGATTATCTAGAGTTTGCCGCGTCTGGGTTTCAATGTTACCAGCACCAACGAATTCACCTGCTGCATTATGGGAAAATTGCCCCGAGATGTAGAGGGTACCGTTCACACTATATCCTTGTGATATACCGTGATCCCAGAGATTGTGATTATACGTTTGAACTGCATTCATATGATTCTCTCCTTTACTTCAAAGTAAGGCTAAGTATAAACTTGGGACATAGAATAGGATAGTACGCACTTTAAAGATAGGTACTATCTGAAAGGATAGTGTGAAATTATGGGAATATCCGATTTGAACGGCGGAGATACAAATATTGCAGATACACCGTTTGGTTATACAATGTCTGTAATCGGAGGGAAGTGGAAAATGATTATCCTCTATCTCTTAGCGGAAAAACAAACGGTTCGCTTCAATGAAATGAAAAGGCAGCTTGGGGGAATCACGTTTAAGACGCTAAGCTCCCAGCTCAAGGAGTTGGAGGCCGATGGGATGGTTCAGCGGAAGGAGTACCCTCAAGTGCCGCCTAAAGTTGAGTATAGCCTCACGGACAAGGCTAAGACATTGTTGCCTGTGTTGGAACAGCTATGTGATTGGGGAATTAAGAACCGCAGTTAGCACGAACGTGGAATTTTTGAAAGTTTGGTTGTATAGGAGAAACATCCCACAATGATAGAGCGCATCGCCGCCAGCGATGAGATAAGAAGTTCTACGTCAAACTTAATTCAGAACTCATTCCTGAGCTCCGCCATAAGAGCACCGTCACATCATGTGATGGTGTTTTTTTAGTTTAAATATATTTCTGCCAAGACAGGCTAAAAGAATCCGTTTGAAGAGTTTACATTGAGCACCGTAACTTGAACGAAATATATTTATTATAACTTCGTTGTAAGCGCTTTAATTATACGTAGACAAAGGTAAACGCGAATGATATATTGTTTCTACAAGAAACAATATTATTTGTAATGAATATGAAATCAAAAACTGATGTGCATCAGAAAAACAAATTATAGGCACTCCTATGCTAAGGATTGTATCTATTTATCTTCCATGTAGTGTTTGAGTGTAACCAGAAGGATGGGATGAATATGAGCACGATTGAGACAACGATCAAGTCATTTGATGGAACTCAGCTTTATTTCAGTAAAGACGTAGTTAGCGAAGCGAGGGCAGCGGTCGTTATCGTACATGGATTATGCGAGCACGCTGGGCGCTATGATTATGTAACCGAACAACTGAATAAACGTGGGGTTAGTGTTTATCGGTTTGACCACCGGGGTCATGCCAGATCAGAAGGACAGCGCACGTTCTATAGTGATTTTCATCATATTATTGATGATGTTAATGTCATTGTTGAAGAAGCATTGCAAGAGAGCGGCGATACCCCTCTATTTGTCATTGGACATAGCATGGGCGGCTTTGCAACCTCTGCGTTTGGAACGAAATACCCTGGCAAGGTAAAAGGCATTATACTTTCAGGAGCACTCACGCGTTACAATACGAAGGTTGCCGGAGAGCTGCCGCTGGATCTTCCACTTGGCACGTATTTTCCGAATGAGCTTGGAAGTGGTGTATGTAGTGATCCGGAGGTTGTATCCGCATACAATAATGACCCGCTTGTTGAGAAGCAAATTTCTGTAGACTTATTCAATAGCTTAGGGTATGGAGTAGCGTGGCTGAAAGAACATGCGAAGCAATTTGTTGATCCGGTACTTGTACTGCATGGGGCGAATGACGGACTGGTGAGTGAACAGGATTCGCGTGACTTTTACGGAGATATTGCTTCGACCGATAAAACGTTGAAAATTTACGCCAACCTCATGCATGAGATCTTTAACGAGCCTAGTCGTGATGAAGTTATTGAAGAAGCGATAACCTGGATTGAAAAACATATCTAATTTCAGTACATGTAGAGAGAGAATTCGAAAATGAAAGGGATTACCCATGAAATTGGAATGGATGGGCGACCATCGAGCACTCGTTGAGAAGATTATCAAATATGGTAATGCATATTCTAACACCTATAAGTTGCAGCGAAGTTATGGTACAGATATCATGTTCTCTGCTTCGCAGATTCAAACCTTGGAATATATCCTTGAAGCGGAGGATAAAGAGGAGAAAATGTCAGAAATGGCGTTACGTCTGGGTGTTAGTCGTAGCACCTTCTCGAAGAATGTGAAGAACTTGAAGGAGAAAGGGTTGCTTGAAAAATATCATTTAAGTGGCAATCGCAAAGACATCTATGTGAAACCTTCGACTAAGGGCCGTGAAGTGTATGCCGAGTACACGAAGTTTGTACGCAAGCTTTGTTTCGATGAGATTTTTGAATATGCCGATAATATTTCAGCGACGGATCAAGCTAGTTTTATTCGCATCTTGGATAAATTAGCTGATGTCTTAGTCTGGTATGGTGAGAAGGAACAAGAGCCGCGCAAGCTCGTTAAGATTGATCCGGTCGACGAATAAACAATATACCTATCGAGATCGCTAGTCATGAAATCTCATCTTATAAGGAATTTTCCTAGAGTTACAATTAGCTCATAGGAAGATTCTTTTTTGTATGTAAAGGGAAGAAAATAATACTCTTATGCCCGTAATCATTGCAATTGCCCATTCCCTCCGCGAATGTCCTTCATACAGTATAGGGTGCTAGCGGAGTGGCAACTAACAATAGGTTAATGGGGAGTGGCGTATATTGAAATCATCAACAAAGCTTACTGGACGGGTCATTTATAAAGGAGATTCAGGATATGAGGCGGCACGCAAAAATTGGGACCCTCATACTGACAGGAAACCTAAAGTTTTCGTATTTGCCCAACAAACGAAAGATGTATCCAATGCCATCAAATGGGCTCGTGAAAATAATGTACCGATTCGGCCGCGGAGTGGAAGACACGCGCTTGAGGTCAACCTATCGCAGGTTAATGGTGGGATTGTGATTGATGTTAGTGAACTGAATGCCATTAAGTTGGATTCCAAAAAGGGAACGGTCGTTGTAGGCACAGGAAACAGAGTAGGGAGAATCGCCCATACACTGGCGAAAAAAGGCTTCATTGCTCCCTTTGGTGACAGTCCAACGGTCGGTATTGGGGGGATTACTTTAGGTGGGGGAATTGGACCACTCCAACGTACCATTGGATTAATTAGCGATAACTTGCTCGAACTCGAAATGGTAGACGCTAATGGAAAAGTAATTCGGGCAAGCAAAAATTGCAATGCAGATCTCTTTTGGGCATCACAGGGAGGCGGCGGCGGGAACTTCGGCGTATACACCAAATATAAATTCAAAGTACGTCGAGCACCTGCAAAGGCTACAGTATATCGGATAACTTGGCCTTGGGCTCAATGGGAGAACGTGCTCAAAGTCTGGCAAAAGTGGGCTCCATCCGTAGATACAAGACTGGGTAGCGAGTTGTCCATTGGACCTAAAAAGGGCGGAAATGTTAGCATGGAGGGGTTATTCCTTGGTTCCAAAACAGAAGCTCTTCGCCTGTTAAAGCCACTCACCAGTGTTGGCACACCTACTCAAACGATTATTCGTTCCATACCCTATCCCGATGCTGTAACCTTCCTGTTGCCGCCCGATCCGGTACTTACTCAAAGGTATAGTAACCAGTTCTCATCCGGATTCGCCAAACGTCCATTTCCAGCACAAGCGATCAAGTCGATGCGTAGATTTTTGGAAAATGTAGAAGGGGAGTTTGCTGGGTTCTTTTTCCTCAACTGGGGTGGTGCAGTAAGTCGTAAATCCCCTAAGTCTACAGCTTTTTTCTGGCGCAAAGCAAAATTCTATGTTGAATGGAACAGCTCGTGGACGAAACCATCCCAAGCCGCTAAAAATATTGCAATCGTGCGTAATACACGCCAAAAATTGCAGCCATACATTGTAGGTTCGTATATTAACGTGCCAGACCAAGGTATTAAGCATTCTGGGCCAGTATATTACGGTGCTAACTACGCCAGATTACGCAGAGTCAAAGCCAAATATGATCCCAAAAATGTGTTCAATAATCCGCAAAGCATCACACCTGCTCGTCCGATCAGATAGGTATCAAGAAAATAAAAAGCCACATGAAATCATCTTACGATGAACTTCATGTGGCTTTAATGTTCTATACATATCGCATAGCCATGTATGCAAATTGACGATATTAATTCGTTTTAACGGCTTCGCCAGCAAATACTTCAACGTTCATAGGTGCAGCCATGAATGCTGCAGCTTGTTGAACAAAAGCTTGGAAGTGTGCACTTGCGTTATGAGAAGCAGTAGCTGCTTCATCTTTCCACAGTTCAACCATGGTATATTTTTGTTCTTGCTCAGTATGTTTCAACAATTCATAGCTGATGTTGCCTTCTTCTTGGCGTGTTGCAGCGACCAATTCTTTCGTTGCAGCAAGGAAAGCTTGTTCTTGATCCGGTTTAATTTGCAGATGAGCGTGAATGATAATCATAGTAGTTTACCTCCGTTATTTTGAAATATAAAGTGTAAGAAATAGAATCTGTGGTGACCAAGTGTTAATATTATGCCCAAGTTGTGATTGTATCTACAGGCAGACGATAGGAAGGGTGACCTTCTTTCGCAGATTTACCGATGGAGATCAGCATTACCGGTTGATAACGCTCTTTGTCCATTCCGAATGTTTCAGCGATTTGATCTTTCTCGTAACCACCAATTGGGTTCGTGTCATAACCGTGTGCACGGGCAGCGAGCATCAATTGCATGGAAGCAAGACCAGCATCAATCAGGTTAACGTCACGCAGATCTGCTGCAGGCATATTATCATAATAAGGTTTAACAAATTTAACTTGTTGATCTTTGATATCCTGTGGCATGAAACCATGCTCTACAGCTTTGCTGAAGATTTCTTCTAGGTATTCAACATTGTTCATGTCGATAAATATACCAATGACAGCCGCAGAAGTCAGTACTTGATTTTGGTTGAATTTAGCCAAAGGAGCAAGTTTTTCTTTGCCTTCTTGTGTGTCTACAACCAGAAAACGCCATGGCTGCATATTAACAGAAGAAGGTGCACGTGAAGCTTCTGCCAGAATCTCTGTCATTTCTTCACGACTGATTTTAACTTCAGGATCGTAAAGTTTAACGGAGCGACGGCCGTAAGTAATTTCGTTAAAATCATTTGTTTTTTGGAATTTGCTTTCAATTGTACTCATGGATAGTTCTCTCCTCTATATATAGGTTAAAAGTTGTTTTGCATACGTTCCAAGTAATCAGCGAGTGCCAGTACTTCTTCTTCGCTAAAATCTTGTAGGATCTGGTTAATAAAATTGGTTTTCTCTGTCTTATAGCCTTCAATCTGCTTACGACCATGATCTGTCAGACGAACAAACGTTACCCGGTTATCATCGGGGTTCTTACGTCTGGTCACCATCTGATCTGCCTCAAGTTGTTTTAAGTGGCGTGTGATAGCAGCACTATCGATATTGATCATTTTCTGAAGCATGGACTGGTTGATCTCATCAACCTGATCCAACTCATGCAAAATTTCAAAACGAGAGGAACTGATACCTGTACAACGTTCGAACTTGGGACTAATTTTGTTGCCTAGTACATTCAGCAGATTGATGATCTGTTCTTCCTTGGAAACCATACGTGTCATGACTAGACCTCCCGGGTGAATCTGAATCATGAACAACGGCGTATGTTAACAAATAATTAAAATTGCCAGTATACAATGCCATTGCCTAATGATTACTACATCGGCTGCTGTCGATCATTGATGGATCAATATTTGAGGCATCAATAATTGACGGCTCAACTAATATATCATGCCTTTTATGAATTTGCAACAGGTCTCAAAAAGATGGAAATTGTAATTTACGCAGTAGAAACATCAATGTGGATGTAGTTTATCCGTTTGAAGGCAAACATATTGGCTGAATTCATTGAGAATTATTATCATTTAAACTATAATAAAAGAAACTCTACATATATGAATAAAATACATTAGACTGGTTTCCTTATCGTTAAGGATTAATGTATAGAGCTGTGTCCGGACAGAGGAGGATAGTACAAAAATGAATTTAAATAATCACATCCTTCTATGGAACCATGTTTTTATTAAAATATTGGATGTTCGCAAAAATGCTCTAGAACCTGGCGAGAAGTTAAGCCATTATCAATTGCCTGCGAGTGCTTACTTATATATGATTGACGGAACTGCACGGGTAAGAATGGATCAACATTGTTATATCATCGATGGTTTCCATGTCGTTCATGGGGGCAAGCTTGCCGATCTAGAGATAGAGACCGATTCCGGTGTTGCTTATTATATGATTTTGTACAAAGCAATTTTGACATTGCCCTGTCGGATGGAGATCCAACAACTGATGGAGCATGAACGTCCATTCCAGAATCAGTTCGGCATGAATCCAGCCAATCCGCTGGATATGTATCAATGTATAGAAGCACTTTACTGGGAGTGGGAACAGCCTACCAAGCTGGCTAAACTGCATGCCAAAGTGTTGTTCCAGCAGTGGGTCTACTCTCTATTGGAGGATTTACACAACCAGTCTATACAGCCTTTCAAGCCAGATTTGGTTACAAGAGCTGTGGAATACATGAACACACATATGCAAGAACCCCTTGGATTGGACAAGATGGGGGAGGAATTGGACTGTAGTGTAGGGCACTTGTCTAGACTGTTTAAACAAAAGTTAAATGTCAGCCCAATTCAATATCTGGCACAGAGACGTGTTGAGAGAGCTGCATATCTAATGACGCATACCGATGCGACGTTGCAACAGATTGCAGAGCAGGTTGGTTATCCAGATGCCCATTCACTGAGCCGGAGCTTCAAGAAGATCGAAGGACTTTCACCTGTTCAATACAAAAAGAAACAGCGTATGAATGGAGCCAAACAAGAGATCCCATTTCAAAAAAAGCATGATTTGCCCCATTTGATGCAAGAAAATGCCCTTCAACCTCTATATTCTCACCTATATAATGATATTGATTATCAATATCAGAAGAATATTGGAGGGGAATTATTTATGCAAGGAAAATTTAAGATGACGGCATTGTCGATGCTGCTATGTTTCACACTACTGCTCGCAGCTTGTTCGAGTCCTGCACCGTCGGCAAGCAATGCACAAACAGAAACGGCTACGCCTACAGCACAATCCAGTAATCAGACAACGACAGACGGAAAATCAGCTACATCCTTAGAGACGCGGACAGTGTCTACGTTGCGGGGCGATGTTGTGATTCCAGCTAATCCACAGCGTGTAGCCTCAGATCAATATATGGGATATCTGCTGAAGCTCGGAATTATACCTGTCGGTGTGAGAACATTTATGCTGAACGAATCGTGGATTGAGAAGTCTGGCATCTCTGAAGATATTATTGCAGGCATTGAAGACTTGGGCGGGGAATTCCCGATGAATCTGGAAAAGTTAGTGTCACTTGAGCCGGATCTTATTATTGGTTCTATTGACAAAAATATTGAGGATTACGAGAAAATTGCAACGACCGTCTTTTTACCTTATTGGGAAGGGGAGACAACTTCAGGGCCGCTGGAGAAGTTGCGCCGAATCGCTAGTGTGTTTGGAAAAGAGAAGGAAGCGGAGCAGTGGATCACAACGTATCAAGCAGAAGTGGAAGAAGCGAAGAAGCAAATCGACGGAATCATTAAAGAAGGTGAGACCGTATCCATCGTACAGGTGGGTAATAAAGCGCTGTATGTTATGGCGGCAGAAGGTGGGAATTACGGTAGCTCTACCATCTATGATATGTTGAAGCTTCCTCCTACTCAGCAAGCGTTAGACATGAAGGAAGGATTCGAAAATATTTCTCTAGAAGTACTGCCTGAGTACATGGGAGATCATGTCTTCATATATGGTTCACAGGATGAAGGGGCTAACGAAGTGTTGAATAGTGAGGTATGGAAACACCTGCCTGCTGTGCAGAAAGGCCAGGTTTATGCGTATGGTTCCTTCGGAGACAAAGGGGACGAATTCGTGATGGAAGATCCATTCTCACTGGAATTACAGCTAGATACGATTAAGAATTTGTTACTGAACGCCAAGAAGTAGATTGGTATTCAAGGATTAGTAGGTTTGATCCGAACAGGAAAGGAAGTCAGCATGAAAGAAATAGATTGGATAAAACGACTGGAGCAGCTGTTTTTCTCTGCTGTGCATGTCCGTCAATACTCCAGCAAGCCGGGAGAAATTCAGCGAAGAACCTGGAATAAGTTTGCCCTATGTAGAGTTATCGCTGGAAGGGGAACTCTTACGATCAATGAGGTTGTACATACAGTGTCGCAAGAGGAGTGGTTCCTGCTGAAGCCTGGCATGCGTGTGGAGCTACAGACGTATACGGAGGCACCTGTCCGATATCAGATCATTTTATTTTCGTGTGTGGCACTTACGCGCAGTCAGAATAATTGGCATACGTCGACGTTCGATTTTCCTGTTATAGGCAAGCTTCACATGTCTTCAAATACACGAGATATTCATGAGCTTATGAATGAACTGGTAAGTGGTAAACGTCCTACAGTGAGTCCAGTAAACTTACGTAGGAAGCATCTTGTGCACCAGTTATTGATACAGCTAATGAATCAGGTCAAGCTAGCAGCCCCACCTGTAGCAGGTATGGACTTGGCTCTTGAATACATGAAAGATCATTATACAAAAGATCTTCGAATCGAGCAGATAGCCCAAAGGGCGGGACTTAGCGTGAATCATTTTACCAGAACGTTCAAACGGCAACTCCATATGACTCCGATGGAATATGTTCAGAAACAACGTATGGCCAAAGCCAAACAATTGCTGTTCTCCTCGGATAAGATTAAAGCTATTGCAGAGCAGGTTGGTTATAGAGACGAGCATTATTTCAGCAGGGTGTTCAAGAAGAACGAAGGCGTTGCTCCAACCCTGTACATGAAAAAGAAAGTGAATCGTATCGCCACCACGTATTACGGGTTGGATGATTATGTCATTACGCTTGGTCTGACGCCGGTATCCGCTCTATCCTATGATCAGAGAGTGGCACATCCGGTTGCTCTTCCTGCACTGCAAGCACACCGCCAACACGGGATTATGTTGAACAGCTTCGATGAGAGTTACGACAAGCTGCGAAGGTTGCAACCAGATTTAATCATTACGAGTGACCGACTAGAGCCTAATGAAGCACTGCATCACATTGCCCCTACGACTATGCTGGAGCACAGTAATCATTTTGATGAAAGGCTTCTGTACATGGCTGACATTATGGGACGAACTGAACAGGCTGAGCGGTGGATTGAAGAGCATGCAGAACTAAGTAAGCTGCTTCGAGGGCGCATTCAATCGAGATGGGGAAAGCAGCGTGTGATGTTTCTTCGGGTGACCGCGACGTTTCACCGAATGTATGGACGCAATAGCCAGACAGGGGCTTTACTGTACGATGATTTAGGGTTTCATTTGCCATATCAATTTCCGGAGAAGCAATGGGCTGTTGAAATGCAATTCAATGCTATACGCTTATATGAGGCAGATCATATTTTTGTCATGGTCGATCCGACAGCTGAGGCTAGGGCTCAACTGCGTCAGTTGCAGAGTTCGGCAGAATGGCTGGCATTGAAGGCGGTTCATGATGGTCATGTATACAATGCAGAGGATATTTTCTTCAAAACGCTAGGGCCTACAGGTCGCATATGGGCTATGAAATATGTAGCAGAGCAGCTCGGCATTACTGCACGGTGATATTGTCCAAGCGAAGAGAGTGAAATAATCCATGGTAAGCAAGAACTCTTTTCCCTACTATAGTGATAATGATTATTATTATTAAATAGTAGAGGGGTTTTACTAGAATGTTTAGACAGAGAGCATCATGGATCGTACTGATAACCCTGCTTGTGTTTGTACTAGCGGCATGCGGGAAAACGTCGGAAGTAGCGGAGACTGCACCTCAGGATCAGAACACATCGGCAGAACAGAGTGGTACCCAGTCGATCGAACATCTTAAAGGAACAGCAGTTATACCACAGAAAATTGATCGTATGGTTGTCTTGTCTGCTGCTTATATTGATCACATGTTGACGATAGGTGAGAAGCCAGCGGGTGTAAATGTAGAAGTGCGTTATGGAGGAGATTACCCTCCTTATCTTGCAGATCAATTGGCTGGAGTTCCGACCGTAGGTTCTGCAGACAGCCCTAACTTAGAAGCTATTCTTCAGATTGATCCAGATGTTATCGTCATTGAGAGCCGAACGGCTGAGAATGCGTATGAGCAGTTGGAGAAAATTGCGCCGACCATCGTTATTGGCACCGAATGGCTCGATTATGCGGACGATACCACCTATTGGACACAGGACTTGTTAACTATTGCAGGGATGTATGACAAGGTCGATCTGGCCAAAACAAAAATCGCTGAAGTGGAACAACAAGCCAACCAGCTTAAAGCAAAAATTGAACAATTGGATGAGAAGAAACTAGCTTATCTACGTGTAAGAGAAAAAACATTACAGATCTATGCGGCAAAAGGACATCCAACCAATACGCTTTTGTATCATGATCTTGGATTTGAACCTACTGGGGTGACACCAGCCGAACAACGTGAGGATCTGTCTATGGAGAAGATTGCAGATATCGATGCTGATTTTGTAGTTCTGGAGGTTGACCCAAACGCTGAGGATTATCTAAATGGCATTAACGAAAGCTCTCTTTGGAAGAGTGTCCCTGCGGTCGTTGCAGATCAGGTCTATACAACGGATTCTTTCTGGTTGTTCAAGGGCTGGGGAGCTATTGGACGTAGCGAGATTATCAACGAAATTGAAGATATGATTCAATAGATGGGACGTTATCCAGGTTTAGATCCAGATTCAGATCCGAAACACTCCGAGCTAGTTGAGACATTACAGCATTTTTTTGTGACGACGATTAGAAGTTCATGGGAGACTTCAGAGTATTCCTTTACGGTGAAGGATCTGCTTAATGGGAAACAACGGAGATCGTTCCTGCGTGAACAGGCTTTGCAGCAGGGGCTTGAACTTGAGGGTACGGGAAGTGTTGCTGTAGGGACACTTTTTGCCAAGCGCTATTCGGTATGGGTTATGGCTATCATCTCTGCGTTCAGTCTCTATGACACCTTACTCAGCATTGAAGACAACGTTGTAAGTCTGAAACTGACTGGAACAGGTAGCATGCGTTATGAGAGCCAGTTGGAGCAGGTCACCGTTGCTTATGCAGATATTACTAAGCGAAGATCCCAGCTCAGCATGCTTAAAGGAAGACTGCAGCTACATCTGGAAACGATCTTTAAGGGTGTAGCTGCTGATACAGGAGCGAGTGAGAAGGTCATGTGGGCACTTATTGCACACAATGTGCAACAGCTGTATGCACAAATGATCTATGATGAAGGCATATGGAAAACGGCTGAACGATTAACACGAATACAAGAGGATCGCAGCGTATGGCTTGCTCCACAAGGTGACACCGAATCTCCGTTTGCGAGTAAGCTAAAATGTTTCGAGCATCCCAAGTGGCAAGGACAGCCGCTTTTGATACGCCGATATTGTTGTTTGGCCTATCAGGTTGGAAGCGGCAGTCATGCTCATGGGTATTGCAACAGTTGTCCGAAGCTAGACTCGGAATCCCGATTGCGTAATCTTCTACAAAAGTGAGCTGATACATTTGTATCGCATCGTGCGAATCTGTTTCAGTTGCTCCATGTTCTCTTCAAAAGTCATACCTGAGGCTTTAGCCAGCCCAAGTCCAAAATCCTTCTTATACTTAAAAGGGGCTTCTGGATATAGCGCTATAATATGAAGCTGGTTCCACCCAGGGTAGTCTGGATGTTGAGTCCACACCTGTTCAGTCTCCAGTGCGTAGAAGCTATGACACCATCTGCGTTCATTCAAAATAAAATGCATGGCTGGCCCATTTCGTCGCATCATGATATCGCGGAACTGATCCAAATAATTGTGCTCGACATCAACATATTCCACAACCTGCAGCGGCTTCAGCCAGCGTCTGCGGGTTTGTTCATTTTGAATGGGGAAATGGCTACGTGGCGTACTGGAGAGCAGTTCCTGACGAACAACGACAGCTTCAGGAAACGGTTGTATACGATCTAGTTCGTTCTGAAGCGCATCGGCTTGATCGCGATGATGAAGTTGCAGAACATGTAAAATGTTCCACACGGGAAAATCACCGTGTTTTTCCGTCGTTAACTTGTGGATGAATACCTTGTAATCTGTAATCATCGTATTATTTCGATGGCGCTGATAAACGGGAATAACGTGGGTCTCAAGGTATGTGCGATATTGTTTAAGCTTCTGCTTAGGGATGTGGAAGGTGAGTGCAATGTAATAAATATGATCTAGGGATTCCATGTTAGCTGCTCCTTGTCGAGGTTAGATATGATTATAAGTTAAAGGATCTTGTTGATGTATATGTTACATGGTCTGCTGATGCACTTGTTAGCTCAATCGGGAGCTTGAATAGCTGAAAAAGGAGGATGCACATGACGACATTTGATGTTCCAGAACATATAGGGAGTGGGCTGTTTCAATCGTTAAGGCTGGGATCACACACCACATGGGCATGGTCAGATCTTACACCACGCCGAAATATTCGTAGATGAACAAGGTGCACATGCAGGGATCGTGCTTGCTTTTAACCTTATGGGTGAGCAGAGATGGCGTAATCGAGATACGGGGCGTGAACATCTTCTGCCGGAGAATTATTTTGGTATATATGATGGTGGTACATATGCGGCGACCAATACATATGAAGAAAATGAGCGTAGTATGCAAATGGGGTTCCAGATCGCTCCGGGATTCTGTTCTGTACTGTTCGAGAAGATTCGAGAGACTGGAGCAATTAGCAGCTTCAATCATGTGCCTAGAATAGCCGGAATGGACATCCCGCCTCTAGCCCGACGTGTTATACAGGACATGCTGAGATGTACATATTCTGAGGACCTTCGTGAACATTATTTGCAAGCCAAGTTGACGGAATTAATTGTTGTGCTTACCGGAGAGCTTACAGATCGACCACAGCGGCAATTGCGAGAGATGAAGTTAAGTGATTCCGACCGGGCCGGGTTGAAGGAGGTAAAGCGAATATTAAATGCTTGTTATGCAGATTCACCTACGATTCCGGAGTTGGTTCGACCCGCAATGATGAACGAAAATAAGCTAAAACGAGCATTCAAGCAGCAATACGGGAAGTCCATTCATGCATACGTCATTGAGAAACGAATGGAGAAGGCACGTGAGCTGTTGGAAAGTGGCGAAGTCAGTGTATCAGAGGCGGCTCACCAGGTAGGGTACGTGAACACAAGTTACTTTATCAGTAGGTTCAGGCAGATGTACGGTATTAATCCGGGTGTATTGAAGCGATGAAGGTTTTATTAGTTTTGCAGAACGAAAGAAAACTGTTATTGACTGCATTAAACTCTTTTGGTTAAGGCAAATTGTTTAATGATTAACTTTAATATGAATGACGCACAGAGCGAGTCCCATGCATAGAGTGTACTATTGCCAAATTCGGAGATTGGACGAGGGACACAAGAAGGGGGGGGGCGATCTTGTGAGCGATTCATATAAAAAGAAATGCAAAGTTATTTCAACCCGTCGAGGAAAAAGAAAAGTAAGGAGATCAACAGTACGCTCCTTGCAAAGGAAAAAAGAGAAGTCATCTCAAAGTAACAGTCGTAAGCGTAGAAAAAGCAAAGCCACAGAATTCTCCTCCTTCGAGGACCACGAGGTTATCCCGGTAATAGAGGCAGCACTGGAGCAGCTGGTGCTACCGGAAAAACGGGAGCTACAGGCTTGGTAGGTACGACCGGTGTTACCGGCTCAACTGGAAGTACAGGCACACCGGGAGTCACTGGTATTACTGGAGTAACCGGCGCTACCGGAGCAACAGGCACGACTGGTGCTATAGGTGTTACAGGAATCACTGGTGTGACTGGCATTACAGGCACGACGGGAACAACGGGCGCGACAGGAACTACAGGTATAACCGGTGCCACGGGGGCGACGGGGCCAAATTTTGCCACACAAGGGTTCTCCGCATTCCTTGCTACCCTTTCTACAGCAACAAGTACACAGTTAACCAACTGGACGACGACTAGTCCTTATTACGGCAATGCGAACTTCAATGCAACGACAGGCAATTATACAGTTCCGGTGACGGGAAGATATTCCATTGAAGCTACAATTAATTATGCAACGACCGCGGCAATAGCCTTATCGTTAGGTGCTGGGGTAAATCCTGCCTTTCTTGTTCAGAGAACATCACCCACGGTAACAACACTGGTTAGTGGATTGCTACCGATTCTGAATGTGGCGATTACGCTACTAACGCTACGAGCAGTGCTAGGAAGCAGTTCGGTTACGTTGGCAGTAGAAGTGGAATTGAACGCAGGAGATGTGATTGGACTATTCTATGCTGCCAATGGGTTGACGCTTACGTTGAATCTAGGTAGTGGTGCGACCAATGGGATTGTATGGTCAGTACACCGAATGACCTGAATACTGCCACAGCGTCATGAGCCTATAGACAAAATCGTAAAGATGTATTAACTTAGTTTGAAGATATTCGAAATATCTGTTTGAACATTGCAGTAACAAAAGTGAGGTGAATGTCATGATTCCTATTTTGGGACGCATCAACGAATTAAGTAGAAAACAACGCAGCAGTATCGGACTGACGCAAGCAGAAGAATTAGAGCAGCAAGAGTTGAGAAAGCAGTATTTGCAGGCAATTCGAGGTCAAGTACTTACAACCATGTTAGGCGTGTCCGTTGTGGATCCACTGGGCAATGACGTGACACCTGAGAAATTAATTATTGAAAAAGTGCAGCGCCGTAAACAGGCGGAGCAATAGATTCATTATAAAGACAGATCAAGGTAAATTCTTGATTTGTCTTTTTTGTTTCTATACCTTCACGTTTAAACAGGAAAAGTACATAAATCACCAAGCACCTCAATAAGTGGAGTTTCGTGTAATTTAACAAGTATGCTTGTTGTTTTTAGAATGGATGACAAGAAATCTTCCATCAACTTCAAATGAAGCTTCACAACTCATATAATAACGCTAATCTATTTCCATAAGGACATGAGAAGTGACGAAATTATCAACAAAACGAACAATGAATGAACAATAAACTGACAATGAAAAAGTGAACTGACAGAAAACTAACAATAAAAAACGATCGGAAAATAGTTCATAAGGGTACCAGGAGAGGGTTGATGAGTTGTGAGCCTTGAAGCATTGAATGAACGTGTTATGCATGATCTTGCTTATTTATCTTATGGTGGTGCGGACTGGACATGTGCAAAACAACATACAGAAGGCCATGTCTACGATGTTGTCATTGTGGGCGGGGGGCAGAGTGGACTAGGAGCTGCGTTTGGACTTCTTCGTGAACGAATCTCCAACATTGTTGTTATTGACGAGAATGTAGCTGGATTCGAAGGGCCTTGGGAGACTTATGCACGAATGGTTACGTTACGAACACCCAAACATCTGACCTCCATTGATCTGGGCATCCCGTCATTAACCTTTCGTTCCTGGTGGGAGGCGCAGACTGGGCGTGAGGGCTGGGAAGAGGTAGACAAAATTCCTCGAGGAGATTGGATGAACTATTTACGCTGGTACCGGGAAGTACTGAAACTGCCGGTGATGAATGAGGCGAAATTGACACTTATTGAGCCTATGGAGCATGGTATATATCGACTTCAGGTGAATAGAGCAGGAACGAAGGATTTCCTTTTTGCACGTAAGGTTGTGCTCGCGACTGGAATACAAGGTGGCGGTGAGTGGCATGTGCCGCCGATGATTGCGGATAAGCTACCTCGGGAGCTGTATGCACATACTTCTGAAACGATTGATTTTGAACGATTAAAGGGGAAAAAGATTGCTGTGCTTGGCGGTGGTGCCTCCGCTTTTGATAATGCGAGTTATGCGCTTGCTGCTGGTGTGGCAGAAGCTCATGTATTTGTACGACGAGAACAGCTTCCGCGCGTGAATCCGATTCGTCAGATGGAACAGTCGGGGATGATTGAACGCTTCCATGCCCTGTCTACGTCAGATAAATATGCAGTTATCTCCCATTTTTTAAAATTTAATCAGCCGCCAACGAATGATACGTTCAATCGAGCAGCGGTCTGGCCAGGATTCAGACTGCATCTGAACTCACCGTGGCAGCAAGTCGAGGCTCAAAATGATAAAGCAATTGTTACAACGGAGCAAGATACCTTTTCGTTTGATTTTCTTGTGATTAGCACAGGCTTACTTAGTGATCCGGCTCTTCGTCCAGAGCTGCGATTAGTGGAAGGACATATTGCACGCTGGGCAGACCGGTATGAGCCACCTGTAGAACATCGGAATGCTTTACTTGATGCCCATCCTTATTTAACTGCAGGCTTTGCGTTGACAAGTCGAGATGAGGAGGGAGCTTCTCAGTTACACGGACTCTTTGTGTTTAATTATTCTGCACTGGCAAGTTGCGGCTTATCCGCGTCGGCTATATCGGGAACCAGAAGTGCCATCCCCAAGTTAGTATCGTCCATAGCGGATCAACTATTTATGGATGATCGAGACACGATATTACAACGTTTTTTTGCTTATAATGAGCAAGAGTTTACAGCCACATAGGCAGAGAATGCTGCGCTGAAATGAGCACCTATTAACACTGTAGGCACATTCGCAGATTGGTTTAGGTCTGTTTGAGACTTAGATTGTTAAATAATTTCCAACAACTCCAGAATACTTTCGGTTGAGTATACGAAACGTGTGCGCAGGCATGAGCATACGTTTTTTTGCTTTTTTTTGTGCGAAAAGATTACACTTCCCGACGATTTGTTGTAAAATGTCGATTGGAACATGTTAGAAGGCAGGTGGTTGTAGTAGATATGGTTGAAGTTGAGATGAGTTATGAACAATTTAGAGCACATATAAAAAAAGCTTCACGGCAGCGTAATGTACCCTTGATTAAGATCGTTGCTTTTCAAGAAAGGTTCATGAAGATTGAAGAGGTTCAATTTTTTGATGTAGAGAAGAACTATATGAGTGTGCAGGCATGTAATACCGTATGGATGAATCTGGGGAATAAGTCGTTTCACAATCTGGTGTCTCAACACTTGAATGATTTCAAGAATATGGAGAACCTTGGGCGTAATTCGTTTGAGAATTTAATCAGAGAATTATATGACACGGCTGTGCCTATACTAATAAACTACGATCCGAATCAATATTACACTTCAGCCCAGTTGGCAGAGATTTTGGCAATAGATGAGGGTAAGCTGATCGAGCAACTAGAGATGGGGCGTTATAAAGGTGCGTTCATCAATGAAGAAGGGCAGTGGCTTAAGCCGAAACCGCAGATGAATGGATAAAGGGAGATCCTGTAGTGCAGCAGAATGTTGCATTTCAGGATTTTTATCGTTTTAATATAGAATCTATAATTAGCATTTGAATGAATTTGAACGTTTCGGGTTAATGTGGTTCAATATTGAAAGGTTATAACGTCGAAAATTGCATGTTTTTGAAGGTTTATAAATTATTTTGAATGAAAATGATTGTTTTTTACTGGATTTATGATACTATAGAAGCAGTTGGAGGAATGAAGATGCTGACTGAAGAACGATATGCTGCAATTATAGAGCGCTTACATTTACAGGGAATTGTGAAGTTACAGGAGCTTGTTGATGTGCTTGGAGCCTCTGAATCAACAATCAGACGTGATCTTATCGATTTGGAAAGTCGTCAAATGCTCAAACGAATTCATGGCGGCGCTGCATTGGTCAATGAGAAGTCATTGGAACCTGGTATGGAAGAAAAAACGTTCAAAAACATCCAACAAAAGGTGACGATTGCTCGTTTGGCCGCACAGGAGATCCAAAATGGCGAATGTGTCTATCTCGATGCAGGGACAACAACCCTTGCTATGATTCCGTTTATTGAAGCAAAGGATGTCACCGTTGTGACAAATGGACTATCTCATGTGGAAGCCTTGGTAAGCAAGCGGATTCGAAGCTACCTGCTAGGCGGCATGATGAAAATCCATACAAAAGCTGTGATTGGTAGTATTGCGTTACAGAACATGGATAACTTCCGCTTCGATAAATGTTTCCTTGGAACGAACGGGGTAGATGCCGAAATGGGGTATACAACTCCCGATCCGGAGGAAGCCTTGATTAAAAGGCGTGCACATCAGTTGTCGGGGAAATCTTACGTACTGGCTGACTCCAGCAAAATCGGGGAAATTACTTTTGCCAAATTGTTTGATTTGGAAGAGGCAGATCTGATTACGGAGCAGGTACCAGAACACTGGCGGCACTTAATCGCCCAGAAAACTAAAATAATCGAGGGATAACATGATATATACGTTAACACTTAATCCTTCCATCGATTATATCGTGGAAGTGCATGATCTGAAACTTGGTGGACTGAATCGAATGAACCGGGACTTGAAACTTCCGGGTGGTAAAGGCATTAACGTATCACGCATTCTTAATCAGCTTGGTGCCACGAACACAGCATTTGGATTCCTTGGTGGATTCACAGGACGTTTCATTAATGATCGATTGCAGGAAGAAGCAATCCGTACGGACTTTGTTACCATTGCAGATGATACACGCATCAATATTAAGTTGAAGCATGGTGAAGAGACAGAGATCAACGGACTTGGACCTGCGATTAGCTCTGAAGAGTCAGAACAATTGCTTCAGAAGATGTCAGGACTGCA
The DNA here is from genome assembly GCF_022346845.1 of Paenibacillus sp. ACRSA. Classification (NCBI taxonomy): domain Bacteria; kingdom Bacillati; phylum Bacillota; class Bacilli; order Caryophanales; family Paenibacillaceae; genus Paenibacillus; species Paenibacillus sp. ACRSA. The sequence goes on along the minus strand of NZ_JAKRNP010000002.1, from coordinate 947,962 downwards.
GCAAGGGGATATCGTAATTCTGTCGGGAAGTGTTCCACCTGCGCTGGGGTCTGATTTTTATGATCGTTTGATCAAGGTATGTAAACAAGCTGGCGCTGAATTCGTCATTGATACGACAGGTAAGGCATTAATGGATGCTCTTGTCCATGAACCGTTGCTTGTGAAGCCGAATCATCATGAACTTGCAGAACTGTTCGGCGTAACGATTGAAACTCGAGAAGAACTCATAACCTATGGTCGCAGACTACTAGAAGCAGGCGCCAAGCATGTACTTATTTCCATGGCCGGCGAAGGAGCATTATTCATTACACAGGAAGAAGTTCATCATGCCAATGTTCCTAAAGGCGTTGTCAGAAACTCGGTAGGTGCTGGAGATTCCATGATTGGCGGATTTGTGGGTACTTACGTTTTGAACGGGGATCTGCTTGAAGCTTTTCGTACAGGTGTTGCATCTGGAAGTGCTACTGCGTTCTCTGATGATCTTGCGACGAGAGAGCTTATCGATGAATTACGCACGCAAGTCAGCATTACTAAACTGTAGTTGAATTATAGAAGGCTTACATTGTATACATGATCGGCCTGCGAATGCAGGTCGACTGAACCTAAGGGAGTGTACCAAAATGAAAATAACAGATCTAATGATCCAAGAAACGATGATCATGGATTTACAAGCTACAACAAAGGATGAAGCAATTGATGAATTGATTGCCAGTCTGAACAAAAGTGGACGAATCAACGATCCTGTTTTGTTCAAAGAGATGATCTATAAACGTGAAGCTGAATCTAGCACCGGAATTGGTGGCGGTATCGCTATGCCACATGCCAAAACATCCGCAGTCAATGAACCAACGGTTGTATTTGCAAAAAGCCGTAAAGGTCTTGACTTTGCTGCTCTTGATGACGAACCTGCTCATGTATTTTTCATGATTGCTGCACCAGAAGGTGCGGGTAATACTCATCTGCGTACACTTGCTGCACTTTCCAGGTTGTTGATTGATAGCGATTTCATCTCGCAGTTGATGAGCACGGATACACCGGCAGAAGTTAGCGCGTTGTTCGATGCTAAGCAAGCTGAAGAGGCGAAGAAAGAGGAAGCTAAGGAGAAAGCAAAAGCAGAGAAGGCGGCTGCAGCGGCAGCTACTGCATCAGCTAACAAAGAGCAAACCTCTGGTGTGATCGTTGGAAATGCTAACTCCGAAGACTTTGTCGTTGCAGTTACGGCGTGTCCAACGGGGATCGCTCACACGTTTATGGCAGAAGACGCACTTAAGAAAAAAGCGCAAGAGATGGGCATTAACATTCGAGTAGAGACGAATGGTTCTGAAGGTGCTCAGAACGTTCTGACAGCTGATGAAATTGCACGTGCCAAAGGCGTTATCGTGGCAGCAGACAAAAATGTAGAGATGGCTCGCTTTGATGGGAAGCCAGTTCTGCAAAGACCTGTAAGTGACGGTATCCGCAAATCCGAAGAACTGATCCGTAAGGCCGTTAACGGCGATGCACCGATCTATCGTAGTCAGGGTGCAGCAGGTAAGAATGACGAAGCCACAGCAGGTAAAATGAGTGTAGGTAGCAAAATCTATAAAGACCTGATGAACGGGATCTCTCACATGCTTCCATTCGTCGTGGGTGGCGGTATCCTGCTGGCAATTTCCTTCCTGATTGAGCAAATTGCAAGCCCGGAAAACCCGCTTGTACAATTGTTGCAAACAATCGGTGGGGGCACAGGTGCATTCCACTTCTTAATCCCTGTTCTAGCTGGTTTTATCGCGATGAGTATCGGTGATCGTCCAGCGTTAATGCCAGGTATGGTCGGTGGTTTGATGGCCGTGAACTCTAATGCTGGTTTCCTTGGCGGACTTGCTGCCGGTTTCCTTGCAGGTTATGTCATCATTGGGCTGCGCAAAGCACTCAAAGGATTGCCAAAAGCTATTGATGGTTTGAAACCAATTCTGTTGTACCCTGTGCTTGGTCTGTTGATCGTTGGTGCAGTGAGTTACTATATCTTTGATCCAATCTTCGGTTCTTTGAACACATGGCTTGTCGATGCACTTGGCAATATTGGTACAGGTAATGCGGTATTGCTTGGCTTGCTGCTCGGTGGCATGATGTCCATTGATATGGGTGGACCATTCAATAAAGCAGCATATACCTTTGCAATTGGTGTCTTCACATCCAGTGGCAACACAGATGGTGCTTGGATGGCTGCTGTTATGGCAGGCGGGATGGTACCGCCACTGGCAATCGCTCTGGCAACAACATTCTTCAAATCTAAGTTTACAGATCAAGAACGTAAATCTGGTTTGACGAACTATGTACTGGGCTTCTCGTTCATTACAGAAGGTGCGATTCCTTTTGCAGCTGCAGATCCGCTTCGTGTACTGACATCCTGTATCCTTGGTTCAGCTGTTGCGGGTGGACTGACACAATTATGGAGTATTAACGTGCCGGCTCCACACGGAGGAATCTTCGTTGCATTTTTGGCAAACCACGCCCTGTTGTTCCTACTTGCAGTAGCGATTGGTGCAGTGATCTCGGGTCTCATTCTGGGATTGTGGAAGTCGAAATTGCCTAAGGTCGTATAATAAATAAAATTCAATCATAAGTTATGAATCAAGATAAGAGCATTTTCTGAGTGACGTTTACTCGGAAGATGCTCTTTTTTTTGATTGTTACTTCATTCAGGGATATGTTATGATTTAATGGCGAATTAATGAAACATAGTTTCGTATAGTGAAACTAACGAAATGATAAAACAAAAGAAAATGCATTAAAGTTTAAATTTCGAGGAAGTTAGATCAAATGGAACGGAGGAGAAAGATTTTATGTCTAATGAGATTAAAGGACAGGTTCAAAAGCAATTTGCTAGTAATGCGTACAAATATGTCACAAGTGCTCGACATGCCAAAGGTGAGGATCTAGCATGGTTGGTTGCATCCTCCGAAGTGAACTCTTCGATGAACGTACTTGATATTGCTACAGGTGGGGGACACGTTGCAAATGCGTTGGCACCGCTTGTGAGCCAAGTGACTGCATTAGATCTAACCGAGGAAATGTTGCAGGTAGCACAGCAATTTATCCACGGGAACGGACACACCAATGTTAATTTTGTAGCAGGCGATGCGGAGCAACTTCCCTTCTCAGACAATACCTTTGATCGCGTAACCTCCCGGATTGCTGCACATCACTTTCCAAACGTTGTTGCTTTCGTTAATGAATCATTACGGGTCTTGAAGCCAGGCGGCAAGTTGCTGCTCATTGATAACGTTGCACCTGAAAGCGATGTGTATGACCTTTTTTATAACGATATTGAGAAATGGCGTGATCCAAGTCATGGTCGTGCTTGGCGTAAATCAGAATGGATCTCGATGCTGGATAAGGCAGGCTTCCGGATCGACGCTATGGTGACCTTTGAGAAGCCTTTCCAGTTTACGGATTGGTGTGAGCGTGCTGCATTGCCAGCACAGGCGATGAGAGAGCTGGAAGTGAGCATGTTACATGCTGAAGATCAGATTCACAAGTACTTTAAGCTTGAGAAGTCAGAGGATGGGAGCCTGTTGAGCTTTGAGGGAGAAAGTGTGTATATTCAGGCTCGTAAACCTCAGTAGTTGTAGAGAGGTCTATTCAACGGCTATACACGGTCACCATAGTTTGAGTGCAGTCATAGGTAGTTGTTTATTTTAATTTCCCCAAACAAATAGGTAGACGTGCCCATCATCTGTGTACGGGGCATCCACCTATTTGGGGATGGAGTTTATACTTAATGATCTACCTTAACGTACATCTGAGTTACGGTTTTAAAATGACTTTGGTGCATTCGTCTTCATGATCATTGAAGATTTTGTAGGCTTCGCTGGCATTTTCTAGCGCAATGCGGTGGGAAATGATTTCCGTTGGATCGAATTCCCCAGCAGTAATTTTGCGGAATAGTTCTGGCATATAGTGAATAACGGGAGCTTGTCCCATTTTAATATTAATGTTTCGTTCGAACAGATTCCCTAGAGGGAACATGTTGTAGGAGGAACCGTAGACGCCGGTAAGATGAAGTGTACCGAATTTCCGCACGGCCTTCATGCCAATCTCAATGGCTCCGAGGGAACCGCCATGAAGTTTAAGCTTTTGGCCAATTTCCTCAAGTGTTGATTTTTTGCCGTCCATACCCACACAGTCAATGACAACGTCAGTGCCTCCCTGAGTGATTTCACGGATGTACTCGCCCATATCATCATACTCTTCGAAATTGTACACTTCTGCATCATTCATGCGTTTGGCCTTGTCCAGTCGGTAGGGAAGACGATCCACAGCGATCACTCGCTTAGCACCCTTCATCCAAGCGAATTTCTGTGTCATGAGCCCGATGGGGCCACTTCCTAGCACAGTAACGGTATCCCCAGGTTTGACGCCAGCGTTCTCTACACTCCAGTATGCCGTGGGGAGCACATCGGATAAGAACAGTAGTGCCTCATCCTCCAGTTCACACGATTCAGGAATGACAAATGGCATGAAATTCCCATAAGGTACACGCAGAAGTTCTGCCTGCCCTCCGGGATAGTTCCCATAACGATCGGTAAAACCGAGATAACCACCGGTATGAATTTCCGGATTCCCATTGGAATTATCGCATTGACTCTCCATGTCGTGGTTGCAATAGAAACACTCTCCGCAGGAGACGTTAAAAGGCAAGACGACGCGATCTCCTTTTTTTACCTTCGTTACTTCGGGACCAACCTCTTCCACAATCCCCATCGGTTCATGGCCAATAACGTAATCTTTCTGAGCAGGAAGGGCTCCCTGATAGATATGAAGATCAGACCCACATATGGCGGTGGAGGTAATGCGAACGATAATGTCATCCTTTTGTTCCAAACGTGGATCTTCAACCTGCTTCACCTGAATATCCTTAATACCTTGAAACGTAACAGCTCTCATTGCAAAATTCCTCCTTAAAGTTGATTTCTCTCTTCTTTACCCAATAATTTCTAATCTAAAAAATAATATCGATCGTTTAGACGACAGGCCATTTCTGTTTACGTAAAGCATTGAGCAATTCAGTAGAAGCGTTCAGATTATCCCGAACCAGCTCCCGTGGGGTTAATGCCATCCATTGATTAAGTGAAATATCTTCGAAACGATCGCTTCTGAAAATCTCCAAAAACCATAGTGTGTCCTTACCCGTATTCTGGATATAATGCCCCATGGCTACAGGAACATACCCTACATCCCCAGCCCGATAGTCAAATGTACGCGCAATACCATTGCCTCCAAAAACAGTCATTCGCCCTTGCCCAGTCAAATAATATTGCCATTCATCTGCATTGGGGTGCCAATGAAGTTCACGCATGCCTCCAGGCTTAATCTCAACCAGTGCGGCTGCTACCGTTGTGGAGATGGGGAAGTTGCTCGAATCTACAATCCGCACACTTCCTCCAGGAGTGATGACCGGTGTCTGAGCTAACAAACGATGCTTGAAGGACAGAGGAACGGTTCCGTAGGGTGACTGTACTTCCTGACTTGCGAGAGAACCGGGAACCTGATCTTGAAAAATATACACCTGCTCTACCGGCATGCCTTCAAATGCGGCTTCAGATACACCGAAATTCAGAGACAATACGTCCTTCGGTGTGTGTGCAAACCAATCGGAAATGGATAGTGTGTTGAGATCTGAGAAGGCTCCATCATCAAATACGAGTAAAAATTCACAGCCTTCGTCTAGTCCTTGAATGGAATGAGGTACACCCTTGGGGAAAAACCATAGATCCCCTGGACCAACATCAGCAATAAAGTTGCGACCGTTCTGATCAACGGATGTAATTCGTGCGGTACCTAGAATCATATAAGCCCATTCCGATTGTTGATGCCAGTGAAGCTCCCTTACGCCTCCAGGGGTGAGGCTCATATTAACGCCTGCAAGTGTCGTTGCAATAGGAAGATCCCGAACCGTGATCTCGCGTGACCATCCGCCATGATTCAATTGCATATGTGTATCAGAGAAAGACATTCTCAGATTGGGTAACAATCCGTTATCTGTGGATGGAGGTACGAGCATATCCGGATTTTGCAGATCTCTCATCACATCACGGGGCCCACGATCCGGTCCGCCTGCACCATCCTTGCGTATCGGCTGGGGTACAATGAATGGTTTACCATGCTTTTGTGTTCCTTTGCTCATAATCTACAATACCTCCTTGGAGTGTGCGCATGGAGACGAACCCTATGAAGCTCATATTCATCTACTCGCGATGTCTTTCTTACACCTATGAAGAAGAGCTCGTCGATTATGTTCATTCCGAATATGATATATTAAGGAAGGATTATAGCGAGTTTAGCGCTAGTATGTAGAAAGCAAACTATGGATTGATAAGAATTCTAGAATAGAAGGGAACAACATCATGGACTACTGGGGCATACTCGGCATTGAACCTACCGAAGATTTGAGCGCAATTAGGAAGGCGTACACGTCACAATTGAAACATAATCATCCCGAAGACAATCCAGAAGGCTTTAAGAAGCTTCGAGCAGCCTATGAGCAAGCTAGAAAGATGGCATCAACGGGCATGATTGCTTCAACCACAGATACTCAATTAGAGAATGACCGTACAGATTATGCAGATCACATCACAGAAGTTGGAGCAGATCCATCACAAGATATACATATTGAAGACCTGCCAATAGGCACTCTGAAGCAGGAAGATCCAGTCGTAGAAGCTGTGAAGCATTTCATAGATAGAATGATTAAGCTTTACGATGATTTTGATTCTCGTATTCGATATGACCTATGGTTGCAGCTTGTGGAAGACGAACGATTTTGGAGTATACAGGTTCGGGAGATTTTGCATACGGAATTGTTAATGGTTCTGAGTGAACGTAACTGGCTGCCAATCTCGGTATGGAGGTTGCTGGATGAGACATTTGAATGGACAGACAATGAATTTCAGCTAAACGAGCGATTCTCTTCATCGTTCCTTAGTCATGTTCATTACCAGTGTCATAGCCCCTACGATCTGCAGCTTGAACACTTGCAACAGGCTGTTGCAGAGGGGCTGCCGATAGATGAATATTTATATCTCCGTGAATATGCAAGGCGGGCACTTATCCACCAAGACTTGAATATTGCGCATGAGATGCTGGGCAGAGCATACGAGCTGTACGAACAAGATCCGGTATTGTTACGTTTAATTGGAAGATATTCGATCAACGTGGAGGACTGGGAGACCGCACTCCATATGTATTCAAGACTGGCCGTTATATCTCCCGATGACCCTCAAATTCTGCGTCACTTGGCAGACATGTTACTGAAGACTGGGCACACGGAAGAAGCATTATCTATAAACATGCAATTATCGGAAGCTGCGGAGCCGGTGATCTACAGTCCAGCACTATCGTCTGCAGCACAATGTCTGGCTCTATTGGGACGCAATCGTGAGGTTATCGATTTATATCAAGCAGCGTTAGAACGCTTCCCAGCGGATCTTGAACTACGTACTCGACTATGGCAAGTTCGAAATGAATATGAGCTAGTACGCATTGCAAGTTTGGAAGCTGAGCTTCAAGATACTCGATTCCCTGTAACGGAGCAGATTGAGGAGCTGATCGAGCTTTATCTTTTAAGGAAACGATCAGACAAGGTGTTGTCCATGTTTGAAGGATTTGATCCCAAGGTGCAGTTAAGCAGTAACGCTTGGTTTTCGGCTGCCCAGATCGCATATGAAGTGGATCTCAATCTTGCTCTAACCTACCTCAATCAGGCTATAGAAATTGCCAATACGCAAGCTGTTGTCTATACAGAAGCTTTGTATTTACGCACAAAAGTCAATTATGATCTCGACCATTATGAGCATATGATACCAGATGGTTTAATTCTGAAAGAATATATGCCAGAAGTGCCGGAAGTCTATTATTATCTTGGTGAAGCCTATCGAATGTTAGACCAGAATGAACAGTCTGTAGATCATTATTTGCAGGTAAGATCATTGAACGGTCATACAAGATACAATTATGGATTGGCGTTCAGTTACTATAGTTTAGAACAATATGAAGAGGCTGCAACATGCTTTGAGACGTATATGCAAGAAGGTAATGAAAGTGCTAGTCTCTATTACTATTTAGGCATCTCGTATATGAATATTGACAGATTAGAAGAAGCTATTGCGTGTTTCCAAGCATGTTTGAAGATGGAGGATATGCCATCTGCATTGTATTACCTGTTCAAAACCTATCAAAGACAGAGCCAAATTGACCTTACATTGTCCACGATCGAACTCTATTTGAATTCAGGTGATTCATCATATAAAGAAGAGGCTCTTGGTTTGGCAGCAGATTTATATTTTGCTCGAAAAAACTGGAGCGTTGCTCATGATTTCTACTTGGCTCTTCATCATGAATTATTGGATGCCTCCATGTTACCTAAAATGATTGCCATCTGTCTGCTTGCAGAACGCAAATTTGAGCAAGCAGCAGTATGGATTCGAAAGATCCAAAATAAAGAGCCTCAGAATCCATGGGCACTTCTGCAGATGGTTCGTATCTTGGCGGAACAGAAACGGTGGGAAGAGCTAGACACTGCAATCGTGCATTATTATAAAACGGTAGAACCTACTAAGATTGACGGTTACAGCTATTTTTATGGTGGATTACACTTATATGAAGCGCGGAAATACGATGTCGCTCGCAAAATGCTCACTCGTGCATACGAATTTGGTTTACGAGGGGATACCTGTAGTTTGCTGAGCCTAACCTATATGCATCTTGGACAAGGAGAGCAAGCACTTGCTTATGCAAGAGAGGCTGTGGCAGATCGACCGCATCATGCCGATTATATTGCACGTCTTCAGGATATCGAAGAACGTCTGAGTCAGCGTGGAGCCTGGTTCAATAAGTTGAAGTTTAATCTATTCCAGGGGGGATTGAAACAAACGGAACCTCTGCAATTCCCGGATCTTTTGAATGATGAAGAGCTTAGACCGTATTATAACGTGGAGGTATTCAACGATGCATTCTTTGCTTGATGCAAGACAACAGTGGACATTGGCAGCAGGAGCCATCTTACTTGAGGCGAATGGTTTGGATTTCAACTCAGGGTATGATCTTGATTTATTGGAAGGGAAACGGGAAGGTGTAATAGAGATGTTCGAAAGAGGCTGGAATATTCAAGATCATGAATCGTTCCGCCGGCAAATGGAAAGTTTTCGTGAAGGAAGTGGACATCATGATAAATTTGATCAACGTAGGGCACTATTGTCTGTCATGACTCATCAAGAGCAGGAGAACTATATTCTTAGTTTGGAAGACGAGAAGGAAAGAATTCAATTTCAAATTATTCAGTTTTATGACAGTCGTCTGAGTGCAGCAACGATAAATGCTTGGGATTGGGGAAGGGCAATATCGATCACTCGAATGGCGATGCAGATTGGTTATGTCGATGATGAGACAGCATGGGCGTTTATGTATGAGATGGCGCAACGAATTCAACAGGAGTATTCAAGCTGGACAGACTTCGCGATTGCTTACCTTATAGGACGTCAGTATGGCTATGAAGAGTTGGATGAAGGCGAGGCGTTGGAGCACTTCTCGCTTATCGAACCTTTGCTGGAACGAACAGACAGTCCTTGGAATTTGGTGCGTTGGGAAGAGGAGAGTATTGCTCTACCAGTTGATTTAGAAAGAAAGGGGTGAAACGTTGACACTACAACAATTAAAATATGTAATTGAGGTTGCCACACGTGGTTCCATGAATGAAGCGGCCAAACGTTTGTTTATTTCCCAGCCGAGTCTGTCGAATGCGATCCGTGACTTGGAACAGGAACTGCGAATTACGATCTTTGAACGAACTAATAAGGGCATCTCTCTATCTAAAGAAGGCGTGGAATTTCTAAGTTATGCGCGCCAAGTCGTGGAGCAGGCGGAACTGCTGGAGAATCGTTACCTTAATGCGAAGCCCTCACCGCAGCATTTTTCAGTATCTACTCAGCACTATGCATTCGCAGTGAACGCATTTGTTCATCTGGTTCAGCAATATGGTCAGGAGGAGTATGAACTAGCGTTACGGGAAACGAAAACGTATGAGATCATTCAGGATGTCAAAAGTCTTCGCAGTGAAATTGGCATTCTCTATTTGAATGAGTTCAATGCGAAGGTGATTAATAAACTGTTGAAGGATGCAGGTCTCGTATTTACGAGCCTGTTTACTGCGAAGCCGCATATCTTCATCAGTGTGCAGAATCCGCTTGCGAAGCAGGCTTCCGTTGCGATTGAACAGCTTCAGGATTATCCTTATCTGTCATTCGACCAAGGTGAGTACAATTCGTTTCATTTTTCTGAAGAAATTCTAAGCACGTTATCTCATCCAAAGAGCATACAAGTCAATGACCGTGCGACGTTGTTCAATCTGTTGATTGGCTTGAATGGGTATACGATCTCAACGGGTGTGCTTAGTGCGGACTTAAACGGCAATGAGATTATTCCAGTTCCGTTAGAATGCGAAGAAACGATCAATGTAGGTTGGATTAGTCACAAAAGCACATCCTTGTCTAATCTAGGCGTTGCATATGTACAAGCCTTACACGAAGCCATTGGATCATAAATATACAGGCGAAGGTTTATGTATACGTTAAAACACCGTTTCGGGAGGCTTATCCGAGCGGTGTTTTTTTAGTTTTGTTCACTAGATTAGTGCCATATAGGGATTTGATCTATAATAAGTATTTTATAGATGATGGAAGGGTGGATATGGGTGAGAGTTTTGTATCGCAATAAAAGTGAACAGCATGAGCTGAAGGTCTATGACACGAAGCGTTTATATGGAGAGCAAGGACATTTTCGCGTGTTGGAGTTTTCTAATGAAGCTGTTCAGGGGGCAATGGATCTGAGCCGCCCTGAACGAATCGTATTGGAATATCCGAGAGCCATGGTACATCTGATGGAACGGAATGCGTCTAACTATGAATCTGTGTATATCATTGGACATGGGATTGGTACGTTACCTACATATTTGTCTGAGAAGCAGGTAAAGGTAGCAGAGCTTGATGAAGAAGTGTTAGAAATCAGTCGGACATTCTTTAATTATGCGGGAAACGATGTAAGTGTAGGTGATGGACGTGATTTATTGCAGCAGGAACCTTCTGGAGCATATGATTATATCGTTGTTGATGCTTTTACAGCTGAGGGAACTCCCAAACAGCTCATTTCAATCCCTTTTTTTAAGATTGTGAAGGAGAAGTTGAGAACAAATGGTATGGTCATGCTGAATGTATTTGGCCGGGCAGGCAATGATCAGCTTGTGAATGCAATCCATACGACGTTATGTGAGTTATTTGTCTATACGCGTTCATTTGCATTGCCTGTGGAGACGGACGACGAGCAGCAGAACAGAATTCTTGTAGCTAGTGATCAGCCGATTGCCTTTCAGACCAGACATATGGCGGGATTTGTTGAACAGGAGCTAGGGGAAGGATATGTGATTCAGGATTAGATCTGATCTGCGTAATCCATTCAATGAATGAATTGGGTTCATTAAATCGTCACTCAATCGCAAGTTATTGTAAATTCTTCACAAACTTTTTATTTCTTCTTAACATCATTCGTATAGAATGGTAGACATATGTCTTTTCAAGAAAAACCGGGGGAAGTAATAATGACCGCACAGAACAAAACAGCAACATTTAAAAGCAAAATAAGAAACGTGAAGAAAATTAGTCTTACCGTCTTATTGGGCGGTCTTGTTACCATCGCTGTTTTAATGACTTTGACCATCATCTTTATATCTTTTTATACATCTCAGAAGCAGTCATTAATCGATAATACACTGACTAGCAATTATTCAAGTGCTACGCAGATGAGTCAGACGCTCGATTCATTGTTTCAATCCATGCAGAGCAGCTTGGATTATGCAGCGCATTCGTTCTCGGATATAGACTACACAGACACTGCTAAAATTGGGGGAGCACTTGATCTAATTCGGGGTAGCAGCAACTACTTTAACTCTTTGACGCTTGTGGATGAAACGGGACTTGTTAGAGGAGTCTCGCCCATGGGAGGCAGACTGGGTCTTCATATCAGCTCTACGGCAGCTAAGAATGCACTCCACTCCAGAACGCCTTATATATCGGAGCCTTATGTTACGCCAATTAGTCAGCGCAGAATTTTATTTTTGAGTCAACCGATTTTTGGTTCGAATCAAACCTTTGAGGGGTATGTCAGTGGGAGTATTTATTTGCAAGAGGGTAATATTCTAAGTCATTCTTTTGGAAGTCAGTTGAAATCCAGTAACGGTTCCTATTTCTTTATCGTAGACGCGAAAGGTACACTGTTATTTCACCCTGACACGGAGCGAATTGGTGAGAATATCAGCAACAATACGGTCGTACATAAATTGTTAGATAATCAACAAGGGAAAGAAAGATACAAGAATCTGTCGGGTCTTGATTCACTTGCAGGTTATACTAAAGTTCCAACTACCGGCTGGGGTGTCGTGGTAGTTTCACCAACCAAGATTGTGTTCGACCAGCTTAGCCATCATATTCGCATGTTGCTGATCTATACATCAGTCCCTTTTGTGATTTTGACTCTAATAGTCATTCGTGTTGCTCGTAAACTAGCCAGTCCTTTCGTCATTCTAGCGGGTTTGGTTAACCGGGTGGATCAAGGCGAGGTAGACTTACCTGTGATGAAGCCACACTGGAATCGCGAGGCTGACCTTCTTACACAAGCCGTACTCGGTGCGCTTGCGAGCTTTCGCAAGCAGACGGATCAGCTAACGTATGATGCTAGAACGGATGTGCTAACAGGCATGACAAATCGCAGAACGTTTGAAGAAGTCATACAGCATTGGATCGATGAGGAGATTCCATTTTCTCTTATCGTTATCGATATAGATCGATTCAAGTCAATTAACGATACGTATGGACATCATACAGGAGACATCGTATTGAAACATATTGCTGAACTGATTCGACAGGCCGTACGACCTCAGGATGTATGTTCCCGCTTTGGAGGAGAAGAGTTCGTCGTGCTGCTGCGTCAGACCAAATCAAGTACTGCCTACCAAGTGGCCGAATATATTCGTTCTAGTGTAGAGAATAGTGCAATGCCTATCGATCGAACTGTTACAATATCGGCAGGAATAGCGGAATATCCTATTCATTCAGCGGCAGCGATGGAGTTATTTCATTTAGCAGATACCGCTCTGTATCAAGCCAAAGAAGAAGGGCGAAATCGGACAATCACCATTCAATCGGTAGAAAAATAAAACACAAAAAAAGAAGCTGCTTCGTGTGAACGGAGCAGCTTCTTTCCTTATTCTGCTTGCTGTGATTTGGCGATAACTTCGTTCGTGTATTGTTCTCCCCAGTCTCGCATGCTGTAAATAATCGGCCTTAACGTTTCACCAAAAGGGGTTAACGAGTATTCCACTTTAGGTGGAACCTGAGGATACACCTCTCGGTGTACGATACCGCTATTTTCGAGCTCTCTTAACTGCAAAGTGAGCATCCGCTGTGTGATATCGGGGAATAACTTACGTAACTCATTGAATCGCAAAGAACCTGAGAACAGGTGATATAAAATAGCGCCTTTCCACTTTCCCCCAATGACACTAAGTGTGACTTCTACGGAACAACCGTATGGCTTGGGACAAAGGTTAGCGGAATTCTGTTTCATGGATTGCACCTCCAATATAAGGGTGACTATGCAGTACCTATATTGATACTACAACCTTATATAGACTGTATACTTCTAATGACAGCATATCATGGTTAAGGTACATTATAAACCTTGCAATGATATACATGAGAATGATATGTATCCTAGTAAGACCTCGGAAAAACGAAAAAAACCCCGAAATTCGCAATGCGAAACATCAAGGTTTAAAGATATATAATTTCTGAATAGGTGTGGGTATGCCCAACAGATTGTACTTAATGAATAGCGTATAAGCGTCATATCAGTGCCGAAAGGATTGCGTCACATAATGCCATGGTTTTAATATTATCTTGACCACTAGAATGTGGCAAAGAATGATCGCGGCAACATTCCGTAAAGTGTACCATCTCCCCGACGAATCCTCTTAGGTAAAGGTCTCGGTGAGTGCCAGACATAGGTGAAGCGGAAGGTGTGTACACAATATCCTGCTCCGCTAGAGATTTCCAAGGTAGATTATCAAAGGTCTGAGAGGAATGAATCGTAAGTTTAGTTACCTCATCTACTGACGCAAATCCGTTGTCGAAAGTCACTAATACATGTTCACTCTCACGTGACCAAGCACTCATCCCTGTAAAATATGCGCTGCCTATGATGCCTTGCTCAAACACGAAGGAAATACTCTGATTGATGTGCTCGTCATCCCTAACTGTCGTACCCGTAACCTTCACCATGTCACCGAAGAGGAAGCGCATCAGATCCACCATATGAATGGCGGCGAGCTTGATGAACTGTTCTTCATCTTTGCAGAAGGGAGTGCTATCGACAGCGAACCTCACCTGAAATGACCGGACTTTCCCCAGTGTCCCGCCATCGATCAACTCTTTTAATTTCAGATAGACGGGAGCATAACGTTTCATAAACCCAACCATGAGCACCACTCCAGCTTGCTCGGCTGCGTCAGATACCATCTTGGCTTCTGCTGCATTCCATCCCAGTGGTTTGTCCACATAGACGTTTTTGCCTGCGCGGATACACTCCATCGTCAGAGTAACTTGATCCTGGGGTTGTGCCACGACAACGACCCCGTCACAGTCCTCATGCTCAAGCATAAGGTGTACATTGTCATAAGCCTGTCCTCTGCTGCCGAAGCGAAGAAGAGCGGCTTGGGAGCGCTCCAAACTACGGGTAGCAATACCTTGGATAATGGCTCCAGCTTCAATAGCGGAAGGATAGATATTGGTAGATGCATGAAATCCTGCACCGATAAAACAAAGCTTTATTGGATTCAATGTGACTCGCTCCTTCGTTGTGATTACCAACGTCCACATCATTGACGGAACGGATTGGATGATACAAGCTAATTCTGTCCTAACGATAGGAGATTCTATGACATTTAAAAAGGACATATGTCCCATCTACTAGACAAATGAAAACGTATTGCATTCTTCTCCCATAACATGTATACTCTACATTACGGCACAACAATTCGTTGTTGGTCTAAATGCTTTTCATTTATAGTGAAAAGTTACATATTATGCGGTCGTGGCGGAATTGGCAGACGCGCACGGTTCAGGTCCGTGTGGGCTAACCCCCCGTGGAGGTTCGAGTCCTCTCGACCGCATCTACGTTCATAGAAAGACCCGTTCATTGCGATAAAGCAAAGGACGGGTCTTTTTATATTACGCCTGTATTTAGGCTTCAACGATTCATACGGAGCCCATACTTGGCGATGAATAATCCAGTAAAGGCTCCGATCATTCCGAAGACTGCGACACTACCCATGACACCATAGCTTTGGAGACGAAAGAGAAATGCGACCCCACTTCCAAATGTCGTTCCTGCTAGAAATCCGAGAGAAATGCCGATATTCTTATCTAATTTCATATGATCACCTGTCTTTGAGTGTTGTAGTAAATGGAGTGAACCAACACAACTAGCGCGAACTGAAGTTGGATTATTTTTGTTCAGGTTAGTACATTCTGGTGGTGTTCTGGCTTAATTGTATTGTGTGGATTTTCCAGTGAGAATATACAATAGATCTATCAAGATCAGGAAGTGGAAAGAACGCTTATAATTCCGGTAGAGAACTTATACCATTTTGTCATGTTAAAAAGGCTCTGTATTCCTTAAGGAATAACAGAGCCTTTTGGTTGCTCGCTAATTTTAGTTATTGTGACGATCTTTCAAGATGACATCTGCGAACAAAATGGTCTTCGGAATGCGGAAAAATTTCTCCGCTTGTTCTTGAAACGCAGCAGAAGGCAGCGTTCCCTGATGCAGCCATTTGCGGAAGGTGCCGGGGTGAACCCCGATCCAGTGGCTGACATCTGTCACCGACAAATCATGGACCATGCACAAGCCTGTCAAGATACGGTTACTTACCGGAGAACGGGTCACCGTACGCTTCATGAAACGGGAAGGCTCGGGTTGACAAATAACTGGACTCTGACGCACAACCTCTTCATTGAAAAGAATGTGTCGTGGATATCCAAGTAATTGACAAGCCTTGTCCAAATTGGTACTGCCGGGTATCCGCCCTTCATACACCCACGCGCTTACACTGCGTGAAGAGATGGACAAGTCTTCAGCGAGCTGGGACAACTTAATATCATTGGCCATCAGCACGGCTAGAAGAACACGGTTGCGAATTTGACAGCGTGTCGGTTTACGGAACCGTTTGACACGGACGCCTTTTCCCAAATATTTACGGTTGATCAGAGACCACGCCTGGATGGAATGTTGTTCTGGTTGATTAGGCATATTTCCTCCGATTTTTTTAACCAAATACTACAATAAGAGTTGGGGTACTTTCAAGTGCCTGTTGAACTGAATCGAATTATATGAGCTGTGGAGTCGGTCAGGAAGGAGGAGTTATGAACTAGTGGGTGTGCAAATTGCATCCTAGTATATTCCTAGATTACAATGATTCACTAAATTTACGAGGAGAAATAGAGCGTATTGAATAATAAAGTGATTCTTAAGAACTATTTATAGGACTAATTGACTTTTTACTGAATTTTGTTGATGCAATGCGGTTTATTTACCTTATTTCCCCAAGATTATTGGATTTTCGAGAATGGCTTGTTTCAGCAATGTGCACAAATCTGAAATGTGAAATCCGCAAGTTTAACTAGGTAGTTGGCTTGTCAAAATCTCTTATTCTTACATATCTTGTAGGATGACTAAGGGGGAGAGAGGTGGGAAACGTGTATCCAGCCGTAAATACACTTGCTGCAATTTCAGGGGCGTTCGTGACGTTTGCTTTTGGAGGATGGGATCAATTGCTTAGTCTGCTTGCCATTGCTATGGCTGTCGATTATGTAACGGGGATTGCAGCCGCCGTAAGGACAGGAACAGGGTTAAACAGCAATATTGGGTTCTGGGGACTTGCGCGCAAGGGCTTGATGCTGACCGTTATTCTGCTGGCACATCGGATCGATTTATTAATGGGGACGGATATTATCAAAGGCGGGGCGATATATTTTTATCTGGTAAATGAATTGATATCGATTACTGAAAACTATGCCAAGATCGGTCTTCCATTGCCGAACAAGCTTAGACAGGCCATTGCTGTGCTTAAGAAACAGGAAGAGTTGTCCGATAAGGAGTGGGCGAAGCCGACTAATACAGAACATCAGAAGCCCAAATCCGAGCAAGAGAAGCAGGAGAAATCTGTGGACAGCGTCAGTGAGCCAGAAGAAGAACAACCCACAAAGTAGCCTTTTTAGATTGTGTATTTCTTTATTTTGCTTGTTCGTCTAGAGAACGTTTTCAAGTATCCTTTCGTAATAGATAACGTTATGATATATTTTGAATACATGAAAAAACATTCATTCCACTATTAATTCACAAACGAGGTGTTTGTTCGATGATTAAACATATTGTCCTGTTCAAAATGAAAGATCGTTCACCAGAACGCATTGAAGAAGCTGCCAATGTGCTTCGCAACTTGCAGGGTAAAATTGATGTTCTTGTATCGCTGGATGTAGGTATAGATGTGCTTCGCTCAGACAGATCCTTTGACATTTCTCTGACAGCCGAGTTTGCATCTCTTGATGATCTGCAAGCTTATCAGGTACATCCGCTTCATCAAGAAGTAATTAAGTACATGAACGAAGTTAGAGAACAATCGATCGCCGTTGACTACGAATTCTAATTTGCGTATCTCATTAAGAAGCGACTAAAGGAGAGCGGGTATGAGCGATTTAAGAGACGTTATGGAATTTTTATATATTTTTATCGTGTTCCTGATCGCTTGTCCTGTGATGATATTTTGGTTGAAACGAAGAGGCAAACGGAACCGATAATTCACTGAACAGGAAGTGAAATGTATTGTACTACGTAAATAAAGAGCAGATTGCCCATAGGCTTGCTGCGGTACCGGAGGTAGCCGAGGGGCTACGCCTTTCAACACAAGCCTGGGATGGCGGTCTTATGATGGGGCTGGTGCAGGAGCGATGTCTGCATCTGGCGATTGAGATCGTCACGGACGTCGGAAGCTATCTCATCGATGGTTTTATTATGAGGGATGCAAGCAGCTATGACGATATTATCGAGATTAATCATGAAGAGAAGGTATTTGACGCTTCGATATACGAAGTGCTGCGTCAGCTTGTTACTTTGCGGAAGCCACTCGTACAAGATTATTTCAGTTGGAATCGAGGAGAACTGCATCCACTGAGTTCAGACCTACCCGAAATACTTGAACGCTTTGCAGACCAAGTGAGCGCTTATGTAGATCGAGAACTCGCTCCTTTTACGAATCAGGAAGATCGAGGGACAGAGTAAGGAATGAGGGGAAGCAGCATGACAGATATACAGAATGAAGAATCAAAAGGAAATGACAAGCAGGATGCGCCATCCGGATTTCATCCGGTTTACATGGTTGAACTGTTGTTTGACAAGTGCCCGGAAATTAATCACGTTCGTTTGCAGGAAGCACTAAGTCGTTATACGGGACAAGTTCGACTTACTGTGAAGCAACAAACTGCAGTCACGAACAGTGACAAGCAACCGCAAGAAACGAATTCGCAGGATGAGACACGTACTGCACCAGAGGCGAACGCAGAGATGTTGGTTTTCTACCATCTGGATCACAAGGTTTCATTCCAGGAAGGGGATATCCCAGCACAAACCTGTATGCTTGCCGCGACTGAGATGAAGGATATCTCACGCTTTGCAGGTGCACTTCAGCAAGCTTGGCATTGGACAGAGGCAGAACAGGTAGTCCGGGGAGCTACGTATTCGATTCGGATTCACGATATGTTTACTGCAGCGATGCCGCGCAAGCAGCGATTAGGGCTGTTCCAGAAGACGTTGCAGGCTGTGCTCGAAGTCTTGCCGTGTGAGGCAATGTATTGGTACGGCAGTGATAAACTTGTTGAACCAGCAGCGTATAAGCAATCACAGGAACGAGAAGAGCATCTCTATGCAGCGATGAACGTCAGAATGTATCAGGCTGGTGGAACAGAAGAGCAACGCGAACTTGTGATGGATACGGTTGGACTGTCCGCGCTCGGGGTTCCTGATGTTCAGTGTCACTTCACTGGTCTTGATCCAGATACAGTGGCTCAAACCTTGCTTGGAGCCGCATACTACATATTCGATCAAGGTGATGTGCTACAGGATGGACAAACGCTGGGTTCCTCGGGAGGGCGACGCTGGCGGTGTGAACACCAAGCCGCACTGATTGCCCCGGGACGTTATGTTATTGATCTTGATCCTGGGAATACAAATGAAGATTCTTCGTTGGAACCAGCTCAGCATAACCGTTAAACGTAACGGTGAGAGTATGACCATGAAAGTTTTTTGATATTTGGAGTGTCAGGTCAAGCCCTTACTGACTATACTGCATCAACAGAGTAGGCATTCGCCCGGGTTAGTAAGTCACAACATCAGTGCTTGTAATCCGGTACTTAACTCGAAGAAGAGGAGAGATGTTGCGTGAAGGAATCAAACAAAAGTTTATTGTGGGGCGCGTTAATCGGATCAGTTGTTGGTTCGGTAACCGCGTTATTGCTGGCACCAAAGTCAGGACGTGAGCTTCGTCAGGATATTTCCGAAGGTGCGCGTCAGGTGACGGAGAAAGGTCAAGAGTTGGCTGTTAAGGTTGGCGAACAGGGCAATCAGATCGTGTCCAAAGTGAAAGAAACAGCTGATGTTGTTATCCAGGACATTCAATCATGGCGCAATTGTGCCGAGGGTAAAGAACTGCGGGTCTCCGCAGTAATTACAGATTCGAATGCGCCAGTTCAGTCTGACAACAACATCTTGGCAAACGAATCGGACAGTGTTGTCGCAGCTAAATTGCCTTCCGATGATTCAAAAGACGATAACTAAGCCACGCTTGACATAAGCAGCAGGCTTTCCTCATGAAGATGGAGGAGAGCCTGCTTTGTTGTGTGCGCTAATCGCGAGAGAGGTGCACTGTGGGTATTTTTAATTGAACCCTATGATAAAATCGGGTAAGATGGTGGTACCTTTTTGCCTGAAATGTCATACGGTAGGAAGAAAGCACTTGAGCTTTACTAGATATGAGAACCAATTCAATGAAGAAGGAAGCGGTGTGTTCGTGCAGCAAGCAATCGCTATATTAGACTCGGGTGTAGGGGGATTGACGGTCGCAAAGGAAGTGATGCGCCAGCTCCCACGGGAAAAGGTCATTTATTTTGGAGATACTGCCCGGACACCGTACGGACCCCGTTCGTCCGAACAAGTTAAACAATTCACGGAACAAATCGTAGATTTCTTGATCCAATTTGATCCCAAGGTCATCGTTATCGCCTGTAACACGGCTACAGCAGCGGCGCTCGACTATATTCGGGCTAAGGTGAATGTTCCAGTGATCGGCGTAATTCATCCAGGAGCGCGTGCCGCTATTACAGCTACACGTACAGGACGCATCGGTGTCATTGGCACCGTGGGAACGATCGGCAGCGGCGCATACACCTCCGCACTCAAACAATTGTCACCCTATATTGATGTAGTCAGCCAGGCTTGCCCGGCACTTGTGCCGTTAGTTGAGCAAGGTGAATTCCGATCCGAACAAACAACAATGACGGTAGAGCAGTCCTTAAGCCAGATTAAGCAACAGCCGATTGATTGTCTGATTCTAGGTTGTACCCATTATCCATTCTTGATGGAAACGATTCAGGAAGTGATGGGGCAGGAAGTGAAACTCATTAGTTCGGCAGATGAGACAGCGAGAGAAATCAGTACGATTTTGTATGATAAAAGAAAATTGGCCAGTGGAAACGATACGCCAGTGCATCAATTTTTCTGTACAGGGGATCCTCGTATGTTCCAAAATATTACAAGGCAGTGGCTCGGTGAGCAAATCTCAAAAACGCCTGTTGTATGGCAGGTCACGCAATTGTCCTAATCATTTTGTTTCATTCGTATTCATATGATCCAATATCGTTTTTCTTCATCCCAGAAGCCGAAGGCTCTGGGATTTTTGTTACCTATAGTGAGGGAAGAAGTCTGCGAAACATGTCACATGACGGACGAGCGGGTGAGCATACATATATAACATGATCAGGATATAGAGGAGAACAGACAGTAGTAAGAGCAGATCGTATAAGAGTATATCTCGCTCAGAGAAAGGAGATTGCACATGGAATTACAGTGGATCATTGTTCAGCCAGGTGACACGGTGGCTCGTATTGCGTCAGCGCATCACATGACGAGAGAACTGCTCGCTGCGCTAAATCCAGAAGCGACATCCCAACCTTATTTGCTGGTAGGACAGATGTTGCGGATCTTACCTGGAACAGGGCGGAGATATGCTGTTCAGCCAGGTGAGCATGTCGGTACAATAGCTGCTCGTTTTGGTCTGAGCGAAGATGAATTACGGAAAGGTAATCCTGAAATCACCAACGTGAGCGACTGGTGTGGTCGGTGCATTCATATTCCTGAATCCGGAGGAAAAACTATAGTCAGGTTAAAGGGAGAGTATGGGTTCCGTGAATTACATCGGGATATTGCATTACTGAGCAGTCATTTTCCCTTTGTGGAGACAGGTTCAATCGGCACAAGTGTGATGGGTAAACCTTTGCACTATTTACGGATTGGTGAGGGTTCGAGACATATCCATGTCAATGCTTCCGTCCATGCTAATGAATGGCTAACCACAGCCGTTGTGATGCGGTTTATTGAACAGTATGCTAGAGCCTATAGTACCCATGAACCGTGGTATCGGTTTGATCCTCAGCGCTGGATGAAGGAAACGACACTGTGGGTGGTTCCGATGGTTAATCCGGATGGAGTGGAGTTGGTGCAGGAAGGTATTGTGAATCAGCATCCACATGCTGAACAACTGCTGGCTTGGAATACAGGGCGGGCTCACTTTACTCATTGGAAAGCAAATATAAGGGGAGTGGATCTGAATGATCAATTTCCAGCTCACTGGGAGGAAGAGGCGGCTAGAAGGGGCATGACGTCACCTGGCCCTCGTGATTATGCAGGAACAGCTCCGTTATCTGAGCCGGAGGCGCTGGCTCTAGCCGAGTGGACACAGCAGCATGAGTTCGATGTGGTCGTATCCTTGCATAGTCAAGGGCAAGAGATCTACTGGAATTACAGGGATTTGGAGCCTAGAGAAAGTGCGCCGTTATCCCGAAGATTAGCGAAGGTATCCGGATACAAAGCTGTGAAATTAGGCGGCAGTGATGCAGGGTATAAGGACTGGTTCATCCAGGAGTATCGCAAGCCTGGTTTTACCGTAGAAGTTGGTCTCGGAATTAATCCTTTACCCATAGATCAGTTCGATGATATCTGTGTGGAGGTTGGCATGTTGTTGGCAGAGCTATTATCCTATGAATCTAGTGATTAAACGGTAGAGAATGAAACGATAAGAATGTATTGTTCGTATATCAGACACAGGTGTCGTTATATGCCCTGTGTGCAATAGAGGTTTTCTAAAAAAAGTCCGCTTTTGGGCATTTGTTGTTCCTTCGGTCAGTTGCTTCGGATCGGAGGAATAGCCAATGTGTAAGTCATTCACTTACTATAGATAGTCAGCATGAGGAGGAATCATATGAAGTGGAGAAGATTGTTGTCATTTAAACGATGGTCGGAAGTGTTCAGAAGGCTCCCGCGTCTATTGCGGGCAACGGAGATCCCATTACGCGAAAAATTGTTATTTATTATCCCGGCATTGTTATACTGGGTTCTACCTGATGTGATGCCATTCATGCCAATTGATGATATTGGGGTCACACTTATTTTGATGAACTGGTTTGTAAGCCGTGCTGAGCGTAAATATCCAGTCCTTCCTTCCGGTACAGCATCATAAATATATGCAAAATGCATCATTCTAACACCTGTCTAGAATCATTGTTATTGCGAAGAGCTAAAACTTTCTTTACAATAGATGCTGGAGTTTAAGAATGCTGAAATTGTTGTAACCAGCAATTACGATATAGGAGATGAAGCACATGAACTGCAAAATCACTCGCAATGCAGCTAAAGTATTGAAACTTGAATTGGACAAGCCTGAGAACGAAGGCAAAAAATTGCGTGTTGTTATTACACATGCACACGGGGATCATGCTCACTACGGACTTGATCTGGATACACCAAAAGAGAATGACACAGTAGTATCTACGGATAAAGACATCGATGTCATTATTGAGAATGATCAACCATTGCTGGATGGCGTGAAAATTGATTATCTGTATCTTCCTCAAGAAGGCTTCGTTATTACGAATCCCTCCAAAGGCAATCACGGCGATCACTAGGAGCTTGAAGAAGGGGAAATCATGGCTAACGATATCCGCGTATGCGAAAAATGTAACCACATTCGGTTGAAGTCAATTGTGCCTAAACTGGAGAAAATGGCTCCAGACACAGAGATCAAGATTGGATGTAAATCCTATTGTGGTCCTTGTGCGAAACGTGCCTTCGTTTTTATTAACGGTCGGTACATCAGTGCTCCATCGGAAGAAGAAGTGCTGGCAAAAGTAGCGAAATTCGTCAAATAAACGCTTCATAGATGATACGAGCATGATATGCTTGTTATCCAGTAGAGAGAGGCCTATGGCCTCTCTTATTTTTGATGAAATTTGAAATCGGGCTTCATTTCGTATATTTGGAAGGTGTCCTCACGGATTTCAAGGGCAATGATGCGGTCTTCTTTTTGCAAAAAGTGCACATGACCTAAACGTTCGTTCTCGATCTCTATCCAGCCTTCTTTGGTTAGTTTTTGAAAATAATCAGATGGAGGATAGAGACCCAGTTCTCCGCCTATATTTTTCAATTCATAGGTAACAGCTACATTAATATTGGAATTCCCAGAATTCGTTGTTAATTTAATTTGCTTGGCATTGGTTGGAACGGGAAACTGGGCATTTATCGATGAAGCGGTATATCCGGCAATCTCATACCCTGCCCGATTGCAGGCGGTGATTAGACCCCCAAGACATACGAAGATGAGCAACATAAGCCATTTACGCAAAAGTGATTCCTCCTCCTAAAACAACTTATTCTAAATAACGGAATGAATAAGAATAAAGTTACGACATTTTACGTTCGAAAAGGTTGTTTGTCTTAAGACAAAACAAAAGGGTACCCCTTTTTGCATATGTCTGAGAAAAAGAGAATAAGGGAGCCTTGGGTTAACCATCCTATAGAGGTAACAGGAACATGATCCCAAGGAGGAATAACTATGCCGAAGCGTTATGATTCCAGTTTGCAGGCGGGTACAACCGTATCTCAGGCGCAGAATGCGGTGAACAAACTTCACTATGCTGTATCTCAAGCGATGTCTCATCCAACAGAACAAACCATTGAGCAGGCAAGTCGTCGTTTGGCTCACACCGAACAGGCGATGCGGCAAGCGGAGCGTTCACTTGGTGGTCAAGGCGTAGAGTTGGCGGAGGAAATGTTCGCCGAGGAGAAGAGAAGATTGAACTCGATCCGGAATCAAAAGCAACCAAAGGATTTCTAAACGTTCCTGTCACCAAACGAAACTCGCAGAGCTAACCGCTTTGCGAGTTTTTTGTATGTGATCTCCGATGATTCCGCTTGAAATTTTGTCAGAAGGTTAATAAGTCATGAGCAGGCAAATTCCAAACGGGAGGTAGACGATGACAAAACATATTACAGACTGCACGATACTGAACAACGGAGTAACCATGCCATGGCTGGGATTCGGAACATATAAAGCGAAGGGAAAAGAAGTACACCAGGCCGTTGAAACGGCTTTGGAGGTAGGATACCGGAGTATAGACACTGCTTCCATCTACGGAAATGAAGAGGAAGTAGGACAAGCCATTGCCAGCAGTGGTATTGCTCGGAATGAATTGTTTGTCACAACAAAACTTTGGAATGAGGATCAAGGTTTTGACTCCACCCTTCGCGCATTTGAAGCGAGTCAGAAGGCTTTAGGACTTAATGTCATTGACTTATACTTAATCCATTGGCCTGGACGAGATCAATATAAGGAAACGTGGAGAGCGTTTGAACGGTTATATAGTGAGGGAAGTGTACGTGCCATTGGTGTAAGTAATTTTCAGGTACATCATTTGCGCGATATTATAGATGAGGGCGGCACAGTACCTGCTGTGAATCAGGTGGAATTACATCCGGGCTTGATCCAGCAGGAATTACAGGACTTCTGTGGGGAGCAAGGCATTCAGCTTGAGGCGTGGAGCCCGATTATGAAAGGCAAGCTAAATAATGAATCTACGTTAAAAGCAATTGCCCAAAAGTATGGCAAAACACCTGCACAAGTGATTTTACGTTGGGACATTCAGAATCAGATTGTGACCATTCCGAAGTCCGTGACACCAGAGCGTATCCGTGAAAATGCGGATATCTTTGACTTTGAATTAACACCGGATGAGCTTAGACAGATTGATGCTATGGATGCGGACAAACGGACAGGTCCACATCCGGATCAACTTTTCTGGGATTGAGAATAGGCTCAGTGTAATACGAGTGTTTAATAGTGGGTTAGTGAGGATATGGAACGAATCGTTCTTCCGATCGCAGTTGTCTCCAAAGTTTCCTGATCATAAGTTTTTAAAAGTTGAAATTTGGAAGACAATGGCGAACGCTTCGATTCTACAAAATCGATTCCGTTCCCTTTGCTCTAACTGATTACTAAACAATAATCTATTACAATAAGCTGAGTGTATGTAAAATATAAAAAGCAGCAGGATCGGGGAGGGTTCCCTTGCTCCTGCTGCTTTTGTGTTTGTTTATTATTTTGAATCGCGTTGTGGAACTTCACAGCCTTCTTCTGTACATACTCCGCTACCTTCATTGTCTGCTTCACTTGACTCAACCATCGTGAACGGGGAACGCTCGTCCCATGCTTTCTGGATGGCATCAAGGAACACCTCATCAGGCTGCGCACCGGATATAGCGAATTTACGATCCAGTACGAAGAATGGTACGCCGCGAATGCCGAGCTGTTCGCCTTCAGCTTGATCTGCGCGAACTTGTTCAGCAAATTGATTGCTTTCCAAGATGACAGACGCTGCGCTACGATCTAATCCCACTTCTTCAGCCAGTTGGAGTAATACTTCATGATCTCCGACATGCTTGCCCTCAATGAACACAGCTTGGAATAACCGCTCACTTAGCTCAAGCGCTTTGTCTTGAGACTTCGCCCAATGTGTCAAGCGATGAGCAGTGAAGGAATTGGTGGGTACCATTGCATCAATATTGTACTCCAGACCTGCTGTCCGAGCATTGGCATTCATCTGTGCATTCATGCCTTGTGCTTGTTCTTTACTAATATTGTACTTAGAAACTAAGTAATCTGTGTTGGTTTTGCCTGTGTGTACTTCAGCATTAGGGTCAAGTTCGAAGCTCTTGAACTCAAATTTCACTTCATTCCGGTGAGGGAATTGCTCCAATACATTCTCTAAACGACGTTTACCAATATAGCAGAAAGGGCACATAAAATCAGACCATATCTCAATATTCATTCGAATAACCTCCGTTTTTTATACATCAACTTTAAATGAAACTATTGTAGTTACAATTATAAAGCGACTTTATATTTTTCGCAAGGGTGCAATTTACATTGGATAAAAGAAAGAAGTGCTGAAGACATAAATAGTCTTGCATCAGCACTTCCGATTTGCTTATAGCCCCTCACGCAAGCGCGTGATTAAATCATAGGTAATGATTGTGTCGGACGCACGAAGTCGTTTGGAAGCTTCATCATGTCCTGCCCGGCAGGCGTTAATCTCCGTTTTATCACGGGAAGATAAGTCATAGCAGGAACCGTGCTCATAGATGTAATCATCGGACGGAATATAGAACACAGAACCATCTGTAAACGCACCATTTCGCAACACCACAGTCCGACTAGAGCCATCGTAAACATCATTGCCCATGTGGTAGTAGGATTGATCGGAAACGCCCAATAGATGGAGCACAGACGGCGTGATATCAAGCTGCCCTGCGGGCTCATCGAAGGTTCCAGCCTCGCCTCCATCTGGTAAATGTACAAGCAGTGGCACCTCATTCATAATCTGCACCATATCAAGCTGATTTAACGATCTACCCAGAAATTTTTCGTATTGCGCCTGTTCCTTAATGGAATTATCATGATCGCCATAGAACATCAATATCGTGTTATCCCACAATCCGCGATTTTTTAAATCCTCGACCAGACTACCCAGCGCTGAATCTACATAATGAACCGATTGCAGGTAATTACCAAACATCGTACCTTGGAATTCCCCCACATCAAGCTGCTGTTTATCAACGGGTAGGGCATAAGGATGATGACTGGAAAGTGTTATAAGGAAAGAATAGAAAGGCTCGGAGACCTCGCTATCCATTTTCTCAACAGACTGTCTGAAAAAAGAGAAGTCGGATAAAGACCAGCCAAGTGGATCATCCTGTACAAAATCATTTTTGCTATAAAACTTATCGTATTTCATATTTTGATACATCGTATAGCGATTCCAGAATCCACTCTCATATGCATGAAAGACATTTGTACTGTATCCATTGTCCTTCAGGATCGAAGGCAAGGAATCATAGGCATGGTCTGCGTAACGTACAAAAGCTGAGCCAATAACCAAGGGGTGTAGCGAAATGTTAGCTCCAAAATCAGCATCCGATGTCCGGCCCTGCCCGGTCTGGTGATAGAAATGACTGTAATACTGGCTTTCTTTCATCAATTCGTTGAAATGAGGCGTAATCTCCTGACCACCGATACTCTGGCCAATCATGAAATTCATAAATGCTTCGCCTTGAACAACGATAACGTTACTGTCTTTATATTTACCGAACAGTGCGCTGTCAGTCTGTGAGGATCGATCCTGTCTTTCGGCAAAAAAGGATTTGACCAGTTCCACATCAGCAGGATCAACTTCAGGTCCTGATCCGATCTGATCCTTGGCGTAGTTGTACAGATCATAACCGTGGAAAGCCAACAGCCCAGTAACGTTATACATGGAGACATTCCACCAATTGTTATCGAACAGCCCTTTTGCCCAGGTTTTGCTGTAGTAATAAATCGGCCCAACTGCAAGGGATAGCCCTAACACTAAAGCGATGCTGCCGGCCGTAAACCGACGTGTACGTGTCTTGCTGCGATTGTGTCCGTAAGGTAGATCATTGTATCCATACCGACTTGAGCGGTTAGCGCGTGAACGTCTCGTTAGGATGCGTGCAACACCATAGATCACGAATGCAATCCAGTCCGCAAAGAACAGCAGGTCACTAGGTTGAAGGAGCGTCGCGATACTATCTCCTAGTGCATCGACCTGTTTAGCTTGTAAGAGGACAGGAATGGTAAGGAAATCCTGAAAATAGCGATAATAGACCATATCTGCGTAGATAAGTGCTGTAAGGATTAAGTTTAGTGCGATTAGCGATATCTTATAGCCTTTCCGAGGCAGCCACCATGTCCAAAAGGAAATGAGGAGCAGGGAGCCGATCGCGATAATATTGTCCAACAGTCCCATCGTAATATTGTAAGCATGCAAGTTGTGGTGTAGCCACAGTAATTTGAGCAGCATGAGCGCAATGAATAATAGATACAACGATAAAGGATGATGTAGAAGTCTGCGTAGCGTGCTGCTACGTGAAGACGAAGTGAAAACCATGAATGTTGTCTCCCTTTGTAAAAGTTTTGTTATCGGAATGTAAATGGAGCTTCATTCATTATATCGTGGCTTGGTTGCTTTTCAACCAGCAGGTGGTGTTTAACCTCTAGTATTACGCTGTGTAGTATGGAAATTTTGAAGAGATAGCATACAAGTGCGCACAAAAAAAGAGCGTCCTCTCCTGAAAGGAGTGAACACTCAGATCATCGCGTTTACGTTTAAGCTTGAGTAGATTTATTACGTGGAGGGAGTGGTCCCAAATACTGATAATATTGGGTCTCAATTCGTCCATTAAACAGTTTGCGGCGCTTGTCCGCTTTGTGTCCGAAGTACTCTTCAAATGCTTTAGTGGAGGTGATTGCAAAAAACGACCATGTTGGCATCTCCAGATAAGAACGTCCAAGAGAACGGAGCAACTTCTGCACTTCTTTTTCTTCACTCAAGCGTTCACCGTAAGGTGGGTTGGTAATGATTACGCCATATTCCCCTTGTGGTTTTGCGCGGTGAGCAGGAAGAACGCTTACCTCAATATCCTTGGCAAAGCCTGCGCTTTTGATTGCTGCTTGTGCAACTTCAATTGCTTCAGGATCAATATCACTACCCGAAATCTGTAATGGGACATCATCACGAACAGCGTCAAAAGCCTCTTCTCGTGCTTGTTCCCATAGTTCAGCAGGAATCACATCCCAATTTTCGGAATTAAATGTGCGGCGAAGCCCTGGTGCGATATTCCAGCCGATCATAGCAGCTTCGATCAGCATTGTGCCTGAACCGCAGCATGGATCGTAGAACGGGCGGGAAACATTCCAGCGGCTAAGCTGGATCAGAGCAGCTGCCAGTGTTTCTTTGAGCGGTGCTTCCGTAACAAGTTTACGATATCCGCGCTTGTGTAGACCTGGACCTGTCGTATCGAGCGTAAGCAAAGCACGGTCATTAAGCAGAATAACCTCAATCACATAGCGTGCTCCATCCTCAGGAAACCATTCCGTGTGATGAGTGAGTTTTAATTTCTCAACAATCGCCTTTTTGACGATACCTTGGGATGCAGGTACGCTACTCAGCTGGGATTTCTGGGAGCGTCCTTCCACCGGGAATTCACCATTTGCGGGAATCCATTCTTCCCATGGTAATGCTTTGGTGCCCTCAAACAATTCATCAAATGTGGTTGCGGGGAATTCGCCCATGTTAACCAGCACGCGATCCGAACTTCTCAGCCACAGGTTACAGCGACAAATATCAATATAATCTCCTGTGAAAAATACTCGGCCATTATCGACCTTGGCATCCTCATACCCCAGCTGTTTCAGTTCCCGGGCAACAACGGCCTCAAGTCCCATTGCAGAGGTTGCAATCAATTGCAATCGAGCCATATGAATTCATTCAACTCCATTTCGAGCCGCAGGGGCTTTCCCTCTGGCGGCGATATAGTAACGGTGCGGCCTTGCCGCTTTCCGTGAAAAAACTTACAATGAGTAATGCGGCTTACCCGCATAGACTTCAATGCAGGTCATTCATGTGTAGTGCGTGCGTTGCACTGTGTTGAATAACAAACATTCATTATAAAACATTGGCATCCATATGGAAAGCTATCCAAGGGCATTTATACGGAAAGCTGTCCAAGGGCATCTATATGGAAAGGAATCCAAGTTTGCAAGGAGGAACTTCGTGGTAAATCTGACCCCTGACGAATATGTAAATCAATTATTTCAAGAGGATGAGCTCTTGTTAAAAGTGAAAGAGGCCATTCGTGCGAATGGCATGCCGGAGGTTTCAGTGGCTGCCGCGTATGGACGCCTGCTGACCTTTCTAGCGAAAACCTCGAAAGCGGAAGCTGTGCTCGAAATTGGTGTGCTGGGTGGGTACAGCGGCATCTGCCTGGCTCGTGGTTTAAGTGAAGGGGGAAGCTTGACTTCACTTGAACTGAAAGAAGAGTATGCAGCAATGGCTCGCGGGCATCTGGAGGAAGGTGGATTTGGCAGCCAAGTGCAGTACCGGATCGGACCTGCGGCAGACAGTCTGGAACAATTGGTACAGGAAGGGCGCACCTTTGACTTCTTCTTTATTGACGCAGATAAGGAAAATTATCCGGTTTATCTCGATTATGCGATTCGTTTGGCGCGTCCAGGTGCAGTCATTGTAGGGGATAATTGTTTCCTGCGCGGTCGTACGCTTAATCCGGACAAGCAAGGCCCGGCGGTGCTTGCTGTGCGTCGTTTCAACGAGCAGATGGCAAGTGACCCACGTCTTGTCACAACCATGCTGCCTGACTATGACGGCTTGGCGCTGGCTTGGGTGAAATAAGCGCAGGAAAAAAAGGTCGAAGCAGGGTGAACCCCAGCTTCGGCCTTTTTCGCGTGCATCTGGCAATTGTTCTTTACTGACTTATACCTCTGGTGTGCCGTATGTTTCAAACCAGGTTTTGATCTTTTCAAAATCATCACTGAAGGATAGTCCAAGCATCAATAGAATTCGTGCTTGTTGTGGACTGAGATTATCTCCAGCAATAATGCCATTACCACCGCCATAGACGCTACCTGAACCTGTGCGTGTCGTCGTTACAAAAATAACCCCTTCTTCGATCGCTTTTGTTCGAGCTTGCCCCATCGCTCTGGAGATGCCGCCCGCCCCTGTACCGGAGGTGACAATGCCCTTTACGCCGTTTTTCACGAAACCTTCTATAGCTCCGCCGCCTGCTTCCTGATAGGAGATCACAATCTCCACTTTGGCGAGATCAGCCTTATTGATTTTGCTAAGATCGAATGCAGGTTTTGCGGTGCCTTCCGGTTTCGTCGCGCGAGCAGGAGCGCGGTAAATTCGGATGTTCTCTTCGTCAATATAACCAACAGCACCTAGCATCGGCGTTTCAAAGGTGTCTGTCCGATAGTCATTAGACTTCGTTACACCGCGGGCGAGCTGAATGGTATCATTCAGCATCAACACAGTGCCGAACGACTGGGTTCGGCCGCTGCCGGCCAGTTTGATGGCGTTGTAGAGGTTCGCTTGAGCATCAGAGCCGATCACCGTCCATGGTCGCATAGAGCCTGTGATGACAACGGGTTTATCACTTTGAACCGTCATATCGAGGAAGTAGGCTATTTCCTCCATCGTGTCTGTGCCTGTAGTCACCACCACGCTATCATATTGAGCCAGTGCTTTATCTACCGTTTGAGACAAGTCGTACAGATCAGCCATGGTATAGGAGCCTGAACCGGAATTTCCGAACTGCAGCGTGTTCACATCCGCAATTTTCTGCTTGTCCGGCAAATCTTTGACCATGTCGGCAATGAGCAGTGTGCCAGCCTTGTAATTTTGGAAGCTGGTTGCGTCCTCTGATTGTCCTGCAATTGTTCCGCCTGTACCAATCACAAGTACATTAGGGAGCAGGGATTGTTTGGACGATTCCGACACAGCTGGGATGGTGGTGTCGCGTGCTGGCGTGGCTGGGGAGCTCTGAACTGTGCTTGTTGTGCCGTTTACCTCTACCGTAGCGGCCTGAACAGCAGAAGTTCCCATAGGGGACAGAGTAAGGGTCAGTGCAGTTAGTGCGGCAGTGCTCCAAACGGCCCAAGGGCGAAGGTGAGATGTTTTTTTCATGCTGACACGCTCCTTTAAGTGAGTTTTGTGTAAGATAATCTTTGTTTCTATGTATATTGATTGAGAAGATTTTATTTCATGTCAGATAATATGACAATCTTAGTTTCTAATAGAGATAACGTTTACATTCGTAGATTTTGAGAGAAATATAGGTATTTATTATGAAAAATAGCGTAATTAGAAGTCTATGAATTCCTAGACCATAAATGTTAACAAAGAGATTTATATATTTTATATGATATTTATTTGTTATTAAATATTACATATATAACCTTTCGACAAATATAAGGTAGTTAGGTGCAGAAGATGGGTCAAGAGGCTTATTTACGTTGAATTTGTTGGAATCTCCATCCAGTTGTGTATATAATGAATATGAACTTATATGTAAATAAATATATATTATTGATTGGAGGAAGCACGATGAAACAAGCGCCTCGAAAATATGCCAATTATATTCCTATTCGAGAATTGCACAGCAAGGAGCAGCAATTATCTCCCTTTCAGGTTTATGCAGAGCTTGGTGAGAACACTCCAGTCCGATATGATGAGTATCGTGAATGCTGGGATGTATTTCGATATGAAGATGTACAGTATGTATTGAAAAATCCAAAGCTGTTTTCTTCTGAGCGTAACCGCGCGAGTTCCAGTATGTTAACGACAGATCCTCCAAAACATAAACAGCTTCGTGATCTGGTCAATCAAGCTTTTACCCCGAAGGCTATAGAGGCTCTTGCGCCACGGATTCAGGAAATCACAGATGAGCTGCTGGCTCCGCACCTATCGATAGGAAAGATGAATCTGATTGATGATCTTGCAACACCACTGCCCGTCATCGTCATTGCTGAACTGATTGGAGTTCCGGCTTCAGATCGCCGTGAATTCAAGCATTGGTCTGATGTGCTTGTGAAAGGCGCACGCGATGACAGTGAAGAAGCCTTTCAGGAGTTGGCCAAAGAGAAACAGCAGAACATGCGGGAGTTATATGCCTATTTCACAGACATTATGGAACAGCGCCGTTTAGAGCCACAGGACGACCTGATCTCCTTGTTACTCGCTGCAGAGATTGAGGGTCAGAAGTTAACGGAGGAAGAAGTGATCAATTTCTGTATTCTCTTGCTTGCCGCGGGGAATGAGACAACCACCAATCTAATCGCAAACGCAGTGCGTATCCTCTCTGAACAATCCGAATTACAGGATGAATTGCGTGAGCATCCGGATCGGGTCGCGAGTGCCGTAGAAGAGACACTGCGTTATTATCCGCCGATCGTGGCAATTGGTCGTGTTGCGAGGGAGACGGTGGAACTAAGAGGTGTAACGATTAAGGTGGGTGAACAGGTTATATCCTGGGTTGGAGCTGCCAATCGTGACGGTGCACAGTTTGAACATGCAGATCAATTCGTATCCGATCGTAAGCCGAACCGACATATGGGATTTGGATTCGGCATTCATTTCTGTCTGGGTGCACCATTGGCTCGTTTGGAAGCGAGAGTTGTATTGCACACGCTGCTCCAGCGTATGGAACAGATACAGTTAGTCCCTAACACGCCATTAGAGCCAATTCAAAGCGCTTTTGTCTTTGGTGTGAAGGAATATCCGATTCAATTTCGGGGACGACGATTATAGATAAATATAAAATATAAAAGAAAGCCGCTATCAGGCCTGAAATGGCGCTGAAGCGGCTTTTTGCTTACATGTATTGGCTTACATGCGAAGACTTTAAAGGGGTCTGCAATATTGCTGTATCCAATTTATATTATGTTCAGGTCTCTTCAATACGGACAGGTCTTTTGTACAATTTGAACCGAACCCAGACCATATTGAGAAGTAACAATCCACCAGAAACGATGAACAAACCCTCAATGCCGATAAACCCGGCCATGAAACCACCGATAATTGCACCTAGCATGTTCCCGAGCGCAAGCGTACTCGTATTGAAACTGAAAGCACGGCTGATCATTCCATCTGGCGTGTACGAACGTATAAGGGCATTCACACTTGGCAACAAACCGCCCATAAATACCCCCATAGCAAACCGAACTAAGATGAGCTGCCACACGCTCTGAACAAAGGCTTGGGGAATTAACATAAGGCCAGTCCCAATGAGAGAAAATGTAAGCACCTTGTGTGCCCCAATTCGGTCACTTAGCTTCCCTAGGAATGGTGACATTACCATATTGGACATACCGGTAACTGCCCCTACAAGTCCTGCCCAGAACGCAACATTTACAGTTGAAGCATGAAGCTCCTGCACATATAGCGGCAATAAGGTCATTGGGCTAATCATGGCAAACTGTAGCAGAAACGTTACGGCGAAGAGTACAGGTAATTGTGGTGATTTGTTCAGTTCCTTCAAACCGGACAACACGGATTGTTCAGGTAGCTTGGCTGCTTCTTGGCGATCAAACTTCTCTCTTACAAGGAACATAGCAAGCATAGAAGCAGCGAAGATTAATCCACCTGTAATATAGAATATAGGTCGAAATCCTACAGCATCAGCTAACAAACCGCCCATGAGTGGACCTAAGATTGTGCCGGCAACTTGTCCAGATTGACTGATTCCCATCGCGAATCCCATACGATCTTTGGGCGTAGTTCCCGAAATGAGTGAGACTGCGGCAGGGTTGAAGCCTGAGATTGTACCATTCAGAAGGCGTAATAAGAGCAATTGCCAAGGGTTTTGTGCAAGACCCATCAACGCAATAACGATTGCCATCCCGAACCCCGAGCGCAGCAGCATAATTTTGCGCCCATATTTATCGGATAACTTGCCCCATAAGGGTTGGAACAAAAAGGACGTGAGGAAATTGGCTGCAAAAATGAATCCCGCCCAGATGCCAATTTCATGCTCGCCCACCACGCCCAGATCCCTTGCGAGGTAAAGGGACAGAAATGGGGTAATCATGGTCATACCAGAGTTGACCAGAAATTGTCCAAACCAAAGCACAATGAGATTAACTTTCCATGTTTTCAAAGTGCTTTCACTTCCTTTCAAAGCTTTTTCTGTAATTCTCGAAAAACACCATCTTACTATTATAACACAATTGGCATATGGGCGAGGGGTGTAACGAATGTCATAGTATTGTCATTGGAACACATCTGTATGAGGTTGTTACGGAACTTCAAAAAGGGCATAATGGTAATTATGAGTCCAAAAACTATTGGAGGCTTCTTACATGAGCTATAATGATCGTCTGATTCGGGCGAGTTTCAAACAACAAGTCGACCGTGTTCCGGTATGGTACATGCGGCAGGCTGGACGTTACGACCCTGAATATCGCAAAATTAAAGAAAAGTATTCTTTGCTCGAAATTTGCCAGCGGCCCGAGCTCGCGGCTGAAGTAACCCTCATGCCCGTCCGTAAGTTGGGCGTAGATGCGGCTATTTTGTATTCAGATATTATGAATCCGGTTGCTTCGCTCGGCATTGATTTTGATATTGTCAAAAACATTGGACCGGTCATTGATAATCCGATTCGGACAGCGGCTGATGTGGAGCGTTTGCGTCCCATTGACGTTGAAGGTGATCTGTCACATATATTAGAAACCATTCGAATTTTGGATAAAGAATTAGATGTGCCACTTATTACGTTTGCTGGTGCACCGTTCACGATTGCTAGTTACCTGATTGAGGGTCGACCTTCAAAAGGATACATTCGAACCAAAACGATGATGTATAGTGAGCCGCAAATGTGGCACCAATTGATGCAAAAATTAGGCGATATGGTGATTACATATGTCCGTGCACACATTGCCAACGGCGGTAAGGCATTTCAGTTGTTTGATAGCTGGGTAGGTGCGCTTTCACCAAATGATTTTAGAACCTTTGTGCTGCCTACGATTACTCGTATCTTTACCGAATTGTCCGATTTGAATGTACCGAAAATTTATTTCCCTGGTGTAGCTTCAGGCGAACTGCTGCCAACCCTGGTAGATCTGCAAGCTGATGTTATCGGATTGGACTGGAGAGTATCCATTTCCGAAGGTCGCAAAAGACTAGGTGGTAAATTTGCCGTACAGGGTAATCTGGACCCGTACGTGCTGACTGCACCGATGGAGTTACTTAAACAACAGGCAAAAGTAATCATTGATCAAGGTATCCAAGAGCCTGGCTATATATTCAATCTGGGACATGGACTATTTCCGGAAGCATCTCTTGATAAATTAAGAGAGCTGACAGCGTATATACATGAATATTCATCTGAAGCATTGAAGAGTGAGGTGACTATAACTAATGACTAATACTGTAGGCGTACTGGTGATGTCGTATGGCACACCTGAAAATATGGAGAGCATTGAGGCATATTACACTCATATTCGAAGAGGTCGCGCACCTGAGCCGGAGCAATTGAAGGAACTTAGTGATCGCTATGAAGCGATTGTTGGAGGCGTGTTCCCCCTTCGGGAAAACACCGATAATCAAGTTCGAGCGTTGCAAGAAACATTGAACAAGGATGAGCGTGCGAGTGAGGTAGAATTCAAATGTTATCAGGGGCTCAAACATGCTTATCCTTTCATTGAAGACGGTGTGGAGCAGATGGCAAAAGACGGAATCCAGTCCGCCATCGGGATTGTACTTGCTCCCCATTATTCCACGATGAGTGTAGGCAGTTATATTAAGCGGGCACACGAGAAGGCCGAAGAAATGGGCATTCAGATGTCCTTTATCGAGAGCTATCATCTGCATCCGAAGCTGATTCAGGCTCTGTCTACACGCGTAAGTGCGAAGTTAGATATGTTTGAAGAAGCAGGAGCCAAACGTGGGGATGTTCGTGTATTGTTCAGCGCACATAGCTTGCCGGCACGAATTGTAGATATCGGAGACCCATACCCACAACAGCTACTGGAAACGTCTGAGGTTATTGCTTCTCGACTGGGTATCACCAACTGGCAATTTACATGGCAGAGTGCGGGGCGTACAGCCGAGCCGTGGCTTGGTCCTGATATTTTGGATACCCTTCAGGAGCTTTCCCGTGAGCAGGTAGAGGATGTGTTAGTCGCTCCAATCGGTTTCGTATCGGATCACCTGGAAGTCCTGTATGATCTGGATATCGAGGCCAAAGCGATTGCTAAAGAGATCGATATGCGCCTTATGCGTACAGATTCTCTGAACAGTGATCCACTCTACATGGAGACGCTCAGTGACGTCATTCTAAGCCAGTGGCAGCAAGGAACGGATGTGTAATGGAAGATAAGAAACGGCGTGTCGTCGTTGTAGGCGGCGGACTAACCGGCCTCAGCGCGGCATTCTATATACGGAAGCATTATCGGGAAGCAGGGTTTGAACCCGTAATTACTCTGGTGGAGAAAAGCTCCTCCATGGGTGGCATGATTGAGACCCTTCACCGTGACGGATTTGTTATTGAAAAGGGACCGGATTCGTTCCTAGCTCGCAAAACAGCGATGATTGATCTGGCTAAGGAACTTGAGATTGACCATGAACTCGTGAGTCAGAATCCGGAGTCCAAGAAAACATACATTATGCAGCGTGGCAAGCTTCATCCAATGCCAGCAGGACTCGTTCTGGGTATTCCAACGGAACTTAGACCTTTTCTGCGGAGTGGTCTGGTATCCCCCGCAGGAAAAATGCGTGCGTTAATGGATTTCTTCATTCCTCCAAAACGTACAACAGAAGATGAGTCATTAGGCTATATGATTGAACGACGCCTAGGTACGGAAGTGCTTGAGAATCTAACTGAACCGTTACTAGCGGGCATTTATGCAGGGGATATGCGCCGACTAAGTCTACAAGCTACCTTTCCTCAATTCGGAGAAGTTGAGAGAGATTATGGCAGCCTAATTCGAGGCATGATGACAGGGCGTAAACCTGCAGAAACTCACACAGGCACGAATAAAAGTGCTTTTCTTAATTTCCGTCAGGGGCTTCAGAGTCTTGTTCATGCACTTGTGCATGATCTACAAGATGTCGAGCAACTGCTGAATACTTCAGTACAATCACTGAATGTTCAGGCTGGAAGTGAAGCTAGATATAAGGTTCAATTGGACAATGGTCATAGTCTTGATGCGGATGAGGTTGTAATTACAGTGCCTACGTATGTAGCATCATCGTTACTGCAACCCCATGTGGATACGGCGGCACTTGATGCGATTAATTATGTATCTGTAGCCAATGTTGTGCTTGCCTTTGAGAAAAAGGATGTAGAGCATGTATTCGATGGTTCTGGCTTCCTCGTTCCGCGTAAGGAAGGCCGCAATATCACTGCCTGCACATGGACATCAACGAAGTGGCTACATACTAGCCCAGATGATAAAGTGCTGCTGCGCTGTTATGTTGGCCGTTCCGGGGATGAGCAGAATGTGGAGCTTCCGGATGATGCGCTAACAGAATTGGTGATGAAGGATTTACGAGAGACAATGGGCATTGAAGCCACGCCAATTTTTGCTGAGATCACTCGACTTCGCAAGTCGATGCCTCAATATCCGGTAGGTCACTTAGAGCATATCTCCGCATTGCGTGAAGAGCTTGGCAAACAGTTGCCTGGTGTATATATCGCGGGTGCGGGTTATGAAGGTGTAGGGTTACCTGACTGCATTAGACAGGCAAAAGAAATGTCGATGCTAGCAGTACAGCAACTTGCTACTAATTAACAGAGTTTGAATGTTCGAAAGAAACTCTGTTAAACAATCTCATATAGAGCTGTCTTGAGCGTAGATTTTCTACAGGAAAGACAGCTTTTTTTATACCATTCCATACCATGGCTGGTATAATGAATAAGATTGCTGTATAGAAGAGGAGTTGCCTATGTATCCGCCAAGATCCCAACGAAGTGAAGTAAAGAAAAAAACGAGACGTACTCGCAAACGGATTGTTTGGGTCATTAATTTGTTACTAATAGTAATGATCGGACTTGTATGCTTGTATTATGTCATTGAAATGAGAGAGCAGGCAGATCGTGCGGTGGAGGTGACAACGGTCACTCCAGAATCTTCTAGTGAGGTAGAACCTCAAGGTGGTGACCCGTTAACGACACCTGAGGCAACCCCTGAGACGGATGATATTGCGGAAGAGGAGCTGGCTGTGTCCAATGACCAAGATGCTGAAAAAACTAGTAATGACCAGTCGGATCACACGGAAGATGCTGCCAACGTGGATTCGAAAGATACGTCTGGAACGGACGTAAAGCAGCCGGCCAAACCGTCTAAGTCAGACAGCTCTAAAGGGAACGGTAGCTCAGCAGCAGCACCGGGGAACCAAGAGCCTGTTAATTCAGCTAATGACGTAACGATTCATTTTGTCGGGGACATACAGTTCTCGGGAAAAGTAGCTGAGCTGCTGGAGAAGAATGGATACGATTATCCCTTTCAGAAGTTAGGCAACCTCTTTAAGGATGATGACCTGACAATTGGAAACCTGGAAACACCGGTAACGACTGGTGGTACAGGTGCAGCTAACAAAACATATGTATACAAATCTTCGCCCAAAGCGTTAGCGGCTATGGCAGATGCGGGATTTGATGCGGTTAATCTCGCGAACAATCATATTTTGGATCAGGGTGTCGAAGGTCTAGTGGATACGCTAGGTTATCTGAAGGAATATGGAATCGCTCACACCGGAGCAGGTATGAATCAGGATGAAGCATATGCGCCTACATATCTGGAGCGTAAAGGAATGAAAATTGCATTACTTGGCTTCAGCCGTGTCGTACCTGAGGCGAGTTGGAAGGCAGAAGGCAATCGAGCTGGTGTAGCTGAAGCCTACAATTCCACTGCCGCGGTAAAAGCCATTCAGGATGCGCGCAAGAATGCGGATCTCGTTATTGTTGTGGCGCATTGGGGAGTAGAGCGAGTAAGTACGCCCAATGATGATCAGACGCGCTTGGCACATGAATTTGTAGATGCAGGAGCAGACCTTGTTATAGGGGGGCATCCGCATGTGTTACAAGGCATGGAATACTATAAGGGCAAATGGATCGCATACAGTACAGGTAATTTTATTTTCTCTAAATCAACCACAGAGGAAACATGGAAAACGGCTGTATTTCAAGCTCGCTGCAGTGCAGAAGCCAAATGCAGTATGAAGGTAATTCCTTATGAGGCTGCACTGGGTCAGGCCATTCCTATGCTAGGTGAAGCTAATAAGCTACTGTTACAGCAGATGACGGAGCTTTCACCAGGTGTTCGCTTTGATGCCAGCGGTGTTGCTTCCCCTAGTTAATTAGTCTTGAACATATGATGATGTAAATGGGTAAGTAGTATATGAATGAAGCTAGAACGTTGTGGAGGAGTGGGTCAGATTGAACAATAGCTGTGTTGCGCATCGTGGTTTTTCTTCCATTGCACCAGAGAATACGATGGCAGCCTTTGAGCTTGCTATGGAGCAGCCCCAAGTACAATGGATCGAACTGGACGTACAATGTTCACGTGATGGTGTCCCTGTTGTCATTCATGACTTTACCTTTAATCGAACAACAGACGGAGAGGGTCTTGTACGGGAGACGAATTGGTCGGACATAGAGAAGTTAGATGCAGGATCATGGAAAGGAAAAAGCTATGTAGGAGAACGGATTCCTACCCTTGGCGAGGTGTTAGATCGCTGTTGTGGCAAGGTTCGACTGAATATTGAGCTGAAAACGCAAGGGGATATGTATCCAGATCTTCCTGAAGCCGTCATTCATGAAGTGAGAAAGAGACATATGCAGCATGATGTGGTGTTGACTTCCTTTGAACCAAAAGCATTAGCTAAAGCTAAAGAGATTGCACCAGAGTTCCAAACGGGATTGATCATTGATGCTCGTCCAGGCGATCTGGTAGCTCGATTAAAACAATTGCAGTGCAGCTTCCTGTCCATCGGTTATACCAATGTGGATAAATCCTTGATGCGCGAGATGCAACA
Organism: Paenibacillus sp. ACRSA; assembly: GCF_022346845.1. Classification (NCBI taxonomy): domain Bacteria; kingdom Bacillati; phylum Bacillota; class Bacilli; order Caryophanales; family Paenibacillaceae; genus Paenibacillus; species Paenibacillus sp. ACRSA. Next base: position 906,806 of record NZ_JAKRNP010000002.1, on the reverse strand, counting down.
CGAGGAGATTCAGGTGATGGCTTGGACTGTGGACGACAAAACGATCATGAAGCGCCTCGCCGCAATTGATCCTACGCTGATGTTATGTACGAACTGTCCTGATGTGTGGGAGAAGGCGTTCCACGAAACAGCACGTCATTTTTTCAGACCCTAATTTGCAATCATTTCGAAGTGAATTATAATATGTACTTATATGAAAAAGCAAAATACATTCTTCATCTGCGCTAATGAATCTGATAAAGGTGGTTATCAACCGATGCTGACAAATATTCGTAACGTATACTGTGTAGGACGCAATTATAAACTTCACGCTGAAGAATTGGGTAATGCAGTACCGGATGAACCGATGATCTTTATGAAACCTTCTCATGCGGTGGTACCGCTTAATGGAGAAGCAATTACATTGCCTTTTACCCAAGGCGAAGTACACTATGAAGCCGAATTAGTGATTCGAATCGGACAGAACTATCAGCCTGGAATTTCTATGGTGGACCTCGTTGATGCGTATGCTTTTGGTATCGATTTTACATTGCGTGATGTGCAGTCAGTGATTAAGAAAAAGGGACATCCGTGGACTGCAGCCAAGGGGTTCAAAAATTCAGCGCCGATCACGGAGTTTCAAGCCTTCACAGATGTAGATTCATTGCAAAAGGCTGATTTTACGCTGAACAAAAATGGTGAAGAGGTTCAGCGTGGTAATATTCGTAATATGATCTTTGATCTCCAGACGATTGTGGACTACGTAGGACAACACTACGGTCTTGGAGAAGGTGATGTCATTTTCACAGGTACACCTGAGGGTGTAGGATCAACTGTAGCTGGCGATGTTCTTGAACTCACTTGGAATGCCGAGTCTGTAGGCCAGTGCACGATTGTGGCAGCTAATTAATTATGGAGCATTTGCTTGTGAGTAACATGAGGGGCGTGTAAACGCTCCTTTTTTATATGCCAATGGATAGCTGGTTAAGCCTAGTAACTGTCTCTGCAACTTAGATGGATAGATATGAGGTATTAGCGCTCTTAGTCACTACCGAGGTGAGCTCTGCTTGTTGTGCAGTATGCTGTTCCAAGCTAATGCTTCCATTCGCGAGTCGCTCATCCAACTGTTTGCTTAGCTCAGCGATTTGTAGTTCAATGACCGCATCGATATCACCGTCGTTCGCCTCAGCGATCATTCGTAGCGATTTACCGGCATACAAATCTCGAACGAGTGCGACGTCCGTAGTTTGATTAAGCGCATGAAGCAACGCATCCTCTTTCTGTTCACTCTGTTCCGTTGCATTCATGCTGATAATAGACCATTTGGCAAGGGGAATCGGTGTAATTGCGGACTTACTCCAAGCCGTTCCGGCAAAAGACATCGTTACGATCATCGTACCAACAATGATTACACGTTTCATATTCATAAAGGTCATCCTCATTTCAATTTGGAATTATTAAAGTTCACTTGCTATGTACTAGTTCTAGATTTAGTGTAATTGAAGAACCTGAAGTCAAACTTAAATAGAGATAAAACACATGTGGTAATAAATTCCATCTTTTGGGCGGAGTTTATCTTGTGATTAGCTAGTGAGTTCGTATTTCGGCATTAGGATCAAACCGTGGTATAATTAGATTTCAAAAATAAAAAGAACATGTGGGCGATGTGAGCTACCATGTGCAGGAGAATGTATGAACTGGATCATTGGCGCGGTGTGCGCTTTAATCGTAGCTGGAGCAGCCTACCGGAAAAAATCACTTACTCGATCTGGCAGCCTAGCGGCTGTGCTGATGGGTACGATTTATTATGGGGCAGGTAACCTGTTCTGGTTTGGGACGCTGCTATTATTTTTCATCACCTCAACGCTACTCTCCAAATATCATAAGGATCGCAAGCAGGAGCTGGAAAAGTCGTATGCCAAAACAGGAAACCGGGACGCTGGTCAAGTGCTGGCTAACGGTGGCATAGGCATGGTGCTGTGTCTAGGAAACTGGATTGCTCCACATCCATTCTGGATGTATGCATTTATCGGTGTAATGGCTACCGTTACATCGGATACATGGGCGACGGAGTGGGGAAGCCTGAGTCGTAGACCACCACGCTCAGTAGTGACATGGAAGGTGCTTACACCTGGTACTTCGGGAGGGGTATCCTGGCTAGGAACTATGGCTGCTGCTGTGGGTGGAGCATTAATCGGATTAGGTGCGTTTTTCTTTTCCTGGATTGCGGGACTGGAAGGGCTAGGCTTATTCGGTTGGATGATGGTTGGACTAGTCGGCGGGCTTGGAGGCGCATTTGCAGATTCTTATCTAGGTGCGACGCTCCAGCACATGTATCGTTGTACAGTGTGCGGACGCGAGGTCGAGGTTGCTGAACATTGCGGCCATGCAACAGTGCATTCGCGTGGATGGTCATGGATGAGTAATGATCTGGTAAACGTACTAAGCTCGGTCATTGGCGGATGTTTGGCTATTGTATTGGGGATTATTTTGGCGTTGTAGGGAGGGAGTACTGTTGAGTACTGTTCAAGGAGACAAATCAGAGGCTATTCTGGATGCGGCTTATGGTATCTTTGGTTCAAAAGGATTTTATGAGACCAAGATGTCTGATATTGCAGACGAGGCAGGCATTGCAAAGGGCACGATTTATTTATACTTTAAAAGTAAGGAACAATTGTTTATTGCCGTATCGAAGCGGGATTGTAATAGCTTTATTAGCCGGCTTGATTATGCTTTGAAATCCAATGAAAATACGGGTGACAAGCTTGGTGCTATCGCGAAAACGCATTTAACTTATTATTATGAGCGGCGTAATCATACTAAACTATTTTTTATGGCACCTAATAATGACCCTGATCTGATGAAGTTTATGAAAGGGTTCATGAATGAATATATGAGTATGGTATGTGAGGTGCTGAAAAGCGCCAATGTGCCTGAGCCTGTGCTGTTAGCTGAGGCTTATATTGGAATTCTAGATCGGCTGAAAATGGACATTATGCTTAATCCGGAGTTTAACGAGGACGATCTGAACAAACGCATTTCCTTTGCAGCTGCACTGTTCTTGGATGGCTGCCGTTCGTTCATTCAAGTGTAGAACGCTGTAACAACTTATATCGAATATCAATTTACAGAGAAGTAGGTACAAACAATGAACATAATGACTGTAGAGCAAATTTCAAAAAGCTATGGCGAAAAAATATTGTTCAAGGATGCCTCATTTGGTATGGGGGATCAAGATAAAATTGGGGTCGTAGGTGTGAATGGAACAGGAAAGTCAACGTTCCTACGTGTAATATCAGGCATTGAGCCTGCAGATGGTGGACAGATTGCCATCGGGAACGATGTACGCATTCAATTTCTCGCGCAAAATCCTCAATTCAATCCAGACAATACCGTACTGCAACAAGTGTTTGAAGGCGACAGCCCTGAGATGAAGACAGTGCGTGAATATACCGAAACGATGGAATTATTGGAACTTAATTCTTCTGACCCAGCCTTGCAAGAGCGTCTGATGCGTTTGAATCAACAGATGGAACAGCTCCAGACCTGGCAGATGGAAAGCGAAGCCAAAAGCATTCTATCTAAGCTGGGTATACGACAGTTTGATGCACGTATGGGCACATTGTCTGGAGGACAGCGTAAAAGGGTAGCTCTAGCTTCTGCGTTAATTCATCCGTGTGAACTGCTTATTCTGGATGAGCCGACCAACCATATTGATAATGACTCTGTTGTGTGGCTGGAGCAATATTTGCAAAAACGTCGTGGAGCTCTCTTGATGATTACGCATGATCGGTATTTCCTCGATCGTGTTGCTAATGTCATGCTTGAGCTAGACCATGGACGATTATTCCGGTACGAGGCTAACTATACCCGTTTCCTAGAATTAAAAGCAGAGCGAGAAGAACGTGAGTCTGCATCAGAGCAGAAGCGGCAAAATCTGCTGCGTACAGAGCTTGCTTGGATTAGACGCGGTGCTAAAGCTCGTACGACCAAACAAAAAGCGAGAATTGATCGCTATGAGCAATTGAAGGATCAACAAGGGCTGAACCGTTCCGGCTCAATGGACGTTTCTGTTGGCTCAACCCGGTTAGGGAAGAAGATACTGGAGATTGAGCATTTATCCAAATCTGCAGGTGGACGTAAACTGATTGAAGATCTAAGTTACATCGCTGTACCAGGAGATCGAGTAGGGGTCGTTGGTCCGAATGGTAGCGGTAAATCGACGCTGTTACAGATGATTTCTGGCAAGCTAGAACCGGACGCTGGTGAGGTTTCTGTGGGGCCAACTGTTAACCTCGGTTACTTCACACAGGAACATCAGGAGATGGATGAATCGCTGCGAGTTATTGAGTACATCAAGGAAGTTGCCGAGAACGTGAAAACGGCAGATGGTTCGCTAATTACCGCATCGCAGATGTTAGAACGTTTTCTCTTCACGCCTACAGCGCAATGGACACCAATCTCTCGGTTGTCGGGTGGGGAGAAGCGTAGACTATATTTACTTCGTGTATTAATGGCTGCACCTAACGTTTTACTGCTTGATGAGCCGACGAATGATCTGGATATCCAGACCTTGGCTGTGCTAGAGGATTATCTGGATGACTTCCCTGGCGTTGTCTTCGTGGTATCCCATGATCGGTACTTCTTGGATCGTACGGTAGATAAGGTTCTTTCCTTTGAAGGTGAAGGTGCTGTAAGGGTTCATGTGGGCGATTATAGTGAGTATGCGGAATGGATGTTAAAGAATGCGACATCTAATACGGTTACGTCCTCTCAGACAAACGGTGCGGCGGCAAGTACCGATTCCAAATCATCAACGGATGAACGTAAGTCGGCTACTTCTACAGCGAAGCCTAAGCTGAAATTCAGCTTCAAGGAACAACGTGAGTATGATCTAATTGATGAGAATATTGAGAAGGCTGAAGCTAATCTGGCACGAATCAATACCGATATGGAGGCAGCCTTCAGTGACTCCGCCCGTCTGCAGGAGTTAATGGCAGAACAGGCAGAGGCTGAGCGTCATTTAGAAGAACTGATGGAACGTTGGACGTACTTGAATGAACTTGCAGAGCAAATTGAGAAAAGCAAATCATAAGATTGTTTTATGATTAGCATGGCAAGATACAATGCCAAGATGTAAGTTAAGATTGATTTAACCTATTAGTTTTAACTAGGACTCTTTTCAAACGCGACATTATGTTGCTGATGAAAAGGGTTTTTTTATATAACAAAAGTTTACGCGTATGTTTGATTTCTTTAAAAGTATTAACGACTATATATGAAACGTTTCTCCTTTTATTACGTTGTATTAAGTAAAGAATTCCATAGGAGGGAGCTGGTACCACATGGGTTATACAGAAATAAATGAACAATTGGCGATTCTGAAGGAAAAGGGGAGAATTTACGAGAAGTGGAAGAGTAGGCTGGCGAAACTAAATGAGGAAGAGAACGAATGGAAAGCGAAAGTAGAGCGACGTTTGGAGCATCTGGAAAAGGAACAAAGCGATGTAGATCGTCTAAATCGCATGACATTGTCGGCATTTTTCTATAATTTAATGGGTAAGAAACAGGAACAGTTAGAGAAGGAAGAGTTGGAGCTTATGGAAAGCAAAGCTGAGTATGACACAGCATGCCGTATGTTACAGGATATACAAGAACAGCGTTTGCAGGTACAACGTGAGCTGGATGGACAGCGGGAACTTCAGTTTTGGGAAAGTGATTACAAGCAGCTATGGGGCAAGAAGGAACACCGTTTGCTAGCGAGAGATCACGAACTGCAACAGATGGTAGAGGATCGTGAGCATGTCATTGGGGAATTGAAGGAGCTACAAGAGGCGGAACGAGAAGGTAAACGTCTAATGCTCGCTTTGGATCGTGCAGCAGAGGCTCTAAAGTCAGCTGGGAACTGGGGAGTGTACGATATGATGGGTGGCGGGATGATATCCACTCATATCAAGCGTAGCCGGATGGATGATGCACAATCTGCCATAAATGAAGCTGGACGACATCTGAAACGTTTCCAGAAGGAGCTGGATGATGTCAAAATGGCAGTCAAAGCCGATTTAGAACTCGGAGGTTTGTTATCGTTCGCTGATTATTTTTTCGATAATCTCTTCGTAGATTGGATGGTTCAGGACAAAATTCGTAAAGCTGAGTCTCAGGTGCAGGAGGGACAAAGTACGATTCGCCGTACGATGCATGTGCTCAAAAATGAAATACGTGCCCATCAGGCAACCAAGGAGAGCTTGGAGCGTCGTTATCATCAACATATTGAGCTTGCTGATTAGGCTTAATATCTATAAAAATATTTAAATAGGGTACGTCTGCATCCATTATGTTATGGTGCAAGACGTACCCTGTTTACGTTAAATACCGGTTACTGAGTATTCAACTTGATAAGACTGATAGTAGACGGAAAGTGCTTCTTTTTACATTATGAAATTGCCCATTGTATGACGATCAGCTTATTTGGTTGTTATATATGCTGTAAGCAGTCGCGCGGTATTTAGCACGGCATCTTTGTGTGTGCGCTCCATGGAATGAGAGGCGTGTACCCCTGGGCCAATGAGTGCAGCTCGAATGTTGTTACCAGCACGTAAGGCGGCAGAGCCGTCTGATCCATACTGCGGATAAATGTCGATGGCATAATCCATTTTGCTTTCTTTGGCCAGCTCAATTAAGCGGCTTGTCATCTCATAGTCGTATGGACCCGAAGAATCCTTGGCACAGATCGATACATCGGTTTCTTTACAACTGAGATCATCACCCATAGCTCCCATATCTACAGCGATCATCTCACTGATCTCAGCAGGAATATAGGATGCCCCGTGCCCAACTTCTTCGTAGTTGGAGATTAACAAGGACACGTTATGTAGAGGTTTCCAGCCCTCGCGGTGAGCAGACTCCAGTATGCCAAACAAGGCAGCTACGCTGGCTTTATCATCAAGATGTCTTGATTTGATATAACCACTTGGTGTAATCACAGCTCTGGCATCGAAGGAAATGAAGTCACCGACACAAATGCCGAGTCCCAATACATCCTCTTTGGAATTAACGACCTCATCAATACGGACTTCCATATGATTTTCTTTTCGCTCGAAGGTACGTGCATCCGGATAGACGTGTACGGAGGGGTGGAGAGAGAGAATGGTACCTGTGTAGCTTCTACCATCCCGAGTATGAATTGTACAGTATTCATTTTCAATACTCTGCATGGAGAAACCGCCAACCGACGTTAGCTTCAAGGTGCCATATGAAGTAATTGAGCGAACCATCGCGCCTAGTGTGTCAACGTGTGCGCTAAGTCCAATCGTTTTGGATGAATCTTGCCCAGCCAGTGTAAGAATTGAGCCGCCTTTATTGTTTAGTTCAAAAGGAATGGATAATTTCTCGGCTTCCTCACGAATCATCTCGATGATATGGTGAGTATATCCACTTGGACTCGGTGTATCAAGCAATTTTTTTAGCAGAGTTAAGACATAAGATTCATTAATGGTAAATGTCATGGTATAACTTCCCCCTTCAAAATCATGGTTGTGGAACGAACGCGGTAACAAATACAGCCTGTCTGGCAGGAATGTTGAAACTCACCCATTCCTTAGGCCAGCAGGCTGTCTGCTTTTTTACAACGTACCTGTCGGATTTCCTTTACGCTGGCTTTCGATAGATTCATTGGCAATAGAACCTTCCGGTTCAGTTGTTCCGATTGTATCCATCGAAGCGTAGGAATCGAATGTGTCAGTGCTTGATTTGGCATTCTCTAATTCAGATACGCGTAACTTCAACTGTTTGTTTTCACGCTGCAGTCGATATTGGCGATAGATGCCGTATGACCCAACAATAATTCCACCGATCAGCGTACAGCCGAGAATCAGAAGAATTAGCGGGATTTGGAACGTGTTAAAGAGCAGGTTAACCTCCACCGAATTCACATTAATTACAGCAAATATTCCGGTAAAAAGTGCAAAAACAAGACCTGCAATAAGCGCCCATTGCATTTTCATGGTGTTGCCTCCTTGTTGAACAATTCAGGACTAAGATACATTACCCCATTAGCCTGAGGTTGCATCCTGCAATGATTATAAAATCCCCTGCCCGAATGGGCAAGGGATGCAGGTCGTAGGGATGGAATAACAACCTTATTTAGTTAATTCCTCCATCTGCTCGATCAGTTCTTTGAACACGCTCATAGCTTCACGGATCGGCTGCGGCGAGGACATATCCACGCCAGCTTTTTTCAAAATGTTGATGGAGTAATCGCTACCGCCACTTTTCAGGAAACCAAGATAGCGATCTACAGCAGGTTGACCCTCTTCCAGAATTTGCTTCGAGAAGCTTGTTGCGGCTGAGAAGCCTGTAGCGTATTTGTACACATAGAAGCTGTTATAGAAGTGGGGAATACGTGCCCATTCCATTTCGATTTCTTTGTCCACCGCCATGTCTTTACCGTGGTATTGTACGTTCAGATCATAATAAATCTCGGATAGCAGCTGTGGAGTAAGTGCGTCACCTTGCTCCGCGCGTTCATGAATGATCTTCTCGAATTCGGCAAACATCGTTTGACGGAATACAGTGGTGCGGAATTGATCTGCATAATAAGTTAATAGATACAACTTCTCTTTTGGATCGGTTGATTTATTTAATAGATAATCCATCAATAATGCTTCGTTCGTGGTGGATGCAACTTCAGCAAGGAAGATGGTGTATTGCGCATCACGATATGGAAGAGTTGTATCTGAATAATGAGAATGCAGCGCATGACCCATTTCATGAGCAAGTGTAAACATGCTGTTCAGATTATCCTTGTGATTGAGCAGGACATAAGGATGGGTGCCGTAAGCTCCCCATGCATAAGCGCCTGAGCGTTTGTTTTCATTCTCATATACATCGATCCATCGATTTTCATAACCTGCCTGAAGTGTATCAGCATAATCCTGACCCAGCGGTTTCAGGCCGTCTTTGACGATTTGTTTTGCTTCATCATAAGTAATATCCATCTTGTACTCATCTACGAGTGGAGCAAAAAGATCGTACATATGCAGTTGATCCACATTAAGCAGTTTCTTGCGCAGATCCATGTAACGGTGCAGCAAAGGAAGGCTTTCGTGAATAGTATCCACGAGGTTGGTGTATACGTCCTTCGGAATGTTGTCACCGTAGAGGGACATTTCCAGTACAGAAGGGTACTTACGTACGTCTGCATAGAACATATTTTTCGTTACATTGGCATTTAGGGCAGCAGCAATTGTATTTTTTTGTTTACCATAGGTTTCATAAACTGCCTTAAAAGCACGTTCGCGAACTTCACGGTTCGGATTCTCCAGGAATTGAATATAACTGCCGTGTGTCAGTTCCACTTCGTTTCCATGTTCATCCTTGATTTTTGGGAACTTGAGATCCGCATTGTTCAACATGCTAAAAATCGTTTGCGGAGCTTGAGAGAGGTTGCCTACTTGGGCGAGCAAAGCTTCCTCCGTTTTGCTCAGGACATGCGCTTTTTCCCGTTTCATTTCTTCTAAAGTGAACTTGTAGGCTCTAAGCTGCTCATCAGCAATTAATGCATCCAGTTGATTGTCTGGAAGTGCCAAAATCTCAGGTGTTACAAACGAAAGTGCTTCCCCAACTTGAACACTCAGCTTTTGCGCTTTTTGGGAAAGATTTTGATATGTAGGATTAGCTGTGTCTTCATCTTGGTGCATGCGTGCGTAAACAAAAAGGCGCTCGATCTTGAGAGATATGTCATCTTCCAGTTCGAAACATGCTTTTAATGCTTCGGGTTTATCTAGTTTGCCTTGAAATTCGGAGGCTTTCTTCGTCAAAGAAGAGACTTCTTCATACTCCTGATCCCAAGCTTTCTGATCGGCAAACAAATCTTCCAGTTTCCAAGTGTGTTCAGTTGGTACCTCGGAACGTTTCAATAATTGACTCATGGGAATCCTCCTTAATGGTAATGATGAATCTATGGATGAAGCAGTCTTCGCCTCGACCGCTGAAAGGGGCAGAGACGAAGGAATTAAGCTAAAAACCAGTAAAATAGCCAGTGATCTGCGATATTTCAACGTATTTCCTCCTCAGCCATACCAATATTTCATATAGTATGACCTGGCGTACGTTGAATTATTTGAGAAGCTAAGCACCCATATTGTAGAGGAAATATACAATCAGGAAAAAAGCAAAGCAAATCATAAGAGTGGCGATAAGAGCCATGCCTCGTCTCAGGCGATCCGGGATGGAATTACGTCCCAAAATCAGCACAATCCCTAGGGAAAAGGCAAGAATAATAAATATGACGACATTACTTGAATCGAGCTGCATCAATTTAGACCTCTTTGAAAGCAGCCATCAGCTGGCGCCATTCATCCTCGCGGTTCTCGAAATCAGCTTTTGGGAAACGACGCTCAGCCCAATGCATTAAGGCTGGACGGCTTAAGAACGTATGACATTCCTCGCCCCATTCTTCCGAGATTTCACGAAGCACAAGATACTTGCCTTGTACTTCCACAGTCATCATATTCCATTTGTCTGTTTTGTATATTTCATGTTTTTTTATCATAGGTAGTCTCCAAACTAACGGTTTTGGTAAAATGATACCGTACCCTACGATTCAAAGCAAATTTTTTCGGGATTTATAAAAAAGAAAAATTGCAAAATGGAGGGGCTTACAGTATAATAAGGATATTCGCCATAGATGGCGATATTTTTAGGAGGTTGTTCATTTGAAAGGTACAGTTAAATGGTTTAATGCAGAAAAAGGCTATGGCTTTATTTCAGTTGAAGGCGGCGAGGACGTATTCGTACATTTCTCCGCAATCCAAGGCGACGGCTTTAAAACATTGGAAGAAGGTCAAGCGGTAGAATTCGAAATCACTGATGGAAACCGTGGTCCTCAAGCAGCTAACGTAACTAAATTGTAAGAATCTTTCCGGTCAACGGACTTCTTATAAATGACTTATAGCTGAATATACGAACACAAGCACAGTCCCTATTTAGGAGGCTGTGCTTTTTTTGATGATTATATATCATTATGTGTAGTTTTGACGTATTTAATTCAGTTTGCTGAGAATTTGAATGGATTTCACATTCATCAACCTGTTCGACGAGTAACGCCGAATAATAGTTTAAGGCCGAATCCAAGCAACGCAGCTAGAGAGAAGGCCATCGCGGTCAGGTAAAAGGTTTGTCGACCCGCATGCTGAATCAGGAGTCCGCCCAATGTTCCACTAAGTAAACCGGCTAAGCTAGACCATACGATCGTAAAGAGAGCCATACCTGTCGCGCGGTATTCATCTGGCACAAGGTTGGTAATGTATCGAACTGCGGTAACGTAGAATATACCGAATGTTACACTGTGCATAAATTGAATAGCAACCACTGCTTCAGGTGTATGAGATATCGACATTAGTAATAGACGTAGGGCATACATCAGAGCTGCAAAGGCAATCAAAGGCAACTCCTTATACCGACTGCCATATTTACTCAGTAACATGAAAATTGGAATTTCGCTCACAGAAGAGATCAGTAATGACCAGCCAATTAAACCTTCGCCAGCGCCCAATTCTTTGAGCGTAATGGTGAGAAAGGCTTCATTCATTCGATGACCCATGGCAAGCAAAAAAACACAGGCGAAAAAGCTTAGCACATCTCGGCGTTTTAGAATAGCCCATAACCCCGACAGATCCATCTTAGTGCTGCCACCGGATGGTTGATCCTGTAGTCGTAAGCTAATGAGGAACGTAGTTCCAGCTAGGACTATACATAACCACATCGTCCAACCTACTCCAAACGAGCCAAGGAAGTAGCCGATGGTGAGGGCGAAGAACGCATATCCAATTGAACCAAATACACGTATGGTCGTGAAATTCCTGCCGTATTTATTAGCGGTCGTAATGGCCATCGTGTCTGCAAGCGGATAGATCGGATAATAGAAAAAGTAAAATAAAGAAACAAGTATAAAGACTTCTCCAAACGTTGTCGCATTGGCTAGCAAAATACCAGTAATAAATTGCCCTGCTAGCAAGATGATCATGACTTTGCGTACCGTTTTGTAACGATCACTCGCCATGCTCCAGAACATGTTGGAGAACACGGATACAAGTGGGCCAATCCCGTATAGGTAACCAATTTCTGCGCGCGAGAACCCAAGGTGACTGAAGAATAGTTGGAAGTAAGAAACCACCAGTACGGTTGAACCAAAAATAGTAAACATCAGTGCCCGCAACCAGGTCTGATCTGGGCGGGCGTTGTGACTTAATTTCATGTTGAGAAAACTCCAATCCTAAATAACTTTCCAGCATTAACCTTTCAGTGAAGTCGATTTCCTAGAAGATCGAGCAGACATCGAAGGTTCTTTGGTCGTACGCCGAATGACCAACCACACGATAACCAGTTCCGCAAGTAACCCCAGAGATTGCGCAACGGCTCCAATCATTCCATTCCAGGCTGGGAAGATGCTCACTAGAATAAGAAGAACGATAATCGTGCAGATTGCATTGGCTGTTTGTGAGCGAAACATCGTTTTGGTCTGTCCTCGTAATAAGATGAGCCCATTGCTGTAATCCAGAAAAGGCGAGATCAGAGGAAAGAGTACAAAGGCACGCAACGTCCACAGACTTTGCTCTAATAGAGTTCCCTGAACACTCATGACATTTTCCATCACCCATGGACCCAGCGGTGTATATGCAATCGATACGGTCATGGCAAAAGGGATAAATCCAGTGACGAGTGCAAACTTCTTGACTAATTTCGCGTCAATCTCATAAAAATTCAGTACAATCTGGTGAATGTACGTAAAAAAGCTCAGCATCAGCTGCATCAAACTGCTGGCAATAGCAAAAGAAGAGATTGCTAAGGCGATACCCGTTGTTTTGCCAAGCACGATATTAATGACCGGTCCGATAAATAGTGCGACAAAGCTGGACAGCAATAAAGGTTTATAGAATCGAAACACATCATTTCTCGTTTCGACGGGATGTTCCTCGAGCTTAGCAGGCATATTTCGTTTAATGTTATTTCCTTCGATAAAACTGACCAATGCCTCAATCATCATGCCTGCCGCAAAAATGATGGCACCTACACGTCCGCTATTAATCGTATCAGTATAGATAAAATATAGGGACAGACCGTACATTCCGGCTAAGCGAAATAACATGCCGATGGTCAGCCACTTTGTTCGATTATTCGTTATGATAATACCTTGATAGACGTTACGGATAACAGAGAAAATACTGACGTACATCAGAATTTCATACACATCGATAACATGGGATAACAAATCTGGACTTACGCCAAATAAATATTTGAAAACACCTGTACCAATAGGGGAATAGACAATGGCGAATCCGATCAAAAGAACACAGGCGAGAAAAATTTTGGTTACAAAGGTGAGTGCTTGAAAAGAAAGTCGATCCCGAACGAGTGCAGAACAAGTTTGCCGTAACAAGGTAGAGGGGCGTTCGGTGAGAGTGAGCAGGCTACCGGCAATTGCATAGCTAGCAATGATCGTCTCTGGGTGAGCAGAGCGGGCAAGCGTACTATTGATGATAACGTGAGAGATGGTGACAAGAGAGGCAGATATGCCGAGAGGCACAAAAAAAGCAAATAACCGTCTCCACGAGAGCGGTTCACTTGACGTCATGTGAAGGACTCCTTTGATGATTCAAATAAAGCTAGTATATCATAAACCCTTGACAGTGGAAGCGATTTTTTGCCCTGATTATGCGGTACATCATTTGTACAATTAAGGGGTTCATATTATAATAGGATTGGTTAAAAATCGCTCTAATACGTATCAACCAAGTGGAGGCACATTTATTTTGAGCCAATCAAATCAAAGTCGTCATCAATATCCACGGAATTCATTGGATTTGATGAGAAAGGTGTACAAGTACACGATTCCGGAGACGCGGAAAAAATTAGATGAGTGGCGTGAACAGGCTGAGAAAATTCCGAATGAGGAATTGCGCAACCAAGCTCTCGCTAGCATCAGGGACAAGCAATTCCACTGCGAAGGTGGTACGGTCTATGCTTTGCCCGATATGCCGAAGAGGCATATCTTAATTCCGCTAATTGTTGCTTACCAAACAATCAGTGATTATTTAGACAATTTGTGTGACCGCAGCACATCGATGGATCCGAACGACTTTCGTCTGCTCCATCAATCCATGCTTGATGCGGTAGATCCCGAGGCAACACCAGTCAATTATTATGCTCTTCGTGAGGAGCAGGATGACGGTGGGTACTTACGGAATCTGGTGACTACATGTCAGGAGTTGACTCGTCAGCTGCCTGGGTATGCGTCCGCCAAGCCTCAAATTCAGGATCTGGCAGGCCTATACACGGACCTGCAGGTATATAAGCATATCAAACCGGAACTGAGAGAAACGGCTTTGCTCGAATGGTGGTCGGAGCATCGTCACCGCACGCCTCAGTTTCGTTGGAACGAATTTGCCGCCGCTACTGGCTCTACGCTGGGCGTATTCATGCTGTTTTTGGCTGCGAGCGACGAGCAGCTAACTGAAGAGCAGGCGGCCTCGATCCACACCGCCTATTTTCCGCATGTATGCGCATTACACATTATGCTCGATTATTTAATCGACCAGGATGAGGATCGTGTCGGGGGAGATCTCAACTTCTGTAATTACTATGAGAATGTAGAGACGATGCTGGACCGAATTGCTTTTATTGTGGAGATGGCGCGCAGTGATGTGCAGAACATTCCGGGAAGCTCCTTTCACCGAATGATCATTGAAGGATTACTTGCCATTTACCTGTCTGATCCCAAAGTAAGCGAACAACATGAAGTTCGCGCCATTTCCAAGCGTTTGATGAAGAAGAGTCCAATGACAAGAGTGTTTTTCTTTATCTTTAGTCGCTGGATTCGCAAGCACATGTAAGTCAGGCGATTGGTTGCGGGAGCCTGAAGTGAAACTAGAGGAGGAAGAAACATCATGACAGCAGTAAAAAAAATCGCAGTTTTAACGAGCGGTGGCGATTCACAAGGGATGAACGCGGCCGTTCGTGCGGTGGTTCGCAGCGGACTATTTCACGGTCTTGAGGTATATGGTGTGCAGCGTGGATACCAAGGCCTTCTGAACAACGATATTTTCCCAATGGATCTCCGTAGTGTTGGTGATATCATCCAACGTGGGGGCACAGTTCTACAATCAGCGCGTTGTAAAGAGTTCTACACGGCCGAAGGTCAGGAAAAGGGAGCGGATATTCTTCGTGCTCGTGGCATCGACGGTTTGGTTGTAATCGGTGGAGACGGTTCTTACAATGGTGCGAACAAGTTGAGTAAGCTGGGTATCAACACGATGGGTCTTCCAGGAACCATTGATAACGACATCTCATTCACTGATTACACCATCGGATTCGATACAGCGGTAAGCGTGGTCGTTGATGCAGTGAACAAATTGCGTGATACGATGTCCTCCCATGAGCGTTCTTCCATCGTTGAGGTCATGGGTCGTCATTGCGGCGATATCGCTCTGCACGCAGGACTTGCTTCTGGTGCGGAAACGATTCTCGTTCCTGAAGTACCGTTTGACATGGATGAAGTAGCAGATCGGATGAAAGCTAACTTCGCTCATGGCAAACGTCACAGTATCATCATCGTAGCAGAAGGTGTAGGTAAAGGTGAGGATGTTGCAAAAGAATTAATGGAGCGTTGTCCTACGTATGAACCGCGAGTAACGGTGCTGGGTCACATTCAACGTGGAGGTACACCAACTCCATTCGACCGTAACTTGGCAAGCCGACTAGGTGACTTCGCTGTTCGCAGCCTGATTGCAGGTGAGACGGATAAGGGTTGTGGTATTATCAAAGGTGAGCTTGTCCTCACTGATATTGATAAAGTCGTGAATACGAAAAAAGATTTTGATGTGGAAACGTATGAACTGGCACAACGTTTGTCCCAATAATAAATAAGTAAAACAAAAGAGCACAGCCTTTATCAAGGGCCGTGCTCTTTTTGTGCTTGCACATTTATGATTCAGGGGCAGCTTTTCGCTGAACCAGGAACAATCTCCACAGCAATGCTACTGCACCGACAGCCAGACCTGTAATCAATCCAACCCAGTAACCAAAAGCACCAAGGGACGTATACGTGGTTGTAATATATCCAACCGGCAGCCCGATGATCCAATAGGCTACAAACGTAATGATGAGAGCAGGATTCACATCCTTATACCCTCGAAGCGCTCCCTGCGTCGGCGTAGCGATGGCATCCGAAATCTGAAAGAAGATCGCGTAGATTAAAAAGTGCTGCGTTAGTGCAATAACTTGCTGATCATTCGAATAGAGACCGGCAATTTGTTCGCCGAATACAAGTAATACGACGGCGGTTAACAAAGACAACACAATCGCCCCGCCAATGCCAAGAAGGCTGTATTCTTTCGCATCTTTGACTCGCCCAGCACCTGCTTCAAAGCCTACTAGGATCGTGAGAGCCATACAGATGCTTACAGGTAACATATAGAGCGTAGAAGCGAAATTCAGGGCAGCCTGGTGAGCAGCAATTGTAATCGTATCGAATCGACTCATCAACAACGTAACAGCTGCAAAAATGGAAGTTTCAAAAAATGTAGCGAATCCGATGGGGATTCCAATTTTAAGAAGTTCTTTCCACTTTCCGAATGATATTTTAGACATTTGACGGAAGATGCCGTACTGAGCGAATGGCTCTACCCGATGTACAACGAAAAGACTGATTAGAAATATGAGCCAATAAGTAAAAGCTGTTGCTACCCCTGCGCCTACACCACCTAATTGAGGAAAACCCCATCGTCCGAAAATAAGCAGGTAGTTCAGTAGTATGTTCACAGGTAATGAGATCAACGTAATTAACATACTAATTCGCGTCTGTCCGAGAGCATCCATAAAACTTCGGAGAACGGTATACCCGAATAGGGGAGTAATGCCGAAAGCAAGGGCGCTCAAAAAGTAAAGCGCAACCTGAGCCACTCGCGGCTCCAGCGGCATAGCATTCAAAATGGGTTTTAACAACAAGGCTCCAGCGGCAAGAACGAATAAACTGACTGCAAAACCTAGATATAAAGCCTGTATAACATTGTAGCCGATCTGATCCTTGCGTTTAGCGCCGAGTAAATGGGAAACAACAGGTGTTATTCCGATCAGGATACCACTAAGGCCTGTCTGTACAGGCATCCACAGACTTGTACCAATGGCTACACCTGCTAGGTCAGATGGAGAAAATTTGCCTGACATGTTGGTATCGAAGAAAGACATGGCAGATAAGGCGATCTGTGTGGTGAAAATGGGAAGAAATATGATCAAAAATTGCTTTGCTTTCTGTGAAAAGCTTGTTGTGGTCATGTTCACGTGAGGCGCCTCGCTATTCTCATAAAGTTATCATCATCGTGTCATTACTGGACAGCTACTTATTGTAGATGATTTTATTCCGTTTGAACAGAGAAGAGCAGTGCAGCATGAAAAACCCGCTCCGTCTAATACGGTGCGGGCTGTCGTTACTTAATAATTTGGGATAAGTGCCTTCTTCAATATTTATTCGTAATTAACACCTGGCGTATAACGGTTGGATGCATTCCAGAGTAGATACTCATCCACATTCATATCTTTCATCGCTTTAATCTGGTCTTCCACTTGTTTCTTCCCGTATTTCACGTAATGTCCACTACCTAACCAGCTAGCCGTAAAATCTTGAATCCATGGCCGTATGATCGGTTTAAGCTCTTTCGTTGGATCAAGTTTCTTATGTGTGTCTTCCATGGATCCTTTGATCGTTGTATATGGATCTTTGTCCGGATCCTTCACACCATACCAGCCTGTTGAGTAATGACTAGGGTATACCATTGGTGAGATCACATCTACATTCTCTGATATCTTCACAAAATCCTGTCCAATCCCTTCAGCAGCAGGGACAGATGCCGCATATCCGAAAATATCGACAGATACTCTAACACCCAATGGAGCAAGCTCTTTACGAGCGTACTGCACGAACTCAGCCACAATATCAACCCGTGACTTGTCTGTTTTCGTATATTTTAACGTATCCGCGCGATTCTCAAAGCCTTCCGGGAACCGAACATAGTCAAATTGTATTTCCTTGAATCCTAATTTTGCTGCTTCTTTGGCAATTGCAACATTGTAATCCCACACCTCTTTACTATAAGGGTTCACAAAGCTGTCTCCTTTACTGTTAGCCCAGACGCTTCCGTCTTTGTTCTTAAAAGAAAGTTCCGGATTCTTTTCAGCCAAAATGGTATCTTTGAAAACAACGACGCGTGCGATGGGATATACATCATGTTTCTGAAGTCTTTTCATCAGTGCATCAATATCCCGAATGAAAGGTTGGGATGTACCCATTTCCAGTAATGTTTTATTTTCTGTGGGGTATGTAATATATCCTAGATCGTCTTTAATATCGATGACCATGGAGTTCAACTCTGAATTGTCTACTAGTTCCAATAATTCTTTCATGCGTGCCCCACCAGCGCTGTAGGCAGTTACATAAATACCTTTGACAATGGGTGCGTCGGGTTGAGGATCAATTTTAGCAGGGGGATTGTCTGCATCGATGACCACCTGATCTTGTTGAGATTGAATAATGGCTGTATTAAAGTTACTCGTTATCGATGGAAATGACTGCACTCCCTGATCCGATGTTACCGAAGAACCGCTGAAGCTTCCCCAGGCCATGGCAAGTAAGGCCCAAAACATATTCATTGTATTCCACTCCTTTTATGTATTTCCATGTCAGTGTTATACAGTAAACCTCTCCCGGCTTTTAACCTTGTTAACTAAGTAATGAAACATGTGTAAAAAATGAAAACCGCTTCCTGAATGGGGACAACCCCCACAAGAAGCGGCGTGATCAATCTAAAGATTATTGAATGTAAATATCGTTCTGATGCTCACAAATACTGTACTGAATGATTTCCATTGCATCTCCCTGCTCCAAGATGCCCAGCCCATCTCGGAGGACGATCAGTGAGTCGAGTTCATTCGGTTTCAAGAAAGGGAGCATTTCCGGGCACCATTTGTTGACGATCTCAAACAGTTTTACCGTTTCCATATCCACAATAATCACCCTTTCCTACTCGAATTCCAAAATGGTAAGTCATTCGGCGCGAATCGGAAAAGCAAAGTGCCTGTGAAATTGAAGGGCAGATCCTGCTATACATCATATTTAGGAGCCGTGCACAATTATTATACCACATTTATGATAATTGTTAACCGTACAGGTGTCTCAACTTCGACGGAAGGAACCCATAACGCCAACCGTTTCCACAATATTCACAAATGCTTTTGGGTCGGTTTCTTTGATGATTCGTTTGATCTCAACCAGCTCATATCGAGTCGTTACAGTCATTAACATGTCCTTTTCGATATCGGTGTATGCTCCTTGAGTTTTGATCTTTGTAACCCCACGTGGACGAACGAGTAATTTCTTCAGCATAGCCTCGGTCTCATTCGTAATAATGTACAGTGTTACTTTGATGTGGCTGATGTGGATCAGATCCAGCACTTTACCCGTGATATAGATGGATACCATGGATGCCAAGGCAATAGTCCAATTATCACTCAAGTAACCAGCGAGCATAATAATTGCTCCGTTCATACCGGCCATAACGGTACCGATGGGGAAGTCGCGGTTACGTGTGAAGATCGAACCAACAATATCAAGCCCACCAGTTGAACCACCCACTCGGAACGAAATGCCTGTGCCCAATCCAACAAGAATACCACCAAACACACAGCTAAGTAGTGGATCTGGTGACACAGCAAAAACAGGCAGCAAACCGATAAACCAGGATGTGGCTGCTACAGAGACAATACTCAATATAATGAAACGTCGTCCAAGAATAAACCAACCTGCGATGAGCAAGGGAATGTTAAGAACAAAATACATTATACTAAGACTCAGGGATGTGAAATAACCCAGAAGCATGGAAATACCGGATACCCCGCCGCTAAGCATTTGATGCGGAATTAAGAACCAGTTGAAGCCGCAGGCAATAGCTGCAGCACCCAAAATGATCACTAAACAGTGCCAAATTATTTTGGGCAATTTAATCACCTCATTTATATTTAAAACCAGATTGCTGGTAATCTTGAATTGTTTTGTGATATAATGATTTGTGGATATTCTTGAGTAGGAAACTTTTTCCAAATGTATTAATAAAATTTGAAATGTTTCAAATGCTTGTGTGTAGTTTTAGTCTTATGTTGGGGACCCATTCACGAATTATGTTGATGGTGAAAATAATTTGCCCATATGGGATACCCTATAAATATTAACGCTACTTAAGAATACAGACAACAAAGTGGATTGTCCACCATGTCCACCATATAGAAGGAGTATGAATAATTTTGACAAATTTAAATTTCACAGATTTCAATCTTGAACCACTGGTGCTGCAAGCGATCACCGAACTCGGGTTTGAAGAAGCAACACCGATTCAATCCAAATCGATCCCTTTTGCTCTTGAAGGCAGAGATTTGATCGGTCAAGCTCAAACAGGTACAGGTAAAACTGCTGCATTCGGTATTCCGTTGATCAGCAAAATCTCCAAAAGTGATGAAAAAATCCGCGCCCTCATTATGGCACCTACACGTGAACTTGCGATCCAAGTTGCCGAAGAGATCGAAAAACTCACCCGCTTCAAAGGTTTGCGCTCCCTGCCAATTTACGGAGGACAAGACATCGTTCGTCAAATCCGTGCACTGAAAAGAAAACCACAGATTATCATTGGTACACCTGGACGTCTCCTAGATCACATCAATCGCAAAACCATCAAACTTGAAGATGTACAAACAGTTGTATTGGATGAAGCAGATGAAATGCTCGACATGGGTTTCATGGAGGATATTCAATCCATCCTGAAACAAGTCCCAGCTGAGCGTCAAACGATGTTGTTCTCGGCAACAATGCCTCCAAACATTCAAAAATTGGCTCAACAATTCTTGAACAACCCTGAGCATGTATCCGTAATTCCAAAACAAGTTAGTGCACCTCTGATTGACCAAGCTTACATCGAAGTGCCTGAGCGTCAAAAATTCGAGGCTTTGAGCCGTTTGCTTGATATGGAATCTCCAGAACTGGCAATTGTATTCGGACGTACAAAGCGTCGTGTTGACGAATTGGCTGAAGCGTTGCAAAAACGCGGATATTCTGCTGATGGTCTCCACGGTGACCTATCTCAAAACCAACGTGATACAGTAATGCGTAAGTTCCGTGACGGCAGCATTGACGTACTCGTTGCAACTGACGTTGCTGCGCGTGGTCTCGACGTATCCGGCGTAACTCACGTTGTGAACTTTGACCTTCCGCAAGATCCTGAAAGCTACGTTCACCGTATCGGTCGTACTGGCCGTGCTGGTAAAGAGGGTGCTGCTTGGTCATTCGTTACACCGCGTGAGATCGATCACTTGCACTTTATTGAGCGTGTAACGCGTCATCGTATTCCACGTAAACCGTTACCAACAATGGCAGAGGCTGTAGAAGGTAAACAACGTTTGACAGCTGAGCGTTTGCTTGAAATTGTACAATCTGGTGAACTGAACGAATACAAAGGCATTGCCATTCAAATGCTTGAGCAATATGATTCTGTTCAACTCTTGTCGGCTGCTCTGAAGCTCCTGACAGGTGACAAAAAAGATGCACAAGTTGATTTGACTCCAGAAGATCCAATCCGTGCTAAACGTCGTAAACCAGATGTTCGCTCCGGTGGACGTAAACCATCAGGTTACAGTGGTAACCGCAGTGGTGGCGGCAGTGGCGGTGGCGGATACAACCGTGATCGCAACAGCAGTGGCGGCGGACGTGGTGGCTACAACCGCGATCGTAACAGCGGTGGTAGTGGAAGCAGAGAAGGTGGTTACAACCGTGACCGTAAACCTCGTCCGAGCAACAATGAAGGACGTCGTCCTGCCAAAGATTCATCTTTTGAATAACATTTAATTCAATAACATATAAGTGTGATCTAAGGAATGGGGCAGGTGACTGCCTCATTCCTTTTTTTTGTATGTGAAAGTTCATAGGGCGAGATCAGGTGAATCATCTCTTTTCGGGAAGTACTGGCTTTTACTATATAAAATAAGGTATATTAATATTAGACTTCAGGTTACACGCAAGGCTGCGGAGGAGGAGAAATGTTTGGAATTTAAAGGAGCTATGGGCGGGATATACAGGCTTACAGAGTGGATTACACGACTTGCCGCAACCAACTTGTTGTGGGCTATTTGCTCGTCTCCATTCTTGTTTTTCATGATTATGAAGGTCTTAGTAATGCAACAGAACTTGGCTAACGAGTCATTACAAATGAACTGGGCTATGGCGATTGTGGCACCGCTTACACTATTCCCGGCAACCTCGGCTTTATTTACGGTTGTACGTAAATGGAATATGGGTGATACGGATGTACCGATTTTTCGCACGTTCTTTGTAGGTTACAAAGAGAATTACAAACAAAGTTTGATCGGTGGTATATTCTATACGCTGCTTTTTGCCATTATGTATCTAGATTACACGGTTTATATGACACAGTTCAAAAATATGCAGCTCGTAGGTATTATAATGCTTGTGTTGCTGCTGTTGTTGTTCGTTTCACTGTTTAACTTTTTCTCAATGGTTGTGCACTATCATATGTCGATTGGATTAATTATCAAAAATGCAGTTTTGTTAACGCTGATTAGACCGTTTCGTGTATTTTCAACTTTGCTGGGAAGTGGATTGTTAATTTACATCGGTTCAAGATATCCAGTATTGTTTGTCTTCTTTATTGTAAGCATTATCGCTTGGTTCGCGTTCTTCAATTTCTATGCTACTTTCATGAAGATGCAAGAGCAGATGGAGAAAATGCAGAAGCAGAAGGAAGAAGAGGAAGCAGCACAAGCGGGAGATGCTGTCGAAACAATTGAGGGTGCAAGCCCTGTGGAAGACAAAAACGAAACACTGCGAAAATAAAACTTACTTTGTCGGCATTTACTTTTTACACAGTTAGGGATATAATAACTGTACATCCTGCGATGTACGTTTCGGTTATTCGTTGTTTTGAACCAATGATGATGTCTTCGGGAGATCTATACAAAATGTTGCTGAAACGCCCTGTCTATACGACATGGGGACTTCAAATTCATTTTTGCGACCACCCACCTGCCAAGCAGGTTCATAAGACAATGTAGCCGGACGGCATAGGCGGGTTCCTATGTTACAAGTACAGCACCCTGACATTTTCCTCTAATCCAGGAACATCAGGGTGCTTTTTTGTGAGGAGAATCGTATTTTTGTTAAAAATGCGGCTTACCCTTTTGTTACTTCTTGAACAATGTTACACTAGAATACATAAATGGAACGGTTACACTCAAAGGAGGAAGGGTCTTGACCTTAAAGAGAACGCTCGTAGGTATCATCCGAAGTATGGAGGGAACCAGCGATCGAGCCAAGGATCCCAAATTAAAAACACGGTATTATAACCTATCTAAAGAGAGAGCGTGGGAAGAGGTTTCTTCTACACTAAAGAAAATTCCAGGTTATAAAGTGCTGCACGAAGTGCCATCTGTTGGAGAGATTATCTTGGAAAAACGTACAACGTTTGGCCGGACGATGGATATTACCGTTTCTATTATCTCAGTTAGCCCTGTGCGTAGTGCGGTAGATATGTATTCTGCTTCACGTGGTTCCCTTGGAGATCTGGGATCAAATTATCGTACAATTATGAATCTATTCTCTGTGCTTGATAAGAAGCTGGCAAAATACAAAACAAATGACTAGGGCTTGTCTGAAAACTGCGTCCTTTGCGGTTTTCAAACACGTCCTATATAGATGATGACAAAACAAAAAGCGAGAGAAGGTGAGCCTTCCTCGCTTTTGTTCTGGGGCGTGTATGACTTCTACAGCAGAGCTTTTACTGCAGCAATGGCTTGCTCGAAGTTAGGGGATTCTGTCATTTCAGGCAGATACTCCACATATGTAATCTTATCTTCGGCATCCACTACGAAAATGGAACGCATGTCCAGTTGGAATTCCTTGATCAGAACACCGTAATTTTCACCGAATGAGCGTGTTTTGTAATCAGACAAAGTAACAACGCGGTCTACGCCGGCTGCTCCGCACCACCGTTCCTGTGCAAACGGAAGGTCTACGCTTACAGTCAGGACAACTACGTTGTCTCCGAGCTCTCCAGCTTCAACGTTGAAGCGACGAGTCTGCGCATCACATACGCCGGTGTCCAGGGAAGGAACAACGCTAATCAATTTAATTTTGCCTGCATAGTCTTTCAGAGATACTTCTTCGATCAGGTTTTTGCTGAGTGTAAAATCAGGTGCTTGATCGCCTACTTTCAGTTCAGGACCGATCAATGTGATAGGGTTACCTTTGAATGTAGCTGCGCCTGTACGTTCTTGTGCCATAATAATGTTCCTCCTTATTAATTGGTGATCCGTGCCAAAATCCATTATAATCTTTTATGAAAGACATTGTCCAATGTGGACGCAGTTTATTACGGTGGATCAGATGAAAGCCGATCTGACAGGGTGGAGTGAAAGTAGAAACGTATGATATTTATTAGGTATGAGAACTGGAAGAGTTATTTGAGGTTTTTCCCTTTGACGTCAATGTTATTAGTTGCAAATGTAGTGATGTTCATTCTTTTGTCTTTGAATGGTGGTTCAACTAATCCCGTAACCTTGGTCGAGTGGGGGGCACTGACGAACCTTCCGGTTTATTCGGAGGAATGGTGGCGGCACTTTACGTCCATTTTCCTACACGCTGGTTTTAGTCATTTGTTATTCAACAGTTTTGCTCTCGTTGTGTTTGCTCCTCCGATGGAGCGAATCCTCGGGTCGATCAGGTATGGAGTGTTGTACCTTGCCAGCGGTGTTTTGGGTAATGTGCTTGCGCTTGCTTGGTACAATTCATTGGGGCAAACAACGATATCCGTTGGTGCCTCGGGTGCGGTATACGGTATTTATGGTGCTTTTCTGTATGTCGCCTTGTTCCAGAGAACCATCATGGATGAGTCTTCGCGCAAAACGTTGTATACACTGCTTGTATTCGGAATTATATTCTCGTTTGCGATGTCGGGGATTAACTGGATGGCCCACTTAGGTGGATTGTTAGGTGGATTCTTTATTTATGGACTTATCATTCGGTTGTGGCGTCCGCGGATGTTAAAGAAGTAACAATAATGAATGGTAATGAAGATGATCTGTGATCTTGGTATGCATGTAAGGATAAGTAGGGTATAGCAGAATGGAGCGATCAGGCTAAGTGGAATTAAGACAGTTGCATTACTTTTTGAAAGTAGCACAGAAGGAGCATGTTACTCAGGCTGCGGAAGAATTGCATGTGGCGCAGTCTGCGGTAAGTCGACAAATTCATCAACTGGAGGAAGAACTCGGTGTTGATCTGTTTATGCAGAAGGGGCGAAATCTGCAGTTGACTGCTGTAGGACAGCTCTTCTGTAAACGCATAGAAGGAATTTTGAAGGATTTGGACAAAGCAGTTGGAGAAGTCCATGAATTTTTGGATCCTGAACATGGCGAGATTCGGATTGGTTTTCCGCACAGTCTGGGTATTCATCTAATTCCATCTGTTGTGGCCGCATTTCGTCAGCGTTATCCTAATGTTAAATTCCGATTCAAGCAAGGCATGTTTCCTACCCTAATTCGTGACGTGCTGTCCGCTGAAGTGGATCTGGCGTTCATTTCTCCTTTTCCGGAGAAACATGATCAGGTTGCTGGGGATATTGTACTTACGGAGGAATTGCATGCAATCCTTCCGCCTAACCATGCACTTGCCAATGAAGAAACGATTGCGTTAGAACAGCTGAAAGATGACAAGTTCGTGTTGTTCAGCAAAGGCTACTCGCTGAGACCGATTGTATGGCATGCTTGTCTCGAAGCTGGATTCACACCCAAAATCGCCTTTGAGGGTGAAGAGACAGATACGATTCGAGGGTTAGTTGCAGCGGGTATGGGGGTCAGTCTTCTTCCTGAGATGGCGCTATTTCAAACGAACCCTTTGCAGCCAGCTCATGTAGCAATCTCCCATCCCAAAGTGACACGTACGATTGGATTAATTCATCGGGCGGATGATAAGCTTCCGCTCGTGGCACAGTCGTTCCGGTCATTTCTATTAAATTATTTCGGTCTACAACAAAACAATACCCCATCCGGTTAACGGTGGGGTATTGTTTTGTTGTTTATGTTAGCTATTTAATTAGTCACGGCTGTTGAATATCCCGATGTAACGGATCAACTCAAGCAATGAGATTAATGCTGCAGCAACGTAAGTCAGAGCTGCGGCGTTCAGTACCTTTGCTACACCTTTTTCTTCCTCGTTGCGGATATATCCTTCGGATACCATAATCTCACGTGCACGGTTACTGGCGTTGAATTCTACCGGCAAGGTAATCAGTTGGAAAGCAACGGTAACGGAGAAGAAGATGATACCGATCCCGACAAGGTTCATAGCGTTGAAGAGGAAACCAGCGATCAGCAAGAACGGAGCCAGACCGGATGCAAAGTTCACGATTGGGAAGATCCGGTGACGCAGTGCAAGCATTGGGTAGCTTTCTTTATGTTGAATCGCATGTCCAACCTCGTGACACGCTACAGAAACGGCTGAGATCGAATTCTCGTAGTATACGGGCTCTGACAATCGAACGACCCGGTTCATTGGATCATAATGGTCAGAGAGGGTTCCGCGGACGGGTTCAATCGGAACATCGTGTAGGCCGTTAGCGTCAAGCATGTGACGAGCGGCGTCGTAACCAGTCATTCCATTTAGGTTGGGTACATCAGACCAACGCCTAAACGTACTTTTTACGCGGAATTGCGCCCATAAGGAGAGCAAAAACGCGATAATGATCAAAACGAACATACCGTTATTGAAACTCATATTCATTCCTCCACTTTCTAATAATAAGTTACATCATGGTGTTCTCGAGCAGAATTTTCAGTGCTTCCATCGTACCTGCGCTCTTCGTGAGCAGCCCTGCCATCATTTTGCGTGCTTGTACAGGTTTCATCTCGCCAAGGAGAGGTTTGAGCTCGTTAACTTCGCGCTCAAGTTGCTGCACGTGAAGTTCTAAGGTACTCAGTTTATGGGCAACCTGCTCTTCAGTACTCACCAGACTCCACTTCTGAAGAGATTGTTTAATCTCGTCGAGACTATACTTCTCTTGTTTCATTTGTACAATACGTTCTAGTCTGGTTAAGGTTTCACTACTATATAGACGATAATTTTTCTCTGTACGCTCTTCAGGGTCAATGAGTCCCAGTTTTGTGTAATAGTCAATCGTCCGTTCGCTTACACCCGCGGTCTTGGCAAGTTCGCCAATTCTAAATAGTTTCATATCCCCAATGATATTCACCTCGCTTGCAAGTTCAAATGTAGGGAATTGTAGATTCCACCTGCGGCTTAATACAGTTCGCCCAGTTTTTCTTACTAATAGATATGATACATGATCTTTAACCATACAGTCAAACGTTATGCTTTGAAGATGAGAGATGTATCCATCTATAACTATGTACTCACATCCTATGATTATGTACTTAAGTGCAAGAAAAAGACGTATGACTTTATTCCCAGAAATATTTTTCAATTTTGTTGAAAATACTCTTGTCAACTTTCCTGTCTTCTGCTTATAATGACATTAAGAGTTTCACGATGTGTGAAGAAACTTAACATGTGAGGGAGTGGGGTTCATGAGAAAGAAATGGTTGGTTTCGGTGTTAGTAATGCTTACTTTATTGGCTTTTCCGGTCAGCGCATTCGCTGCTGCTGAGGGGCCGACTAATATCGAGCTTCAAAGTGGTTTGAACTCAGCCTTTACGTTCTTGGCTGTTGTGTTGGTGTTCTTGATGCAAGGGGGATTTGCTCTACTTGAAGCAGGCTCAACACGAATGAAAAACGCAGGACATATTGCGGGTAAAACGATCCTGACGTTGGGAATCTCAGTAATTGCGTTCTGGGCTCTAGGTTTCGGCCTTGGCTTCGGTAACGGTAATGCCTTCTTTGGAACAACGGGATTCTTCCTGAGCGGTGACAAAATGGCTGCTTCTTTCGAGTCATTGGCATTCTCCGATGTTCCACTGACCGTTAAATTTGTTTTCCATCTAGCTTTTGCTGCGGTATCATTAGCCATTGCTTGCGGTGGTATGGCTGAACGCGCAAAGATGAGCGTATATATCGTTTTCGGTACTCTTTATACTATTATAATGTATCCTGTGGTTGCTCACTGGGTTTGGGGCGGTGGCTGGCTCGCAGAGCTGGGTATGCAAGACTTTGCAGGTTCGACGGTCGTTCACTTGACTGGTGCAACAGCAGCGTTAGTCGCTACCATCTTGTTGAAACCACGTATCGGTAAATATAACAAAGACGGCAAACCTAACATTATCCCAGGTCATAACCAAGTTTACTCTGTGCTCGGTGTTATCCTTCTGTGGATTGGTTGGTTTGGATTTAATCCAGGTAGTACATTAACGGCTTTGGATGATGGATTCTTCGGTTATGTTGCTCTGACTACCAACGTAGCTGCCGCTGCTGGTGGTGTAGCTGCACTGTTGATCTCTTGGGCAGTTCTTGGTAAGTCGGATATCCCTAGTATGTTGAACGGTGTGCTTGCGGCACTCGTTGCAATTACAGGTGCTTGTGCCTTCGTTGAGCCTTGGGCTGCGCTGGTAATCGGTGCTTTGGCAGGTATTATCACATTCTTCACAGCACAATACTTCGATCGTAAAGGTATTGACGATCCAATCTATGCTTTCTCTGTACACGGTGTTGCTGGTATGTGGGGCGCGATCTCTACAGGATTGTTTGCTACACCAGAGCTTGCTGAGCATGCGGGTGTAGGTCAAGCGGGTCTGTTCTATGGCGGTGGTTTCCATCAATTAGGCGTACAGCTCCTCGGTCTAGTCGGCGCGTTTGCCTTCGTACTTGTTGTATCCTTCATCATCCTAGGCGGAATGAAAGCCCTTATGGGTATCCGTGTTACGGAAGAAGAAGAAACAATGGGCCTTGATATAAGCGAACATGGTACTTACGGGTATCCTGAGCAAATGAAACATGCAGAAAGCAAATCCAACGGAGGCGGTACGTTCAGCTCCTAAGTTGAAGATTGCTGAATCATGCTTCAAGGAGGCCGGACATGATGGAACCCATCCCGTTTATCAACCATTCTTGGTCCTATACGGAAATAGATGTGGCAGCATCTGTTGAAGAATTGCGCCAGGCACGAATCGTATTACAGAATGAGCTCCAAGAATTGTTGTCCGCTTCCTTGTCGAAGGTTGAATGGTACCAAACGGTAAATGAGCTGCATGACCGGATTTCCCGGAAAGCAGTAGAGTTGTGCATCCAGGGGATGGTAGAGGAAGGCTTCGGCCAACCTCCCGTCCCCTATGCCTTTATCGTTTTTGGTAGTTCAGGCAGGGAAGAGTCAACATTATGGAGTGATCAGGATAATGGCATGATCATTAGTGATATGCCGCATGAAGAAAAAGAATCCTATTATGCTGAGCTTGGTCAGCGCATTACCGATGTGTTAGAAGAGCTTGGGTATGCCAAATGTGAAGGTAAGGTCATGTGTTCCGAGCGGCTGTGGAGAAAGACGCTTGAAGCTTGGAAACAACAGCTGTCGGAATGGCGTTCAGATCTAGCCTGGGAGCCGGTTCGTAATCTCATTATCGCTTCAGATATGCGCTTTATTACAGGAGATCATCGACTTGCGGAAGAATGGATTAACGAATTTTACTCCGGGTTCAGACAGGTGCCTGAGCTTTCCGATGCTGTTCTGCGCAATACAGTTAAACATAAAGCTACATTAAATATTCTTGGGCAGGTGGTCACTGAGCGTTTTGGTGAACATGCAGGAGGATTTGATGTGAAATATGGTTTATACATTCCGTTGGTCAATAGCGCAAGATTTCTGGCATTACAGCATGGGATTAAAGAAACATCCACACTCAAGCGGATAGAGCGATTGGTTTCGTTGGAGGCTGTCCCGCTTACCTTGCTGGATGCCGCTGGCAGAGCTTTCGTATCCGCACTTGAATTTCGGCGTAATACACCGGTTGTGCTCAAACGGGATCTTCAGCAGAGCAGTGGATTTTTAGATGAGAAACAAATGAAACAAAAGCAAGTGCATTATGAACTGAGAAATACATTAGGGCTGGTACGTCGTGTGCACCGCGCACTGCAACGACAGCTGCGTTTCGCGGAGAGGAGACGTCCATGAGAGAGCCGGCACGGGGCAATACAGGATTTTGGAATTCGCTGCGTCAGGGAGGGGTTCCTTCCGCCATCGCTTCCATAATGGGAGCCCCTACGGCGCAACACATGGCTTTTATCCGTTCGATGATGAGAGAACAACGTAGACCGGAGGTGCTGCACACTCCGTTGAACGAGTTGGATGCAGTTGTGTTCGATTTGGAAACGACGGGCTTTTCACCTCAACATGGAGATGAGATTCTTTCGTTTGGAGCGGTACGAATTAATGGTGGTGTCATTGTGGAGGGGGAACAGTTCTACACATTGGTGCAATCCAAGACAGCCGTTCCAGAGCATATTACTGAACTAACGGGAATTACGCAGGAGATGACATTGGATGCACCATCCCTTCTAGAGGGATTACATGATTTTATGTCATTTGTCGGAGGTAGTGTGCTTGTCGCACACGCGAGTGGGCATGATCGTGCTTTTCTCAATGCAGCGTTGTGGCGTACTACCAAGGTAAGGCTTACACACCGACTGATCGACACGATGATGTTGGCGCGATGGCTGGAGCCTGGTAGGCCAGGTTATGGGCTAGATGAGCTGCTGGAATCAAGAGGCATTACCATTCAGGGTCGTCACCATGCTCTGGAAGATGCGAAGATGACGGCGCAACTATGGTCTTGTTACTTGGAAGATATGATTCAGCATAACGTAGAAACGTTGGGAGATCTGTACACTCAATTAAGTCATGCGTAATTGTAATGGCTGTAATGTATGTTTGATACCTTCATTAACTTCATCAGGTGTCTGTATCGCGGATTCAATCTCATAAGCATGTAAGTTCATCTTGTTATGACTTGTTGAATCACTGGGATGAACAGGTGATCCAATGAGATATACGTTCAGCAAACCGGCGAAAGTCGGAAGGGCGTGGATGTCCTCTAGAGACGGTAACGGCTCGGTTCGAGGATGGGAGTGGAATACACCAATAAGCGTAGGTTCCTGAAAGATGCAACGAATCCATTCCGCTTGCTCTAGTTGGAAATGATGCAGCGGGTCAGGTGCTACGTTACGAATGGGCTGAAACCGACTGATTCGTATGCCGCCCGCTGCAGCTTCACCCAGCACAATCCCGCAGGCTTCCTGCGGCAGCGAATGGAACATGTACTCTGACATTTCTTGCTCCACGAAGGAAGGGATGTAGAGTGTGTTCTGCTGTCCACGAAGTGCTGCCATTTGTATTCACCCCTCTCTCTTTGGCTCCTGTTTCGGCAGGAGTCCTTTTTCATTTTATTTTATAGAAGCTGTTCAAAAAGTCCAATTTTTATGGATTCAGATTGTAAAATTTTTAAGGAAAAGGGTACAATATGAGAGAGGATCTAGGTTTGTTCCATATGAATGTTAAAATCATGCGGGATACTGACGATAAGAGGGTGAATAACCGTGAAAAGAAATCTATACATATGGTTTGTTGCTGTATTACTCGTTGGTTTTGCGTTGGCGCAAAATGCAGGGGATGGGATTGCAGCAGTATTCAAGCAGGAGGAACCTCTTCCTACGGAGACTGGGCCTCGTGCAGGGTTGCTTGCTCCTGGGTTTTCTCTAACAGCAATGGACGGGAAAACCTACGATGTAGGTGGAGCTAAGGATAAAGCGATATTTGTGAACTTTTGGGCGTCATGGTGTGAGCCTTGCAAACAGGAGGCACCAGAGCTCAATGCATTAGCGGCAAAGTACAAAGATAAATTAGACGTGTATGGTGTTAATGTGACATCGTACGATAAACTTAAGGATGCCAAAGCCTTTGTAGATGAGTATAAGCTTACCTTCCCGATCTTGCTGGATGAGGACGGAGCTACTTATGCAAAGTATAACGGAGTGGCATTTCCTACAAATGTACTGATTGATGCCAACGGCGTGATTCAGGAGGTTATTCTTGGCATTTTACCTGAGGAAGAGTTGGAGCGTAAAATCAAGGCAGTAATTAAAAAGTAGCTGTTTAAAGGGGAATCTCGATCCTGTCTTCAATAAGGCGACAAATGATATCTCAATGCAAAACAAAGCGCCCATTCTCCGATGTTGGAGAAGAGCGCTTCTTTATATTTTCCGGGAAATATGTGTTTAATGATTATTTAGTCCATGTGCAGCAATTGAAACGATGCTAGGCTCGTCCTGTATGTTTTCCTGAAGTAACGCGTAGCGGAAACTGTGCACGAGTGCTTCCCAGCTCGCTTCAATAACGTTCTCAGATACACCAACCGTATTCCATGTGTTTTCCGTATTTTTGGACTCAATCAGAACACGTACTTTGGCCGCTGTAGCATCTTTCTCATCCAAAACACGTACTTTGTAGTCAGAAAGGTGCATGTTGCCGAGTGAAGGGAAGTATTGTACAAGCGCCTTACGAACAGCATTATCGAGTGCGTTGACAGGACCATTACCTTCAGCAGCGGTGTACACACTGTTTCCGCCTACATTCAATTTAACAAAAGCTTCGGAAACAACGGGTTTTCCGGCTGTTTTCTCCACCAGCATTTTGAAAGATTCAAAGGTGAATAGTTCTTTCATGTCTCCATTGGCCTCGCGTATCAATAATTCAAGTGAAGCATCCGCACCTTCAAACTGGTAGCCTTGATGCTCAAGATCTTTGATTTTCTCAATAATTTGGCGAGAGTTCTCGCTACTAGGGTCGAACTCAAGCCCAAGTTCTTGAGCCTTAGACACAATGTTACTTTGTCCAGCAAGTTCGGAGACAAGCACACGTTGTTTGTTCCCAACAAGTTCTGGCACGATATGCTCATACGTACGGGAATCGCGCAAGATGGCAGAGACGTGAATTCCACCTTTGTGAGCAAAAGCAGCATTACCAACGTATGGTTGGTTAATTGGCATGTTCACATTTGCGATCTCACTTACGTAGCGCGCTACGTTGGTCAGTTGTTTCATCGAATCTTCAGACACGCATTCATAACCAAGCTTCAATTGTAGGTTAGGGATAATAGAGGCCAAGTTGGCGTTACCACAACGTTCACCATATCCATTCATTGTACCCTGTACCTGTCTTGCACCTGCTTGTACGGCACTTAACGTGTTGGCAACAGCCAGTTCACAGTCATTGTGCGTATGAATGCCAAGCTGAGCTAAGGGTAGTCCGCGGTAGAGTGTGGATACAATCTCATGCACCTCATGGGGCATCGTTCCGCCGTTGGTGTCACACATAACCAGCCAGTCCGCTCCAGCTTCATGCGCTTTGGTAAGCACCGCTTGGGCATATTCCGGATTATGTTTGAAGCCATCGAAGAAGTGCTCTGCATCAAATATGACTTCCATTCCCTTTTGTTTAAGATAGGCGATAGAGTCATAGATCATGGAGAGGTTTTCTTCTAAAGTGGTTTGCAGTGCAGTGTGCACGTGGAAGTCCCATGACTTCCCGACAAGTGTCGCTGCATGAGCACCTGATTCAAGAATTCGTTGTAAGTTAGCGTCCCCACTGGCGACAGAGCCTTTCCGACGTGTGCTGCCAAATGCAACCACCTTGGCGTTTAAGTTCAGTTCCTTGACTCTTTTGAAAAACTCAATGTCCTTGGTGTTGCTGCCCGGAATTCCGCCTTCAATATAATGAGCACCCAGGTCATCTAGCTTTTTGGCAATTTTGAGCTTGTCATCTGCCGATAAGCTGACACCCTCCCCTTGTGTGCCGTCACGTAAAGTCGTATCGAAGATGGAAATGGCCTTTGACATGAAGATCCTCCTTTGAGATAAAGCGCTTTTTTAAAAGTTAATTGATTAGTTGGGAAAGTAAGAAAAGCTTAAGTTGTATCAATCCTTCGATTCTGCAACGCTACACTGTGTTAAACTCGCTGCGTTGATTTGTCCAAAAGTCGTGAATTTGTATAATTAATTATTATAGCACCATTATAGCCAAATGCTACATAGAATTCGCAGTTTCATGTAACAAAAATAGGATTTTTGAGTTTTAGCACAGTGTGAACGACTGAGGAAATTATGTTATGCTTGTTAGAATTGGATAAAGGAGGGAGAGGTATTGAGCTTTATTTGGGAAAATACAATTATTTGATTAATAGCTACAATCATATTTGGAGTCGGCATTTGGGTGATCGTTCGATTGATCATCAAGTCCATTCAGAAATAAACTGGATCGAGCCATGATGAAGCTATTATAAGGTATTGATGAAGTTATTAAAGGTATAATGGAATTCATTAAACGAGAAGCATTTTGTATCTAATCAAAATTTATTACATGTTCAGTGAGGCAGTTTGAATTCCATGATAATGATCAACAAGATGAAAAATGGTTGTATAAATGCGAGTTGTTGAACAACCTCTATAAATAATTTTACATAAGAAACTGGAATATTATAAACTATAGATTGTGGGATGTAATGTTACATTTCCAATGGTCTACGAATCGGTATACGAAGGGCGGAGGTTAAATATGTCTTCAGACGGAACGCGCTATACCCATGTTGAACAATATTATCCTGCCGCCGGGCGGGTCATTTTGCATGTGGATATGAACGCTTTTTACTGTTCTGTGCATGAAGCGGAGGAGCCTGAGTTATATCGAGGCAAAGCGACGGCTGTGGCTGGCAGCAGCGAGGTGCGAAAAGGGGTTATTGTAACCTGCTCTTACGTAGCTAGAGGCAGAGGAATATCAACAGGCATGGTTGTCCACCAGGCCATGAAGAAGTGTCCTGACTTAATTGTGATTCGACCTGATTTTCATTTATATCGGAAGTATTCCAGAGCATTCATGCAAATCGCATATAGCTATACACCGCTGCTTGAGGCAACCTCTATTGATGAGTGTTATCTTGATATCACCGGTTCGAAACAGTTCGGCACACCAATGGAGATTGCAGCCAGCATACAGGATCGAATTCGAGAGGAGCTAGGATTACCTTGTTCTATTGGAATCGCGCCTAATAAGCTGCTGGCGAAAATGGCATCGGATCTGAAGAAGCCTAATGGGATTTCCATTCTGCGAATGAGAGATGTGCCTAACATTCTATGGCATAGACCTTGCAATGAGCTGTTTGGCATAGGTAAGAAAACAGCGGAGAAGCTAAAGAAGATCGGTATTGAGACAATTGGACAGCTTGCTCATTCAGATGAGCGAATGCTTAGAGATCTATTTGGTGTCAACGGTACCTGGTTGAAAAATTCAGCTAAAGGGATTAATCATTCGCCTGTGCAAGCTGAGCGGGAAGCGAACAAGTCCATCGGGCATACAACAACACTGCCAGCGGACATATCGGATATGAATGATGTGCAGCGGGTTCTATTAAATATTAGTGACCAGGTCGCCAGAAGGCTGCGTAAGCATGAAATGTTGAGTCAGGGCATTCAGATCACCATTCGTACGCCGGACATGAAGACTATTACCCGCTCTCGGTTAATGGAAGTGCCTACAGAGGATTCGTCCATCATATATCGGGAAGCTTGTGCGTTGTTCGCTAAACACTGGGGTAGTGGGAGGCCGGTTCGAATGTTAGGTATCACTCTACAAACGTTGATCCCGCGTGAGGAATCTGCTATTCAGATGGATCTGTTTGAATATGAGCAGAAGCCGAAGAAAGAGAGCTTGATTCGAATCATGGATCAATTGCGTGATAAATTCGGGGAAAATGCGGTTGTGACCGCGGGCATGATCGGTGACGATCCATCCGTGTTACTGCGCGACCATAAAGTACGGGGGACTTCATTGCAAAAAGATAATTTGCAAAGTCTTGATTAAATAAGGCATAATAGAGACTTGCGGTTATAAAATTGTTTGTAATTACTCTTACTTTGTATTAATATGTTTCTAGATAAAAATACTGTACGTTTGTGAATTTTTAGGAGGAGAGATTGTAATGAGTAAATATACTTGGGTTGAAAAAGATACATGTATTGCATGTGGAGCTTGCGGAGCAACAGCACCTGACATCTACGATTACGATGATGAAGGCTTGGCAGAAGTAATCTTCGACGGTGATGCAAACAAAGGGATCAAAGCTATTCCGGATGAGTTCTTCGATGATATGCAGGACGCTTGCGACGGTTGCCCTACAGATTCCATTAAAGTTGCGGATGAGCCTTTTAACAAAGAAGGTTAATCCATTATTTATATTGTAACATGCTAAGCACTTTCTGCTGTCTTTCACAGTGGGACGTGCTTTTTCGTTGTTTGCACGTATGTGCCAGAAAATGATGGAAAGTAATCCGAGGACTCAAGTCCTATGGATTTCAATCGTCAATCTGCCGATATATAGGAAGAAACGGAAAATGACGAACTGATGGAGGATCGGATGCAAAATACTCATTTACGTACATATGTGAAGAAACACCCAGATAATAAAATGGCTTGGTATTTGCTTGGCAAGGAGTACTTGAATGAAGGCCAAGAAGCCAAAGCAAATTACTGCTTTCAACAGGCTGGGGAGGTATATGAAGCTTTTGAGCGCAGTAAAGCGCCAGCAGATATATGGGTGGATTATCAGAATAAACTCGTGGAGATGGGCGAGCAAAAGGAGAAGAAACAGCGGGTTCGCAAGTTATGGTTAACCTTGGTCATGTTGCTAGTGCTTGCGTTAGTACCGCCTGCCGATGCTCCTGGCTTCAGCCGTGATACAGCCACAGCACTCACAGATGCGCTGGCTGCAACAGATGATCAGGAAGAACAAGCTGGGGAAGCATCAGTTGCAGATCCAGAGGGTAACGATTCCAGTGTATTTACTGCGGGCACCTTTGGGGGTGGAAGTCAAGGTGAAACTGCATTAGCTGCAGCCTGGGCTAGTGCGGGATCGAACGTGCAGACGTCAGCCGTCCTCGGTATGCAGGTGTCTGATCAATGGTCGTTGTGGAAACGTAATATGCCAGTGAAATACATCATACAGACCAACAACAAAGGAAGATTGACAGCTCAAAGCTATGATGCGAAGCAGTGTGACTGTGAGCCTCCAGAGGTTTCAACGGAAGTGAAACAGTTAGCAGCGGCTTGGTCGGCCAAGCAGGAGGTGGCAGCATCGTTGTCTAGTGCAATCGGAACTTATCGAAAAAAAAATGGATCTTGGCCCAAAAATGTGAACCAACTTGCTCAGCCGTTTCCTAATAATGTGCTAGGTGAGACCTCGCCTGGCATGAGTCAAATGTTCCCTGTTCTACTTGCAATGCATCAACAAGGTAAGGAAACCGAGGCTCAAACGGGTTCCGCAGGCGAAAACGCAATAGATTCAGCGGATGTGTTTGGAGATACGTTAGGTGGCGAGCCTTTCCTGAAGGAACCACTCGAGATTGTTGTGGATAAGAAGAATCATAGGCTCGCGCTCCTCAGTGGAAACACGATTATTCGTAATTATGAGGTGGGTCTAGGCGGAGATCGAACGCCAGAAGGTATCTTTGTCATCAGTGATAAAGTGGTCAATCCGAATGGTCGCTCCAACGGAGAGTTTGGGACGAGGGGAATGCAGCTCTCGGATACCAATTATGCCATCCATGGGACCAACGAGCCGGATAGTATCGGACTAGATGAATCCCTTGGATGTGTGAGGATGAACAAGGCAGACGTGGAAGAACTATTCGCACTTGCTCCTCAGGGTACTCCCGTGCGGATTGGGACGGATCTGCTTCCAGACACCCTGGTTATTCCAGAAGCGAAGGATCGCTACAAGTACACGCTCGTGCCTAAGCAGAATAATCCGAACAAGACGTATCACTGGTTGAACTAGGTACATACATCGCACAATAATGCACCTTCATCATCGAACTGCCCTTATACAGCCTGCTTAATGATTATGTAAAATGTGAAGCATGGGTTGGTTCATTTACATATTGGCGATAATAATCAGTGCGCTGATAATAATGATTAATCCGACCACACTGGCTGCTGTCCAGATGATAGCTTTTCGATTCACTTCTTCTTTTTTCTGCTGAAGTGTTGGTGGTTTACGTTTGGGAGCCATGAGCTGTTCCTCCTTATCATCGAGCTATTATTAATGTGACTATGGTATCATTGTAAAGAATTCCCCTTCTCTTTTCCAGTATGCAGGTAGATTTATTATCGTGCCTTTTTGAAATGAGAAATCGGGTATCGCGTGTAAGGTTCTGATCATAGCATTCTTGCGGAAAGCGTATACTTCAATCCGATCTTTGGATGATCTGAATAAATGATTGTGTCTATACGTAAATCACTTTCCTTTTGAAGAAGAAACGGATAGACTTGTGTATAGAGTGTTTTTTTACATATGAAAAGACGGGAAAGCCTTTTTTAAAAAGCGTACCGGACGAGAACGGAGTGAACGATTTGTTATACAGAAGTCTTGCAAAACCGCTATTGTTCAAAATGGACCCTGAGCAGGCTCATCATCTCATTATTGGTGGCCTTAGTGGTATGGGAAGCATACGCCCGGTGCCCTCTGGTTTACGTGTGATGTATGGTGTGCGTGAAACGGCTGATCTCGCAGTGGATATGTTTGGATGCCACTTTCCTACGCCTGTAGGATTAGCAGCAGGTCTGGACAAAAACGGACAAGCAGTAACGGGGTTCTCTTCGATTGGATTTGGATTCATGGAGGTGGGTACTGTAACACCTCTAGCACAGCCAGGAAACGATCAGCCACGATTATTCCGTCTGCCTCCCGATGAGGCGCTAGTGAACCGTATGGGATTCAATAACCTGGGTGCGGAAGCGATGGCAGGTGAACTATCTCGTCTGAAGGAACGTCGCATTCCAGTCGCTGTGAATATCGGTAAGAATAAGGCAACATCAAATGAAGAGGCACATCTAGATTATGCGAAGTGTATCCGAGCACTGTACCAATATGCTGATCTGTTTGTCGTCAATATTAGCTCACCAAATACACCGGATTTGCGTAATCTGCAACATGGGAATGAATTAAAAGAATTGCTTGCTGCGGTTATGAATGAGATGAAAGCCCAGCGAGCGATTGTTGGTGGCGCAGCCAAATCCGTTCTTGTCAAAATTGCACCAGATGTCAACGATCAGGAGCTTGAATATATGGTGAGAACGATAGTTGATAGCGGTGTAGCCGGTATTATCGCAACCAATACGACGATTAGTCGGGAGGGGCTGTCTCACCAGCATGCGAAGGAAACAGGTGGACTAAGCGGTAAGCCACTCCGTGATCGCTCTACGGAGATCATTCGTCAGATCTATCGCCAGACCGAAGGTAAGCTCCCGATTATCGGCTCAGGTGGTATTTTTACAAGCGAGGACGCTTATGAGAAAATTAAGGCGGGAGCAAGCCTTGTGGAAATTTATACAGCTCTGATCTATGAAGGGCCAGAAGTAAACCGCCGCATCCATGCCGGATTGCGCGAATTGTTGCGCCAAGATGGTTATAGTCATATTTCCGAAGCGGTAGGTGCGGAGCACAAGTAGAAGAGAAG
The DNA here is from genome assembly GCF_022346845.1 of Paenibacillus sp. ACRSA. NCBI lineage: Bacteria > Bacillati > Bacillota > Bacilli > Caryophanales > Paenibacillaceae > Paenibacillus > Paenibacillus sp. ACRSA. The sequence goes on along the minus strand of NZ_JAKRNP010000002.1, from coordinate 867,217 downwards.
GAAGTTCCCCAATAGCAAAATATAGAAGCTTGGAAGAGGTTAATTGTACGGGACTCTTCCCCCCGACAAACATCATGTATAATAGGTAATATAGGGGACGCTATAGAGACAGGAGGCATAAGCATGGACGGTAGAGACTGGGGTACATTTTTACTTCCTTATGAACAAGCGGTAGAGGAATTGAAGGTTAAGTTCAAGACAATGCGGGCGGAGTTGAAGAAAAGGGAAGAATACGCTCCAATCGAATTCGTGACGGGTCGTGTCAAAAAAATATCCAGCATTTTGGAGAAGTCCAGGCGTTTGAATGTGCCGCTGGATCAGGTAGAAACCGGGATAGAGGATATTGCAGGAATACGGATTATGTGTCAGTTCGTGGATGATATTCGCCGAGTGGCCGAATATATTCGCGCACGTAAGGATCTAACCGTTCTCATTGAAAAAGATTACATTACCAACTTCAAAGAGAGTGGATACCGCAGTTTCCATATGATCATTGAATATCCTGTTCAGACGGCACTTGGACAAAAAATCGTGTTGGCCGAGATTCAGATCCGGACGTTAGCGATGAATTTCTGGGCGACCATCGAACATTCCCTCAGTTATAAGTTTCGGGAGAGTCTTCCCGATGATATGCGAGCTAGGCTGAAAAAGACGGCTGAAGCTGCATTTGTACTTGATAATGAGATGTCTGCAATTCGATTGCAAATCCTTGAGGCACAGAAGGCATTTGAGGATGACTCTAATATCGTATCAAGAACACTGAACATCATACATCAATTGTATTTCTACCATCTAGTGAATGAAGCGATTGAAGCCCAGAAACGGTTCAATGATTGCTGGGAGCGTCATGACATGGAAGGGCTTAAAGACCTTCTAGATGATGTGAAGGCACTTTTGAACAATGCGAGGAAGGGCGAGAACCCAGATGAACAGCTATGAGCCACTGTACATCGACTACTTAATCTACTTTAATCGCGATCAGGACTATTTTGAATGCCATGAAGTGTTGGAAGAACTGTGGTTAAAATGTGATCGTAATTCATTTTATAAAGGGATGCTGCAAATTGCCGTTGGATTGTATCATTTTAGAAACGGCAATCTTCGTGGAGCGCGGATGATGTTTCAAAGTGCAGTAGAGCTTCTGGAGACGTATCCTGCTGCTCAACAGGGAATTGAGCTTGGACGATTAGTCCAAGAAGTCCGTGAGCTGTTAGAGGGACTGACAGATTCAGATTCGGATAGCTTCCCTTATCGTGATCTAACGATTGTGATTCAGGATGAAGCGTTGATTCAAGCTGTTAGCCAAAGAAGCCAGCACGTGAAACCTAACATACCGCAGCGGCGAAGTCCGACGCGTGGACGGATCTATGAAGAGAAGATGAAGGCATTGCAGCAGAAAGAGCAATAAAACGGAATACATGATACTCAAGCTTAAGCATCGTTGCTGACAGGGCTGTGACAGCCTTGCAGGAAAAATATAAAAAACACCCCGATCATGCCTTACGGGCGATCGGGGTGTTTCGTATTCTAGCGATGGATAGAGAAGGAGAGTAGGGACAAGTATTGAGCAGCACAACCTAAGTGCTCAATGCTTGTCCCTCCATCAACAACAACTCCACGTATCGGTATCCATAACACCGAACTTGTGCTTAGCTTGCTGCTGGCGTTGCGCTATCCTTGTATTTGTCAAAGAATTGTTTGTAGTCATCCAGGGTATAGCCGTTATCACTGCCATTCTCCTGAAGTCCGCCAACCATGCGATCCTTCTCAACACCGTCTTGGTAATAAACAAGCGTTGGTGTGAACTCGATATTGTAATCTGTCCATCCAGAGTCAAACTCACGTAGGTTGAACTGTGGCAATTGGATACCTTCTTGATCTACTAAAGGCATCAATTGAGGTGTTGTAGCACGGCAGTGTGAGCAATCAGATGCGAAGAAATAAACAAAAAAGCTTTCTTTATTATCAATCTTAGCTTTCATATCACCAGGCAAAATAATTTGTTGGTAATTCGGATCATCGAGCAATTCGCGAGTAGCTGAAGTGAGCTTGGAAGCCGGAATACCATACGCATTCTCTACAGCATCCATCTGCTTCTTGGATTGTTGATTCACCAGTACAAGTGCGGCTAGCAAAATGACAAAAATGCCTAGGAAAATAAGGATCGTGGCACTTTTCTTTTTCTTAGATTTCATTGAACATCCCCCATTATTCATATCGTGATATGGCTTTGGCAAAAATATAGTCTGGGATAATATGCATAATACACCGAATTTTTGCTCAAGAATTAACCTACTTGTCATTATACAACATTACAGGCTGTAGTGGAATATCTACTGAACCGATAAGACAGCAAAACTCGGATATGATAACATAGAGCAAGATGTAGGCATTCTAAGAGATGCTGGTATTTTAACAGGACAGGATGAGTGCAATTATGGCTGTACAGCTACCTTTGAAATTTACTGAGCGAATGAAAACATTGCTTGGTAATGAATTTGAACAATTTATGTCATCATATGATCAGTCCCCGCATGCGGGGCTGAGAGTGAATACGTTAAAAATATCCATGGAGTCATTCGAGCAGATCGCTCCATTCGACTTGCGTCCCATTCCTTGGTGTGGGACAGGTTTTTATGTGCCTTACGGAGTGAAGCCGGGATTGCATCCTTATTATCATGCGGGTCTATATTACATTCAAGAACCAAGTGCAATGGCACCTGTTGAATTATTGGGTGTGCAGCCAGGAGACCGAGTGCTTGATCTGTGTGCTGCGCCAGGCGGGAAGTCTACCCATATTGCGGCCAAACTGCAAGGTAAGGGCTTGCTTGTAACCAATGATATTCATGCTGAACGAACTAAGGCACTTGCCAAAAATGTGGAATTATACGGAGTTCGAAATGCAGTTGTGTTGAACGAATCTCCAGAGCGCATAGCAGGTGCATTTGAGCATTATTTTGATAAGGTCTTAATAGATGCTCCTTGTTCAGGGGAAGGTATGTTCCGCAAAGATGAGGACATGGTGAAATCATGGGAGGATCATTCCATTGATAAGTGTGTTCTGATGCAACGAGACATTCTAGAGACGGCTGCAAGATTGCTGGCTCCAGGAGGTACGATCGTTTATTCGACATGTACATTTGCGCCTGAGGAAAATGAAGCAATGATTGCGGAGTTTCTGAAGTTGAATCCTGATTTTGTTGTGAAAGACATCCCTAAGGAAGCAGGATTTGAGCCGGGTAGACCTGATTGGGTGCGTCAAACGATGCCAGAAACGGCACAGGAGACAGCTTTGGTATTAGATCAAGTGGCTGGAACGGCGAGATTGTGGCCTCAGTTGTTAGAAGGGGAAGGTCATTATGTGGCGGTGCTACAGCATCGGAGTCAATCTTTCGCTGCACAAGATCTGGTGGATTCAGAGGCGGATGACATTGTGGACGGAGTAGCAGATGATAGAGCGCATATCGATACTGAGCGTGATTTAGAGCAAGAGCGTTTCATTGCAGCGTCTGCACCCCTTAGTAAAGCCGATCGTAAACGAGAGCGTCTTCTGAGAACAGAGGCGAGAGAGAACAAACCTAGACAGGACTACGAGGGGAAATCGAAGGGGAAACAGGCAAAAGGAAATGAACGTGGCGGACGCAAAGCAGAGCGACGTGGACAGGGTCGTGGAACAGAGCAACTGGAACCGGAGATCATCTACAAGCAGTTTGTACAAGATCATCTGGAAATAGAGCTTCCCGGAGAAACGGTGTATTACGGTGACCGTGTATATCAATCTTCGGTAGGTGCTGAGCGTCTAGAGGGACTTAAAGTCATTCGTCCTGGATGGTTCATGGGAACGTTGAAAAATGGACGATTTGTGCCATCCCATCCGTTGGCGTGTGCGTTGCATAGTGCAGAGGCAGTGCGAGTGATCAACCTGGATTCTGCAAATGGTGAAGCGGTGAGGTATCTAAAAGGAGAGACTTTAAATGTTGAGGAGTCTCGGGTTCAGCTCAAGGCGGGAGTAGTTGCCAAGGGTTATACTTTAGTGTGTGTTGATGGTTATGCCGCTGGCTGGGGAAAATGGCTGGATGGCGTGCTGAAAAATGAATATCCGGCAGGCTGGAGGTGGACATCGGTATGAGTGGAAAGGGAAAACAGACCTTGCGTCTGGACAAGATTTTGAGTCATATGGGTGTGGGTACACGAAGTGAACTCAAAAAGTTAGTGAAGCAAGGCCGCATACAAGTGGATGGCATAGCTGTGAAAGATAGCGGATTACAGGTGAATCCAGACCTGAATGTCATCGAGGTAGATGGCGAACGGATCGTCTACCGGGAAATGATCTATCTGATGTTGCATAAACCCCCGGGTGTTGTGTCGGCTACCGAAGATAATAGGGATCGAACGGTATTAGATCTACTGCGTAAAGAGGATCGTGTCTTCAACCCGTTCCCGGTTGGCCGTCTGGATAAAGACACAGAAGGTCTGCTGATCCTAACCAATGATGGGCCGCTTGCGCATGATCTTCTATCCCCACGTAAACACGTTCCTAAGACGTATGAAGCTCGTGTATTAGGACGAGTGGTTGAAGAGGATATTCGGCAATTCAAGGCAGGTATACAGTTGGATGATGGATATAAAACCTTACCGGCGGATCTAACGATTCTTCATCACGAAGAGACGGATGAGGGTGTGTATTCATCCATATCGTTGATCATTCACGAAGGGAAGTTTCACCAGGTGAAACGTATGTTTCAGGCTGTTGGCAAACGAGTGGTTTACCTTAAACGAGTAGCCATGGGTGACCTGCAGCTAGCAGCCGATCTACCGATTGGCTGCTATCGCGAACTTACCGCAGAAGAGTTAAATATTCTGCGCAAATAAGCTCCCGCCCTTCGCGAAGCGGAGCAGGGAGCCCGGGCAAGTGGCGAAGCCTTGCCCCCGCGCCAAAGGCGCAAAGCTCCCGCCCTTCGCGAAGCGGAGCAGGGAGCCCGGGCAAGGAGCGAAGCCTTGCCCTAGCGCCAAAGGCGCAAAGCTCCCGCCCTTCGCGAAGCGGAGCAGGGAGCCCGGGCAAGGAGCGAAGCCTTGCCCCCGCGCCAAAGGCGCAAAGCTCCCGCCCTTCGCGAAGCGGAGCAGGGAGCCCGGGCAAGGGGCGAAGCCTTGCCCCCGCGCCAAAGGCGCAAAGCTCCCGCCCTTCGCGGAGCGGAGCAGGGAGCCCGGGCAAGTGGCGAAGCCTTGCCCGAAATGGTCCCGGTAAGCTTGGGCAGGGTCACCGCTGTATGTAGCGGTGACCCTGGCAGACAAGCGTTCCGACACCAACCGTTACATAGCAAGACCCGACCCGCCGCCGCTTCCGCAAACGGGAGTCCAGAGGGCAGAGCCCTCTGGGGCCCTCCCTCGGAAGGGAGGGTTTGGGAGGGTGCGATCCCCCCTATTTAAGGAGTGAATACAAAATGACATATAAATTAATTGCACTTGATGTCGATGGAACATTGCTGAACGATCACCATGAACTAACTGAAATGACACAAGAAACCTTGATTCGTGCATCCCGTCAAGGGATAGAGATTGTGCTGTGCTCAGGCAGAGGTCCAGCTAACACGATTCCTTTTATGGAGCAGATGGGTTTGGCAGGCTATGTGATAACACATAACGGAGCGGTAACTGCTGAAGTAAGCACACGTGAAATTGTTCATCGTTTTGCGATGGAGGGTCAGGGGCTAGAGCCGTTTATCACGTATTGTCGGGAGAATGGGGTTCATTTTGACATTAACACGGCATTTGGATTATATGTGGATCAGCCGGAAGGGCTGGAATTGCAAGTACAGGAGATGTATCGCAACTTTATGATGAAGCCACAACAGTTGCCCCAGTGGGCAGATCTAACTGAACCGCTTGTCAAATTTACGGCCTTTGGACCGTTAGAGCAAATGAACACAGTACAGCAAGAGTGGGGGAAATGGAATCTTCCCTACTACATGACACGTAGTGGAGACTTTTTCATTGATCTGATGCACCCTGAAGCAACCAAAGGTACATCATTGAAAAGATTAGCTGAATCCAAAGGCATTCAGCCCTCTGAGGTAATGGCTATTGGTAATTATTATAATGATATAACGATGCTGACCTATGCAGGCAAAGGAATTGCTATGGACAATTCTCCTGATGAAGTAAAAGCAGCTGCAGATGAAGTGACACTTTCGAACAATGATCAGGGAGTGGCACATTCGATTCGAAAACATGTATTAGGTGAATAGGATCAAATTAAACGTACGAACTAGAAAACGCTAAGGTTTGATCTCATAATCTACTGTCTTCCTGGGCAACCTAAGAGAATAATCTTAGAAGACCAAGGAGGACGGATTCATGGAACTGCATGTGGAGCTCATTCCGAATCTGCGAACATTAGGCGGCGAAGTACTGGATGTTATGGTACATGGTCAATACGTAGGTTCGCTTTTAGTCGTGTATAGAGAGAATGATCGGTTATCGGGAAGTCTTCAATTGGAACGTGGATCGCTTACGGAAGCATCTGAAGAAATCGTAATGGACAAGGTACATGAATATGTTCGTGCGCTTGTTGATGCAGTGGAAGCTGATTATTACGAAGTGTTAGTCAACTGCGGAACACTGCGTTCGGTGTTGCTGAAACCCGATACCGAGGTTGAGGTGGAATGGTACGAAGATGAGAACATATATGATAGGGATTACGATGATACGGATGTGAGTGAGATTCAGATCATTCCCGGCTCGCAAGATGAATCTTTTACATATCAGGATCAGGAGCAACTGCTGGAGATGGAACTAGTATCAGCGGGACGCAACATATCGACGTATGTATTTAATGATGTACAAGGTCAAGAGCTTGCCGAAGCGACGCTGAAACAGTATGGAGCAGATGTCCAAGGGGAAATTCACTGGTATGACGAGCCGGATGAACAACAGCAAGAGATTGCTGCTGAGTTGCTTGTGCGAGAGTTGGATGAAGAATTGATCGATACGATTACGATTCACTTCTGGCATCAGGGGAACCAATTCGATTCGGTAGAGTGGATACACCGTGACTTTGCTGGGGAAGATGACCATGAAGATGATGTAACTTCGGATGACGAATACCGAACAGTTGGTTCTCTCAGCAATGCTTCTAATTACGATACAACAGGTCGAACTATAGATGAGATGCAAGACAGAGATGTAGAGGAAGATGCGGAGGATATCTCTTATGTCATACTTGTACGCAAAGACCGAGAGTTCCGTGAGTACGCACTGTACCTTCAGGAACGTGGTGGACTGCCGGTGGGAACAGCTACAATTGACACTTCACATCCGGATCTAACCGGATATATGGATTATCAGATTCCGGGTACCAATGTGCAGCGACAGAGCTTAGTTGAGGTGCTTCTGAAGGAACTGGACAAAGAGCTCGAGTTCGATACGTTGCATCTGACGATGTTATACCGCAACCAGATTATTGATGAAGCAAGGATTGACAGGTAAAGGGCTGCGGCTCTTTACCTTTTTTATTTGCTTTTTTGACGAAATATTCATTTCCGGCTATAGTTCCATTATTCATAAGAGACAAAGGAGTGCGGAGAAAGATGGAGCAATCATTTACAATCATCCAAGATATCATTAACGAAGACTTTCGAGTTAAGCTTGCAGAGCCAAAAGATACGGAGGCGGTCATGGCTCTTCTAACAGAGACGGCGGAATGGCTGCGTAGTCAGGGTTCATCCCAGTGGAGTGCCCTACTAGAGGGAGAGGATTCGCATGATACGGAAGGTGCTATTCGGCGTGGTGATGTTTTTGTGTTCAAAAAAGACGCTGATGTCGCTGGAATGGTCATTCTGATGCGTAAGCCGAGTGCTTGGGATAGTAAACTATGGGGAACGAGAGCACATGCGAAAGATGGAGCAGTTTATTTGCACCGCCTAGCCATTCGTAGAAAGCATGCTAAGACGGGTCTTGGACGCAGTATATTGGACTGGGCGACCGAAGGCATTCAGTTTGAGGGTAAACACACGATGCGATTGGATTGTGGTGCGGACAATGCCACTCTCAATGCGTTTTACGCTCGTCATGGTTACACGTTTGTAGGTGAAACTGAGGGATATAGCACGTATGAGAAGTCTTTAGGATTGAATTAATGTTAAGTTGATTGCGTACTGAATAAAATAAATATACGGAGCCGGGAGCGTAGATTGCAGCTCACCGGCTCTTATTATGCACGTATTTATTATGCACGTATAATGATAAAGGGAGAAATGACTCATCATGTAACATGTTATCCCAGTGTAAGAAGAATGGAGAGGAAATGTTCAGTTATTGCTTTACTGAAACATACGTTCTAATATATCATAATTGAAGATGTACTTATAAGATCGAAGCAAGAAAGGGGGAAACTAACGGTGAAATTGCTGCAGGCGCTATTCTTTCCTCCGGAGCAGCCCGGAGGTGTATCCTCTATGATACCGTATATGCAAGAGAGGTTCACAACTCCACGATGGGAGATGGATCTGTTCTCGCTACCCAAACGTATTCGCAACAAAGGTAGAGAAGATATTGCTTTTGAGACGTTCGATTGGACACTGTATCAGGACAGTCCGATTGTTCAGAAATATATGCAAACTTATCGTGATTACTTATGGTGGACTAAACTACGAATTCAGAAGCCGTATGATCTCATCCACGCACATCATCCAATTGCCGGTCTTGCTATGAAAAAGGTTTTCCCAGACACACCTCTCATTCAAACGATTCACTCCAGTTATGAGCGAGAGTTGATTCTGAATGGCCGGATCGAGCCAGATGGATTGGAACATCAATTCCTAGTGTCGATTTACCGTGAGCTGGAGCATCAGGCAGAGCGGTTGTTAACCGTGTCTGACTCGTTCCGTCGTTATTTGGGTGCTTATGTTCAACAACCGGATATCATTGGCATTATACCCAATGGATTCGATGAAAAAAGGTTTAAGCCGATTGCGCATGACAATGCCATCCCACAGTTAGTTACCGTATGTCGCCTTGTACCAGCCAAAGGTCTGGATATTCTGTTCAAGGCATGCGCGGAACTTAAGGATCGAGGACTGGATTACGTTCTTCATATTATCGGAGATGGCCCAATTCGTCCCGATCTGGAAGAGCTAGCACAACGGCTGGGGATATATAACGAAACGATATTTTATGGTTACACGCTGCATCCTGAGGAATTTATGCCGTTCTTTGATATTTTTGTACTTCCTTCACGCGCTGAAGCCTTCGGATCTGTCTTTGCAGAGGCTGCACTGAGCTGTCTAGCGTTGGTTGGTACAGATGTTGGGGGAATTCCTGAACAGATTGAGAATGGTAGTAACGGACTGTTAGTTCCTTCTGAGGACCCGTCTGCGCTTGCAGAAGCTTTAGAGAAGGTGATGGTCGACCCGGCTTATCGTTATGAGCTTGCACGCTCAGCATGTGAGAAGGCGAAGACGCATTATTCTCTAGGTAGATCGGTCAATGAATTGAAAAAAATGTATTTGCAATTCGCTAAACCATCTTTAACCTAATAAAATAACGATATCTTAGAAGAGCACAACATAATTGCTGATACATTAGCAGTTATGCTGTGTTTTTTATTTTCTGACTTTATGGTTAAGTTCTAATTAGTAGTCATTAATAGCGTGTATTAAAAGAGATAGATGCGAATGTGTACTACAAAGATACTTAATGAATTGAAATGTTCAATTCGAAGGAAAGGGAGGAAGGAAGTTTGAAGATGTTTGCTAAACCTCTTATAGCCTATACGACCATAATAATGCTTCTCATTGCAGGATGTACTGATCTGAATCATCGTGGACAATCCAAGGAATTAAGTGATATGGAAAGTAAGATTGCGTATCAGCCTGAAGTTTTCTTAACGGATGTGGTGAACGATCATTTCAACATTACAGCTACGATCAGCTATAGTAATAAAGAAAATGTGGAACGAATCATTTACGAAATGTTCATTGAAGAACCCAAAGTGGAGATGGAACAGCTGCAAATGAGCTTTCATCTTCATCCACAAATGCTAAGTAAAATAGGTACAACCAACATTTTTGAATCAAATGTCACCTTTGATAACCTACCAACAATTACACCACATGGCACAAGTACAGGAGCATCCCTATTTAGGGCGTTCTTGTTAGATCCATCGAAGATAGATCAAGAGACATTGGAAATTTATACAGATATGTACGTGAAGTTAAGCTATCAAGTAGATCGAGAAGAGTATGTTCATTATTTCAAGTTAAACGCAGAGCCCTCTGATGAACTTGTGAATGTTCTTCATAATACAGCGATGACGCTGAATTGACCTTTTAAAACTAAACGATCGAAAAAAATAAAATAAAAACCGACTCTTAAAATAAATTAATTATCTTAGAGTCGGTCTATTCAGCTCAAGTTGCCACAAAGTGAACTAATATTTTTCTTTTGTCCCTCGGAAACTGCCCCAACGATCCATAATTAATTTAAAAGCCCAGAAGAGTGCCAAACATCCGAAAATGGGGTAAAGAATAGATAATAGAGAGCTGAAGCCAAATTGACTAAGGGAGTAACACAACAACATAATAGCTAGCATAATGATCCGCGGATGTACACGAATGTTTTGTCTAACCTGCAGCGTCATACCATAAATGTCTGCTACAAAGGTGCTGAATATTTCCATGAAAATCAGGGATACATAAACGGACTGAACGATCCAACCAAGCTGAAAGGCAATGCTGCCCATCGGAATTTCAAATTGTGTTATTCCCGGCATCTGTGCAGACATAGCAAAATGAGCTGCGAGCAGCATAAAGCCTACTCCAATTCCGCCGAGTACGCCGCCCCACTTCAGCATGTTTCGACTTTGAATCTGGTTTCCTAAAGGTACGAGTACAGCTTGGGCTAATACCAGATTAAATGAAGTGTATAAGAGTGGAGATAGCCATACCTGTATCAGACTTTTATCGGTTGTTAACGTGATAAATCTAGAAGCCCCAGGTTGATGGAGTGTGCTGGTAATCATAAGCAGCGAGAGCAGCAGCATCATCGGCACAACGATACTATTCATTTGCATAATGGCTCGGATACCTCGTCCCAGAAGGAGGTAAGTACCGACAAGTGTAACGAGTAAGCCGGTCTGGTAATGCAAGCCGAGATGTTCAACAAAGACGGAGCCTGCTCCAGCCAACATGACGCTGTTCACTCCAATGAGAATGAGAAGGGTAATCCAAGTGATCCATCTGCCTGCTTTGTAGCCAAATAGATGCTTATTAAGATCTTCGTAGGAGCGGGAGCCTGTATCGTGTGCAATGAGCATCATTTTGGTGCCTAGCCAGACAAAAAGTATGGTGGATAGGCCGATGGTGAGCGTTGCCCATTTGCCATACTGGGTAAAAAACTGCAGGATCTCCTGGCCTGTTGCAAAGCCGGCACCTACCACCGTTCCAATGTATGTAAATGCGATCTGCAGCACCCGAAATGCCTGTTTCATGTGTTTCCCCTCTCAGGCCCCTGAATAGTTTGGACATGCGGGTGCCATGGTACAAGGTATGCTTGACCCTGGAAACTCATGACAATGAGCTCATTCTTTGAGCATCAATTGTAAGGCTAAGTAGCAATAAAGCTGATTTCGCTTGAATTGACAGTCATATCTATGATACTTTTACGTCATAGGATAGGCTTGGGAGGTCAAATCATGGAAGTGTTGAAACAACGTATTTTAGAAGAAGGAGTAGTCATCTCCGATCAGGTGCTTAAATTGGATGGACTGCTGAATCATCAGATTGACCCTGGTTTGACAATGGAAATGGGACGTGAGTTTGCCTCACGTTTTCGTGAAAGTGGTGTAACACGTGTTATTACGGTGGAGTCTTCTGGCATTCCGGTAGCTTTTGCTGTTGCACATGAGCTAGGAGTACCTCTTGTATTCGCTCGACGCAAAAAAACGCTACTGGCTGATCCTGATGCCTACTGTGAACGTGTACCATCGTTTACGAAAGGAATTGTGACCGATATTATGGTATCTCGTGAATATATTCATGAGAATGATCGTATTTTGTTCATAGACGATATTATTGCTAATGGGGATGCAGCTCGCGGTGTAATCAAGATTATTGAACGCTCTGGGGCTGAATTAGTTGGTTTCGGTGTAGTCGTCGAAAAATGTTTTCAAGTAGGAGCACGAACCATCCGTGAACAGGGAATCCCTGTTGAAGCCTTGGTACGTATTCGTTCCCTGAACGAAGGAAGCATTCAGTTTGACGATAACGAAATGTGACATTTTAAAGGAAAAGGGCCTATTTTTTGAACAATGCCTTTGCATGACCGCAGAATTCATTTATAATGGGGTTATGTTAGGGAGAGGAGGCAACACCATGGGGAACCAACCGGCAACAGAACAATTTTTTATTGATAAGCTGGCGGAATCGAAAGTTCATTTTGAACGTGCCCTGGATTGTAAACATACGGAATTCGATGACCTTTATCCCTATATGATTGAACATCCTCAATTTTTCTGGTACAAACGCTATGTTGCCTGGTCAGAACTTCTGACGATTGTAGGCTTGTGTGAAGAGTTGTCCTTCTCTTGGAAAGAGCAATTTACACCGCATCAAGTGGAGTACCTTGAAGAACGTGTGATGTCCGCCAAAGTGCTTGATTTTTGGTTTGAGAAGAATGACAGCAAAGAGCACGCGCAGCGGTAAATTTCAGTCGGGACATACGCTTCGTATGACATGACAGTCCAATACAGTCACGTGAGACCTAAATGAGTTGTCATTTAGGTCTCTTTTTGTAAATTAATTTGGAACATAGGAGCCATAGACATGATTAGTGATACAGAGCTGGATGCCCTGCGTTTGTCAGGTGAAAAGGTTAGAGTGGTAAGGGACGAGCTTGAGTCCAATGATGTCACAGGAATTGTTGTTGCTTGGGATGGAGAGCAGGTACTCATTCGTCGGCAGAATCGGCGTGTGGTTAAGCTCGATCGAAGTTATCGCTATCAGTTGTTTAGCGAGCCGCGTCAGAGTCCACTTAGCGAGTAGGAAATGAGCTAACGGGATTTACCATCATACCATTGGCATAATCGATTCGCTCAGGAGAAAGGATAGTTACAGTGAAGGATGTGGAACTATCTCCGAGAGGGCGTGCAATGATATGACATTGATGAATGAAAAGGTTCATGCGTATAAAGATCAGATTGGTGAGTTGAGCGATGTGTTACCGGGAGTGGTGAAGTCTTACCATGAGTTTACGGGAGAATGCTTTCAGCCAGGAGCCATTGATGCCAAAACGAAACAATTAATTGCCTTGGGCATTGGCTTATTTGCGAATAACGAAGTGTGTACCTTCTATCACGTGGAGGAAGCTCGTGCGAAAGGCGCTACCGATCAGGAGATCATGGAGACCGTTGCTGTTGCGGGTGCCGTAGGCGGCGGTCATGCACTATCCCAGGGTGCAATGCGCGTACAGAAGGCGCTCCACTAAGTAGAATGGAGCTATACAAATGAAAATAAGGACTTATTCCTTGGCAAATGCTACGGGAATAGGTCCTTATTTATGTACATCGAAGTTATATTATATTTTTCCAATCATTTTATTATACATAAACTGCCCGGTAACTCGGCGAGCTGTGACATAACGGTCTTTGAAGTAAGGGTTAGACAATTTGGTGATGCTGACCCCTTTGCTGCTTGAAGCATGTGCGAATTGACCGCCACCGATATAAACGCCTGTGTGTGAAACGCCATTGCCCATTGTGTTGAAGAAAACAAGATCTCCTGTGCGAAGATTCGCTTTGGATACTGGAGTTCCTGCTTTGGCTTGCTGCTGAGAAGTACGTGGTAGATCAATACTATATTTATCAAAGAGATATCTCATAAATCCAGAACAATCGAAGCCGGCCATGGTTGTACCGCCCCATTTGTAAGGAATGCCTGTCATGTTATTAACGACTGTATTGATTGTGCTTGCCTCTGTACTTGTTGCACCTGATGTAAATAGTACTGCTGCTCCAAAAATGGAGATGATAAGTTTTTTCAAAATCAATGTTCTCCCTTCGTTGCCTACGGAGTTAGCTAAGGGTTCGGTAGAAGGTTCCCTATATTTCCTATGTATAAGAATAATTCACCCAAAATGGTTCCCCCGTTTTCAAACATGAAACTCGGCAAATGAATAATTAAGTTTTTGTAACCTTTTGAAACTATATTGCATATATGCGTAAATGTCAAACCCATCTTAATACCTTCTTTATCGCCCAATGTTAACGGAACTATTGATTTTTATGAAGAATAAACACGAAATGACAGCGAAACTAATTACAAAAAAGTAATATGTGATTCAAATCCAAACTGGAGTGTATATCACTCGAGGTTTGTCATGTGCAGTTTGAACTATTCTGATCGATACAATAATCGCGGAATGTTACAAGATGTTGCATTAATTGACAAAGTTATTTTTTTTGCATAAGATCGTTCTATCCAATCCACATATTGGATAAAAGTATAGTAGTTATAATTTAATTCAAATAAAGGAGCTGATGGAGAGGGGTGTAATTATAGGGCGAGAGTAAATAGAATGAAGAATTGAATGATTTCAATAATAAAGGGGAGTGTGTGATCATTTTGAATACAAAAACAAAGTTAGTTACATTAGTTCTAGCATTTTCAATGGTATTTTCTGCGGTAGGTATGATCATTCAACCGGTTAGTACTGTATCTGCTGCGGATGCTTCAGGAACAACAGCAAGCATATCCGATATTTTGAAGAATCAACGAGCCGATGGTGGCTGGAGAAAAGAATATAAGCAATCAACTGGTGAGTGGGCGAAATCTACGATCGACAATAAAGCTACATACTCAGAAATTAGAAGACTAGCCAAAGAATTTAAAAAGACAAACGACCCACGTTATTCTGCTGCCGCGATCAAAGGGATTAATTTTTTGCTGAATATGCAATATTCCAATGGTGGATGGCCTCAAGTTTATCAAAGTTCTGGTTATCACAAACATATTACTTATAATGATGATGCGATGATTAATGTAATGTACATGCTGGATGAAGTAGCGACGCGAAAAGGTGACTTCTCCTTTATCGACAGCAACCTTGCCAATCGTAGTAAAAATGCGGTTGCTAAAGGTGTAGATGCGATTCTGAATACACAGGTGGTTTCAGGTGGCAAGCTCACAGCATGGGGACAACAGCATGATTCAAGCACACTGAAGCCTGCAGGTGCAAGAATCTATGAAGTACCATCATTAACAGCTGGAGAGAGTGTAACGATTGTTAAATTCCTAAAAACAAGACCTTCCAACGCCAAAATTACAGCATCTATCAAGGGAGCAGAAGCTTGGTTTAACAAAGTGAAGATCACAGGCTACAGATATGAAAGAGCAAACGGAGATAGCAAAATTATCGCTGATTCTAAAGCTGCACCGATCTGGGCTCGTTTCTATGAGATTGGAACGGATAAACCCATCTTTATCGGCCGTGACGGCATCGTAAAATACAAATTGAGCGATATTGACAAAGAAAGAAGAGGCGGTTATGCATGGTATGGTAACTGGCCATCCAAACTGTAATTTAATTTAGATCCTAAACTGGTACCAATCATGGCAGATCCTATGCCAGCTCCTGAACATGAAGCCCGATCCGAAAGTGAATATCTGGATCGGGTTTCTTCATGAGCATTTCAATATTGACATGTAGATGCTTGCGTGATATATTATTTTTTGTCGCCGAGATACATATATCACGGATATACATATGCGGTCGTGGCGGAATTGGCAGACGCGCACGGTTCAGGTCCGTGTGGGCTAACCCCCCGTGGAGGTTCGAGTCCTCTCGACCGCATCGAATGAAAAGGTTCCCTGTTAGACATTAGTCTAACGGGGAACCTTTTTTTGCACCAATATGAGGACTTCACAGTTGCTTGTCCATTCAGTGTTGGTTACTGCGACCAACGACCAATTGGAGGCTTGGGCAATTTTTTGCCATTTAAACACTGCACGTATTATGATGCTGTAACTATAATATTATCGATATTAGGTCCTTCTGTACCTGTTGTTACAACTCTAATGGTATTCGTTCCTGAATTCATGGGCACCTGAATGGTTTTCTCGCCCCATGTCGACCAGCTTCCTGTTGCTGAAAAAGAGGTATTGCTGATCACTTTGTTTCCGTTAACGTACACATCGAGGTTACGTGTGCCACTCTCTAGTGCATAACGAAACTTTACGTTTTTGGTACCGCTTGTCGCGTTGTTGATATTATTCCATTGGATGGCAGAATTCGTTAGTGCATTGAAATTCACATAGCCTGAACCTGTGTAACCCGGGTAGATTGTCTCAACTACAGCATCAGTTAAGGTAGTTCCTGTTTCAGCTTCATACGTTGTACCACTTGTGTTACCACTACCAGGCCCAGTGATATCCGCTACAAATGTGGTTACACTTTGAGCAGGAAGCTGTGCAGTAAATGCGCCGTTAGACACATTGATCGGTGCTCCACTTGCTAAGTTACGGCTGCTATCCGTTACCCATGAGGATACAGTAGAGGCATTACCATTTTGCAGGACGAATCGCTGACTGGTCGCAGAAGTTCCTTTGTTAATTGCGACGATGACAACCTTGTTATCTCCTTTGTAAGCAGACACAAACGTATTGGTATCCGGGTTTTTCGTTGCATCCACTCGCAGATAGCCTGGACGAACAAACTTGGAGAATTGAGCCATATTATAACCACGTTTGCTGATCGTACCATCCTCTTTCATTGGTCCATACTGTCTACGGATATACCACCATACATAAGCCTGAAAGTCACCTTCTACCATTGCATTGTGCATGTGATGGGAAACCTCCAACGCTTCTGGCCAGCGGTCTGCAGAATTGCTATCACTGTTTGGATAATAAACTTCAGTCATCCACAGTTCTTTGCCTGCACCTTTTTGCTTGAAAAGTGGGTAGGCAAAGTTATTGACTTGAGTACCGTACAAGTGTGCTCCTAGAATGTCCATATTCGCCAGCGCTTGTGGATCATTGAGGATCGGGTCAGAAATGTTTTTCAGGTATTGGAAGGATTCAGGCGCCATAACTTTGGTGTTCTGGATCGATCCTGCATTTTCTTTCATGAAACGAAGGATCTCCTGTGGTGTCCACCAGGTCCAATCATGAGCGTAATCCGGTTCATTTTGTACGGAAATTGCATACAAGTTTACGCCGTTATCTCTCATGTACGTAACGAAGTCATTCAGGTGCTGAGCGTAAGCAGCATATTTGTCATATCTCAATCGCTTTGCCGTAGTGTCTCCATTCCGGTTGAACGTTTCAACCATGTCGCTTGGTGGATTCCAAGGGGAGGCAAACACCAGAGCTCCTTGCTCAATCGCTCTTTTGGCTGTATCTACTTCCCTAGACCAGTTACTTTGATTAGGATCGACACTGATCCTCAGGATGGAGAAGCCTAACTGGTTTTGCCCGTTGCCAAAGGCTGTGTCACGTTGAGCTGGCGTCAAGTCACCGATCCAAACCGGGTGATTAATTCCTCCGAAGCCCTTGATGAGCTGCTTCTCCGAGGACAAATTGATGGTAGCATCACTTGCTGCCGAAGCTTGTGTGGGTGTTAACATCAGTGGCAGAGCCGTTAAGCAGGCCAGTAAAACGTTAAAGGTTTTTTTGAATTTAAATTTCACAGCGATCATCCTCCTCGAAATGGTTATCCTGAGAAATGCTAAACCGATGAAATCTTAATTTTGCATAGATCAGTTGTAAGCCCTTACATGACCTCCTTTCGAAAATAAAAGGAAAGAAAATCAATTTATTCTTTCTTTTGTTTATTTTAATAAAATATTGTTGAACTGAATACCTGACAAATTTCAGGTCTTTTACTAATTTATCTCAAATTATCGGGAATCCATGACATTTTTTATCCCTATTCAGTAGTTACAAATTTTCCTTTAGTTAACTCAGACCGTTTCTTACATAGAACTCCCTACAATATCAAACAATGAGAACACAGATCTAAGGGAGGGAATCACCATGGATAACAAAGTGAGAAGCAAGCGGCATAGAAGGTTAGCGGGATTCTTTGTTCTTTTACTGCTTATTAACGTGGGATGTATGGCAGGTGGAGAGATAACGGTGGCATCTCAGTTGACAAGAGAAGCGGATACAGTGAATGCTTACGCACTGTCGAATCGTGATCGGATGCATGTAGCATCTCAACCTGAACAATCCGTAACCCCTCATAACCGTATGGCAATTATCATTGATGATGTAGGTAATGACATGAAGGGTACAGCAGAAATCTTGGCGATGCCAGTCAAGCTGACCGTTGCGGTCATGCCCTTTCTGCCAACAACTCAGAAAGATGCCGCTGCGGCACATGAGAAGGGAATGGATGTAATAGTACACATGCCCATGGAGCCGAAGAAAGGGAAACCGGAGTGGCTGGGGCCAGGAGCTATTACGTCCAATCTAACTGATGAGGAAGTTCGTGAACGGGTGGGAAAAGCAATTGATGATGTCCCGTATGCCATTGGCATGAACAATCATATGGGTTCTAAGATTACTTCGGACAAACGGATCATGTCGATTGTGTTGGACGTCTGCCGAGAGCGAGGTCTCTTTTTTGTAGACAGTCGAACCAATTTTCGCTCGGTAGTAGGTGAACTGGCCGCTTCCAAAAATATGCCACCTGTCGGTAATGACATCTTCTTAGACGACCAAAACTCTAAGCCGCACATTCGCAAGCAAATGGAACTGGCCGCTAAGCGTGCCGTGGACAAAAAAAGCTGTGTAGTCATCGGTCATGTCGGTCATACCGGGCTTAACACATCTGCTGTTCTTCGTGAAACCGTCACCCAACTGCAGGGACAGATTGAATTTGTAGGCATTGGTGATCTGGTGCGAGAGGTGTGGGATTGGCATATTGCGCCTACACTACCGACAGGTAATAAATAATGCCGTTTGCGATGGATTCAGCAATGCGCTTTTGCTCGGCGGGATCACTTATTTTGGCTCGGTCTGCTGCATTACTCAGAAATCCAGTTTCTACGATGACGGCAGGGTGCTTCACATAATTCAACAGGTAAAAGGGTTTACCCCACACGACTTGCCGTTTAGTTCCATATAAGTCATTCATGGCATCTTGAATCGATTGTGCTAAGAGGTAGCTTCGACCTTCTTTTTGGTGCAGTACCACCGGACCGTGTGTTGCAGCTCTTGAACTCCAATTGGCATGGATACTGACAACGATATCCGTACTGACTTCTTCGCTGAGGCTTTTGCGCTGTGCTAAATCTTTGCGATGCCGTGAGCGGCTGTTAAGCCAGCGGTTATCATCGCTGAGCGCATAATCACCAAGTCGATTAATGATGACGGCATATCCTTTGCTGCGCAACAGAAGATAAACCTTTTGACTTATAGCGAGGTTAATGTCCTTCTCCAGCACACCTTGTGCTGACGTTCCTCCATCGACTCCTCCATGTCCTACATCAAGTAGAATAACGGGAGCTGCAAAGGCATGATGACTAGAACGATAAGCTTCGCCATCGGTTATTGGTAACATGGATGGACTGTTCGTTGAGGGGCTAGCTTGGATGGGGGTAACAGATCCGACTGGTTGGATTGCCTGTCCCTGAACAAGTGGAAGAACCGGAAGACATAACAAGCTAACTAACAATGCGGTCGAAGCAACCAGCAGCTTATACATGGGGCATACACTCCTTCATGATATTGGTCTTTGGTGCATATTAGGGATTCGATGGATAGCTTTGGCATTAGACTGTGCATTCTGCCGATTTTCATACACGTAGCTCACAAAAATGTTTAACGAGAACACTTCTTGCACACAATAGTACTATCGTAAGCTTCGTCAAGTGATGGAGCCAGGGAGGCAGAGGGTATGGCCAAAAGTGATGAATTGGTAAAATATATAACACAACGTGTGGTGCATTATATTGATACTCCAAAGGATGAGCGTAAAGGGCGTACCAAACAGAAGGAACCATGGTCCATGAAATGGTTTGGCATGATTCCGTTTGCCGTTTCGCTGTGGGTTGGCAAGAAGGGAAGATCTGTGGAATCGAATGCGAGGAAACGAAGTTCTTCAGACAAGGAATAGATGGACTAGAGCAGTTTACCTTACTGAAGATCGATCATGAGATAAACGATGTCTGCATGCAAAATAGACGCACTTCCTGTATGGTCAGGAAAAGGCGTCTATTTTTGATGGAAACTTTTAATCTATCAATTCAGGGGTTAGCGGCATAGAATTGCCCGTCTTCCAATAGAGTATCCAATGGTACGAATCGTTGCGTGGTAGTATGTCCACCAATCGCTATGTAGAGGATTGATTGTGATTGAGCCTTGTTATGCCACAACTGATAAGCACTAATGGGTAAAGGGCCACCGTAAAATAAATTAAGATCATTCGCGGAATAAACAATTCCAAGCTCCTTATGAAGCTGGGTCCAGTCTTGTACACGGGTGAGCTTCACTGGTTTGGAGGTGAGCCATAACAGGTTGTCCATTGGGTTAAAGGTAGGTCGCATATGAACAGAATCGACAAGCCAGGATGAGGTCGCGGAAGCATCGGTATCTATGATTACCATTTGTTTAGAAGTCGTCTCGATCTGTCTCAAAGTCTCTGAGGGTAAAAGGTCACCATTGGTGGCATCGATGTAAAGAGCTTCTTGGTTCGGTCGTTCTACCTTCCAGTAAGCGAGTAGAGGAAGAGCATAACGAAGCCTGAGCTCTCCTCCATCGGCATGTATCATCGTAAGGCTGAGGTGTTGGCGTTCTAACGCATGGCTTAACAGCTCGCGATCATAGGGTGACTGTTCTCCTGAACCGTATTCGCTAAGCTTCAATTGTCCCTGATCTGTTGCAGTAATAATCATATATCCAATTAATTTCTCTTCAAAAGTAGCCTGCACAAGCCAACTATATGTACCTGGGCCAAGTGGAGTAAAGCTGAGTTCAGCCTTCTTCCAGTTGAACTCCCCATCTACTGAACCAAGCGCAAGAGCATGCTGATGAGCAAACTGCTGTACAGCAATAGGCGCTAGCTTGTCATGCTGGAGAGCAGTGCTGTCTTCGAGATGAGTTAATGACATGGGAGCAAGCGGAGGAGTGCTTCGATCTTCGGCACTTGCAATCGACCAGAAAGTAGATAAGGCTGCACAACTGAGTACAGTTAGAGTGATCAAGGTTATTCGCTGTAGTAGGATCCGTTGCGTAACGGTTCGTTCCAAATAAACACCTTCTTCTTCGAGATACTGTTAAATGAAACGTATCTACGAGTATTGGTTGCGTATGCGACGCTAATATTCATTCTAGGGGACGAGTTATGCAAAGGTTGCTGTAACCTGTCGGGCAACTGATTATGAATAAACACTACTTTTGCCAGCATTTGCAGGAAAAGTAGTGTCTTCGTCTATCTTAAGTGAAACATGCCGCTGCTAATAACGGAAACCTTCACTTTGGGTTCATATTGCCAGATCATTTCAGTTCGGCGTGTCTCATATTGCAGTTTCATCGCCTCACGATCAATAACCGCCTGTTTGGCTTTTTCTTGCTCCGGATCTATCTCAGTTTCTAACGGAATGGCTGGCTCTGCTGCCATCTCTACATCCTCACGAATACGATTATTTGTCCCCACATCATCGGTCGGTACATTTGTTCGTAAAGGGGAGGGCTCGGGTGTGGAAGAGACATATTGAATGTTAGCGTCAGTTGTGCTCGTAGTTTCTACCTCAGGCATATCCTCGCGCAATACGGCTTCATAGTACGTATCTACAACGTCAAGCTCTAGTGCAAGTCGTTCTTTGGCTTGTTCTGCCCAGCCGTAATCAAGCTGAAGCAGATGGTTCGTGAGATGGGACTCTAACGCTGCTCCGGCTGTAGATAATGAAATTTTGGCCGCCTGCGCATGCATATTCTCTGCCAATCGTGGGCTAAGATCGCGCCGGTTGAGCTTCGCCCCGAATTGTTCAATAATCTCACCGGAACGAAGAGAGATGCCGAGAAAATGAAGTTCCTCCCGTTTCAGATCACAGGCGAATTCCACCTTGAAGCAAACGCCAAGCCAAGGCTCATAGACAGCCGGCGCTGTCGCTCTCAATTGTCGTTTGGCCGCTTGTTCGAACAGATTAACAAAAGCCCCGCCCTCACGTGCGGCATCAAAAATTTGCTGAAGTCGACGGCTGCCATAAACGACGTCTTCACGCAAAATCCGTCCTGGTCCTAATTGCGGTAAAGACGGAGTTATGCCAAAGTAACGGCCCAGAATGGTTTCTTTTGCTGGTTCAGTACCAGGGGTACTGGTACTGGTTCCGCCACTGGCTGCACCAGATCCAACCGAAGAATTCGCCTGTGATGCTGTGGCTTCCGCTGCCTCAGTGGCTAGCTTATAAGCTTCCGGATCAAATACAAAAGTAAATGACATAGTTTCTGCTGGTGCGCCAGTGCGTTCCACAAATCCCCAATAGTACGGTCGATTCGTTAGGGCTTTATCAGCCTCGGGCGAGAGTTTAACCGTCACATGGGCGGGAGAACGTTCTATGATCTGACAATCCAAGGCTTCAAGATAGGTAAGTACATAAGCCTGAATCTCGTGGGGTGACATGGTCATAGGTTATCCTCCTCCTTTACGAAGATCGAGCTTGGTAATCAGAGGCACTTCATCTGCGACCTCGCGCTGAATGGAGTTCAGTGATTGTCCAAGTGAATCCATCTTGAGACGTAGATCCTCTTCATTTTGAGATTCCAGCAAAATTTTGGTTAAGCTTTTCTCGATGGATTCCTTCTTCTCAAGCCGCTCCAGAATAACATCTAGTCCACCGATCACCATCTCAAACATGTTAATTTTCTCATGCAGTAGATGCAGAATATGCTCTTCTATGGTGCCTGTCGTGGATAGATTGAAGATATTAACGTCATTCTGCTGTCCCAACCGGTGTACCCGTCCGATTCGTTGCTCCACCCGCATGGGATTCCAAGGCAGGTCGAAGTTAATCATATGGTGGCAGAATTGTAGGTTAATGCCTTCACCGCCGGCTTCGGTTGCAATCATGGCCTGAACCCGTCCACGGAACAGATCCATCATCCAATCCTTTTTCCCTCGGTTCATGCCGCCTCGGTAGGGTACAGCAGTAAGTCCGTTATTGCGAAAATAATTAAGGAGATACTCCTGCGTTGCCCGGTATTCGGTGAAAATGATCACTTTCTCATTCATATTGCGAATCAGTTCCATCGTTTTCTCAGCTTTGGTATTTTCCTTAATCGCTTTGATATGAGCAACGAGTTCCCAGATTTTGTCCCGAAGAGGAGAGTCGAGTGGGAGCTTCTTCGACAGATTGACGAGTGTTACGAATACAGCATCCCTACTGCTACATACTTCTCGTTGTAATGTAACGAGTGAGAGCATGCTGCTCAGATTGCCACCAGCTTCCTGATACTGATCCTTCACAAATGAGGTTACACCGTCATACAAAGCCTGTTCTTCGGGTGATAATTGTAGATTGACGTTGGAGACATTCCGCTTGGTGAACTGAACAGGCCCTTCGCCGCGTCTGTTACGAATCATGACTTTGGACAATTCATCCTTAAGCTGTTCTTGGTTTTTCGGAACGCGCTTATCCACGACGAAGTTGGCGGCAAAATCACCCTGACGCCCAAGCTGACCCGGCTTGAGCAGGTTAATCAGATTAAACAATTCACTCATGTCATTCTGCACGGGTGTCGCTGTAAGCAAAAGACAGTATTTTTTACGCAATTTAAGCATGAATTGATAGTTTGTTGTTTTCTTATTTTTGAGCTTATGAGCTTCATCGATAATAATCATGTCATAATCGATATTCAGTAACATGTCTTTGTGCGGATCACGCTTGGCAGTGTCCATGGAAGCAACAACAACTTCGTTTTGCCAGGAGTATGCTTTTTTCTGAGCAACGGCAGGAATGCCGAATTTCGAATTCAGCTCTCGTACCCATTGCAGTACAAGTGAGGCAGGAACAAGGATAAGCACTTTGGATACAAGACCACGAACCATATATTCTTTGAGGATAAGGCCGGCTTCAATCGTTTTACCCAGTCCCACTTCGTCGGCGAGAATGGCTCGGCCAGACATTTCAAATAACACTTTGCGCGCCGTGTCCATCTGGTGAGGGAGTGGGGTCAGACCTTGCAAATGCTTCAAACATTGGATTTCATCAAAATTGGGAATTAGATTCGTCTCTTCGGCCTGAATACCTAATTGAAAGAGTCGATAATCTCCCCAGGGTCCCCCTTTATCCAAACGGGATTCAAGCTGGGTAAGCCAGCTTCGATCAAACTCCAGCGGTACCGGCATTTCGGATATAGGCTGTTTGCTGTGGAGCGGGTTTTTCCGGTTCATGCTGCTACCTCCCATGCCATTCAAGATGACGTATATTCGTAGGTAATAGTATGGACGAATGAGAGAAAGTTCATAACCAGATTCAGAATTCTATATGCGCGGCTGTATTTTTCCAAAAAGTTCACAGAGTTCGTATTCATACGTCTGAGGGTGATTGAGGAAGCTTGTCCGAGTATCGATGAGTGCGGAGAACGGCTATGATATAAATCACATGGAAAATCAATATATGGTGTAATATACTTGAATATAATCACTATATGTGGTGTTTAGTCATAATTTAATCGTAGAGCAAAATTGAACCGTTACTGTTATTCCGGGGAGGCTGAGCGTGGCGATGAAAACGAACAAACAATCACACAAGTTAGAGGGACTAAGCGAGAAAATATTTCTAGACCGATATGCCTGGAAGAACGCAGATTCGAATCATGCAAAGATCGGGGATGTTGTATTGGTATTAACAAAGGATGACCCTAAATTTCCAACGAAGGAAGTTGGGGAGATTATAGAACGTGAGGGTCAGCTGGTTCAAGTGAGAACTCGAAGCGGAGAGATCGTCAAGACGGATGTAGAGAAGCTAACGCTTAATATAGAAAAGACACCTGAAGAGATGTGGGATCGCCTGGCTAAAGCGATGGCCTCCGTTGAATCCACCCCTGAACAACGAACGACATGGGAAGCTCGATTCCGTTCGGTCTTAGACGATTGGAAGCTCGTACCAGGAGGTCGGATTGCTGCGGGTGCTGGTGCAAGTGATGAACTCACGCTGTTTAATTGTTATGTTATCCCTTCGCCGCAGGATAGCCGCGGTGGCATTATGAAAACGTTGACTGAAATGACTGAGATTATGGCACGCGGAGGTGGCGTGGGGATTAATTTGTCTTCCTTGCGACCTCGCCGAGCCGTTGTTAAAGGGGTTAATGGTTCATCGAGCGGGTCCGTGTCCTGGGGTGGCTTGTTCAGTTATACTACCGGATTGATAGAACAAGGAGGAAGCCGGCGAGGCGCCTTAATGCTGATGATGAACGATTGGCACCCTGACGTGCTTGATTTTATTACGGTGAAACAAACGATGGGTCAGGTCACGAATGCGAACCTATCCGTATGTGTAAGTAATGGATTTATGGAAGCCGTTAAACAGGACGGTGACTGGGAGCTCGTTTTTCCAGATACAACTGACCCCAATTATGATAACGAGTGGAACGGAGATCTTCAGCAATGGAGAGATGCTGGTCGCTCGGTCATTCCTTATCGTACAGTTAAAGCGAGGGACATCTGGCATACCATTATTGAATCTGCTTGGAAATCTGCCGAGCCAGGCGTTGTATTTATGGAATATTATAATCAAATGTCGAACAGCTGGTATTTCAACCCGATTATCTGTACCAATCCATGTGGCGAACAGGGCTTGCCAGGGTGGGGTGTATGTAATCTGTCAGCAATCAATCTATCCAAATTCTATGACGCAGATGCAGATGATGTAGCTTGGAGAGAACTGGCAGAGACTACACGCGTTTCGGCGAGATTTTTGGATAATGTGATTGATGCGACGCCGTATCATTTTGAAGAGAATAGACAGAACCAGCAGCATGAACGTCGGGTGGGGCTTGGCACGATGGGACTCGCAGAGCTGATGATCAAACTTCGTATTCGATATGGCAGCCCGGAGTCGCTGGAATTTCTAGATAAGCTGTATGGATTCATTGCGAAGGAAGCCTATCTGGCATCGGCAGAGATCGCGGCTGAGAAGGGCTCGTTCCCTGCTTTTGAAGTAGGGCCATACCTACAGAGCGGTTTTATGAAAAGTATGGTTGCGACTTATCCGGAAGTGGGGGAGGCTATACGGAAACAGGGCATTCGTAATGTCACCCTAATCACTCAGGCTCCGACTGGAAGTACAGGAACGATGGTGGGTACATCAACAGGTATTGAACCCTATTTTGCTTTTAAGTATTTCCGTCAGAGCCGGCTTGGTTATGATGAACAGTTTGTACCGATCGCACAGGAGTGGCTGGATGCCCATCCAGATGAGTCCCTTCCAGCGTACTTTGTAACCGCGATGGATCTATCCGCTGAGAATCATATTCGCGTGCAAGCGGCCATTCAGCAGTGGGTGGATAGCTCTATATCCAAAACAGCAAACTGTCCAGCTGATTTTACGGTCGAAAATACTGCGCAGCTCTATGAACTTGCCTATGATCTGGGATGCAAAGGGGTTACGATCTACCGAGATGGCAGTAGGGATGTGCAGGTGTTATCCACTTCGAAGAAGGAAGAGGTAAAGGAAGAAGGACAAGAAGGGGCAAAAGTACAAGAAACACACGAAAAGGTATTGAATAAACAAGAATCTACGTCAGAAGTAGAAGCAGGATCAGAGGCAGTAGCTGGATCGGATGTAGCAGCCACCTCTGCAAAAGTGCTAGATAAACAGTACAGAAGCCGTCCTCAGGTGCTGCGTGGAGCCACTTACAAAATTAATACGCCATTTGGAATGGCTTATATTACGATCAATGACTTAGACGGCATTCCAGCCGAAATTTTCCTGAATGTAGGTAAAGCGGGTTCAGATGTATTTGCCATGGCAGAGGCTCTTGGACGGGTCTGCTCTCTGTTCCTGCGGTACGGTGACCATGGGCATAAAGTGGAACTGCTCATTAAGCACTTGAAGGGCATTGGAGGTTCAGGAGCCATTGGCTTTGGTGTGAATCGAGTCGAATCCATTGCAGATGCAGTTGCCAAAGCTTTGGAAAGTCATGTACAGAACCAAAGTATAGAGAACGAGCCAAAGTTAAGCGTAAATTACAATCATTCGGATTCCATCCAAACAGATGCAGGTAACGCAGAGGCGTGGAGAGAAGATTTGATCAAGGAAACGAACCATGCTGCTACGCATGAATCAACAGGAGGAATAGGGCGTGCTTCTATTACTGAATCGAGGGATTTATGTCCTTCGTGTGGTTCAGCAACCCTGATCAATCTGGAAGGATGCAAGACATGCAGCAATTGCGGATACAGTAAATGTAGTTAGAATAGTTGAGTCCGAATTAATCCGAACTAAACCGCTTAATCCTTTAAATCTCATGCAAACGATTAGTGGAATTTTCTGATTTCATTGACTAATCGTTTGTTTTTTTGTTGGTAAAGCGTATGATGAGAAATACATGTGAAACGCATGTGTTAGGGGATTGTTTTTGCCAATGTAAAATGAGATAGGAAGTTAATTAGGAGGGGTTTTTGATGTTATCCTTAATTTTTGATATGGATGGAACGTTGTTTCAGACGGATAAAATATTGGAATCTTCACTACATGACACATTTGAGCACCTAAGGTCACAAGGGTTATGGAATCAAGGTACACCTATAGAAAAGTACCGTGAGATTATGGGGGTTCCACTGCCGGTCGTTTGGGAAAATTTATTACCCGGTCATTCTGACTCCATTCGAAATCAAGCCAATGAATGGTTCCATGCGAGATTAATTGAACATATTAGTACAGGTAATGGGGCGCTGTATCCTGGTGTGGAAGAGTTCTTTCAGTTGTGCAAAGACAGAGAAATTCCGATCTACATAGCCAGTAACGGGCAGATTGAATACTTAGAATCCATCGTTAGCTATTACCACTTGCATGAATGGGTTACGGAAACCTTTAGCATACAACAGATAGAATCGCAGAATAAGACAGATCTGGTACGAACCATTATACAGAAGTATAAGATCACTCAAGGGATGGTCATTGGCGATCGGTTGTCCGATATCCGAGCAGCCAAGGAAAATGGGTTGAGGTCTATTGGGTGTAATTTCGATTTTGCTCAGCCAGAAGAGTTAGCACAGGCCGACCGTGTGATTAATAGATTAATAGAATTAAGAACCGAGATCGATCTCGCATAGATTAGAATCAATGAAGTATATAGTGTGATGGGATTGTGGAAATGCCATTTCGAGATTGTCAAGGAGCCTAGCCTATAAAGCTTTTATCTAGTAAACGCTTGTAAAATTTACCCTTTTCGGCGCTTGAGTCCTAGGCTTCGAGATGCATTTATGAGCAAAACTTTCAATCCGGCAAAGGATAGGTTTATAATGGTTAGTGGCTGCTGAGTAAGTCGGCAGCCTTTTTCCATGGATTACATGTTTCTTAACCGTAAAATATGAGGAATCTCTCATTTGACAATGTAAGGTAATATTCTCCATTCGATGAAAAGCACTGTATTAAGCTATAAATATAGAGTATGATTTTACAGCTATAGAAGCTTGGAAGATAAAGTTACATCGTTTTAAACTGTTGTAACTGTTCTTGTAAATTCTGCCGAATTGATTGAGCGTATACTGTGATATAAACGTATGGTGTGATCAGATGAATCTGACTTGTTATGCACGCCGTGGATTAATAATATTAATGCTATAGATGCAACGCAGAAGATATGTTACACGTCTTCTTTAATGTGGAAATGAAAGATGAAAGGTGCAATACGTATGTTAAAGACAACGAGAACCAGTACCACTGCGAGCTTCAAATTGCCCCAGACAACGAAGATGTTAACATGCATGAGTAAGGAGGGGCACAGCATATGTCACAATCTTTGAGTAGCAAGCGCCACATGAACGGATTGGATGGTTTAAGAGCCATCGCGGTGCTTGGCGTAATTGCGTATCATCTGAATTTAGATTTTATCCCTGGTGGATTGCTCGGTGTGGGCATATTCTTCGTACTATCGGGTTACTTAATCACAGACATTCTCCTGACACAATGGAAGGAACATGGCCGAATTTTACTCGGTGACTTCTGGGTAAGACGGGTGAGAAGACTGTTACCTGGCATGTTAACGATGACAGCAGTTGTTATGATCTGGTTGCTCTGCACCGATCCTTCCCGATTGGCCGCTCTTCGTGGTGACATTGTCGCAGGGGTGTTATACATAAGCAATTGGTGGTATATCTTTCATCATGTATCCTATTTCGAAAGCTTTGGTCCACCGTCCCCATTTGGCCATTTCTGGTCGCTAGCTGTAGAAGAGCAGTTCTACATCGTGTGGCCTTTATTGATGGTCGCGGCAATTGTTTTATTCAAACGTAAGGGATGGCTAGTTGTCTTTATTGTGATCATGGCTGAATTATCAGCAGGTGCAATGGCAATTATGTACAACCCGGATCTGGATCCAAGCAGGGTCTATTACGGAACAGATACCCGTGCATTTGCACTCCTAGCGGGTGCTGCGCTAGCCGTAGTCTGGCCTAGCCGGAAGTTGTCTTCGTCACTTGCCAATGGTAGTCGATTAGGTATGGATGCAGCAGGTATAGCTGCTTTATTACTGTTAATCTATATGATGCTGAACTCCAGTGAATACGATTCTTCGTTATATCAGGGGGGCATGGTAATCCAAGCTATTGCAACGACGATATTAGTTGCTGTACTTGCGCATCCTTCGTCGTTCTTGGCACGGATCATTGGTGCCAAACCACTACGTTGGATTGGTGAACGTTCATATGGGATGTATCTGTGGCATTATCCGGTGATCGTGCTGACGAGCCCAACTGTAGATACGGGTGGAGCACACCCGGTGCGAATCATTCTACAGGTGCTGGTAACGGTTGTTCTGGCATCACTATCGCTAAAATATATTGAGAATCCCATTCGTTATAATGGATTTCGTAACACGTTATCCAGGATGTGGGGACGAGGTCATCGGCATGGAGTATCCCACATGTGGTGGAAACGTTCGGCTCTCGTTCTCTCCATGCTCCTGATGGTTGTAACGGTGTCACAGATGATGATTGTCTCTGAAGCGAATTCAGATTCCCATTCGGAGTCCATGTCAACTACGCTGAACAGTGATCATTCGGTCACGGAAGAGAAGGGACAAGATGTTCTGCCCGCAACGGTCGCTCCATCAGACCCAGGTAATAAGCAAGATGAGAAGACCGATAAGCCGGTTGCAGGATCAGATGATCATTCAGGTAAGAATGACCCACCTGCCAATCCGCCAGATTCCTCCTCCAATCCCGAGGAGCAAGCAACGGATGGAGGTAAAGAGACACCTACGGAACAGCAAGATAACAGTGGAGAATCCGGAGAGGGTACAGAAGGATCTACCGATCAGGCTGCCCAGTCACCAGAGGAATTTGATCACACATCGGATGAGCCTAAAGGGGAAACAAATTCACCAGCTACAGACGAGAAAATTCGCTATACAATCATCGGGGACTCAGTTATTCTCGACGCCAAGCCTTATCTGGAACAGACGATGGCAGGCGTGCACGTAGATGGGCATGTTGGTCGTCAGATGTGGCAGGCTGCGGATGTATTAAGTGAATTGAAAAAGAACAATCAGATGGGCAGTAAGGTTATATTGGAACTAGGCACCAACGGGTCATTTAATTCCAAAAATCTAAAATCGGTTCTCGAATTTTTGAAGGACGAGGAACATGTGTATCTGGTTACGGTACGCGTGCCTAGACCTTGGGAACGGACAGTTAATAAAGCATTGAACGAGGCAGCTACAGAGTATAGCAATGTCTCACTCATTGATTGGAACGCTGCGAGCGAAGGTCAGGATGCTTATTTTGAAAAAGATGGCGTTCATCTCACGGCTGAAGGTTCAGAAGCTTTTGCTGCGCTCGTGAAAAATAGTATCAAATAAATGGCTTGAATGAGCCGATTCTGCTTCTACTTCATTAAGCACTTATTCAATTTATTTTGTAATGATCATCATTTTCCAACGTTTCAACGAAAATGTACATGAAACAGCCCTCCTAGTGAGGGCTGTTTTTTTTACCAACCGGGCGAGGTTATAAGTCATATTTCAGCTGTCCTTAACGTTAACCATCGGATTACTCTACGCTAAGTGAAAAGGGGAAATGCACTCTAAAAATAATTTTACTTAATATAAGTAAAATTTTATTGATTTTTTACTAAAAATAATGATAAATTAGTGATGTTCAATTGTAAACGTTCTCATACAGTGACTAGGGAGGTTAGTTCATGAAAGATTCTACTAGATCCAGATCCAAGAAAACGAAAAGAAAGACGATACCCATCGCCGCATTGTCGGCAGCTCTGATGTTAACCTCATCACCGAGCCTCATATATGCGGAAACAACAACGGCTGTGCAGGAGAAAACTGTGCAAGTGCAGGGAGAATCTATAGAGGAAGAGTCTGTGAAGGAAGAGTCGATACATGGTGAACAGGAAGCAGTGGTCGATGAACCATCTGTAGCTGCACCAATAGAACAAGAGTCTGCTATACCTGTCACTCAGCAGAACACCCAGCTGAGCAGTCAGTTAGTCTCCAGCACCCCGGAGGTCTCGCCTGAAGCACAGAAATCCAGATTCTACACAGCAACGTATGTGTCCGATAGCCTGAATCAAAAGGAAATGAGTTATCGGGTATACCTTCCAGAAGGATATTACGATAGCACAAGAACGTATCCTGTTGTCTATTTGCTTCATGGAGAGAACAATACCAGTGAGCAGTTTGAGTCCAGTGGCATTGCAAACAAGCTGGATCAGTGGATAAAGGATGGGACACTTCAGAAAATGATTGTCATTATGCCAGACTCAAGCAAAGGTAGCTATTTCGTCAATCAGACGGAAGGTGATGATCAAGGAAACTGGGAAAATATGATTGTAAATGATCTGGTTCCCGTAGTTGATGGTAAATTCAGAACAATTGATAAACCGCTATACAGAGCAATTACGGGTATTTCCATGGGTGGTTTTGGTGCTTTTGTCGTCGGGCTTGATCATCCAGAGGTATTTGGTTCCATTGGAAGCCATCGAGCTCCGCTGGGTATGACCATTGCTGGAAAGAATCCAATGGAGATGATAAAGAGCAAATCAGAGAATGAGTTGAAAGCGTATTCCATTTATCTAGATGGTGGTGCGGATGACCCTAATACATATGCAGATAACTCCACGAATGCTATCCACGCTCATCTGCGTTCCAAATCCATCTCACATGGCTACCAGATGCGTCCCGGTGATCATACCACCGATCCACTCGTGGATCTGAACCGTTCTTTGGGTGCTTTTAATTCAAAATTTGCCAAAGGTATTCTAACAGGCACCTTTACGGCTACGCCTCAAGCATTGGGTACCGATACGAATGAGGTTCGTGTAGCCTACACAACTCAATTGGATCGGGCTGCGGCGCAGCTGTTCCAGAATAATGATACAAATCAGGATTTTGAGTTGTCTGTATCACTGAAGGTAACTAATCCAGCGGGTGAGGTCTTGTACAGTGATACGAAGAAAGCGGGGGACATTATTACCGGTTCGGCTGAATCTAATTTTAGTGACAGTTTCAATATTCCAGTGGATCAGCTGGGCAGCAGTAAAAGTACAACCGTTTCTCTCGAAGCTTCATTACTTGGCTCAACGATATCGCTGGGTTCCAAACCCCTAATCCGCGTTACGCCAATAGGTACGTTGCCTGAAGATATTCAGATTGATCTGCTTGGGGATTGGAAATTTAAGAAAGATTCATATCCAGGACCATCACTACATGGAGAAGCCGAAAATGTGGATACGACGGATTGGGCAACTGTGCAGCCGGGTCTGGACTGGTGGACAGACGGGTTCGGCGGTTATGAGGGGCTGAATAATTATTACGGAGCTGCTTGGTATCAGAAGACATTTTTTGTTCCTGAAGATTTCCCAGATCAGGATCTGACCTTAATGGCCGGCAAAATAGATGATGCTGACATCACTTATATTAATGGGACTAAAGTTGGCGAGACAGGTTTCGAGAACGGCGTGTATAAGTCTTCTTACTGGGCAGCATCACGTGAATATAAAATCCCGAGTAATCTGTTGAAACGGGGTCAGGTCAATACGATAGCCGTGTACATGTTTAACGATAACGGCGGCGGTGGCTGGTATTCGGGGCCCATTGGCATTTACACGAAGGCGGCGATGCAAAAAATGAAAGACCTACCTTCTGAGGTGCCAAGTGAGAATGAAGTAACGTCAGTGAAGGAGTTTGCGGCTAAGCAGTACCAGGCCATAGATCAGAAAAATCTGACGGCTTACGCAGATACATTGTCGGCTAAATATTTTGAGAAAGGTATTGATAAACTGAAGCTGCTGGAACAACGTCAACAGTGGACAAAAGATTATGCAACAATCCAAACCAAGATCAACAATCCGTATGTGTTCACACTGGATAACCGTTACTTGTATACGGCTGAAGTTGTCGTAACAGGAACCAAAGCAGATGGAACGGAGACGGTACTCCAGCAGGGAACGGTATCTCAATATTATCAGCAGGAGAACGGTAAACTTGGAGAAACAGGTGACCAGAAACTATTCTTTGTGACGGAGTTCTATTCAGAAAGTGCGAAGCGGACGGTCAAATACAGAGTTTATTTGCCACAGAGCTATTTGACAAATCCAGACAAGCGTTATTCTAGTGTGTATTTACTTCACCAGTTTAACAGTGATAGCGAATCTTACGAGATTGATAAAATCGATCAGATTTTGAATAAAGAGATCGCTGCAGGACGATCCAAAGATATGATTGTTGTTATGCCTGACTCTTCCGGAATGAGCTGGTGGGTAAATGGTGCAGAGCCTGATGGTGTGAAATGGCAGGACATGGTAGTTAAGGATCTCGTACCGCATGTAGATCAGAAATTCAGAACGATTGATGATGCACGTTACAGAGGAACCTCCGGAGTGTCTATGGGCGGATTCGGTTCCTTCGCGATTGGTTTCCAATACCCCGATCTATTCTCTTCAACAGCAAGTCATATGGGGGCAATTAACTTCACTCAAGCAGGCCAGAATCCAGTTGAGATTATTAAATCTTACCCTGTTGAAGCGTTGAAACGGTATTCCATTTACTTGGATTCAGGTAATGAGGACGTGTACAAATTTGACGTGCCGGTAGCGACGCTTCACAAGTATTTGAAGGATAATCATGTAGAACATTATGCCGAGATTCGTGACGGAATGCATGACAGTGCCTTCTATACCAAGTCGATCGACTTGTCGTTCGCTCAGCACAGCAGACATTTTGCTGATGCACATGTTGCAGACGGAGTTTTGGCCGGAAGTCTAAATATCCAGAGCGGAGCTGGCAACAAAACAGTGGCATATCAGGTAACTGCAAAAGAACAATTGAACGCTTATGTAGATCACATTCCGACTTCAACTTATGTGAAAAATCAGACGCCAGATCTACACATTCCTGTCATTCTTGAGCTCGTGAATCAGGCTACAGGGGAGCGGGTTGCTGTACAACAGGATGTATTTAAAGCTCGTACTGGCGGTGTATTGAAGGAGGGTACACTAGCCATTCCTGCACTTCAAGATGGCAATTACAGCTTAAGACTGAAAGCTTCAGTACTAGATTGCACATTCACACTTGCTACTGCGAATTACACGGTAGGTGGTTCAACGGGAGGATCTTCCGGTAATACTGGGGGGAGCTCCACAGGAGGTTCTTCATCTGGTACACCAGCTGTCACTTCGGCTCCACCGGTTGCTACACCAGGAGCAAATACGAATACGGACGGTGTTAACGGTGCAACCACGGTAAGCCGTGAAGGTGTTGCTGCTGTGCTGGAGAAGCAAACAGATCTATCGATCAAACTTGCAGAGGGAATCTCACTTGTGCTTCCATTTGATGCTTTGAAACAAATCGTGTCAGAGCTGGGTTCTGAATTCAAGTTATTGAATCTGAAATCAATACCTGTTGCAGCCACTGAACAAAATTCGAAGATTGCGTCGGCTGGACAGCGTTTGGGCGGTCAGCTCAAGTCAGCCGGATCGTTCATCAGCTTGGAGCTGTCTGCTACGCTTGAAGATGGCACAGTTCGCCAGTTGAATCCTACGTTTGGGCGGCCGGTTCAAATTGAACTTGCAGCAGATGCTGGAACCGATCACCAGCTCGTCGGTGTGTATCACTGGAACGAGAAGGGTGAAGTAGCATTTAAGCGCAGTACATGGGATAGCGAGACAGACACAATTGAAGCCCGGATCAACGAATTGGGAACTTATAGTCTGATGACTTTTACGAAGCCATTCAATGACGTTCAGTCCGGTTCATGGTATAACCGTGCTGTCGAAGTGATGGTTGCTCAGCACATCGTTAAAGGAGTTAACGATGCGGATTTTGCACCTCAAAGTCCTGTGACGAGAGCAGAGTTTGCCGCTCTACTTACCCGTATGCTGGTGCTTGAAGAAACAGCAAATACACCGTTTGCTGATGTGTCTCAGGACAAATGGTACGCTTCCTCCGTTGCGGCTGCATATCAAGCAGGTATTATCAACGGTGTGTCTGATGTGGCTTTTGAACCGAACAGGCAGATTACACGAGAGCAGATGGCTGTTATGACTTATAATGCACTGCAAAAGCTGTATCCAGGCGAAAGTGGAACTAGTCATGATGCGTTGGCTGGATTCGCAGATGGAAGAGATATTCGTCCTTGGGCTCAGCAGCAACTGTCTACACTTGTACAGCTTGAATTAATCCAGGGTAATGGTAAGTTCATGAAGCCTCAGGGTACCGCAACCCGAGGTGAAGCTGTGCAGGTATTATTGAACCTAATGGAACATAAGGGTCAGTAATACCCTACGGAATAGCTAATTGATAGATACGTAATAATCTAAAAAGGATAAACAAGTTATAAACCTTCTGCTCGCGGCCAACGCGGGCTGGAGGTCTTTTTTTCATAGTACGGTGTTACTCTGAGTTGGAATTCTTCAGGGTTCTAGGATGTTATTGTTGGGCTTCCAACCAGACATCTGATACACTATTTAACAGGTAAATTAATTGTGATGATCTCGCTGAATTAGCAACAGGCTAACGTATTCAGA
Source organism: Paenibacillus sp. ACRSA (assembly GCF_022346845.1). Classification (NCBI taxonomy): domain Bacteria; kingdom Bacillati; phylum Bacillota; class Bacilli; order Caryophanales; family Paenibacillaceae; genus Paenibacillus; species Paenibacillus sp. ACRSA. The sequence goes on along the minus strand of NZ_JAKRNP010000002.1, from coordinate 831,018 downwards.
ATTGCAGAGTTGTTCATGATGGGGTCATAGCTGGAAGAAAGGAACGTTATGTATTATGGCAACGATTAAGGATATCGCAGGTCAGGCAGGTGTATCTATTGCTACCGTCTCTAGAGTGCTAAATTATGACCCAACCCTCTCCGTATCAGACGAGACGCGTAAACGCATACTCGAAATTGCTCAACAATTAAATTATCGAACGCCAAGGGAGCGTAACGGTAGTGGGGCTGCACATGGGGTACCCAAAGAAACCCGGCGTATTGGACTCATGAACTGGTATACAGATCAGGAGGAGATGTTGGATCCGTATTACCTGGCTATTCGACTTGGCATTGAAAGAGAATGCTTCAAGCATCAGTTCGAACTTGTGAAGATGTATAAGCACAGCACTGGAGAGGGCATTGACTGGAATGGGGAAGCACCTGATGGGATCATTGCCGTTGGAAGGTTTGAGCAGAAGGATATCGATTGCTTCCCGGCTAATCTAGATGCAGTTGTGTTTGTCGATTCATCACCGGATGAAGAGCATTATGATTCGGTTGTTTTTGATATGCGCCATGCCGTTCGAGGAGCGCTGGATTATTTAAGTAGCCTTGGTCATAGCAGAATTGGTTATATTGGAGGACATAATGAGTCCTATGCTAGAACGACGCGTGATGAGAGGGAGCTTGCTTTTGGCGAATGGCTTCAAGAACACAACGTGCATGAGTCTGCCTTTGTGTATATGGGAAGTAATTGGTACCCAGAGGATGGATATCAGCTAATGAAAAGTGCCCTGAAATCGCAGGTATGCCCAACGGCTTTTTTAGTTCAAAATGATTCGATGGCTGTAGGGGCTCTTCGCGCTCTTCATGAAGCAGGCCTCAAGGTGCCTGAAGAGATGTCTATTATTGGCTTCAATGACATTGCGATGTCGGCATTTATGCAGCCACCGTTAACGACAGTAAAGGTACATATGGAGTACATAGGCGAGACCGCCGTAGAACTGATCGCCGAGCGGCTTCTCTCCAAGCGTGATATAGCCAAAAAAGTAGTTCTTCCTACGAAACTCATCATCAGAGGAAGCTGTGCTGAGCTTAAAACTCCGTAGCAGAAAAACAACAACAATTGGTTAAACCTTAATAGATGGTTGATCTCTCGATTAGAATAATACCACCATAAAAAGCCATGAACTCCGAGCTGGAGGGTCATGGCTTATTGTCGTACAACGTTATGTTGATTGTATGGGGCGAGTCCTAGACAGCTCAGTCATATGAGCAATTAGACCATCTTGCTCCCTTAATTAAGGAAGGATTCATAGCGTTGCTGGAAAGATACCTCCATCTCGATCTGCCGTGCAAGCTGCTGTTTCACTTTATCTCCGCGTAGCGATTGCAACTCTTGCAAGGGTTTCATCGAAGCGAACTGATCCTGTGCCATGCGGGTCAATAGTTCTGCAAGCATATCTGCATCCTCTAGAGCAGCATTTAGTCCGAATGCACCTGTGGGAGTCATCGTATGAGCAGCATCACCGATGAGCACGATATTGTCCTGCGTCCATGTCTCTGAATAACTGCTTTCCACAGATAATAAGACAAAGTCACTCCATGTTTGGATGTGCGCTTTAACCGAATCAGCCAAACAAGGGAATGCCGTGACCAGTTTTTGAACAAAAGGTGTAAAAGGCAGCTCACGCAACTTGGAATAAGATCCTTGCGGGATATTCCAGCCGATCTGAACATAGCCCCCGAATTGAGAGAAGAGAGCCAGCTGTTGTCCGTCCATGCTTGCCATTCGTACCGCAGGTTCCCAGCCTACAGGTGCCGGGATGCGAGCCCATAACAGGTCATAACCATGCTTACGAATAAGGGGGATCATTCCGGAATGTTTCCGTACAGCTGAGTATCGTCCATCAGCACCGACGATAATGGAAGCTTCAATGGAAGACGGAACGCCATTTTGACGGATATTGATACCAACAGGCTTACCGGTCTTATCTCGCAATATCCCGGTCATAATGGTATTGAAGAGGATATGCTCATGGTTTTGCTCTTGCTGTTGTGACTGGGAGACGATAATCTCTAACAAGTGATCCTGTGGTACATGGATGCCAACGTGCGAGACTTCATTACTTGGGAAAATGGTTTTAATAATTTTACCGTCTTCCCAATATTGAATCTCCTCCAGCGGAAGTGCTCCGCGCTCAGCAATAATGGAGTACAGACCATGTTTGTTTAATATAGCTTCTCCATCCGTATTCAGCAGCTCTCCGCGGAATGACTTGTGAAGATGTGGCTGTCGTTCAATTAAAGCTGTAGATATGCCTTGTCGATTCAACAGATTGGACAATAGTGCTCCACCTGGCCCCGCCCCAACGATACAGACATCGACAGTCAGCGTTTGGTTTGTTTCATTTGTTTTATTCATATGTTAAAATTCCTTCGCTGTATTATAGGTGATCATTCATATACTTTATAACAATAAATTTATAAAAATCATTAAGTAACTAAAAGTAACTTTGAACATAAGTAATTATAAACAAACTCCTTAAGATATTGCAATAGGTTGTTTAAGTACCTGTCTCTAAACTTGCCTAAACGTCTGACATTCATCCCAATTGAACCCGTCGAATGCAAACGTATATTTCACAAACAAAATAGTACAAATATGTTACAATATAAGGTAGGTTATGATCATAGGTAGGAGGGACAGTTATGAGTCCGGATACGGAGCGAAACTCTCAATTGGCAAATATCGATCAATTGTTGGAGGCCTTCTTCAGATATAAAAATAAAGTGTTGGATCAGCAACAGAAGAATGAAACAAACTGCAAACTGAATCCAACCAAAAATCATATATTGGCCATGATATTACGTGAAGAACGTTGCATGGCTGTTGATGTGGCTAGACAGCTCAGCCTATCTTCGGGAGCAACGACAATTGTTCTGAATCAGTTGGAGAGTGAAGGGCTTATTCAACGGGTGCGCAGTGAAGAGGATCGACGGATTGTCTGGTTATCCCTTACAAGTGATGGAGAGCAGCTAGCTCGTACATTGATTGCGAATCGTGGCCGCATGACTTGGGAATTGTTGCAGGCACTTACAGAAGAGGAACAACAACAGATGATCGGCATGCTCAAAAAAATTGAGCTGAAGCTGCTGGAGAACATGAAAGCACTTGAGCAAGCGAATCGATAAGGTAATACGTTTCAATTTAAGGCGTCAGCCTTCAAGAATTTCAGACCTTCGTTGAGGTCTAATTCTTGAAGACTGGCGTTTTTATTTTACATATCAATTTAAATTCATTCACTACAGGTTCATAAGTGGTCTTTGAATTTGCAGGAATATGCATTTCATATTTCATTAAGGGTATTATAAAATGTTTTTGCTTATAGGTGGAACCTGCGAATATGCTCTGTTAGGCCTTCATGCTGCAAGATTTCCTTTTGCTTCTCACCGAGAAGATCAAAATGAGGAAAAGGCTCACGTCGATGAATATAAAGAGGATTAAGTCCATGTGCGCGGCACCATTCTTCGAGTCTTTCCAAATCTGCACATCCCACTTTGGTCACACTCTTTACCCCAGGGAAACGGGGGTCAATCCAAAAATGAGTGAGATAGGCAATTTCGCCACGGGAGACACGCTCTTTCCAGGCTGTCAGCTCTTTCCGCTTAATTCCAAATGCCATAATTACCAAAATCCTTTCCAAACGGGTATTGTCCTGAACGTATTGTAACATCTTATAGTGGTAGTTCAAAAAGTCCGCTTTTGATTACGAAGGAACAGAATCAATCATTATTGTTCAAACGAAGCTATTATAAAATGCGGTGGCTGGGTAAATGTATATGACAACATTTTTATAACCATTATTCGTTATATGCTAAAATAAGGCATCAATGTTCATTACGCGGAAAGGGAATGACATCATGGAACTATTTATCGCAGTCCTCGTTTTACTGGTTCTGATCGGTTTATCCAATATACTGAACCGATTTGTACCTTTTATCCCCGTTCCGCTCATTCAGATTGCGCTTGGTTTTGCTGTAGCGTTGCTACCGGCCGGCGTACATTTGCCACTGAATCCGGAATTGTTCTTTGTGCTGTTTATTGCTCCATTGTTATACAACGATGGCAAACGAACACCTCGCAATGAATTGTGGAATCTTAGAGCACCCATTCTACTTCTTGCTCTAGGGCTTGTATTTGTCACCGTACTGGTGGGCGGATATGCGATCCACTGGCTTATTCCTACCATTCCACTTCCTGCTGCCTTTGCACTGGCTGCAATTTTGTCCCCGACGGATGCTGTAGCTGTTGGAGCGATGGCAGGACGTGTGCATCTTCCCAAAAGCATACATAGGTTACTTGAGGGAGAGGCGTTAATGAACGATGCCTCTGGATTGGTTGCTTTCAAATTTGCAATTGCTGCAACGGTTACAGGTGTTTTTTCACTTGCTGAGGCCTCGGTTAGCTTCTTAATTATTGCAATCGGCGGGCTACTTGCTGGTGCATTATTATCGTTTCTGCTGATCCGGCTTGGTGTCTGGATTCGTCGTCTTGGAATGGAGGATGTAACCATTCATATGCTTCTGCAGATTTTGACGCCATTCGTTATATATCTCGTGAGTGAAGAGATTGGTGTCTCGGGGATTTTGGCAGTCGTAGCTGGTGGCATCATTCATGCGATTGAGCGTGATCGAACGGAATCCGTGCAACTGAAAATGCAGGTTGTATCGATGAGCACGTGGTCTGTAATTTTGTATATTCTGAATGGTCTGGTGTTTGTCATTCTAGGCGTGCAGATTCCAGATGTGTTAAATACTATTTTTGCCAATGCTTCGTTTAATAATGGACAGGTACTCGGCTACGTAGGTCTGATTACGTTGTTGTTGTTAGTATTACGTTTTGCGTGGATTTATGTATTCTGGCGTGGGAATAAATGGTTTCGTCCTAAATCTTCGATTGGAAAGCCAAAATTCAAAGCAATGACATTGATTTCTCTTTCAGGTGTGAGAGGGGCTGTGACGCTAGCGGGTGCATTCTCTATTCCATATGTACTCGAAGATGGTTCGCCTTTTCCAGAGCGGGATCTCATTATATTTTTGGCGGCAGGTGTCATTCTGTTAACATTAATTGCAGCGAGTGCCTTGCTCCCGGTATTAGCCAAAAATGATGAGAAAACAACGGATGGCGAGCCACTTACGACCGAGCGTAAAGCTCAAGATATTATGCTAAATGCAGCCATTCGCGCAGTGAAGTCAGAGATGAACGAGGAGAACAAGGCAGCAGCGCTTGCTGTAGTTTCAGACCTATCCAAGTACATCAGACAGGCAGCTGGTCAGCTCACTGCGGGGAAACGCAAAGATATCCTTAAACAGGAAGCGGCCATTAACCTGATCGGTACACGTGCTGAGCGTAAGGAAGTGCAGAAGATGCTGGATGAAAATGTAATTGCATCTGACGCAGCATTCCGGTGTAATAGCTGGCTGGATCGCAAAGAAATGATGCTGGCTAACCGAACCAACACACAAATGATGTTCTCCATCAGTGAGATTGGACGTGTGATCGGACATCTGTTCACCGAGCGCCAAGAAGCACCGACGCCGCAGTTCATGATCGAAAATGCAGAGCTGTTTCAACAGGTTAAACTTCGTACCTCTGAAGCAGCGATTAAGGCGATCCGTGCCCAGATGAACGATGCCAATCGTACGGTGGCGATAGCGGTTATTGCCAAGTATGAGCGTGTCATCTCCAAATTGCGTAGCTGGAATCAAGAGCAGAAGGAAGATCCATTCGATCAGAACAAGATGGAGCTGCAGATGGTAGCGATTCAAGAGCAGCGGAATACAGTACAGCAACTGTATGAGAATGGTGAAATTAACCGGGACGTGGCTGCTAAATTACGGCGCTTTATCAATGATGTGGAGGCTACCGTGCTCAAAAATAGTTAACCTGACAAATCCGATATTTTAAATATGGTTATGCGTTTGATATAATACAGGAAGCACGTGAACACACCTTCAGAAAAAGGAGATAGATGAGATATGGCAGAACAACACACTCGTTTAGGCAAAACAGATCTAGTCGTTAACCCCATCGGGTTAGGTGCAAACGCAGTAGGTGGACACAATATCTATCCAGATATGTTGAATGATGAAACGGGTAAAGAAGTCGTTCGCACGGCATTGAAGCAAGGGATTAACTTTGTGGATACAGCCTTCATCTATGGTCCGGAGCATTCTGAGCGATTAATTGGCGAAGTTCTACAAGAAACAGGTCAGCGTCAAAATACAATCATAGCAACCAAGGCTGCACATAAATTGGTCGATGGAAAGGTTGAGATCGATAACTCTCCAGCCTTTCTAACCGAAGCTGTTGACCAAGCGCTAAGACGTTTACAGACGGATTACATCGATTTATTCTATATTCATTTCCCAGACGAACAGACACCGAAGGACGAGGCAGTAGGTGCGTTAAAGCGATTAAAGGATGCAGGCAAAATTCGGGCAATAGGTGTATCCAACTTCTCCGTTGATCAGCTTCGGGAAGCGAACCGGGATGGGCACGTGGACGTCCTGCAATCCGAATATAATCTATTTAAACGAGAAGCAGAACAAGAACTGCTTCCTTATACAACAGAACATCACATTTCATTTGTTCCTTACTTCCCACTGGCGGCAGGGCTACTAGGCGGGAAGTATAATCGTGACACGACATTCCAAGACGGACGTGCGACGAATCCACTCTTCACTGGCGAGAACTTTATTCGGAATTTGGACAAGGTAGACCAGCTTCGCAGTATCGCAGAATCCAAAAACGCTGAGGTTGCTCATCTTGTCTTGGCATGGTATCTATCCCAGCCTTCCATTGATGCCCTGATCCCAGGAGCGAAGAAACCGGAACAGGTAATTAACAATTTGAAGACGTTGCAGGTAGAATTGTCTGCTGAAGAAATTGCAGTGATAGATCAGATTTTTCGCTAGGGCGAGTTTTCAGACACGTTCTAAATAGTTCCGGGGAATCGGGTAATGCTAATAGGGAGAGTGTAGGTTCAACAACATAGAAAGGACATGAACATGACCCTGATCCCGAAAAAAGCCCGAATGCTCGGAATATTCATTGTGATTCTCTTATTGAGCTGCAATACGGTATATGCGAAGCCGGCGCAGAAGAACCGGCAGTATTACGAGGAACGTGGAGAGATTGTATGGGAAGTGCCTACACAGGATAAGCTTATCGCCCTAACGTTTGATGATGGCCCGGATCCTGTGCAGACACCCGAAATTTTGGCTCTGCTCCGGCAGTATGAAGCCAAAGCTACGTTTTTTGTGTTAGGTAAATGGGCTGAGAAATTTCCGCAACTTGTCATGCAAGAGCAGCAGGAAGGACATGAGGTAGCTAATCACACGTATGCACATACGTATGCAGTGCGATCTACGGGTGCTGACACCTATATCCGAGACATGGATGCGGCCGAGAAGTCTATCCTTGGTGCGGGGGTTGCACGTCCAATGTTGTTTAGACCTCCTGGTGGCTACTATAACGATATGGTGATTCAAGCTGCCAAGCAAAAAGGGTATACCATTGTGTTATGGTCTTGGCATCAGGACACTCGCGATTGGGCTTCCCCAGGAGTTGCTACCATTGCCAACAAAGTGTTGAAAAACGTTCGTAACGGGGACATTGTTCTATTCCATGACAAAGTGGAAGGCAAGTCTCAGACGGTGCAGGCATTAGCACGAATCTTGCCTCAACTTAAACAAGAAGGCTATCACTTCGTGACCGTTTCCGAGCTGCTTGCTGTTAAAGCCAAGGAGGCTGCGAAGAACGGCGTATCATCTTCGAAAGTTCACCCGTAATTGGAATTCAAACCCGCCGTCTCTGGATTTCAGAGCGAAGCGGGTTTTTGCATTTGGCAGGCACAGCTTTTGTTTTGATCTCAAAACGTCTACAATAGATGAAGCTTTGGTACAGGTGGCGTTATGAATTAGGACTGACTTATATAAGGAGGAGATCGGATGAACGGACAACAACGGGCTAACATTAGAGCAGGCTTAGAAGTGGATATCGTGCTTAAGCAGGATCAAGCTACTGGCAAGCTGACACGGGGGATCGTAAAGGATTTACTGACCAAGTCACCCACACATCCTCATGGAATTAAGGTTCGTCTCACCAATGGACAGGTAGGACGAGTTAAGCAGATTATCAGTGGAGCAACGCAGTGATTGAATGCGTGAGCCAATAGATGAAGAGCACAGCAGATGTAATGGCACATCTCGCAGGAGGGAATGAACGACAGCAGGATGCCTATCGAGTGCTCCAAGACAGTAAAGTAATGATGAACTTGGCAGCATTCCAGCCTTATCCTGCAGGAACTGTACCTATTGATATCGACATTCCAGGTAGTGATCTAGATATCCTTTGTGAGGCACATGATCTGGATGCTTTTGCAATTCATATTCACCGAAACTTGGGTAACATGCCGCATTTCTATTGTAATCGTGGTATCCGAAATGTAGATGGAACATCTTACGTGACATGTAACTTTCAGGTTGACCATTGGCCTATAGAGATTTTTGCTCAAGCTGTCCCCATTCAACAGCAGAACGCATATCTTCATATGAAGGTAGAGTGGGAACTGTTACAACTATGGGGATCTGAGGGACATCGTGAGATTCGAAGATTAAAACGTTCTGGACTCAAGACTGAGCCTGCCTTTGCTCAAGTGCTTGGGTTACAGGGTGATCCCTATGTGGAGATGCTGCATCTGGCAACGTGGAGTCATATCGAGCTTAGAGATTGGGCGCATAAGCAGCCGTCATTCTTTCAGTTTTCTTCAATGATTAATGAATCATCATAATAAGAAAATAGCTACAATAGTCGTGATTGTTAAGCCCAGTAATACAGGCTTCAGGTTTCGACGAGCAAGTTCAAACGGACTTACCCCGCATATGGCGGCGGCTGGAATCAACGCCCAAGGAATCAACGTTCCACCGCCGACCCAAATCGCGGCAACCTGCCCTAGAGCGGTAAGTGTAGCTGCAGATGAAGCTGTATCGGCAAACATTGTTGCAATCGAACCAACGAGAGAGATCCCCGAAAACCCCGAACCATCCATACCTGTGACCGCACCGGTCAGTGTAAGCGTGATTGCACCAATCGAATCATTCAAAGGTACGAGTCCCGCTAAGGCAACACCAAGATCATTCACAATACCGTGAGATCCATCAGGTAATGGATTGTTGAACAGCTCAGTGATGGCTGAATCTCCGAGATAAAAGAACGCTGCGATGGGGATAACGGGGCCAAATACTTTGAATCCAAATTGAAACCCTTCAATGAGGTAACTCGTTGTTTCTTCGGGGCCTGTGTGGCGATGGGCTACTAGGGTTACTGCGATCAGAATCAGCACAGCGGTACCGCCAATTAGGGCTGTAGCATCTCCGCCTTGAAGATTTAACACAAACATAAGAATAACATCAACTGCAAATAACAACGGGATTAGAATGGCGAATACCCTTTTCCAAATGGAAGGCAGAGGTTGTTGTTCAATGGAGGGAGTCGTTGCTTCCGGTGCAGAAGTGGATGCGGTAGGATTCACGTGCATTTCCCCTGTGATCGGGTTGCGAAGGGTATTGGTGTGATTCGCCTGCATCTCTTTGCGAAGCATCCAAAATGCCGTAATGGTGGATACGGCACCCATAACAATGACGAGTGGAATACTCGCCGTAATGACAGAGCTTACTGGAAGTCCGGCAGCATCTGCTGTGAGTTTGGGCGCACCTTGGATGATGAAATCTCCTGATAAGGCAATCCCGTGTCCAAACAGATTCATGGCGATGGCCGCTCCGATGGGCGGAAGCCCTACACGAACCGCAACGGGCAGCAAAACGGCTCCTACTAGGGCAACTGCAGGCGATGGCCAGAAAAAGAAGGAGACCACCATCATAATGAGGCCGATACCCCAGAAAGCGACCTGCGGTGAACGGATAAATCGTGTCAGTGGCGCTACCATCACTTCATTAATACCGGTTCGAATGAGCACCCGGCTCATAGCTACAATGATCGAGATGATGAATATAGTACTGATCAGCTCTTTCACCGCATAGATAAAACTGTTAAATATGCCTGACACAGAACCGGTTAATGATTCAGTAGCCAACAGACCAATAGTCATTATACCAGCGACACAGATAATGGTTGTATCTCTTCGCCGAATCATTACAGCGATGATAAGTACGATAAACGCCAAATATACATAATGCAACGGAACAAGTTGAATATTCACATTATAAGTCTCCCTCCATCTTAAGAGCCCAAGGCGTGATATATCGTATGCATGTCAGCATCAGGCGTTCATAGAGAAATGCATGGTGTAGGAGGATTTTTTTTACAGATAGAGAACTTAATTAACTATACAATGTGTATCGTTCATACTACTGTAGGTCACCAGAGTAATAGTTAGAGGTCACTAAAGTGCATAGACAACGGAAAGCGAGCATGATTACAATGAACATGCCATCATAAGGAAGAAAAATGGAAAAAAGGCGATCTATCTTGTACGTGAATAAAAAAGAACATGTATTGTTGATAACGTTTACAATTGAGGGTTATGCCAAGAGGATTTTAATGCTGAACAAAAAAGGGCGGTCATCTATGAACTTCATCCGTTCATTACGTTTCAAATTTATTGTGGGTCTGACACTCATCATGCTGCCCTTGTTTCTGTTGATGTACTATAACAATGTGTACGCCATGAATGTTGTACGTGACCAAGTATCGCTTACGAGTATGAATCATCTAGTCAAGAGCGTTGAACAAAATGAACGAGTCCTTCAAGAAACGAATCGTTATCTATATAGCTTGGGTGAACGCGACCCCGATATCATTTCCTTGTTTTTTCTAAAATACGGCAGCGGGGATTACATTATTGCTAAGCAACGGATTATGAATAAATTCATGACAGATATTGGCTTCTACAATCTGATTGATTCCTTCTTTTTATACGACGCCATAAACGATGATCTATTACTCGCTACCTCCGGTGATTACGACATCAAAATGTCGCTCGTGCAGAAGAGTATGCCCGTGCAGATGCAGCAATTCGAAGGGGATATTCAGCAACCTGAATGGGGGATCGTCCGCGGCGAATCGAGAAATGCACTTGTGAAGACGGTTCGCATCAACCAGCAATTTTACGCGGGTGCTCTTGTGGATATGAACGCACTGAATTATCCAGAGCAACTCACGGAATGGGGAGATCGTGGTGGAGCAGTTATTGTAGGGATCGATGGTGTTGCTTTGTCCAATTCATCGTTGAGTGCAGATCAGATTAAGCTAGCGGCTGCCCATCTTCCCGGATTAAAGAACCCCTATCAGGTTATCTCGGAAGAAGTACCCAAAGGTAAGGCACGTCAATATTTGATGCTCGGCTTGCCTTCGGCGATGTCGAAGATGAACTACGTTGTGCTCTTACCCGAAGAAGACATGATGCGAAATTTACCGTTCTTCCAGCGGATTATTCGTTTGCTACCTATTGGTGCAGCTGTCATTCTTATTACTGCCCTTGTCTTTGTCCGTCAATTACTGTTCCGGCCGATGAATATGCTCATCCGTGGTATGAGAAGGGTGAGTCGGGGAGAGCTGGATGTTAGGTTGGAGCCACCCGCTTCTTCGGAGCTGGAGTTTGTTACTCGAAGCTTCAATCAGATGACGAGTCAGATCCAGCATCTTAAGATCGATGTTTATGAGGAGCAGCTAAGAACGAGGGAAGCAGAGTTCAAGCAGCTCCAGATGCAGATTAACCCTCACTTTTATCTGAACTCCCTCAATATCATTCATAGCCTGGCCTCCCTACAGAAGCATGAGCTGGTGCAACAGATGGCGGGTCATCTAGCTGACTATTTCCGTTTCAGTCTGCGAGCAGGCAAACGTGTCATTAGACTTGATGAAGAACTGGAGCATATACGCCACTATTTGGAAATTCAGAAACTTCGTTTTCCAAACAAGCTTAGTTTTTCGCTGGAAGTAGAAGCTGGCCTAGGGCATTATGTGCTGCCACCGTTAACGCTACAACCCTTCGTAGAAAATGCAATTATACATGGATTCCAGCGGCGTACAGAGCCTTTTATTATTCGCATCAAAGGTCAGGGTACAGCAATCTTATCTGGTTCTACTGCAAACGATGAGGAGACAGAACAGCTTCCGATGTTATTGATAACGATAGAGGACAATGGCGTAGGCTTCAACCAGGAGTTGCTTGATCGTTTGCAACAAGGGCAATATGCAGAAGATCCAGGGGGACAGCATATTGGGATCTGGAATGTAGCACACCGATTGATGGTGAAATATGGAGATGTAGCTGGGCTTGCTTTCAGCAATCAAGCAGATGGCGGAGCCACAGTCGTAATTCATGTACCCGCTCAGACGGAAGAAGAAGAAGGGGGAGCCTAATGCGGAATCTATTGATTGTAGATGATGAAGTATATGCCCTACAGGCCATGGTTGAAGGGGTGGACTGGCACTCGGCGGGCATTGATCAGGTATTTAGTGCAGGAGATGCTGAAGAGGCGCGAACAATACTGAAGCGACACGCTATCGATATCATGATCTGTGATATTGAAATGCCTGGTGAGACAGGGCTCGATCTACAGAGTTGGGTTCTTAAGCATGATCCAGGTATGTTGACTATTTTTCTTACAGGTCATGCTTTGTTTGCATATGCGCAGTCGGCAATTAAGCTGAACAGCTTTGATTACGTGCTTAAGCCGGCTCCTGCGGATCAATTGCTCAAGATAGTAAGTCAGGCTGTAGACAAAATCAAAGCAGGTGAGCAGCGCACACATACAAATAAACTCTACGAGACCGTCTATAAACGGTGGCAGACACATAAGCCATTGTTGACAGAGCGGTTCTGGAAAGATGCGATATCTCAACGAATGACGTTGACTAAACAGCGCTTGCAGGAATTAGCCGAAGTGTATGGAGCCGAGATTGATCCGAATGCACGAATTGTACCAATCGTCATTTCGGTGGAGGAATGGGTTCGTGAATTTGACCTTCGGGATGAAGAGGTATTGGAATATGCGCTGCGAAATGCAGCCAAGGAAATGTTGTTAGGAGACAGACCTGGTGAGGTGTTCCAAGATCATGGAGGTCTAAATATTGTGCTTGCGTATGAACAGGATGGCATCGTGGCTTCGGCGAAAGAGATGGAAAAGGATTGCCAGATCTATATTCGAGAATGCGGTACGTACTTCTATTGCCGATTATCCTGTTATGTGGGTGTCCCTGTCGCGGTTACTGAGTTACAGGGGATGCTCAATGAATTGATGGACATGGAGCGTCGCAATATTAAGGAACTCGAAGGTGTATTTGTATACGATGAGCAAGGCCGAGATACCGAAGATCGTTTTTTACCGATTCCGTGGTTCTCCGAATTGTCCATTCTGTTCGAGACAGGCAAAGTAGGAGATTTACGTGAACGTGTCGATGAGATTTTCGAGTTGTTGGCTGGACAAGAGAGGTTGTCACCGGAGATTCTGCGACTGTACTATCATGCGATGCTTCATGTGGTCTATCCTTTGCTTCATCAGAAAAATGTATCTGTACGCAGTCTTTATCCAGGGGAACGCGAGCCGGAAGAAAGTGTCGTAACCCGTTCCTTGCCCCAGTTGAAGCAGTGGACCCTAGAACTAATTAGCCGTGTGGTACCTGTGTTGTATCCAGACGATCATAGTCCAATGACGATCGTGGATCAATTGTGCATCTACATTGAGAATCATATCGGTGAAGAGCTAATGCGAGAAGAACTAGCTTCCTTTGCAGGATTTAACCCCGCGTATCTGTCTCGTCTCTTTCGGAAGGAGAAGGGCATGTCTCTTTCGGAGTTTATTTTACAGCGCAGAGTAGCAAAAGCGAAAACGTTATTATCCCAGTCTACCGTGAAGGTAACGGATATTGCGGGCAAGGTGGGATATTATAACTATTCTCATTTTACGAAAATGTTCAAGAAGTGCACCGGCATAACCCCCCAGGAATTTCGCAAACAATCGCGTACCGTACAGCTATGACGCAGCATGCTGCGTCTTTTGTATTTTAAGGAGGTTGTTCAAAAAGTTCGCTTTTGATTACGAAGGATGCCTGACGGCATCTCAGCATCGAATATAGGATTCAGCCGAAATGTCCGTTGCTCACGTAGGTATGCCTACGCTCCGCTACTCCATTTCTAGCTTCATCCCATCTTCTTGGCACTGAAAAGCGAACTTTTTGAACTTCAATTGTAAGAGGTAGCTCAAAAAGTCCGCTTTTGATTACGAAGGATGCCTGACGGCCAAGAAAGTCATAATTTGATCATTGAATAGGTCACCACAGTAGATAGTGGATCAGAACTCACAGCCGTATACTTGAACCACAGGAGACACAATCGGTGCTAAGTCCTGAGGAAGAATTCAAGAGGAGTGAGGGAGAAGAGGCTATGAAGACACAACCCGAGACGGGTAATCGCGCACAGATATCAGATGTAGGAGCGGGGTCAGTTCGCAAACGTAAATCGGTCTTGTACAATCTTGGAAAGTTTAAGGTGCTGTATCTCATGTTTCTGCCAGGGATTCTGTTTCTCCTGGTGAACAACTATATGCCAATGTTCGGCGTACTCATTGCATTCAAAAATGTGAATTATGCCGACGGTATCCTAGGTAGTCCTTGGAGCGGATGGGATAACTTTAAGTATTTGTTCTCCACGAGTGACGCGTGGGAGATCACGCGGAATACACTTGCGTACAATACCGTGTTCATCGCACTAAATCTATTTGTCGGCGTAGGCCTCGCGATCTTGCTGAATGAAGTTAAGAACAAGGCTATGTCGAAATTATACCAATCACTTATGCTGCTGCCTTACTTCTTATCCATGATTGTAGTCAGTTACCTGGTACTTGCGTTCCTGGGTAAGGATTCGGGGTTCATGAACTCTACCATATTACAGATCTTTGGTGGACAGCCAATTGACTGGTACTCTGAGCCGAAGTATTGGCCTTATATATTGCCACTTGTAAATACGTGGAAGAATATAGGATATTATGCCGTCATTTATCTGGCAGCCGTCGTAGGCATTGATGAGGAGTATTACGAAGCGGCCGTCTTGGATGGAGCGACGAAATGGCATCAGATTCGTTTCATTACGGTACCGTTTCTCATTCCGTTGATTGTCATTATGACATTGTTACAGATTGGCCGTATATTCTATGCAGATTTCAGTTTATTCTATCAGGTTCCATTAGAATCGGGTGCGCTGTTCCCTGTAACGAACGTACTTGATACTTATGTATACCGTACATTCTTGGTCGGCGGAGATATAGGAATGTCCTCTGCTGCAGGTCTCTATCAGGCTATTGTCGGCTTCGTGCTTGTTTTGGTATCCAATACCATCGTAAGACGAATAGACAAAGATAATGCATTATTTTGAGAGGGGGCAAGTCAACTGTGAAAACACGTGATCCATTGGCCGTTTCGCGGCGTTCCGCTTCAATTATTCACGGCATGTTTCTCTTTTACGCCATAGCCTGTATCGTGCCGATCCTGCTTGTCTTCGCCATCTCTTTCTCGGACGAAACAACAGTAATCGCAAACGGCTATAAGTTAATTCCTGAGAAGTTCAGTCTGACAGCTTATGAGTTTTTGTTCAAGGATATGGATCAGATCATTCACTCCTACGGCATTTCCATCATTGTAACTGTGGTGGGAACGATTACGAGTGTGGCTCTGACTGCATTATATGCTTATCCCCTCTCACGTAGAGATTTACCATACAGAGGATGGTTCGCATTCTTCATCTTCTTCACGATGTTGTTCAATGGTGGATTGGTACCGTGGTATCTCGTATATGTGAATGTGCTTGATTTGAAAAATTCGATTCTGGCACTTATTTTGCCGCTGCTTCTATCACCGTTCTTCGTACTCGTTATGCGTACGTTCTTCGCAAATTCGATCCCAGTTTCCATACTGGAATCAGCACGAATCGATGGAGCGGGTGAGCTGAGAACGTTTACACGCATTGTACTTCCGCTCTCACTTCCAGTTATGGCAACGGTTGCACTCTTTAGTACGCTTAATTACTGGAATGACTGGTATTTAAGTATGATCTTTATATCGGATAACCGGACGATCAGCCTTCAGTATCTCATGTACCGAACGCTGCTCGATATTCAATATTTAACTTCTAACTCGAATGTGTCCTCACAGATTTCATCACAGGGTGGATTGCTGAATCTACCGAACAAAACATTGCAGATGGCAATGGCTGTAGTCGGAATTGGACCTATTGTGCTAGCCTATCCGTTCTTCCAACGGTATTTCATCAAAGGGCTTACCGTAGGTGCAGTGAAGGGCTAACTCCGGCCGGTTAGCGGAGGAAGAGTAGGAACACGAAGATAGCTGAAGGGGCATATACAAAATCGTGAATTGGGGTAATTGGCGGTCAGGTTGTAAGGTTTAACACACGACGGGAGGGGTTCATTTGGTTAAAACATTAAAGGTATGGCCGCGACTTGCGGCGGCAGCCATGGCACTGAGTCTCGTGCTTGCAGGCTGTTCAACGGATAAGAGCGGAACAACAACGCCTGGTGCAGAAGGCGGAGGTGCAGCAGAAGGTGGAGGGAAGCCTTATGAAGTAACGCTGTATTATCCAGGAACACCACAGAAGGATGTTGCCTTGGTAGAAGCTGAGATCAATAAAAAGATGGAACCGAAAATCGGAGCAACGCTGAAGATTAATGCGATCGACTGGGGACAATGGGACAATAAGTTGAATCTGATGATATCCTCTGGTGAGAAGTCAGACATTATCTTCACAGCAGCGTGGCAGAACTACACAGTCAATGTTGCCAAAGGAGCTTTCCTGCCGCTGAACGATCTGCTTGAAGAGCATGGTCAGGACATTAAGAAAAATCTAGACCCAGCCTTCCTCGAGGGTTCACAAGTAGATGGGGTTAACTATGGGGTACCAACGAATAAAGAACTTGCGGCAACGCGTGGTGTGCTCGTGCGTCAGGATCTAGCTGACAAATATAAGCTGGATTTAGCAGCGGTGAAAACTTGGGTAGATCTAGAGCCATTGCTCAAAACAATTAAGGAAAATGAACCAGGAATCACACCGTTCTACATGTCCAATACCAACGGTAACGGATTGTTAGAAAATCTGGATTGGGATTACCTCGGGGATGCATCTGTACCAGGCGTTATCTCGAAGACAGCAGGCTCCACAACAGTATTAAACGAAGTGGAGACGGCAGAATTCAAGGAAGCTGCTGAACTTGCCCGTAAGTGGTACCAAGCAGGATATATCAATAGTGATGCAGCTACATCCAATGTGTTCCCGAAAGACCAAGCCAAAGCAGGCAAAGCATTCATGTGGACAGACGGTATGAAGCCAGGTAAAGATAAGGAAGAGGAAGGCTATGTTGGCTTCCCGCTCACACAGATCGAAATGACTCAACCAACAATTACAACGGGTGATGCTTCCGGTGCGATGCTTGCAATCTCCCGCTCTTCTGAGCAACCGGAGAAAGCGATGCAAGTGATCAACCTGTTGCACTCTGATAAAGAAATCAACAACTTGCTTAATTTTGGTATTGAAGGTCAGCATTTTGTCAAAAAAGACGGAGCAGAAAACATCATCACACTGCCTGACGGTGTAGATGCGAACAGCCGCACTTACAATCCAGGTGCACAATGGCAGCTAGGTAATCAATTCCTGAACTTCCTCTGGGATAATGAAGACCCTCAGAAGTGGGAGAAATTCAAAGAATTTAATGCCAAAGGTGTGAAGTCACCAGCCTTAGGATTTACGTTTAACAGCCAATCGGTCAAAAATGAAATTGCTGCGGTGAACAATGTGAACAAACAGTTTAAACCAGGTATGACATCTGGAGCAGTAGATCCAAACGAGATGATCCCTAAATACTTGGAAAAACTGAAAGCCGCAGGAATTGATAAGATCATTGCAGCGAAACAGGAACAACTGGATGCATTCCTTTCCAAAAAATAATTCAGTAGGTAGACGAACCAAGCCATAAGCAGATTTTGATGATCTGAAAATGGATACAGAGTTTACGCATGGAGACATCTTCGGTACATAACCGAGGATGTCTTTTTGTCGTTTGACGCACGCATTTGGATTGTTAATCATAATTAGGAAAAATATGATATAATCAGGTGGCTGATTAGGGGGTGTTTATGTGTCGAGGGCGAAACTCACGTTCTCAATCATTTTTTTGCTATTTTCGATCATTTTTACCTTCAACCATCATCTGGGCTTCTCGGTAGGTGATACGATATTGAGTAAAGTGGGATTGTTACCTTATACAACAACATATGTTAGAGGTGTTCATATCACACTTTTTATAGGTCTCGGTATGCTGGTCTATAGTTATTTCATTACACGTAAAGTGTTGGGATCATCGTTCCCACGACTTGCCAACAAGCTATGGTTAATGGTCTTGGTCATTGTTCTCAGCTATTCCTTCATCACGGATAAAGTCATGTACGTCGTCAAATGGAATGCAACGGGAACCAAAGCCGTTTCTTATGTACAAAACCAAAGTTCGTGCATGTACGATGTAGTTGATGATGGCGATACCTTAGCGAGCTGTTATCTAATCATCAAAAACTACAGTGGACAACTTGTAGTTGCTATGGTCAAACCTGATCTTGCACGTAGTTACAGAAATCAAGACGATCCACTCTATGAATCTTTAAACTCGGTTGAGCTAAAGCCTATACGTATAGAGATTGAACCCCGTGGTACCTTTGCGGGTCAGCTTGCATTCACCGGTTTAGCAGGATCACCACTCCCTTTTCAAGGCAAACTACATGATATTGTGCTTGATATCGGGATTGAAGGACAGAATATCGTATTTGATTATGAGATGCCTTAGCAGCATAGAATACATACATAATTTCCATTACAATGGATTAAGAAGAGCCGGCGAAAGCCGGCTTTTTTGGATTATATAGCTAGAATTAGTGCAGAAATATTGACTTTGTGACCTGTATCTTACGCTTGCAAACGCTTACAATGGAGAGTGAGCTACTCTGCTTGTATAGTAAGAAGGGTGTAAGAAAGCGATGATGTGAAAACGGATCGGATGAAAATACGAAAATAATCATTTATGTTTATAGCATGTATAGCTAAAATAGATGTCACTGACAATTTGAGACAAGGTGAGATGAGAACATGTCATATCGGACAAACCTATTTTCCAAAATGGTTATTTTGATTTTAATTATGTTAATTCCTGTCGTATTGCTCTATTGGTATTCCAATCACAAAACAACAGCTGTGCTTCGCGATGAGCTCAATCGCTCAAACAGCAATCAGCTTGAGTTCTTTCAGAATCAGGTGAACACACATATTGAATTGTTATCATCTTGGCCGAATCTGCTCATTCATGATCCCGATATTGCTAGCTTTCGACGGATCTTTGCAGATAGCTCGTATTTTGATCTGGATACCATCAATCTGGTAAAACGAATCCAGAATAAGTTAAGCATTCAGGAAAGCTCCTCTAACTGGGAGACAAAATTGTATTTATACTCACCTTCCTTGGGCAGAGTTGTATCTGAACGGGACGCCCGCTCATATGACAAGCTGTCCTTACAGAATTCAATCTCTTCAGGCTGGGACGTACGCCGAATTGCTGGTGTAGCAGGAGAGGATGATCGCTTCATGTTCAGCTGGATTACGGTATCGCCCTATGGGATTAGTGACCCGGCAGTGAATGCGGAAACGATCATTAAACTGGAGTTTGATAGCAGCAACATCCGTGACATGTTAGACAAGTTTAAAGATGACGGAAGGCACGACCCCTTCTATTATCGCGAAGATGCAGGGGTCATCTATAATCGTACCTCGGATCGAACGCTAACCGGCCAACTTATCAATCAGTTGTCCATTCATCAGCTGAAGGATGTGGACAATCGAACTGTTGTTATTGATGGGGAGCCTTACATGGTCAACACGGTGAAATCAAGCACAACAGGCTGGTATCTGGTTGATTATATGCCGCTGTCAGCGATTTTGAAGCCGATTCATCAATCGAATCTATTGTTTTATTCCTCGATGCTCTGCCTTTTTCTAATGAGTTTTCTGGCAGCCTATATGTTATATGTTCAGGTACAGGTGCCGGTCAAGCAACTTATTCGTGGATTCCAGCGCTTGAAGCAGGAGGATTATTCTGTTCGTATTCAGCCTAAAGGACGTAATGAATTTAGCTTCCTGTCCGAACGGTTCAATTCAATGGTAGATCAGATTCAGCAGTTGTTTGAACATGTGTATTTGGAACGAATTCATGTGCGTGAAGCTAGACTGAAGCAGCTACAGTCACAGATTAATCCGCATTTCTTCTATAATTGCTTCTCGTTTATTACCAGTATGGCTAAGCTCAAACGGGTGGATGCCGTCGTGGCGATGTCACATAATTTGTCTAGATATTATCGTTATACAACGAGACAGGAACGGGATGTCGTACCACTTACAGAGGAAATCGAATTCGTGAATTGTTATTTAGAGATTCAGAAGATGCGTATGGATCGCATTCACTACACCATTGATTTATCCGAAGATATACTGCTGCAGGAAGTTCCACCACTGATTGTTCAGCCATTAGTAGAGAATGCAGTGATTCATGGGATCGAGGCAGATGCTGAGGCGGGAGAGATCAAGGTCACGGGTGAATGCCGCGAAGGGATGATGATCCTTCAGGTCGAGGATGATGGCCAGGGGATGAATACCGAAGGGCGAGAAGCTCTGCTGTTAAAACTCAGAGGAACGATGGATCAGGAAATGGGCTGTGGCCTGTGGAATGTGAACCAGCGTTTGCAGCTGAGATATGGTGAGAAGGCAGGTCTTCATATTGAGGAATCTCAGCTTGGCGGATTGCGAGTGACGTTAAGATGGCCTGTGGGTGAAGAGAAGATTACAGAATTACAGGCGCCGATGGATGAAGAGCAGATGTGATGTATGACTATGAGGATGTGCAATGAGAGCTAAGAAATGCAGCGTTGAAGATGAGGAGTGTATAAATTGATTGATATTTTATTGGTGGATGATGAGACGTATGTAACAGAAAGTCTGGAATTGACAATCCCTTGGGGTGAGCTTGGGGTAACGACAGTGTTTCGTGCTGCTTCTGCAAAAGAAGCATTAGCGATTATGGAAGAAAATGCAGTGGACATTGTAGTGACAGATATTCGTATGCCAGGCATGTCGGGACTGGATCTTGTTGCAGAAGTCAGTACCCGTTGGTCGCATATCCGTTGTATTTTGTTAACAGGTCATAGTGATTTTGAATATGCAAAAAAGGCGATTCAGTTGCAGGCTGCCGATTATATTCTCAAACCAGTTAACGATGATGAATTCATGGCATCCGTATCCGCGGCGATCACGTCACTTCGAGATGAATGGGATGAATTCGATAAATATCACCGCTTATTATATAGTCGCAAGTCCGATTACAAAATTCTACGCGAAAATTTGATGCATGATCTTTTGTTAGGCCGTGAGATTACAGCTCGGGCACTTGGTGAACAGTTGCAGCAGTACGAGATTCAACTGGAACCGGAACAACCAGCTGTTATGATGTTAATTCGTCTTGCCGGTCGATTCTCAAGTATGGATCAACAATCATTAGATCTGATGGATTTTGCGGTGGGAAATATCGCGGAAGAGGTGTTTGGTCCACAGTTTAATGTTTGGTTTGGTCATGGCCCTCATGAATGCCTAGTCATGTTGATACAGCATCAGAACTTAAACGGAGCCGAAGCGATGATTCTGAACGAGATTAAGGAACCTACCGCTACCTTTCGGGAGCATGTCATTCGATATTTGCAGGGAGATATCTCTATGGTCGTAACGCAGCCGTTTGCTTTTGAAGAACTAACGACAGCATATCGCCGGGGATTAGGCTCACTTGTGCTTACAGGACCAGAGGAGAATATGATTCAGTATCTGGATGCTAACACGACCAAGCGCTCCGATAATGATGCGCAGGCATTGGATGAGCTATACAAACCGCCAGTTCTGCCTCAATTGCTGGAAACCAAACAGTGGGAGGCAGCCGCACGTAAGCTTGAGGCTGTATTTGATGAAGCAGAGCGTGTGCGATTGTCACGAGAACATGTCTATGAGATGTATTTATCCGTAACGAATGCATTTATGTATATTGCACATAAACAGGGACATCTCGTACATGAGATTGATCATGCCGGCTTTGACTTGCTCTTGGCACATCAGTTGATTCAATCACCTGAGAAGCTGCGCCGCTGGGCAACAGAAATGTTAACCAAGCTCCAAGAAGAACTATCTGATCAAGAAGGAACACAGAGCCGAAGACATGTTATTAAACAAGTTCAAGAGCTAGTAACCCGTGAAACAGGGCAAGAGTTATCTGTGAAGATGATTGCGGACAAAGTGTACCTGCATCCAGTATACCTATCCAAAATCTATAAGGCAGAAACAGGAGAGGGTCTAGGGGACTATATGATTCGCATGCGGATGGAGCGTGCATTGTATCTGCTCAAAAATACGAATAAAAAGATATACGAGATTACGAGTGAGCTTGGGTACCAAAATCCTCAATATTTCAGCAAAATGTTTAAAAAACATTACGGGATGACCCCAAATGAGTATCGAGATCAGTCGTAATTACAACATAATTCCAGAATATAGGTTGGCAAAGGTGCAGAAATCTTGATTTCGTATCATAGGAACAAAGGCCTGGCCAGCCTATAATGAAAGGGTAACCAAAACGATTGAAGGGGGAACAACATGAGAGCGCAATCAACGAAAAAGAAATTTTTGTCGCTTCTCGCTACAACACTGAGTCTGACTGTCGTTCTTGCAGGATGTTCAGGAGGCAGTGCGGAGGAGAGTGCAGCACCAAGTACATCTGGTGTTCAGAATGAATACAAAGAAAAGTATGACCCAGAGGTAACCATTACAACTGCATGGGGGATTGACCCTGAACTGAAATTCAAAAATGGTGAATCCATGGAAAATAACGTAGCGACCAAATGGGCTAAGGACAAATTCGGTATTAACATTAAGTCACTTTGGTCTGTAACGGATACAAACAGTGCGTTTGCAACTAAACTGCGTCTCGCCATGTCTTCAGGTCAAGAAATGCCTGACATTGTGACCATTGGCCAACCAGATAACCTGGTTGCTCAAGATTTGATCGATTCCGGCATGTATCAGGAAGTGGGGCCATTGTTTGACAAATATGCTTCGGACACATGGAAAGAAGCTATGGCTCAAGATTCAAACGTATGGAATCAGTACAGTCGTGACGGCAAGAGAATGGGAATTCCGGTACTCGACTATGCATACAACAATGATTACCTGCTCTGGATTCGTCAAGACTGGTTGGACAAGCTGAACCTTGAAGCACCAAAAACGATTGACGAGCTGGAAGTTGTTATGGAAGCGTTCAAAAACAAAAACCCGGACGGCTTGGCTCCGGATAAAGTAACACCACTCAGTATTGGTTTCAAAACGTCCATGAACACATGGATGGGAGATCCATCTTGGATCTTCGGTGCATACGGTACGCTGCCTTCCCAATGGAATGTGGGAGCAGATGGCAAGCTGGAATATGGTTCAATTAATCCAGGTATGAAACAAGGTCTTGTTAAATTGAATGAATGGTTGACCAAAGGTTACATTCCTCAAGAAGCAGCACTGTGGGATGAGAACAAAACTGCAGAACCAGCAGTTGCAGGTACAGCAGGTATTATCCCTGGTCCTTATTGGATGAGCGGATGGCCGTTGACTGACACAGTGAAGAACGTACCAAGTGCTGTGTGGAAGCCAATTGAAATTCCGGTAGGTCCTGAAGGCAAAGCAATGCGTCATGGTACGCAATTTGTTAACGGTGTTACACTGATTAAGAAAGATATGCAGAACCCAGAAGCATTCTTCACCTACCAAAACTACTTGTTCGACAATTATGCTGATCCAGCACCAGGCAGTGAGTATGATAACGGTCTGTTCGATGGTTATGACTTCCAACTGGATGCTAATGGCAAACAGAAAAAACCAGATGATATTGATGGTGGATATGTCAATGTAGTACGTTATTTGCTCGTTCGTGATGGTGCACGTATTCCTGATGCACAGATGAAAGCATTGCTTAATCTGGCAGATGGCAAAGAGCCAGAAACGAAGCTTGAAAAAGACGTAGCTGTAAACTATGGAGCAGAAACGCCAGCAGCAGCTAAAGTGTTGCTTGCACAGGAAGACATCTCATTCAAAAACATGTTTACTGGTCCGACGACAGCGACAATGAAATCCAAATTGGATTACCTCAACAAAATTGAGAATCAAACCTTCAATGAAATTATCTATGGCAAAAGTCCGGTAGATTCGTTCGATACGTTTGTTCAAACGTGGAAAGCCGGTGGCGGAGATCAGATCACTCAAGAGGTTAACGAGTGGTACGAAGGTGTAAGAAAATAAGGTTTTAACCGGCGCGCAGGCTACTTGTAGTCTGCGCGTTTTTTTGTTTTTTGAGAAGACATGAAGACGTCATTCATGGAAATTGGTTCCAAGACAAATGAAGCATTGTATGGTTCTAAAGTAGTTGCTTTTGTGCCATTTATATTGCTTTTATGCGCTGTTTGAGTGCCTCAAAAGCTTGATATAATCGCATTATAAGCCACTCAGGGAGTACTTGAGTAGGAAGAACTACAGGGGGAGCAATCATGAGAACTTTGAAACGTACTTGGCCATTCCACGTAATGCTGCTGCCAGCCATCATCTTTCTGATCATCTTCAGTTATGTGCCTATGGGCGGGATCGTTATGGCATTTCAGAACTATAAGCCATGGCTTGGAATTAGCGGCTCCGATTGGGTCGGATTGGACAACTTTAGATACTTGTTTGAACGTGAGGACAGCTTGCAGGTTATCTGGAATACATTAATCATTGCTGTGCTCAAACTGATCTTTAACTTATGTGTACCGTTTGTGTTTGCAATCCTGTTGAACGAGGTTCGTAAGATGGCTATTCAGCGGACCATTCAAACGTTGGTATATCTGCCTCACTTCTTGTCTTGGGTTATCCTGGGCGGGATTTTGCTAGACTTGTTGTCAACTGGAGGATTGGTTAACCGAGTATTGGGAACCTTCGGACTCGGACCATACTTCTTCCTAGGCGATAACAGCTTGTTCCGACCAACGATCATTCTAACGGATGTGTGGAAGGAATTCGGTTATAACATGATTGTCTTTCTGGCTGCACTTGCCGGTATTAACCCGGCGCTATATGAAGCAGCTGAGATTGACGGAGCGAATCGTTGGAAACAAACCCTTCATATCACTGTTCCGTCTCTCGTACCGATGCTGATGGTTGTTGGAACACTGGCACTGGGAAATGTATTGAATGCCGGTTTCGACCAAATTTTCAACTTGTACAACCCACTCGTGTATCAAACAGGGGACATCATCGATACATTCGTATATCGCTCGGCGCTGGAAAATGGAGAGATGGGCTTCGCTACTGCGATTGGATTGTTTAAATCCGTCATCAGTATGGTGCTGATCCTCGTATCGTACAGCTTAGCCAAGAAGTATGCCGGATACCGCATATTCTAATCGAATGAACAGAGAAGGAAGGGACCACGATGTATCATAAAACGAAATCATATCGCGTGTTTAACGTTATCAATATTTGCTTTCTGCTGTTAGTTGCCATCATGTGTATCGTCCCGATGATTCACGTACTGGCTGTCTCGTTCAGTAATAAAGCTGCTGCAGATGCTAACCTGGTCAGTCTCTGGCCAGTGGGCTTCTCGCTTGAAGCTTACAAAAAGACAATGAATAATCCCATTTTCTTGAACTCTCTCTGGATTTCACTGCTTCGTACCGTGATTGGTACAGCGATTACCTTGCTGATTACGTTCTTGGCAGCCTATCCGTTGTCCAAAGAAAACAGTGAGTTCAAAGGTAGAACGATCTACTCCTGGATTTTTGTATTCAGTATGATTTTCAACGGTGGACTGGTTCCATTCTATATGGTTATCCAAAAGATCGGATTGATGGATTCCTTCTGGGTGCTGGTACTCCCAGGTGCAGTAAACACATTCCTTGTCATCTTGATGCTGAACTTCTTCCGTGGTATTCCAAAAGAGCTGGAGGAAGCAGCACTGATGGACGGAGCAAACCATTTTAGAACATTGTTCAGTATCTTCCTGCCAATCTCCATGCCGTCAATCGCAACCATTGCCTTGTTCAGTATGGTATTTCACTGGAATTCCTGGTTTGACGGATTGTTGTATATGAACAATGCCAAGGATTACCCGCTGGCGACATTCATGCAGACCGTTATTATC
The DNA here is from genome assembly GCF_022346845.1 of Paenibacillus sp. ACRSA. Classification (NCBI taxonomy): domain Bacteria; kingdom Bacillati; phylum Bacillota; class Bacilli; order Caryophanales; family Paenibacillaceae; genus Paenibacillus; species Paenibacillus sp. ACRSA. The sequence continues at coordinate 804,655 of NZ_JAKRNP010000002.1, read as the reverse complement.
AAGCGTGATATGAGTACGATGGCGATGAATCCGAAAGAACTGGAAACGATCTCTCAGACAACAGTACGAGCTGCACAGATTTTCATTGGTAGTGCGCCGATTCTGATTGTGTATCCTTTCTTGCAACGCTTCTTTGTTAAAGGTATGACACTGGGCTCAGTTAAAGGCTGAGCTCAGAACGTAATTACTTCGTTCAATGGAGGTTGATCGTGTGAATAACCGGTATAGTGGGCCATTCATTCTTGGAATGGATGTGTCATTTATGGATGAGATCGAACAACATGGAGGCAGTTTTAGTGATATAGATGGCAAAGAGCAAGATCTGCTGTCTATTTTGAAACATAACGATACCAACGCCATTCGACTGCGGATCTGGAATGATCCGGCTGGTGGCTTCTGTAACCTAGAGCGGACAGTCGCTGTAGCCAAACGTATTAAGGCTCATGGTCTTCAATTTTTGCTTGATTTCCATTATTCAGACCGTTGGGCTGATCCAGCTAATCAGTGGAAGCCGAAGGCATGGGAGGAGCTGTCTTATGAAGAGCTTCAACGTGCGGTGTGCAACTATACGGCAGAGGTATTACGAACGCTGAAGGAGCACGATGCATTGCCGGATATGGTGCAGGTAGGTAACGAGATCACGCCTGGTATGCTGTGGGATGAGGGTCGAGTAGGTGGAGAGGAACATGATACCGATGAACAGTGGGAACGCTTTGCAGGGCTTGTGAAGTATGGTATCGCTGCCGTGAAATCGATCGATTCAGATATTAATATTATGATCCACATTGATCGTGGCGGAGATAATGCAGAGAGCGTCAAGTTCTATGATCGCTTTGAAGCGCTCGGCGTAGAGTTTGATACCATAGGTCTCTCTTATTATCCTTGGTGGCATGGCACACTCGACGCATTGAAGGAGAATATGCATGATCTGGCGAAACGTTATGGTAAAGAAATTGTAGTTGTAGAAACCGCTTACCCATGGACGTTAGAAGAGCTTGAAGGTCATGAGTGGATTATGAGACAGGAAGATATGCTGTTGCCCGGGTACCCAGCGACCGTTGAAGGTCAACGTCGTTATCTGAGAGACATGTTACAGATTATTCGTGAAGTACCCGATGGCTTAGGTGTCGGATTCTTCTATTGGGAACCGGCATGGATTCCTAGTAAACCCGAATGGTCGGTTGGACATGCGAATAACTGGGCGAACTTAGCGATGTTTGACTACAAAGGACGTAAGTTGGAATCGTTTGCAGCATTAACCGATGGTCAGGATACATTAATAACTAAATAGTGTATAGCTACAGTTTGAACAGCGTTATCACAACAATAGATTACATCATTAAAGGAGTTTTTCCCTATGACATACAAATTTCCACCTGTAAGCTCGAAAGCACCACACATGCTTCACGGAGCAGACTACAATCCGGAGCAGTGGCTTCGTTACCCTGAGATCCTTGAAGAGGATATTCGCTTGATGAAGCTTGCCAAATGTAATGTGATGTCGATCGGCATTTTCTCTTGGGTATCCCTTGAACCGGAAGAGGGCGTATACACGTTTGAATGGCTTGATCAAGTATTGGATCGTTTTGCGGCAAACGGCATCTATGCTTTTCTAGCAACACCAAGCGGAGCGAGACCAGCTTGGATGTCTGCTAAGTATCCAGAGGTGCTGCGTGTGTCCGAGAACCGTGTTCGTAATCTTCATGGCTTCCGTCACAATCATTGTTATACTTCACCGGTTTATCGGGAAAAGGTGACTGCAATCAATTCCAAGCTTGCTGAGCGTTATTCGGATCATCCGGCAGTGATTGGTTGGCATATTTCCAATGAATTCGGTGGAGATTGCCATTGTGATCACTGTCAAGCAGCATTCCGCGAATGGGTTCAGAACAAATATAAAACGCTCGATGAGCTTAATCATGCATGGTGGACTACATTCTGGAGTCATACGATCACAGATTGGAGTCAAGTTGAGTCTCCTGCTCCGCATGGTGAGACACAGGTACATGCGATGAATCTGGACTGGCGCCGCTTTGTAACCGATCAGACAGCTAACTTTATCGTTCACGAAACTAAACCTTTGAAAGCTAAAAATCCGGATTTACCGGTCACAACCAACCTGATGGAGTTTTACGGTGGGTTGAACTACTGGAAATTTGCTGATATTCTAGATTTCCTCTCATGGGATAGTTATCCGACATGGCATGACGCGGATGATGATGGGAAACAAGCATCCAGAATCGCAATGATGCATGACATCGTTCGTTCCATTAAGGGTGGACAACCTTTCTTATTGATGGAAAGCACACCTAGCTCAACGAACTGGCAAGAAGTGAGCAAGCTGAAACGTCCAGGCATGCATCTTTTATCCTCATTACAGGCTGTAGCACACGGATCAGACAGCGTGCAGTATTTCCAGTGGAGAAAGAGCCGGGGTTCTAGTGAGAAGCTGCATGGTGCAGTGGTAGATCATGTTGGAACAGAGCATACACGCGTATTCCAAGATGTGACTGACGTAGGTACAGCGCTTGAAGGCATGGAGGCAATTGTTGGAACAGCGGTTCCAGCAGAAGTAGCCATTATCTTCGATTGGGAAAATCGCTGGGCTGTTAATGATTCTCAGGGACCACGAAATATCGGTGTGAAGTACGAGCAGACGGTGGAAGCGCATTACGAAGCGTTCTGGAAAAAGGGAGTGGCTGTAGACGTTATCGATATGGATGCAGACCTCTCCAAATACAAATTGCTTGTTGCACCAATGCTTTACTTGATGAGAGAAGGCGTTGGAGAGCGCATCGAGAAGTTTGTTGAAAATGGCGGAACCTTTGTGGCAACGTATTGGTCCGGCATTGTTAATGAGAATGATCTGTGCTTCTTGGGTGGATTCCCAGGTCCGCTGCGCAAAACGCTGGGAATCTGGTCAGAGGAGATTGATGGATTACATGATCGTGAACTGAACGGAATCATTCCAGAGAAGGGCAACGAGCTTAAACTGAATACAGAGTATGATGCAATTGAGCTGTGTGACCTCATTCATTTGGAGGGTGCGGAATCCCTTGCTACGTATCGTTCTGACTTCTATGCAGGACGTCCTGCACTGACGGTTAATCGTCTGGGATCAGGGAAGGCATATTATATGGCGGCACGTCTGAAAGAACCATTTTATGATGACTTCTACGGTAGCTTGATCCATGATCTGAACATTGAACGTGGATTGCAAACAGAGCTTCCGGCAGGAACCACTGCACATACTCGAACCGATGGAACAGCAGATTATGTGTTTGTGCAAAATTATACATCGGAGACGAAACAAGTGCAGCTGGATGGTCAGTCCTATACCGATCTGCTTCGTGGAGAAGCGGTTCCAGCGCAAATCACACTGCAACCGTATGATATTCGTGTATTGCGCAGAGCTGTAGAGCGTAAATAAAAATAACCATCTTATCAAGGCCACCTTGAACGTCGTTTAGACGTGCAGGGTGGTCTTTTGCATAGGTTAGGTTTAGTCAGTGATCTCAAGGTTAGATTCATAGCAAATGAACCCTTTTAGACTTTTTCTGGGTAAGATAAAGGAAAAGAGTGCATGTGCAGCGAAGAGAAAAAGGTAACATGCAACTCAAGACTTACAGTCTGGGAGGAATTGGAATGAATCAAAGGAATCTAGATGGCAACAGCATTATTATTCGGCTGGAAATGACAACGAAAGATATCAAGTTTGGCGAAGTGGCATCGGCCATCTCGGAAGCTGGCGGAGACATCATTGCCATTGACGTGATTTCAACAAACCAGGATGTTAGTGTACGCGACTTAACTGTGGCAGTAACCGATTCGCAGGATAACAGCAAAATTATAGACGCGGTACGCGAGCTAAAAGGCGTATCCATCGTTAACGTATCAGATCGAACGTTCCTTTTACATTTGGGAGGTAAGATTGAGGTAACTCCGAAAACACCGATTCATAACCGGGAGGATCTGTCCCGTGTGTATACACCTGATGTGGCTCGTGTGTGCTCAGCCATTGCGGATGAGCCGGGCAAGGCCTTTTCACTAACAATTAAGCGTAATACTGTAGCCGTTGTATCGGATGGAAGTGCTGTTCTTGGTCTTGGCAATATCGGCCCGCGCGCCGCAATGCCTGTAATGGAAGGTAAGGCGATGTTATTCAAACAATTCGCTGGTGTGGATGCTTTTCCAATATGCCTAGATACGCAGGATACCGAGGAAATCATTCGAACTGTGAAAGCGATATCACCTGCATTCGGTGGTATTAATCTGGAGGACATTTCCTCACCGCGTTGCTTCGAAATTGAACGCCGCTTGAACGAGGAGCTAGATATCCCTGTTTTTCATGATGACCAGCATGGTACAGCAGTTGTGTTATATGCTGGATTGATCAATGCACTGAAATTAGTCGGAAAATCGATTGCGGATGTGAAGATCGTCGTATGTGGTATTGGTGCGGCAGGCGTGGCTTGTAGTAATATTTTGTTGTCCGCAGGGGCTAATCGACTAATTGGCGTAGATCGTGAAGGTGCTCTTGTACGCACCCAGACATATGAGAGTGAGGTCTGGAGCGACTACGCGGCTCGAACGAATCCGGAGCTTGAGACAGGCTCCCTGCGTGACGTTATCCGTGATGCAGATGTATTTATTGGTCTCTCACGAGGCAATCTGCTATCCAGGGAAGATGTACAATCGATGGCAGCAGATCCAATCGTTTTTGCCATGGCAAATCCTGTACCAGAGATTATGCCTGCTGAGGTTGAGGATATCGTAGCCGTGATGGCGACAGGACGTTCGGATTACCCGAATCAGATCAATAATGTGCTTTGCTTCCCGGGCATGTTCAGAGCTGTGCTGGATTGCCGTGCAACAGAGATCAATGAGGAGATGAAGTTAGCTGCGGCGAAGGCCATTGCTGCTGCGATCTCTGATGAAGAGCGTTCTCGCTATTATATTATCCCAAGTGTGTTTAACGACAAAGTTGTCAAGGCGATGCGTAATCGTATTGTCGAGGCGGCGGTAAAAACAGGTGTGGCTCGTCGTGTACCACGGGAAAAAGCACGTGAAAGCGAGGAAGTGTAGGATGAGTGAGCATGCTTCTGAGCGAACTACAGCAAGTCTGCAGGAATCAGGTGTGAACCATCAGACCGATGGCATGCGGGTTGGTGAGGGAATTCTTCAAGCCGCGCGTGCTTTTGTTCAGGCGGATTTAGCTGCACATGCGGATGGTCATGATTGGCCTCATATCGAGCGGGTCACTGCTCTGGGGGTAGAGATTGCTCATCGGATGGGAGCAGATCCATTTATCGTTGAGCTCGCAGCGTTACTGCATGATGTGCCTGATGAGAAGCTGAATGCAAGTTTGGAGGCGGGCATGGCGAAGCTGCACGCATGGCTGGATACACAGCCGCTTGAGGCAAGTACACGCGATACGGTCGTGAACATTATCAGTACGATCTCTTACGCAGGTGGACAACGTCCTGAAGTCTCCAGCTTAGAGGCTCAGGTTGTACAAGATGCAGATCGTCTCGATGCGCTAGGAGCAATCGGGATTGCCCGTGCTTTTTCATTTGGCGGTTCCAGAGGACGGCAGATGTATGATCCCACCCTTCGCCCACGGGAACAGATGACCCGGGAGGAATATCGCAATGGGCGCAGCACAACGATTAACCATTTTTACGAGAAACTGTTTAAGCTGAAGGATCTTATGAATACATCATATGGTAAAGAGCTGGCGGAGGAACGACATGCTTATATGGTGCAATTCGTAGAACAGTTCAAACGTGAGTGGGAAGGAACCGATAAAGACAACATATGAGCGTATCCTGCGTTATTTAGGGAATAACAACGAATAGCGTAATAGCATGAATAGACCGTTTCTCTTTAGCAGAGTTCGGTCTATTCTTATTGCAATGGATTGAAGTGGAGTCAAAGTCGCTTCTCTCCTTCGAATTAGTGTGTATGAATGCACTTTCGAATAGCACAGACTACATATTCCGTGGTACAATGAATCGTTCTTGTGAGAATATGACATGAAAATAAAGATCACTACAATGAAATACGGGGTAATAATGATTAATAATGCAGTTTACAGAAAAGATAGGTTAGGTAAGGAGGGGTTGCCGTGTCGTTCGGAGCACGAGTGCTTAAGACAGGGATTGCGGTAACGCTTGCTCTGTACCTCAGTATGTTTCTTAACCCGCAGTCGCCTGTGCCGGCTGCGATCGCGGCGATTTTTGCCATGCAGCCATCCATTTATCGATCATGGAAATACTTCTTGGATCAGTTGCAGACAACAACACTTGGTGCCATTGTTGCGCTACTTGGCGGTATGGTACTGTCCAATGAGCCCATAGCGGTTGGATTGATTATTGTGCTCGTTATCATGATCTGTCTTAAACTGAATATGGGTGAAACCGTAGGTCTGACATTGGTTACCGTGGTTTCCATTATGGAAGCTTCGGGAGATTGGCATTTTGCACTGAATCGGTTTCTCTTAACGCTTATTGGTATCGTGTCAGCCTTCCTAATCAACATTACAGTCTTTCCTCCCAAACCGAAGGTGCAGTTTGTGAAGCAGATTCAGAGTGTATTTAACAGCATGTCGCTCTTGCTACGAACGTCCATCTCAGATGAGATTAAGGAAGCTGTATTTCGAGACGAGAAGAGCAATTTGGGAGGCTCCATTAAATCCTTGTCAGATAAGTACAATTTGTTTGAGGAAGAACAGAAGAAGATGAAACGTTCGAAATTCAGTCAGACCCGCCAAATGGTTGTGTATAAGCAGATGTTACTGAGTCTGCAAAAGGGTTATGAAGTATTAGACTCTGTCGAACGTCACTATTTCCAAGCACAGCGAAGCCCTGAGTTGGATCGTTTCTTCGATACCCACCTGGAGAGATTGATTAAATTTCACGAGCACGCACTTCTGAAATTCGAAGATAAGTTGAAGCCCAATGGTGAAGAGGCGGAGCAGTTTATTTTGGACAATGATCATTTTATGGAGCAAGCGATCACGGAGTTTGATGTTGACCAGAACGGCATGCTTCGACTGTCCATTGTTGCTGCGGCGATCTATGATTATGGCTATCAACTGGAGCGCCTCAACCGCCTTGCTGATCATGTACACAGTGGAAGCGATGATAAGGACTCACAGGATCATATCCTGAATTGGATTAAGTGGCCTTAATAGTGAATTGCAGTTGGCGGCATACTCATATACAATAGAACCACAACTTAGCCCGGGCAGCCTTGTCCGGGTTATTTTGTTGCAGGTATACCAAACCATTAATATTATAAATGCGTTCAAAATTTAAACCCCTTATTCGATACTGAGATGCCACTAGGCACCTTCGTAATCAAAGCGGACTTTTTGAACTATCTATAATGAACCGAGGGAGATCTTATGACTTCAATAATAACAGAACTTAACCCTGGATTAATGCAGTGGTTCGATGGGCAGCATTTACAACATAAAAAACATGAAGCCATGCAGCTACTAACCGTCTCGGAAGATGCGTGGCCTCATCAAGCCATGATTAGTGTGGGAGAACTGGTTGCGATAAGTCCAACCGTGCTGAGACTTGCATTGTGGTCTGGAACGCAGACAAGCCAAAATATGGAGCGGACAGGCAAGGCTACTTTGATCGCCATTGTAGATCATCAGTTGTTAACTATTCGACTTGCGTTACGTGCGCTTCCTCCCTTACCTGGGTCTGTTCATCCAAGGGATCGATACGAAGGTGAGATAAGGAGTATTCGTGTAGATCATGCGCCTTATGCGGATATCACTTCCGGGATTACCTTTCAATTGAAGGATGAGCCTGGCACATTAAAGCGCTGGGAAGAGACGATTGCAGAGTTGCGACTATAGAGATTACTTATAAATCTCTTATTAGTACGTAAACGATCATAATTACCATGTGAAATGATCTATATCGATCCATATGGTGGGTAATAATAAGCTAAGAAGTGATGATGTTGCATAGGATATATGGGGTGTTGGGGAAGAGCTAGTAGCAGGGGAGTGTGTCATTAAACGTAATGACACAAGAGCTTACAACAATTCATTGAAGAAATATGTAGAAGTTAGAAAATAACATTAGAAAATAACAAAAAACGCCTCCACTTGCATCGGGACGTTGTCACTGGTACAATAAAAAATGGTTTTCAAAAAATTAGAACTAATTAACATAAATTTAAAATGTTTACTTTCTAATAATTATACCATGGCCTAGTCGGGCTTGTCAAATGGGCTTTTGAGGACACATTCCGGGGAAAGAGGGGCATAGGATTATATGAGTACAGATCAGCAATGGAGCGAAGAACAGCAGCGGGTCGACAGTGTAACCAATCAGATTGAACGTAAAATTACAACTCTTGAACAAGAGGTTGGTTCCTTTAGAGACGAAGTTGTAGAGATGAGAAAGGATTTCTGGGACGAGGTTACGATGAACTTCAGTGAAGCCGATGATGTAGGGGAAACCTCTACAAGTATGCGGCAGCAGTCACAGGTTCTATCGGATCGGGAGCGTAGTCATTTGAATACGGCAGCGGCACTCGACAAAATGAAAAGACTACATCACTCGCCCTATTTCGGACGCATCGATTTCAAAGAGGACGGATATCCGCAGGCAGAGTGCATTTATCTTGGCATTGCTTCCTTGTTGGATGAGAAGGAGGAATCCTTCTTGGTGTACGATTGGCGTGCCCCAATATCCAACCTGTATTATGACGGTGCGCCAGGGCCAATCACATATGAGACACCCAGTGGTGAGATTAGCGGCGACATTGAGATGAAGCGGCAATTTGTCATCCGTGAAGGTCGTATCCGGTTCATGTTTGACACAGGTGTAACCATCGGTGATCAATTGTTGCAGGCCGTTCTAAGCCGGACGTCAGATGCCCAGATGAAAAGTATTGTGGCGACGATCCAGAGAGAGCAGAACCGTATTATCCGTAATGATCGAACACGTATGCTGATTGTACAGGGAGCTGCTGGAAGCGGCAAAACGTCGGCTGCCCTTCAGCGTGTAGCCTATCTTCTATATAAATACCGTGAACATTTGTCAGCGGATCAGATGGTGCTTTTCTCGCCAAACCCAATGTTCAATAGTTATGTATCAACGGTATTACCTGAGCTAGGGGAAGAAAATATGTTGCAAACGACGTTCCAAGAGTATCTGGAGCGCCGTCTTGGACGGGAGTACCAGCTTGAAGATCCGTTTATTCAGCTTGAATATGTGCTCTCGGCTACAGAAGACGCAGCTTACCCTGCACGCATGTCTGGTATTCGATTCAAATCGTCTGAATTATTTCTGAAGGTAATTACGGAATATAAAGAAAACTTAATGGTCGATGGAATGAAGTTCAAGCCGGTTCGTTTTCAAGGACGTGCTGTTGTTACCGCTGAAGCGATGGAAGAGAAATTCTACAGTTATGAACCATCGGTGAAGCTGGTGAATCGGCTCGAAATGTTAAGAGACTGGATGTTGAAGGAACTCTCCGCATTCGGGAAAAGTGAACTAGAGGCACCTTGGGTAGATCAGCAGCTTGATCTGATGGAGCCAGAAGAACTGCAACGAGCGTTCCAGCGTCTGAAGCGTAAACAAAAAGGGAAGGCAGATACATTTGATGATTTTGGGCAGGAACGCGAGATTCTTGCCAGAATGGTCGTAAGTAGTCGCCTTAAGCCTTTGCGAAAATGGATCAAATCTTTGCGCTTTGTTGATGTTCGAAAGCTTTATTCACAATTGTTCAAGGATCAAGGACAGATCGTTCGACTGCTGGATAAAGAACCATTGCCTGCACACTGGGAAGAAATCAGCGATATGACTCTTCGGAGAATGAAAGAACAAGAGCTTGCTTATGAAGATATCACACCGTATCTGTACTTACGTGAACTATTGCTTGGGTTCCATATTAACTCTAACATCCGGCATGTAATTATTGATGAAGCTCAGGATTACTCTGCGTTCCAGCTGGCTTTTATGAAAAGACTATTTCCGCGAGCCAAGATTACAGCACTTGGTGATTTCAATCAGGCGATTTATGCCCATTCCTCTGTGCTGAGTGGGACAGGACCATTGACGAACCTATACGGCCCTGAAAATACCGAACTAATTGAGTTAACCCGTAGTTATCGCTCAACCCAAGAGATTGTGGAGTTCACGAAGGGAATGGTTCCGGGTGGAGAAGAGATAATTCCGTTTAACCGTAGTGGGGAGAAACCTCAAGTTATTGTCACAACGTCTGAGCAGAAGCATCTTGATCTGATCACTGCTGACCTTAACGCCTTAATTCAGGAAGGATATGAGTCCGTAGCAGTGATCTGTAAGACCGCAGAAGAGAGTAGAGAAGTACATGAAGCACTCAGTAAAGTATTAACTACTGCGCCGAAGCTGATCAAGAAAACGACGCTAGCGTTCGAACGAGGTGTTCATGTCATACCTGCCTACTTAGCAAAAGGTGTAGAGTTTGATGCGGTACTCATCTACGATGGTTCTGCAGAGTATTATGCCCAAGAGCATGAGCGCAAGTTGTTCTACACGGCGTGTACACGGGCTATGCATTTGCTTCATATCTATTGTTTAGGTCAACCGAGTCCATTTATCACTTCGCAATCAGAAACGTTATATGATACGGGAAAGGTAACTGCTGTTCAGGGGGATTAAGCAAAGTGATATAGACTTAACGAAACCAAGTAGACTTCCGTCCGACTGGACGGAAGTTTTTCTATATATTTTCTGACATTATAGAGGTTGTTCAAAAAGTCCGCTTTTGATTACGAAAGATGCCTGACGGCATGTCATCATCGAATATGGGATTTAGCCGAAATAAGCGTGAGGCTTACGAAGCTTGTTTCCTTCGGAAACATGTAGTTGCTCACGTAGGTTTGCCTACGCTCTGCTACTCCATTTCTAACTTCACCCCATCTTCTCGGTACTGAAAACCGCCCTTTTTGAACACGTACTTATAGATGAGCAAGTTTAAGTGGTTTGGATGCTTTGGATAAATTTCGCATCTGAATTTGGATTTAAACACAATTGGTGTAAATGTTCTTTACACTCAGTGTTCGGGCTCATATAATCGAAACAATATACTTTTTTAGAGCGTTTAATTCAGGAGGAGGCAACAACATTGAACAAATCATCTTTTGACCGACCGCTAATGGCGGATTGTGTACCTGATCTAGTGGCAACAGCACGTGGGGACTTGCCAGCAACATTGGTGATTCGTGCCGGGACACTAGTCAACGTGATATCCGGTGAAATTTTAGAAGGTATGTCTGTAGCTGTACAGGGTGCACGGATTGCATATGTCGGCAAAGATGTAAGTCATACGATCGGAGAACACACTCGTATCATCGAGGCGAAAGGCAAGTATATAGCTCCGGGACTACTGGATGGTCACTGCCATATTGAAAGTACACAGATGAAGGTAACAGAGTTTGCACGAGCAGTGCTTCCGTCTGGTACAACGGGTGGATTCTTTGACCCTCATGAAATCTCGAATGTCCTTGGACTTCAAGGTCTGAGAATGATGCTTGATGAAGCTCGGACGACACCAATGGCTGCGTATATGCAGGTTGCATCATGTGTTCCTTCCACGCATCCAGGACTAGAGACGACTGGCGCTCACATTGGTCCAGAGGAAGTCGCTGAAGCTCTCTCTTGGGGACCAGATATGATTGGTCTTGGCGAGGTGATGAATTTTCCAGGGGTTGTGTATGGAGATGAAACGATGATTGGAGAGATTCAAGCTACGCTTCGAGCAGGCAAAGTGGCTGATGGACACTTTACGTGGGCAGCAGATGACTGGCGTTTGCCAGCCTATGCGGCTAGTGGAGTAACTGGAGATCATGAATGTGTGACGAAGGAAGATGTGGTTGAACGTCTGAGACTAGGCATGTATGCCAAAATGCGTCAAGGATCAGCTTGGCATGATGTGGCTGAGACGATCAAGGCTTGCACGGAGCTCGGCTTGGACACACGCCGGATGATGCTGGTTACGGATGATCGCAGTTCAGAGTCGTTGCTGAAGGAAGGACATATGGATTTTGTTGTGCGTCTCGCGATTTCGCAGGGCGTGAAGCCGGTAACAGCGTTTCAGATGGCAACCATTAATACGGCTGAGCGTTTTGGTGTGGCTCGGGATATTGGCGCAATCATCCCGGGTAATATTGCTGATATTATTTTGCTGGATGGGCGACTCGCCGATGTGCGTGTTGGTATGACGATTGCGGCTGGGCAGGTCGTGGCAGAGAATGGTCAGATGACTGCCGTGTGGAATAATTTCGTTTACCCTGAAGAGGCATTGAATACGGTGAAATTGGAACCTGCAATTACGTCAGAGCAGATGGAACTTGCTGCGCCGATTGAAGAAGGCACGATTGGGGCTAAGATTATTCATGTAACGGAGAATCATGTGGATACGAAGGAAAAACATCTCCCCGTTGCTGTACAGAATGGTCGGGTTGTAGTATCTACAACAGGTGATGTATGTAAAATTGCAGTGCTGGAGCGCCACAAACAAACTGGGAACCGAGCTGTAGCTTTAGTTGGAGGTATTGGCTTCACTGCACCAGCAGCCATTGCAATGACGGTAGCTCATGACAGCCATAATCTGTTGATTATCGGTAATGATGATGCTTTGATGGCTGAAGCGGGTAATCGGGTCATTCGCTTGCAAGGTGGCGTTGCAGTAGTGACAGGTTCAGGAGTGACTGAGTTCCCGTTACGGATTGCCGGATTGATGTCAACGGAGTCCTTCGAAGAGGTGGCTGTTCAATCCGCCGCCATTAGCGAAGCATTGCAATCGGTGGGCTGTACACTGAATAATGCATTTATGACCTTATCATTGCTGGCATTGGTTGTAATTCCAGAACTGCGGTTATCTGATAAGGGGTTGGTACGGATCTCGGCAGAAGGGATCGAGCTGGTTTCCTTGTTTGATGAGACAACAGAGAACGTGAATGCCGCCCCGGCTGGTTCGTAAGTACTTTAATACATCATTACAACGTTATATTAGAATTGAAATGAATTTGATAATAAATGAGCAAGCCATCTAGAGCGGATCTAGATGGCTTTTTTGTGCTTTTAACGGAGCAAAACATATTGAATTTTGTACTTAAAGAATAGGATGAAACGGAGCGATTGTCTGAAAATTGTCTAAAAAGCAGAGTGGATCGCCGGAAGCAGTGAAATGATCCGTCGGAAGTAGCCTAGCTGCAAGCTTGTTGCAGAACTCAACGAAGGGATATAGTGAGCGATTCATTTTGAACAAACTAGCAAGAAAACGCTTCCTAGGTCTTCTGTCGGTAGGTTTCATATGTTCATAATGACTGAAGTCTTGTGTGTTAATGCGTTAAATAAGGGAAATTTTCGTTAATTGAGACTTTAGAACTATAAATACAGAAGTGTGAATACCCGAAATAATGTTATATGATTCTTTCGTCGTAAGTCTTAGAGATGACATTGCATATAGAAGCAATTCACTAGATATAGCCTTTGGTAAATACGCCAAGATGTTTAAATTACGACAGTTTTTGCTGGGAGCTATAGGTCAGAGAGATATAACATTTGAGGGAGTGTACGAATATGCAACAGAAGTCCAAATACCATTTTATCAAACTTGTTAGTTGTCTAATCCTCGTCGCTGGTGTTACGTTTTCTTCAAAAACGATTGCAGAGGGTTCAGTTGAAAGTTATGAGAGCATTCACGGTGCGATTGAGCAGCCTATCCGAGCTACATGGGTTTGGGATACCACTCAGATTCAAAGTCGTCCACAAGAAGTGCTGAAATTTGCCAAAGAAAAAAAGGTGAATACAATCTACCTGCAATTGAACCGGGATGTGAAAATTCCTTATTATACAAGCTTTATTCGTGAGGCTAGAGCGAACCATATTGCAGTGGATGTGATGGACGGCAGATCTGCTTGGGGACTGACCGAAAGTAGAGGGCAAATCGCTGATTTTCTAAACTGGATTGAGGCGTATCAAAATCAGGTACAACCAAATGAGAAATTTGCAGGCATTCATTTGGACATTGAACCCCATGTGCATCCACAGTGGAAAACGAATCAAGCGAGTGTTATTACTCAATGGATGGGAAATGTGCAGTACATTATGGATCGTGCTAAACAGATGAAGATGCCAGTTGGGGCAGATCTGCCGTTCTGGCTGGATAATTACAAAGTTCCTGGTTCGACGCAGGCGGTTAGCAATTGGATGATTCAGAAATATGATTCAATCACAATCATGGCCTATCGAGATACAGCAACTGCAATTTATAATGTGGCGAAGGATGAGCTTATCGATGCAGCACAACAAGGCAAGAAGATATCCATTGCTGTAGAGACGAAGCAAAGTAAAGAGGGCGACTTTATTACCTTCTATGAAGAGGGTTCGGAGTACATGGAGTCTCAGCTTAAGCTGGTGGAGAATATGGCTAAAGTACATTCATCCTTCAATGGATTCTCAATTCATGAGTACACATCTTGGAAAACTCTAAAGAACTAGGGAGTATAAGCTTCTAATTTTAATGTAGAAAAAAAGAAAACACCCTTCCCAAAGATGTCGCGACGATTCCTGTTGCTGACATCTTTTTTTGACTTAGGGAAGGCCTGTGAGATGCTTGAATCAAGAGCTTTTGAATGAATTATAGCGAACATGCAGGGATCCAAGTGTATCAGCTGACATGTTACCATGTACCCGCAGGCTAAATAATACCGATCAGATCAGCATGGGCTTCACGTCAACTTTCTCATAGAACATTTTTCGGTACTGTGATGGTGTGGTGCTCTTATGTTTCTTGAACGTGGTAATAAAGTAGCTTAGGTGCTCAAAGCCAACGTCCATCGCAATGTCTACGATTTTATGATCGGTGTTCTCCAGCAAGTAGCAGGCCTGTTGCACTCTATAATAATTAATATAATCGACAGGACTTTTTTGCACCATCTGTTTGAAGAATCGGCAAAAGTGGCCTTCACTCATGTTTGCCTCATCTGCTAATTCCTTCAGCCGTAATGCTTCTGGATAATGTTGATGAATGTACGATAGCACCGACTTCAAGCGTTCCACTTTATCATGGCTGCCTGTTGAAAGAATGCCGTTGGTAGTAGCTGGACGCATGTGTTCGAACATCTGTGCAAATATAAGATACAAATATGCTTTGGTGGACATTTCACACGTCTCTGAGTTCGTTGCGTGTTCGGCAAATATGCGTTGTAAATACAGCAGGATTTCTTGTCCCCAAGCATCACTAGGTTTGATGTGGTTCGGAGGCACAAGTGTCTTGTGAACGAGCGGATGAATAAACTTTTCTTGAATCGTATCAAAAGTGCGACTCCCCAGCAGTTCAGGGCTGAACACAATGGAAGAAAAGACGCAAGGAATACTACCCTTCAAATAACCAACGTGAATCTCTCCGCGGTTAACAAAGATGGCTTCCCCGGCTTGTACCTCAACGGTGTTCATATCAATCTGAAAGACGGCACTTCCTTGTGTAACCATAGTGAACTCCATCTCGTCATGCCAGTGGCAATCCAGAATGATATCACCGTCCAGCTGTTGAATATCCGGATATACACTAACAGGATACATGGCATCTCCGTGTACCCGATCCTCTCGTAAACGTTCGCGTTCCATGATGTGGCTCCTTCGATGATCATTATTAATGAAGCAATTAAATGTAAATGAAATTGATGCTAATGTAATCGTTTCCATTGATTGGTGTTATTTAGTGAGAAAACGTTAGGGAATATCAAAATTGTGATATATTCAGTCAAAATAGGAGAAGAATTTCATGTTTAATATCAATATTATTATAGTATAACCGAAGGGGGCAATCAAAGATGAAATTTACGGACGGCTATTGGCAAACCCGCGAAGGATATCATGTACAAAATCCTGCGGATATTCGAGATATCGTACAAAAGGGTGATTCCTTTACAGTATATGCAGCAACGAAACGCATTGAACGCAAGGGAGATACGTTGAACGGCACATTGCTCAAAGCAACGTACAGCTCACCGATGCCAGATGTGATCCGGGTACAACTGAACCATCACAAAGGCAAAGTGAATCCTGGTCCTGAATTTGCTCTGAATACATTAAATACAGATGTAAAGATCACTCGTGATGAGAACGGTGCTGAGTTGCAAAGTGGCAACTTACGTGTAACCGTTAACAAAGCAGGTGGTTGGGACATCGGTTTCCACTATAATGAAAAACGTTTGACAGGCAGTGGCTGGAGAGGTCCAGCATACATTGAGTCTGCCAATGAAGGTGCTTTTTTCCGCGAGCAGCTAGAGCTTGGGGTTGGGGAATATGTATACGGCTTGGGTGAACGCTTTACTCCGTTTGTGAAGAATGGTCAGGTCGTAGATATCTGGAATGAAGACGGCGGTACAAGCAGTGAGCAAGCCTACAAAAACATTCCATTCTACCTGTCCAACAAAGGATACGGTGTGTTCGTAAACCACCCAGAGAAAGTATCTTATGAGATTGCTTCCGAGAATGTATCCAAAGTACAGTTTAGCGTAGAGGGCGAGTCCCTGGAATACTTCATTATCGGTGGTAGCAATCCGAAGGAAGTTCTGGACAACTATACGAAGCTGACTGGCAAACCGGCGTTGCCACCGGCATGGACGTTCGGTTTGTGGCTGACAACTTCATTCACAACAGACTATGATGAAGCAACGGTTAATCATTTTGTAGATGGCATGGCTGAACGTGATCTGCCACTTTCCGTATTCCACTTTGACTGCTTCTGGATGAAAGAGTACCAATGGTGTGATTTTGAGTGGGATGAGGATATGTTCCCAGACCCAGTAGGTATGCTTAGTCGTTTGAAAGACAAAGGCCTCAAAATCTGTGCATGGATCAACCCTTATATTGCTGAGAAATCCATTTTGTTTGATGAAGGTATGGAGAAGGGTTACCTGGTTAAAACAGCGGACGGAAGCGTATGGCAATGGGATAAATGGCAAGCGGGTATGGGTCTTGTGGATTTCACGAATCCAGAAGCAACCGAGTGGTATAAAGGTAAACTGAAAACATTGATCGAGCAAGGCGTAGATTGCTTCAAAACGGACTTCGGCGAAAGAATTCCAACGGATGTAGTTTATTACGATGGCTCCGATCCGGTGAAAATGCACAACTATTATACGTTCCTATATAACAAAGCTGTATTTGAAGTATTGGAAGAAAACCTGGGCAAAAACGAAGCAGCATTGTTTGCACGTTCTGCAACCGTTGGTGGCCAACAGTTCCCTGTACACTGGGGCGGCGATTGCTCTTCCAACTACTCATCGATGGCAGAATCGCTGCGTGGTGGCTTATCCCTCGGTCTGTCAGGCTTCGGCTTCTGGAGCCACGATATTAGTGGATTCGAGAAAACAGCAGAACCAGACGTATACAAACGCTGGGTACAATTCGGTCTATTGTCATCCCACAGCCGTCTGCATGGTAATGAATCTTATCGTGTACCTTGGTTGTTCGATGAAGAAGCTGTTGATGTGGTACGTGACTTCACGAAGCTTAAACTTAGCTTGATGCCATATCTGTTCAATTCTGCAGTGGAATCGACGGTTCGAGGCTTGCCAATGATGCGTGCAATGGTTCTAGAGTTCCCTGAAGATCCAACATGTGCAACCATTGATACGCAATACATGTTCGGTGATTCTATTCTGGTCGCACCGATCTTCAATAAAGAAGGCGATGTAACCTATTACCTACCAGAAGGCACATGGACGAACTATCTGACAGGAACTAAAGTTGAGGGTGGACGTTGGGTTAGCGAGAACCATGACTTCAAAACGCTGCCTATGATGATCAAGCCGAACAGCCTTATCGCTGTAGGTGCAGTTGATGGCAAACCAGACTATGACTTCGCTCAGGATGTTTCCTTGCACTTGTTCGAATTAGCTGATGGTCATCAAGCCCAAGCGGTTGTCGTGAATCAAGCTGCTGAGCAGGAGCTTGCTGTTCAAGTATCACGCAATGGTTCGGTTCTAGAAGTTACCGCAGAAGGTGCGGGCAAACCTTGGAGTCTTGTACTTCATGGTCTTGGAAGTGTATCCAGTGTGGAAGGTGGCTCCTACGTTTCTGGTGAACATGGTGTAGTTGTTACGCCAGCATCTGGTGCAAAACAAATCTCCATTCAATTGTAATGTTCTAATCGTCTAAATGAAGATAGAATAGAGAAGAAGGACGGTGCCGAAAGGTGCCGTTTTTCTCTTGTTATTTGTTATTCGTTTTTCTCTAAACAGCTTTAACATATCATTACAGTCAGGGGATTAAGCTATATGGACTCTATTCACTCTAAATTACATCAACCTATTACGGCAGAAATGCTGTACACCTTAGTAGAACATACATTTGGTGCAAATACTCATGTAAAGCAATACGGTCTGTTACAAGGTGGTTTGTTTAACACCACTTATCGCATAGAACTGGATCATCCTAAGTACCCGGATGTCATTTTAAGATTAGCACCTGAGCGAGTACAAGGAGATGGCAGTGAACATTCACTCCTTGACCCTTTATTTTCATTTGAACGTACCATGATGGCATCTGAACCAATCATTTATGAGTTATATCGCCAGCAGGGAATTCCCTGTGCATCGGTTATTGCCTGTGACTCTAGTGGGATTATGATACCAAGAACGTATATGTTTATGGAGTTTATCCCCAGCCGGCAGTTAAATGATTCTTCGTTGTCCGAAAAAGACAAAAAAGTGCTTTATCGCCAATTAGGCTTATATGCCGCTACAATGCACACCATTCAGGCAGATTCGTTTGGATGGCCGCAGGCGGATGGCACGATCAAGGGGTCTACACGTTGGTCAGAGGTATTATTAGCCTATGCTACAGAGACGGCAGCGAAGGCAGAACATGCTCAATACATGTCCGGAGTGGGAGAAGAAATCTTAGCGATTCTAAAAGCTAATCAACCTGTCTTAGATCAGGTGACGAAGCCGGTATTAGTTCATAATGACTTATGGGAAGCCAACGTGTTGATCCATGAGCAACAGGGACAGCCGAGTATTGCGGCCATTATTGACGGAGATCGCTCCATGTTTGCTGATCGTGAGTTCGAGGCGATCCTATCGACCGAATCAATCGACTTTCATGAGGGTTATGGACGCTCGCTTGATATGTCTGAAGAAGGACAGTTACGACGGTTTATTTACCGCCTAGTGTCAGCTTATTTTAATGCCTATGTTCATGAGCATCAGGTCAATCAGCATGAAGATGCACAGAAGTACCAACACAGGACGTTGTGTCTGCTCAAGGAATGGAGAGAACGGAATTAGTCGTATCGTGTAAAGGTGCATGAAGTGTTGCTCTATGTAATTCAACGAACTTTTACATATCCCGAATAAACATCTGCACAATGACCCACAATAACATTGATATTCCTGATCCCTTTAAAGGTGGTTGAGGTATGAGTGATAAAAAGTGGGATCTTGTTGCACTTGCTTCCATTCCGGTAATTATGACCTTGGGAAACTCCATGTTAATTCCGATTCTTCCTCAGATAGAGCGTGAATTAAAAGTGTCGTCCTTCAAAGTCAGTATGTTGATTACCGTGTACGCCGTTGTCGCTATCCTCCTGATCCCGATTGCCGGATATTTATCTGATCGGTTTGGGCGTAAGGTTGTTATTATTCCCAGCTTGATCATCGCGGCTGCTGGAGGTGCAGTGGCGGGTGGTGCCGCATGGTTAATGAACGGAGATGCCGCTTACTGGGTGATACTCGGAGGCAGGCTACTGCAAGGTATAGGTGCTGCAGGTGCATTCCCCATCGTCATTCCGCTTGTGGGTGATATGTTTAGCGACGAAAATGAAGTCAGCAAAAGCTTAGGCATCATTGAAACATCCAATACCTTCGGTAAAGTATTAAGTCCTATCCTTGGTGCAGCTCTGGCTGTCTGGTTATGGTATTTACCGTTTATGGCGATTCCTGTATTATGTCTCATTTCACTGTTACTGGTTATCTTCTTGGTGAAAACACCTAAGAAAAAAGAAAAACCTCCTACGTTCTCGGAATTCATCGCTTCTATTCGGACAGTGCTCAAGCAAAAAGGTCGCTGGCTTTATGCGCTGTTTGCTATCGGTGGAATCTGCATGTTTGTTATTTTTGGTGTGCTTTTTTATTTGTCAGAGACCTTGGAAACGGAATTCAAGCTAAAGGGCGTGCTAAAAGGGCTTGTGTTAGCCATTCCATTAGCAGCGCTATGCCTGGCTTCATTCCTAGCAGGAAAGTGGATTGGCAAGAGCAAAACACGTATGAAATGGATTGGATTCTCGGGTTTAGTGATTTTGACTGCCTCACTGGTTGTTATGGGGCTGTGGGACAATATATATGCTGTCGTAGGTTTGTTTACCTTAGGCAGTGCAGGAATCGGTGCAACATTGCCGTGTCTTGATGCATTAATAACCGAAGGTGTGGATAAGAAACAACGAGGCACGATCACTGCTTTATTCAGTAGTATGCGTTTTATCGGGGTGTCCTTGGGGCCGCCTGTAATATCCTTGTTAATTGGACGTGCACATATCTTAATCTTCGGCGTACTTGCTGCGACAGGGGCAATTGGTGGTTTGCTTACACTCTTTGCGGTGAAACCTGAGAAAAGTAATACCGGTACAGAAGACGCTAAGCAAGAAGATGATGAAGAAGATAAGGAAGAAGAGAACGTGAAAGAGACGGGAAAAGTGCTTCCGAAATTAGGAAAAAGAAAAAGCCCATTCTAGATTAGAATGTTACTTACACACAGACACAAAGCAAAAATGCGTTGCACATGAGATACGTCCGATGTACTCATGTGACAACGCATTTTTTATTGTTTTCTAGTGGTTAAAAATCAATGTTGATTGTTATCGTTAGAAGAAGGTTTAGCTTGGTTAGAGGACTGCTCCTTGTCTGCATTAATATGGGTATGCTCCAGCAGAGGATGAGGGGTTATCGTGAACCCGCCACTTCTCTTACCTTGAACTAAATAGATGAGTAGGAACACAATCATGAACATGACCGAATAGCGATACATATCCGTGTAACTTGTGAGGGATGCAATACCACCAAGCAAAAGGGCACCAGTTGCGATCCCTAGATCAAGACTATTCAAAAACATACCATTTGCCATTCCGCGCTGAGAAGGCGCTACAATCTGAATCATCCAGGTTTGTAGAGAAGACTGCATGGAGCCATAGCCAATACCGTAAATAAATGCTGCAACAAATAACACCGGCATAGAATTTGCATAAGAAAGAATAATTAACCCAATCGCGATGAATATCGCTCCAGGAATCAGCAGCGCTTTTGGTCCTTTTTGATCATAAAGGCGCCCAGCAAAGGGTCTGACCAGCAGAACTGCAATCGCATTGAATAGGAAGAACAGTGCGGGATTAGAGAGGTTAGCTTCCTTACCGTATAACACAATAAAACCAACAAGTCCCCCGTATGTGACGGATAATAGGCCATTCAGTACACTCGGCAAAATCAATTTACGATTGAAAGGGATCTTTTCACCTTTTGCTTCTGACGTAGGAACTGCTCCTGCTCCTGTGTGTGTCACTTGGTCGCGCTGAGATGCTTTTTTACGTGTTAACGAATAACTCAGCGGGTAAATGACAGCAATTACACCTGCTGTACATAACATTAACGTAACGAAGCCTTGGCCTTGCAGCAATGTAACCCCGATAATGGGACCCATGGACATGGCAAGACTTGTGGATAAGCCGAAATAGCCCATTCCTTCACCCATCCGTTTAACCGGAACAATATCAGATGCCATTGTTGGGAAAGCAGTACTGCTCATACCAAATCCCACACCAAATAACATACGTAGCAATAGCAGGACTACAATGCCTGCAGCAAAGTAGTAGCCCAGTGTTGCTAATAGAGCGATAGACAGACCCACATAGATCATCGTGTTCCGAAGACCTTTCTCTAAAGCCTTAGCAGAGTACAGTCTAGCAGCAATGGCGCTAAGTGCAAAGAGACAGGTGAACAAACTGACCTCGAAAGCATTGGCATGAAAACGATCTTGTACATAAGCGGGCAGTGGAGAAACAATCATATGCAGCTGCAGAAATAGCAAAAAATTACATAGCATTAATAATATAAAATCGGTCGTCCATAATTTCACTTGTGTAGATTGTGTATTCATATAACAGAATTCCCCCTGATGTTCTTTTCTCTAAAGGTTGTGATTAATGAGGGAAAGAGTATGTTTAAATGCTTCCATCTGGTCTTCAGGTATACCTTCAGCAAGTTCTTTATTCATTTCTCTTTCGATGGGGACGAGTATGTCCAGCATAGTTCGACCCTCAGTTGTCAGATACAGTAGGTAAGCTCTACGATCCTGTTCACTCGTTTGACGCTCTACCCATCCCTTCTTCTCCAAAAGATCAATGATACGGGCAGTTGTTGGTTGATCTTTAAACACACGCAAGGCAACTTCCTTTTGATTCACACCTTCGCCTTTACCAATATTGAACAGAACAGAGAACTGCTCTGTAGTGATGTCGTGCGGTTTGAATTTAGTTGCGAGCAGAGCAACTGCCTTGCGATGCGTCAAACCTAACATGAAACCTACGGATTGCTCCAATGAATAATCCATATTTAATGAAAACCTCACTTTCAACCAGGATAAATACACACTGTACATAAATAGTTGTTATAACAACTATATGCTAAACAAGTAATTTTGTAAAGAGATGGACAGTAGTTGTTCCGGTATTCAAAATGAGCTTGAGCGGCATAAAAGTCATGATGATGATGTGGAAGAGGATTGAATTTTTCGATGTTTGCCATATCGGAGCCAGTGAACAATAACGTACAATATAGGCATGGATTCAATGAGTAAGGTATACATCGGCACAGCGTAAGAGCGTGTAGCTAGCTCGTATGCAGTTACATCTTTGGCGTATTGCATCACAATGGCAGCCGCTGTTCCACCAATTAAGTACACAACCGACTTTTGTTGTCTAACACCACTAATTTTGGACAGACACACAGAGGCGACATATAACAAAAAAGAACTTCGTGTAAACATTGTGGTTGACCAGATCGCAATCAGTACGGGATCTAGATTATCAAGAAAGTCGCCGTATCGAGCAAACCTAATCATCTCAAGTAAAGGATAACGGAGGCTCGCTGCTACATAAGGACCAAAGTTCATGAGTGTATAGATCCAGAAAAAAACTACAAACAGAATAACGGTGATTCCCGCGAATATCATGCTTCTTAGTAAGGGGCGTCTAAACGCAACAGTTGGAGCGAGAAACAGAAACATCATCCACTCGGAAAACCAGGGCAGGGTAGAAAAAGAACCCATGACAATCTCGCCTAGATCATGATGTGTTATCAGAGCGAGGAGTACATCTGGATTGCCGCCACTGCCTACGGTCGGGATCAGCAGAGTGGATGTGAGAACTTGCACCAAAAAGATACCTTCTGCCATGAAAATAATTGTCACTAGGCCTGAGCGTGCTGATAAGCTGACACATAACAAAGTAAGTGTTGCGGTAACCCAAATGGGAGTCTCAGGTAAGTACATCGATTGCAGAAAAATAATGAAATTCTCTACATCAATCGTCACTAAATACAAACACAACAAGGCGATCATCCCAACGAAAAAGAGATGTACCCATTTGCCAACAATGTCTTCTCCAAAGCTCAGCCAAGGTCGATCCGGGTTAAGGGCACCGAGTCTATATGTAAAGAATAAGAAGATGAGGCTGATCAGAAATCCACCAAACGTGGATAACCAGCCCTGATAACCGCTCATCTTGAATAATCGTTGTAGGAGGAAAGCAATGGGTTCAGAGTATAGATAAACAAACATGAAGCGATAAGCTTGCCCAGCTGTTAGATGATTCATAGATCATTGGTACCTCCTGTTCTTAATGAATCATAGGATCAATCCAGCCAAAGATCAGTTGAATGATATCATTGGGATTGGGCCAGGCAGACCAGCTCACCGCGAGCGTATTCCACACGATAAACAGCGCGAGTAAGATGAAGTAACTGCGCCTAATCGTCTTTTTACTCGTTTTCACGGATGCGTAGTCAGATAGATAGAGCCCAGCGAACAACAAAACAGCGATCATGATGATCCTCCTTCAGCGCATGTCATTACGGTTCGTTTAGATCAATAGCTGGACTCTGATCCGACAAACTGAATGTTAATCTGTGTATTAACGCGGAATCGCAAATTATTCTTCACATACGTAGTCCATTGAGGACGAAGCTTAGACCAGACCTTGGGATACTTCCACTCCAAGCGGTAACCTAGATTCAGAATATCTGCCTCTTGCTGCTGTGCGGTAACAATGGCTTGCCTCAGATGTTCGTCGATTTTTTTACTCGCCTCCACCTGCATTTCCTGCACACTTCCGACGTCTTTGGCTTTCAATATTGGGATGACGGAATTAAGCTCTCCCTTACCCGTTAGATTAATGTCGAAGAAGGGCTCACCATCGACTAGTCTGACACGAATGTCTGAGTCCATATCGAAGAGAGTCATGCTGGCCTTTACTCTGTCCGTCTGGATGGATATCGCCATCGAATCTAGTTTGCGACCAGCCCAAGCTACAGCGCGAGCCTCATCGTCTGAAAGTGTTCCCACCATACGCATTTGCTTGAAAATAGCTCCGCCAATCTGACTGATCCACTTTTTCTTTGCCCCTTCTTCGCTTACCATAGATAATTGTTTAGCTTGCAGCAGAGATGCGGCAAAGCCTTGGTTCATTTTGTCTGAAGCATAAACGTTTAGCGTCTGGGTCTTTAACAAATTTTCCTCGGTGGAGAATTCGCGCAGTACATCACTTGGTGTTTCCTCAAAGACCGGAGTTAAGTCGGATACATCCTTCGCTTTACCCTCAGCGACCATAACGTAGCTGCTCAGGTGAAATAGTGGCTCTCGTGCAATCCATTCCATCGTATCGTCGATCCCTGCTCGGGCATATGCTTGTCCGAAGACAACAACACGTGTATGTCCCCAGGAGATTCTTCTCGTGAGATCTGTCTGGATTCGTTCTAACGCATCGGCAATTGTAGGGGCTACCGCAGAAACTACAGCATAGGGCTCCTTGCTTGATCCTCCTCGATCTGGTGATAGTCGGTTTGGTAGCGGCATTGTTAATGAAACCTCAACTTCTCCAGGCGTATCGGTCTTGTCAACATACATAGCAGTGATAAATGTACGCTCGTTAATTTCGACTTTAGACCAGCAACCACCACAGAAGAGGCAACATGTCACGAATAGAACTAATTTTGGCAGAGTATAGCGAAAATTCATGGCGTATCTTGCCTCGTTTCATTATCCGTTGCATATGCTTTGGTTCTTTTTTTCATAAGAAACCAAGGCACCCGAATGAACGTATCCTTGATATCTCGCAGGACAAGCGGCGCAAAAGGTTGCATATATGGAACTCCGAAGGAGCGCAGACTTACCATGTACCAGTAAATTAGATAGATCGAAATGACTACGCCAAACAGACCTAGCGTGCCACCGACGAGTAACACGGGAAATCGAAGAAGCCGGAATGCCAGTCCCAATTCAAAATGTGGAATGATAAAGGCAGCAATACCAGTAATGGAAACGACAATCACAAGCGGGGCAGAGACAATACCTGCCTGCACAGCCGCCTGACCGATGACAATACCGCCAATAATGGACACGGTTTGCCCTAAAGGCTTCGGAATACGTATCCCTGCTTCACGCAGCCCCTCAAAGGTGATTTCCATAATAAAGGCTTCAACCAATGCAGGAAAAGGAATGTTTTCCCTAGCGGAGGCAATCGTAATTAGCAGATTCGTTGGGATGATTTCTGGATGAAAGGTGGTGACTGCCACATAGACCGAAGGTAACAAAAAAGCAAAAAAGGCAAATAACAGACGAATAATCCGAATGAAAGAAGCGGAATGAAACCGTTGATAGTAGTCTTCAGAAGATTGCATTAACGAGAAGAAGGTGACAGGAATAAGTATTGAGAATGGCGTGCCATCCTGCATGACGCTAATACGTCCCTCAACGAGTGCAGCTGCGACGGAGTCTGGCCGCTCGGTATATTGGTACTGGGGAAACGGTGACAGCGGATGATCCTCCAGAAACTCTGATAAATAGCTGACACCTAAGCTACTATCCATATCAATTTCATTTAAGCTGTTCAACACGTTTTCGAGAATATCCGGTTTGCATAACCCTTCAATGTACACGACATATACGATGGTTTTGGTATATTTGCCGATTGTGAATTGGATCATTTTGAAATCAGGATGCTTAATTTTGTGCCGAAGCAGAGACATATTCGCCTGAATATCTTCAATAAATGCTTCTTGGGGGCCAACCACGACCACCTCGTTCGTGGATTCAGGTATAGAACGTTTCTGATAATTCTGAATTGAGAACACAATCGAATTGGACAATCCTTCGAAATGAAGAACGGCATTACCAGAGACGATGTCACTCACCAGTTGTTCAGATGATTCTGTGAGCTGTGAGTCCAGTGTGAAAAAAGATCCACTGACTATCCGCGCTGTAAGCATAGGGTCTATTTCTTCGCGAGATGCTTCTTCTAGCAATGGTTTAACGATGGCTTCTCTCATTGTGGCGGTATCTACAATGGATTGGATGTAGATGAGTTCACAATGAATCGTACCAATCTGAAAGGGCTGATAGACAACATCCGTAGCGCCCAAGAGACGGGTCTTCACCTGTTCAAGCGTGCTGCCTGTTTCCATTCCAGTTTCCTCCTTGATTCGCCAGTCTATATAATGACTTGTTATCCTCCTGTAGTTTGTGACGCCTGACCTTAAATATTCTTGCATTTGTGGAAAAGTCAAAAAGATTGCAAACTTTGGTGCAAATGATGAATGTGGATTTTTGGAGATAACCTATATAATAAGAGGACGTTCATTAGGAAGAGATAAGGAGAGAAACGAGATGACAGACCAGATTAGAATCGCTGAGCTTGCTGATACTGAACATGTGAGTGAGTTATTTAATCAATATCGTATGTTTTATAACCAACCTTCAGATCTAGAAGGGGTGAGCCAATACATAAAGGATCGGATGCAGCGTAATGAATCGATTATACTAGTAGCTGAAAGGGTTATTGAATCGGGAGAGCATGATCAAAATACTGAAGTAGACAATAGAAACAATCGGGGAGTAATGGGGTTTGTGCAGTTGTATCCAAGCTTCAGTTCTGTATCGATGGGATGTATCTGGGTACTGAATGATCTATATGTTCTGCCTGAGTATCGTCAGCAAGGGATTGCCCGTAAGTTACTACAGGCTTCCAGAGCACTCGCGAAGGAAAGGGGCATTATTCGGTTGTCTCTGTCCACTGCGATCAGCAATAAGCAGGCTCAAGCGTTATATGAGTCTGAAGGATATGCAGTAGACACCAATTTCCTGTATTATGATCTTAATGTATAAGAAATAAAGGATGTGCTTGTGCTTCACAAGGAACAAGGGAGGACTACATAACCATGATGCAGTGGATCGCCATGATAACGATGCTGATTGATCACATAGGTGCCGTTTTTTATCCACAAGTGGAGGAACTCCGAGTGATCGGACGTATCGCATTTCCAATCTATGCTTTTGCCGTGTATGTTGGCTATAAGCACACACGAAATATGAAGAAATACATAATGCGATTATTCTGGATTGCGGTCATCTCACAGATTCCTTTTATGGCAGCATTTAACCACCTCTCACTGAATGTCGTATGGACGTTATTGTCTGGATTGTTGGTATTGCTGGCGCTGGATCGTTTACCCGTTCGCTTGTTGAATATCCCGATTGTTATAGGTGCAGGATGGATTATGGAGATTACGCATATGGACTATGGGATGTATGGGTTAATTCTCGTTCTATTATTCCGTTACTTCCAAGGTGCAATTCTGGTTGTTGGACATTTCTTGTTAACGGCAGTCTATATTACGCTCTATAGCAGTTCTGTGCAGATGTACAGCGTTATTGCTACCGTGGGTATTGCTATTGCGCAATATTATGGTGCAGGCTTTCGCTTAAAGGGGCCGAGATGGATATGGCGTTATTTCTATCCGGCTCATCTAGCCATCATTGCCCTTATTCGCTGGATATAACATGTTGGAATAATATAAGAGGCCCCTGTTCCGTTAGTGGAACAGGGGCCTCTTATGAAAGATAAAATGCTGAACAGATCTACTCCAGTGTTGGAGAAGTGCCGAATGTTGGCTTGATTGCTGCAGGGAAGTATCCAATCGCAACTGCATGCTCAAGCATGTTCAAAATAAAACGATCATCGGCTTTAGGACAAGAAATGCCTGCAGGTTGTACATAAGCCGTTGTAACAGGAGAGGCATATACGTACGCTGAGTCCTTCGCACCGTCCCCTTCAAGCTGAGCGATAGCCAGTTGAAGCGCCTCGGCATCTTTACTAATGCTAGCATCAAACAACCACCGCGTATATTCGGCAAAAGGAACCGTCTCAACTTCATAACCAGCACGATTAATTGAATGGATCAATTCATCATAACGAATTGACTCTGGATTACAGATGTGGAACACACGGCCAGCAGTGTCTTCGCGTAATGCCAGATGTACAATCGCTTCGCTTGCGTAATCAATTGGAGTGAAGTCCACCATCCAATCCGCAGCAGGAGCTTTGCCGAGCAACAACATCGCTTTAATCATGCGGTAGAAGGCATTGCTGTCAATATTGGACTGGAAACGTCCTGTTTTCGAATGGCATGTCAGGTTTCCAGCTCGATAGATACTTACTGGTACGCCTTCCTCTGCTGCAAGCATAAGCACTTTTTCAGCTTCAAGTTTACTGTCAGAGTACACGTTCTCCACATGCAAATCGGCTGGGAAATGATCATATTGCAATGAAGATTCCCATTGACCGCTAAGCGCTAGATCTTCTGGAATTCCCATCGTGGACACATGATGGAAGGAGGCACCTGGTTTGCTGCGAATCAGATCCAACAGTGCTACAGTTCCTTCTACATTCGTTTTCGCGAATTGAGCTGCATCCCCAAAGTGTCGCACATCTGCCGCACAGTGAATCACGCGATCAATTGTGGCTTGGATATAAGTCTTTTGTTCACTAGTCAACCCAAGGTTCGGCTGCTCTAGATCTCCTTCAATAATCTCAACGCGAGATTGCAATTGAAGCGCCAGTTCATTTCCGAAATACCCCTGCATCACATTACTTAATCGTTGCATAGCTGTTGTTCCATCCGATGGACGACGAACCAATGTGTAAATTTTCGTATCAGAGTGCAGGATTAATTGCTGAAGCACATGAGAACCTAAGTAACCTGTAGCACCTGTTAGGAGAACATGTTCTGGCTTGAGAATTTCCGGGTACCCGATCTGTGTAGCAAGCTCAACAGGATGCTCGGATAGTTGGGTGATCAGACCACTTGTCCCGGAAGAAGCCGACTCTGACTGTTCTGTAACTAGCGCTAATTTCTCCACTCGACGTGCCAGTGCGCGAATCGTTTTCTCCGCGAAGAAGTCGGCAATCTTCAACAGTGGATAGTGAGGCTTCAGTAGAACAAGCACGTGAATGACCCGTAGAGAGTCTCCACCGATGGTGAAGAAACTATCTTCGACACCGAAGTCATCGTGTTGAAGGATTTCTTTCCAGGCGTTCAAAATAATTGTCTCAGTTTCAGTTGCAGGCGGTACACGTTCCGCACGATTCTCATGACGTTCTTCATGAGGGAGAGCAACCATCACTTTGCGATTGATTTTACCTGTTGGCGCAATTGGCATTTCATCCAATTGGCAGATCCATTTCGGCACAAAATACGAAGGGAGCTTAACAGCAAGCTGCGCTTTGATCTCTTCAACAGATAGTGTGCTACCATCCACGGAGGTAAAGTAACCGACGAGCATATTTTGTCCGTCTGATTCTTTTTTAGGGATTACCGCGACATCCTGTATCTGTTCTAAACGTGCAAAATGATCCTCGATTTCGCCAATCTCAATCCGATGACCACGAATTTTCAACTGCGAATCGCTACGTCCCACATATTCTATTAATCCATTGTCTAGCAATTTGGCAATATCACCAGATCTATAGATTTTTTCATCCATCGCAAATGGATTCTCAATAAAGGCTTGAGCAGTACGTTCTGGTTGATTCAGATATCCCTTAGCCAGAGCCGGGGTGGAGATGTATACCTCACCAGGCACTCCAACCGGGCAGAGCTGTTGTTCTTCATTCACGATGTAAACTTTGTAGTTATGAATTGGCTTACCAATTGGCATATTAACGACATGATCAGGAACTTGCTCGCTGATTCGATGTGTCGTCGTTGCTACTGTACATTCAGTAGGGCCATATACATTGACGATGTCAATCTGGTTGCCAAATTTACGCTGGAATGCACGGACTTGTTCGCCATATAGTGCTTCGCCCGCAACAGTAATTATTTTGACTTTAGCCAGCTTATGGAAACCTTCATCGGACAGATAGGAGGCAAGCTGGTTGAAGAAGATCGTAGGCAGAATCGTAATAATCGTTGTGCCTGTACGTTCGATTGCAGCAGCAAAATCCTCAACGGATACACGTTCTTCCGCAGATAGAAGATAAAGCTCAGCACCGTAGAACAGGGCGCCAATCGTATCCCATACGGAGGCATCGAAGCTGTATGTAGCAAACTGGGTCAGCACATCACTAGGCATAATATCACAATCTCGCTGAACGACACTACCAAGGTTCGTTACACCACGATGAGCTACGAGCGCACCTTTTGGTTTACCTGTAGAGCCCGAAGTATAGATGATATAGGCTAAGTCATCCGGCTGAACATCGATATTAGGGTTGCTTGCTGCAAATCCTGCCAGGCGACCATCTACCGATAAAATTTGACGCACGGTTGTGATGCCCGAGAATAGGCGTGAAGCTTCATTAAAGGAAGAATCTTTCGTTAGGACAAAGGATGAAGCTGTATCTTCTACGATGTAGCTATTGCGTTCTTGTGGATGCTCAGGGTCAATAGGAACATACACCCCCCCGGCTTTAAGAATACCCAGAATGGAGATGATCGTCTCTAGGCTTCTTTCCATGAAGATGCTGACAAATTCCCCTTTTTGTAAACCGTTTGACTGAAGAACTCGAGCCACTTGATTAGAACGTTCATTCAATTCTCGATACGTATATTTCCCTGAAAGTGACGTGATTGCAGGTGAATTAGGATACTCGGCCGCAACAGCTTCGAACCAACCATGGATCGTTTGATGTTCAGGCTCTAGAACAGCAGTATCGTTCATCTCACGGTACAACAGTCGATCAGAGGCAGATAAAATATCAACGGAGCCAATAGACTTGTCCGTATTGCGGATCATAGCGAGTAGCAGTGTCTCAAAATACTCCGCATATCTCATGATGGTTGCCTCATTTAGCAGGGAAGCATCATAGAACGAATCAAGGATAAACTGGCCGCGATCATCGCGGATGTTCCAGTTTAATATTTGCGGAGCTTGAGGCAATTGCACACTGTTGTGCATAAAAATCGTTTCAGGGTATGCCCCAGGATGAGTGGTATTGTTGTTCAGAAGTTGCTCTGAGATTTGTTCAATCAATTCCCGGAAGGTCATTTTCCCATGGATCTGCAGTATCACGTTAGCAGCCGCGTGCTCAGGAGCTAGTGTGCCTATGGCTAGCTCCTGTTCGCCTGATAGTCGGAATAACAAGGCGGCGTACGTGGATAAGAGAGCAGGGTGAGTCAATGCTGAGCCGAATTTTTGTGTGATTTCACGACTCAAGGCAGGCTGTAAAGGAATATGCGTTGATTCATAAACGAATGATTGCTGACGACGTCCGAAATCCAGCGGAATCTGAAGTACCGGCAATTCAGTTTCCATAATATGAGCTGATGAAGAATGATTATCAATCACTTCAGTTTTTCCTCCTTTGTCCAATTCAAAAAATTATAATATTCCTGTATTCTTAGCCCTTGGTTACATTAAAGTGAGAAATTAATTCTTGCAGCTCTTCAGACATGCTGCTCAGTCGGTTGGAAGAATCTACAAGCGTAATCAGTGAACCTTTTTGTTCATCAACCGAAGAAGAGATCCGTTCACTGCTATCAGCAGTCTTGCTTACGCTGGATGATAGATCATCAGCCGTTGCAGTCATCTCTTCAGTACCCGCAGATATCTCTTGCGTAGCACTGGACACCTCTTGAATCTGGTTGGAAACTTTCTTAGCTGCTTCCAGGATTTCTTCAAACAATTGCCCCGTTTGATCAGCTACATCAAGGCCTGTGTCAACCTCGGCTGTACCTTGTTCCATTGCACGAACAGCTTGTTTGATTTCGGCTTGAATTTCTTCAATTAACACAGAGATCTGTCTAGTTGATTCTTCGGACTGTTCAGCAAGTTTACGAACTTCACCCGCTACAACAGCGAAACCACGACCTTCTTCACCGACACGTGCTGCCTCAATGGACGCATTCAGTGCGAGCAGGTTGGTCTGACTGGAAATACCAGAGATGATATTTAGGATATCTCCGATTTCTTGCGAACGACTTTCAAGTACATTAATAGCCGATGCTGTATTTTTAACCGATTCGGTAATCAGAGTCATTTGTTCAGAGACCTGACGAACGACTGTGTTACCTTGCTGGGAACGACGCTCCATCTCATAAGCTTCATCAGCCACGTTCGCTGAACTACTAGCAATCGTTTGAATAACTGTAGCCATCTCTGCCATTGCGCGTGCACTATCAATTGTTGCTTGTTCTTGTGCACGAATATTAGATGCGATCTGAGATACATTGATGTTAATCGTATCCGCATGATCACTGTTTTTCTCCGAGACTTCATACAGTTCTTTGGCAGACTGGTTTACCTCATGAGAAGTCATCTGTACTTTGACGATCGTGTCATTAATTTTGCGAACCATGGTATTGAACTTCTCGTTAACAAGTCCGAGATCGTCTTTACCTGTCGGAATGTTGACATTCAAATTACCCCGGCTAACGTCATCAATTCCTTTGATTAAGTGACGAATAGGGGATAGTGTGTTTTTGACAACGAGATATTGAATGATTAGGAATAGAAGTAAAAAGGCCACCAAAATGATGATACCGTTTTTGAGCAGTGAGCTCAGTCCGGCAGGTACAGCAGATGCATCCGCATCAATCGCGAAATAGGAGAAGATTTTGCCGTTGCTATCCTTGATTGGATAAGCGATGGTAGTCCATGTTCCAAAGTCATCTTTATAAAATGTAGTAAAGGTTGGGCGATCTGTATTTAACATTTCTTTCAATGCATTTGCTACCACAACCGGTTGCTCATACATATCGCCAATGTTTACGTTATCGCTTTGAAAAGCTTCTCTGAGATTGGTTGGCATCGCGACTAGGGATGTATTACGCTGATTTTCCCCATCAAGTTCAACGCCGAAAATATAGGCTTGGGCAATATTAGGATAGTATTCTTGCATTTCATCAAAGTAAGCTCGCAGTTTAGCTTGTACGGTTCCGTCATAGCTGCCTTCCGCAATGGCTGCCTCGACCTCTGATGGATTAATTCCCTCAGCCCATTTCTGTGTAATTACTGCAACTTGTCCATGCAATTGATCCACAAGCACTGTCTTTTGGAAGTAATAGCTGCTGGCAATTAGTGCCACTCCAATAATGACGATGTTGGTGAATGAAAGTAATAGATTTTTCGAGAAAAAAGACATGCTTTTCCAACTAAATGATTTCACAAAACTCCACTCCTGATCTCTGTTTGATTAACAACCCTTTGTTCTTGCATGATTCCAGCCAACTAGGCCATTGGTAGATCCCCTCCAAAGTTATGTATGCGACCATGGTCTTGGGTTTTTTGGTCGTAAATACGAATTTTTAGTACCCATGATCCATAGGTGTCTAATTATTAAAACACATCTACCTATAATATGTCGTATAAAATGTCGTTAAATTGAATAGTTTTGTTAAAACTTTTTTAATATTCTACACATTTATGGACATGGCAATAAATACATAGGTACAAAGGACTAAAACTTCGGAATAATTCCCATTTTTTAGTTTCATTATGTATTCTATAACAATAAGAGATAAAAAACATCATGTAAGTATGAAAAACATACTAAATATCATATTTGGGAAGTCTACCTTGCATTTATCAATTGGAATGGATTATGAACTATCCGTTTTTGGTTTGCTTACAAGGATGGATATACATCGGAAGCGGTTTTATCTATAATAAATACAGTATGCATTTCTCAAATTCATAAACAGGCGGGGGTTTATTCTAGATGAATCTGAAACAAATTGCAGCAGAGCGGGCGGCAGAATACATCCAAGATGGAATGAAGGTGGGGCTAGGTACAGGCTCTACAGCTTACTATGCGATTTGTAAGTTAGGTGAGCGTGTACGTGATGGCTTGCAAATTCAAGCTGTAGCTACGTCTGAAGCATCGGACAAGCTTGCCAGAGAATGGGGCATTCCGATCATTCCCTTCGATCGGATCGGACGGCTGGATATTACGATTGATGGCGCCGACGAGGTTGATCCAGATTTTAATCTCATTAAAGGGGGCGGCGGTGCTCTCTTGCGTGAGAAGATTGTTGCAGCGAACAGCAATCAACTTATTATTGTAGCCGATGGCAGTAAAGCAGTAGACAAGCTAGGCCGATTCCCATTGCCGGTAGAGGTTGTTCCTTTTGCTTCTGAATGGACGTTCAAGGCGCTAGAAAGTATGGGCTGTTCTCCAGAATGGCGCATGAATGGTGATGAGCGTTATCTGACAGACAATGGAAATTTGATTGCTGACTGTCGGATGGAAGCGATTGAGCAGGCTCCCGAATTGAACATTAAGTTAAATATGCTTCCAGGTGTAGTGGATAACGGCTTATTCATTAACATGGCGAATATCGTCATATTAGCGAAGGAAGACGGTAGTATTGATGAACTCCATCGATCCAATTAAGGAATGAGGGGGTAATTCAAATGAAGGAAACTCCGATCATTGAAGGTGACCTTGTGCTTCGGTGCATAGAAGAGGCAGATCTACCGGAGCTTTATCAACTTATATATAGTGAAGAAGTTCCGGAATGGAAGCAATGGGATGCTCCTTATTATCCGCTTGAGCATGAGAGCTATACTCAGTACAGTCAAGGTATAATGAAGTGGATCGAAGCATCAGAGACCAGTTCTAATCCAATCTCCATGCGAATCGTTGAAGTAAATGGTCAGATTATCGGCACAATCTCTTATTATTGGGAGCATCAACAATCGTTATGGCTTGAGATGGGAATTGTTCTTTATCGTTCTACGACGTGGAGTAAGGGGGTTGGCACCCGTGCACTTCAGCTCTGGTCAAGCCATTTGTTTAACCATTTGCCGATTGCAAGAGTCGGATTAACGACTTGGTCAGGTAATGAACGAATGATGCGAGCAGCGACCAAGGCGGGATTGCAGGTCGAAGGAAGAATGCGTAAATGCCGTATTGTGGAGGGGAAGCACTACGATTCTATTCGTATGGGAATGCTGCGTGAGGAATGGGAACAGCTGTCTTCTCCCCGTGTATAGGACGAAATGAAATGTAAACAATTGATGGAGGATTATAGAAATGCCGAACATAGAGGACAATCGGGAACTTTCTTTACAACTATTTGTAGTTCTCGTCCGAGCATACAATTCCGTTACATCCAAATCCAATCGTGATATTCAGAGTCATGGGCTTAATACAACCGAATTCGGCGTACTTGATCTGTTATATCACAAAGGCCCCCAGGCTCTACAGAAAATTGGGGAGAAGGTTCTAATGTCTAGCGGTAATATCACATACGTCGTCGATAAATTGCAGAATAAAAATCTTCTGGTTCGCAGAGCTTCCAAAGAAGATCGGCGTGTAATTTATGCAGAACTTACAGAAGAGGGGCGACAACTCTTCACACAAATTTTTCCTCAGCATCACCAAGTTATTATTGATGCAGTAGACGGATTGGAGCCTTCAGAGAAAGCGGCGGCAATTCGACTGCTGAAGAAGCTGGGACTTGCTGCAGAAGGTAAAACCGACTTGCGTTCATGAACGCAAGTCGGTTTTTTCGTGAGCGATATAACAGGCACACACTAGCTAAATGACTTGCAGTATTCTTCATATTATAGGAAAATTGTCAGCAAGTGACGATCTAACACTAATTATGTTCTATTGAATTCATGTACAATAGAGAACGTTCCCAATCAAGCGCTGATCGATATCAAACCAATTATAGAGTCGTGTTCGAATTTCATATGTTCCTAGTACGGGTAACCCGATGTTGAACACAATCTCTTAGGCGGTATTTTAGCATTTGGATTGAGATGAAATCGCTGCAAGAAGGGGGATAAGTAATATGACACATCAAGAGGCTGGTGAGCAACTGTTACAGTCAGCGGGTGAACTAGCTGATAAAGTTACAGACAAGCAATATTTGCTGCAGCCGGATCTGATTCAACGCTTTGGTGAAAATGGGCGTATGCGTACGAAACAGGATTCACAATATAGCTTGAATTATCTGGCGGAGAGTGTACTCGTTAAGAGTCCCAATCTATTTACCCATTACATCTCGTGGTTAAAAACGTTGTTAGCTGGATACAATGTTTCCTCCGAAGATTTGGCTGTTAATCTGAGATTGATTAGAGAAACGCTGGAGGAAGAATTCGACAACACGTCCAAGGATCTTGTTCTTGACTACTTGGAGATGGGTGTACATCAGATTCATCAGCGGGAATCTGTGCAGGGGTATATTTATGATTCTCTCCCGTACGGTAAGGCTGCGCAGGCCTATTTAAGTGCTTTGCTTGATAGCAAGCGCAGAGAAGCTTATCACATCGTTGAAACGGAGCTTGAGGGCGGAGCAAGCATACGTGATATATATCAATACATTTTTCAACCTGTTCAGTATGAGATCGGACGATTATGGCAAATAAGCCAGATCAGTGTGGCTCAAGAACACTTCTGTACTGCTGCAACTCAAGCGTGTATATCCTTACTCTATCCACGTTGGTTAGTTGAAGCAGGTCATGGGAAGAAGTTAGTAGCAGCATGTGTAGGTAGTGAGCAACACGAGATTGGCTTACGCATGCTTACCGATGTTTTTGAAATGGAAGGCTGGGATACGTATTATCTCGGAGCAAATGTTCCGAATGGTAGTTTAGTAGAAGCGATTCAGCGGCACAAAGGTGACGTAGTTGCTATTTCAGTTACAATGACGTATCATCTTCATCTTGCCAAAGAGTTAATTCAGATGATTCGTAGTAGCCCTGCTACTGCACATGTGAAGATTCTGGTCGGGGGATATCCTTTTAATATTGATCAAGATCTATGGAAAACGATTGGTGCCGACGGATATGCTCAGGGAGCAGATGAAGCCGTTGCGGTGGCGGAGACTCTACTAAAGAACGGGACGATTACGGATCACATAGAAATGATGAGTGATTAGGAGAGGGGTGATGTGATGTCCCATGAGAATGAGACGAATGACAAGCTACGGAGAACGATTGAACAGCTATCGGATCAGATTATTCGTAGTA
The DNA here is from genome assembly GCF_022346845.1 of Paenibacillus sp. ACRSA. Classification (NCBI taxonomy): domain Bacteria; kingdom Bacillati; phylum Bacillota; class Bacilli; order Caryophanales; family Paenibacillaceae; genus Paenibacillus; species Paenibacillus sp. ACRSA. Next base: position 767,099 of record NZ_JAKRNP010000002.1, on the reverse strand, counting down.
AGGAAGATGAAGAGCGTGTACTTGGCGAATTCTCACAAATGAACAATGAACTGGTTACCTTGCAGCGCAAGCTTGCGAAGAATAACGTCAGTTTGGAAGCAGCACGCGAAGAGGCGGTTGCAGCGGGGGAATCTAAGAGTTCATTTATTGCCGTAATTAGTCACGATTTTCGAACTCCGTTAAATGGAATACTTGGCATGGCTGAGTTATTGCAATTATCTCCTTTGTCCGAGGAACAGCGCAATTCGGTAGATGTCATTCAGGAAGCTGCCAAACTTCTGCTTAAGTTAATTCAAGACCTACTGGACATGTCCAAGTTAGAAGCAAAACAGTTGAAACTTGAAATTGGAGAAGTCGATTTGCAATCCATTCTTAAATATATCGTGCGTTTACTCGAACCGAAGATTCAAAAAAATGGAAATGAGTTAATCATTGATTGTGATCCAAGGATTTCTTCCATTTTACAAGGAGATTCGACGCGAATTACGCAGGTGCTCATTAATCTAATTCAGAATGCTAACAAGTTCACACTACAGGGTTCAGTGCGTATTCGTGCGAAACTGATGAATGACAATGAGCGTGCTCAGCGGATTCGATTTGAGGTGGAGGATACGGGGATTGGCATCGCCGAAGAAGATCTGCAAAACTTGTTTAGACCCTACGCTCAGACAGAACGAGGACGTGCAAAAGAATACGAAGGCACAGGGCTGGGGCTGTCCATCTGTAAGTCTTTAGTTTTGCTAATGGACGGTGATATCGGTGTGCATAGTATAGAAGGGAAAGGGTCTACCTTTTGGTTTGAGCTATTGCTAGAGAAGACAGCTACCAATCAAGCAGACGCCTCTCCAGATACTGCTTCCTCCGCTAGTCAATCCTTAGAAACTGTGCCTGAGGCCTCGCTGCCTATTCTCTTAGCGGATGATAACGTCATTAACCGTCAAGTCGTGCTGATGCAACTCAAAAAACTGGGAATCACTGAGGTCGATTCTGTCACCAATGGTGAAGAAGCTGTGGCTGCCTATCTTAGCAAGAAATATAGTTTGATTCTGATGGATAATATGATGCCGATCATGGATGGGCTTGAAGCGACGCGCAAGATCCGAGCTATGGAACAGGATGAAATGCGGCATGCAATTCCGATCATTGCAATGACAGGTAATGTGCTGGACGGAGAGAAGGACAAGTGTCTTGCTGCTGGAATGAACGACTTTATTGGTAAACCATTTACCCTTGAAGCATTAGGCAAAGTTATTGAGAAATGGCAGAACACATCGGAGCATCGTGAAATACTAAATATGAGTATTGTTAATGAGATCGCTGAATTAAATAGTGAAGGTGACCAGACACTGCTGGAGATGCTGCTAGACATGTATCGGTCGGAGACACCAGGCAAAATTGAGGTGCTGCGTAGACATATCGTTTCGGGTGATCATCTGGCTGCTGCAGAGGTGGCTCATGATCTGAAATCTGGAAGTCTCAGCTTAGGGATTGAGTACTGTTCCACCCTCTTTGCACGCATTGAGCAATTAGCGAAGCAAGGTGAGACGATTAAGGCAGAACCGCTACTCGATCAATTGATGCCAGCATATCAAGAAGCGTGCTCTGCACTAGAAAAAGTCATCTGAAGGGTTTGTAGTCTTGGCGGAAGTCGGGACTGCAAACCTGTTTTTGCGCCTAGCATAGGTACGATGTAGGTTGCAACGATGGAGAGAAGGAGAGGCCATGTTAACTCTATATTTTGGAATAGCTATTTTAATTTTAATTCTACTCGTGCTCATAGCAACCTGGGTAGGGGGACTATACTTCTTCAAAACAGCAATTCGGCGCACGCCCAAATCGTTTCTGGTGGATAACCCGAATTTAATGCCTGAACCTGACAATGAATTGATTAGTAGTGCGGCTGATCTAAAGTGGTTGGATCAACAGCATGGAATGAAGGTACGTATACAATCTCATGATGGACTTCAGTTACATGGGACTTGGCTTCCTTCAGCCATGGGATCACACCAAACGGTAATTTTGGCTCATGGATATTCAGGAAGAGGGAGAGAAATGGCTGGCTTTGCACGTTTTTATGCCGAGCAGCGAGGGTATAACGTACTTATGCCTGATGACCGAGCTCATGGTGAAAGTGAAGGGAATATGATCGGTTTTGGCTGGTTGGATCGGTTGGACTACATACAATGGATTGATTGGGTTATTACGAAGATTGGAACCAAAGCAGAGATTGTATTACATGGCATATCGATGGGGGGAGCCACTGTGGTTATGACGGGGGGAGAGAAGCTCCCAGCACAAGTGAAATCCATTATATCAGACTGCGCTTATACTTCGGTTCAAGAAGAGCTTACCTTTCAGCTTAGGCAGCTTTACAAATTGCCGCCATTCCCCTTTATTCCCGTGACCAGTCTCATATCCAAATGGAAGGCCGGTTATTCCTTCACTGAAGCGTCTGCTCTAAAACAGCTTGCCCAGGTAAAGGTGCCAGTGTTATTTATACATGGAGAAGCAGATACGTTTGTGCCCACAGAGATGGTATACCGACTTCATGATGCATGTCCAACGGAGAAGCAGCTACTGACGATTCCGGGTGCAGGACACGGAACAGCCTTCCAGGTGGATCGTTCCAGCTATGTAGCTGCTCTTCATACGTTCTTAGATCAAACGATTAAACGCTCCGTTCCTGAAGGGAAGTAAACACATTGAAAGGAGGTGTGCGACATGTCGCGTATCAGTAGAGTTTGTTCCTATTGTGAGAAACCTATGGGAGCAGATGAATTCAAGTGTAAATCCTGCGGCAATCTGGTGGCCACCAAAACAGCTCAGCCAGAGCGCTCACATATGACGGAGGATTACAACCCCATATTGGACCGATTTGCTATTGTGCTACTCGTCGTCATAACGATTTTCTTTCCTCCAATCGCCATGACCATAGGTGGAGTTATGCTGTTTAATGATCATCCGTATAAGAAGGACACAGGCAAACTACTTGTTACGAGTGCTATTGTTCTAATGATCGTTTTTATATTTATTTTTATTGGAACTGGAACACTGACCATCAGCTTATAACTTGAACTTTGCATGGGTAACGACTACAATACGATAACGGATACAAGCAAGATACAGGAGGAATGAACGTTGTTAATTAATTTGAAATCACGAATTCAGGAGCCTGAGGTACAAGAGTTATTGGCCTATTCGGTCTTTCCTGAACCTGAACATTTGAATCAAGCTATTCAACAATATACGGAGAGCGATGCATTGCATCTTGAAGGGTATGAAGGCGAGGGGCAGCTCATTGGCTTACTCGGTTATATTCACACAGGAGCAGATGAAGTGACGATTAAGCATATTGCCGTATTGCCTGAGAATCGCTTCAAAAATTATGGACGTGGAATGATCGCACAGCTTCTGGAGAAACATAATCCGGATCGTTTGATTGCAGAAACGGATCAGGAGGCTGTCGAGTTCTATCGGAATTGTGGATTTGTCGTGTACAGCCTTGGCGAGTTATATCCAGGCGTTGAGCGGTTCCGCTGCGTGTTGGAGAAGGATGAAGACACGGAAGAATAATCGGTTAAGAATATGGAGTATGAAACTGAATACAAATAAATAAAACATGAAGCAGAACGTTTGAGTTTAGTGAGAACTAAGTCAGACGTCCTGCTTTTTTTTGTTTTGTTTGTAGAGGATAGGAAAAAAGTATTGCTTCGTTATATAGTTTCAGTATAGAATAGTTTCATTGATAAATAGTTTCACAAGTGAACTACTTTTTGAGAGAGGAGAATTAAGATATGAAAACACCAGACGCTCGAAGTTTGGTTAACCGTTACTTGGATGCATCGTTTTTGGTGACCAAACGTTTCGATACTCGAATTCGTGAACGCGTGGGTCAGACGATGACGACAGATCAATTTATTGCATTACGACTGATTAATGAGAAAGAACAATGCACCCCTTCCGATCTAGCAGAGTTGCTCTGCGTGGGCAAGAGTAGTATTACCGCTCTAGTCAACAAACTGGTAGATCGTGATCTGGTACATCGTGCTGGGGATGAGCGTGATCGTAGAGTTGTCTACCTGACTTTAACGGATCACGGGCGCAAGGCATACCGAGAGACAGAGCAAGAGATACAGCAGCTTCTTGAGCCTTATTTGATCCACTTCAAGCCAGAGGATGTATACAATTTTATTGAATCGTTTGAGAAGCTTGCAGCTTTGCTAACGCATGAGGGAGGACCGGAGCAGAAATGAGAACGATTTTGAAAGCAAGATGGTGGCTGATGGGGCTGTGGATCGTTATCGCCGCAGTATTAATGCTAACTGCTCCCAATATGGGAGAGTTAATCCGAGAAAAGGGTCAATTTTCCGTACCCGAAGGATACTCTTCAACGAATGCAGCCGCCATTCTAAATGAAGCTGCCGCGCAAAAAGGCGAGCAGCAGGGTAGCCAGATAGCTCTTGTATTTCATAACCCAGACGGCCTGGGTGAGTCGGGAAAACAAGAAGCAGAGAAGGCTATTCAGCAATTGAAGGCTAAGCAGGAGCAGCTGGGCATTCTGTCTATCCTGGAACCTTTTTCAGAACCTGAATTAGCAGAACAGATGATCTCTGCGGATGGCAAGACAATCTTGACGTCTCTTTCCATTAATCAGGGCGAACGTACTACGAAAGAGATGCGTGATGACCTGAATGAAGCCTTAGATTCGGTCAGCGTAGAGCACTACATAACCGGTAAGGGTCTGATTGATGAAGATACGATCGAAAGCTCCCAGGAGGGACTTAAGAAGTCGGAATACATTACGGTTGTATTTATATTGCTAATTTTATTCCTTGTATTCCGTTCATTTGTAGCGCCATTCGTACCACTGCTTACCGTAGGTGTTAGTTACATTGTATCGCAGCAGATTGTGGCATTCCTTGTGGACGCAGTGAACTTCCCAATTTCTACGTTTACACAGATCTTTATGGTGGCAGTCATGTTTGGTATTGGTACAGATTATTGTATCCTGCTGATTAGCCGCTTCAAGGAAGAGCTAGCACATCATGAGAATACATGGGATGCAATCATTGCAACGTATCGCACAGCAGGCAAAACAGTGTTTTTCTCCGCCTTAGCCGTATTGGTTGGTTTTATTGCCATTGGTTTTGCGCAGTTTATGCTGTATCGCTCCGCTGTAGCAGTTGCTGTGGGTATAGCAGTGATGATGCTCGCCTTGGTAACGATTGTTCCATTCTTTATGGCTGTACTCGGCAAAAAGCTATTCTGGCCTTCAAAAGGTTCATTAGAGCATGCCGAGAGCCGGATCTATGGAGTGGCAGGTCGTTTCTCTTTGAAACGTCCGTGGGCAGCCTTGTTAATTGTAGCAGCCGTTTGTGTACCATTATTAAGCACATACGATGGTAAATTATCGTTTAATAGTTTAGATGAGATTGGTGACAAGTACGATTCAGTCAAAGCGTTCAATATTATATCCGACAGCTTTGGTCCAGGAGAATCTCTACCAGGTCAGGTCGTTATTCAGAACGATGAGACTATGGACAATGCCAAATATATGGCTGTTGCTGAGAAAATTAGCCGTGAGGTAGAGAAGGTTCCGGGTATCTCTGGCGTCCGCAGTATGACACGGCCAACAGGTGAAGAGATCAAAGATTTTGAAGTGACTGAGCAAGTAGGCACTCTCTCCGATGGATTGGGTGAAGGCAAGACAGGTTTGGACAAAATCCGGGATGGCTTGAGTGAAGCCAGCAGCCAGTTAAGCCAAAATGAACCACAGTTAAAAGAAGCAGCTGATGGTGCGGGAGAACTGACCAAAGGCACTACACAGCTGCAGTCGGGAATTACGCAATTAACTGAAGGACTTCGTCAAATTGAAAAAGGTATTCGGGATGGCTCGGCAGGAGCAGGAGATCTTAAAGCAGGGCTTCAACAAGCGAAGTCAAGCGCTGATCAACTCGCAGAGGCGAACAACCAGTTATTACAGGCATACCGCCAAGCAGGAGCAGGGGTTTCGGCTCTTGGTGAAGGTGTTGGTGAAATTGTACAGCAGCTCACCGGCGTTTCAACTGCGCTGACTCAATTAAATGAATCCTTCGCAGCATTGGAAGAGCGTTATCCTGAACTGCAGACCGATGCAGATTATCAGCGGGTGAAGGGAACCATAGGTGAAACCGGAACAGGTTCTGCACAATTAGCGCAAGGTCTGGGACAAATTCAGACGAACCTGGGTGAAGCAACCGCAGGTATTAACCAAGCGAATGAAGGATTTGCAGCAGCGGCAACTGGACAAAAAGCACTTGCAGACGGACTGAGCCAGATTGTAATGGGCATAGGTCAACTGGAGACAGGTTTGAAGCAGGCGGCTAACGGGCAGGGCAAAGTCATTAGTGAAATTCCTACTATTCAAAATGGGCTAGGACAGCTCCAGGGTGGACAGGAGAAAATTCAACAAGGATTTACCGATCTGAGCGGTCAATTGACGCAATTAACAGATGGTCTCAATCAGAGCGTAGATGGTATTAAACAAGTATCAGGTGGTCTGGAATCAGCACAAGATTATCTGACACAGTTGCAAAATTCACCTGATTCGGATCTTGCCGGTTGGTACGTACCTGATGAAGCGTTGAACAGTAAGGAATTCAAACAAGTATTTGATAATTATCTGTCCACAGATCGTAAAACAATGACGATCGATGTCATCTTCGCCGAAAATCCATACGGAACAGAAGCGATTGATCGTGTACCAGATATTGAAGCTGCAGTGCATCGTGCCGTGCAAGGAAGTGCGCTTGAAAAGGCAGATATCGCTGTAGGTGGGGTAACAAGTACCTTTGCTGACTTGCAGGAAATATCCAATAACGATTATAAACGCACCGTTACGCTGATGCTTGTAGGTACTTTTATTATTCTTGTTTTGTTATTACGTTCTGTCATTATGCCATTATATTTGATCGTATCATTGCTTCTGGCATACTTCACATCGATGGCGATAACAGAAACCGTATTTGTTAACATCCTTGGATTCTCAGGCATTAGCTGGGTTACGCCGTTCTTTGGCTTTGTTATGCTCATTGCCCTCGGCGTGGATTACAGCATATTCTTGATGGATCGTTTCAATGAGAATAAAGGTATGAAGGTTCAGGACGCAATGCTCTACGCGATGAAAAACATGGGAACTGTTATTTTGTCTGCCGCGGTTATTCTAAGCGGAACCTTTGCTGCAATGTACCCATCAGGAGTGTTATCCATGATGCAGATTGCTACCGTAGTTCTCAGTGGATTAGTGTTGTACTCCTTGTTATTCTTACCGTTCTTCGTACCAGTCATGGTGAAGATGTTTGGTCGTGCCAATTGGTGGCCATTCCCGAATAAGGAGCAGGCAGAATCCGTTGATTCTGATCGTACCCTTGGCATGTGAGTAAGGAAAAATACTGAGTAAGTAACGAAAGTTATTGCTATAACGCCGTCAGAGGTTTCTGACGGTGTTTTTTGCTTATTAGGAAATGATTTCTTCTATATTATTTAATTGAATAATCGGGGATAACCGTGATCGAACCAAATAAAGGTGAATGCCCAAGGACACTGTCCCGCGCTATGTGTTTCGATTTCTCATACACTATAGCAATGAGTGAGTTATGAGCATGTAGAGAGGAGCGATGGTGATGGTATATCGATATGCGGCGATCGGGGACTCGTTAACCGTAGGTACAGGAGCACTGCTAGGCACGGGATTTGTTCCTTTGTATCGCAGAATGGCAGAGATCAACGTTCGAACATTTGTATCCATGGATAATATGGGTGTGAACGGGCTAACCTCGGGAGAACTATTACAGATGGTGTCCTCGCATAATAGGGTGCGTCAATCGCTTCGAGAAGCAGATATCATCACGATATCCATTGGGGGCAATGATCTCATTCGAACATTCAAAGCAAGTAATGGCGTTCCGGGTACAAGCAAGATGACTCAGGTGCTGGGAGATACACGCAATCATGTTTCGCAGATTATGAAGCAGATCCGCCAGTTGAAGGGCAATAGTGTCTACATGGTGCGAACGATTGGATTGTATAACCCGTTCCCCCAAGCGGCAGAGGCGGCATACTGGGTACAGCAATATAATTCCTTCTTGAATGGTGCGGGATCAAGGTATTATGCATGCGCGCAGGTGTATGACCGGTTTCTGGGACATGAACGTGAATTATTATTCTGGGATCGGGTACACCCCAATGCTAGAGGATATCGTGTCATTGCTGATCAGTTAAACCGAACAGGCTATATTCCTTTTTCCTAAGGCTGATACACCATTGGGGATGATGGCGAAGTCTTTCAATCACTAGACCCGCTTACCTGCTTCCGTTAAGATGAGAATATGTAAGTGTTCTCTGCCTTAGGAGGAGTATCTTAAGCTTGAATAGGTCAGTTGATAATGAAAGGTAAAGGAGTTTTTTTGATGCACAACATTCATTTACGTCCTTCAGATGATCCAGAACAACAGCTAATTCAGCGTGTGCTGTCCACATATACAATGGAACCAAGTTGGGAAGCAGAGCGTGGAAGTGGGGGAATGAACAATTCTACGTATATCATAAAAATGAACGGCGAGCGTTATGTGCTTCGGCAATATGAAACGCATAATGATCAAGCCAAGATTAGGTTTGAGCATGAGGTGCTGCGAACCTTGGGACGTTCCAATTTTGCGATCAAGGTGCCATCCCCTGTCGAAATAAAGGCTGATGAGCATACAAGAACCTTTTTGCCGATTCAGGACTCGACTGGCAAGCATAAGATCGTAGCTTTATTTCGATATTGTGCCGGAAGCAACCCGGTATGGAATACCCCTGAGCAACTATTCGAACTTGGCAGAGCTGCTGGAGCATTATCTTCGGCGATGTCGAAACTGGATATCTTACTCCAACCTGCTTATCCGCCATATTATCAGATTCAAGATGCCTACCCACTGTGCACTCCGCATAAATTAATGCAGCTATGCCAGACACCACCTCCTGAACTTCATGCTTGTGCGGATGATATGCGAGATTTAGCTAGGGTATTACCGGCTCTATTTGAAGCGTTGAATGGAATGGAGCAATTGCCACACCAACTGGTTCATGGTGATCTGAATGCATCGAATGTACTTACCAATGAACAGGGACAGATCTGTGCCATACTTGATTTTGAATTTGCTACATGGGATTTGCGGGTAATGGAGCTCGCTGTTCCAATGTCAGACCTGTTGACACAAGATCAGCATGAAGAATGGATGTGGCTTGCACTAGAGGCGATGATTCAGGGATTCTGTGAGAATGTTACTTTGCAGCCTACTGAACGAGAAGCCATACCGCAGCTTATATTGCTACGAAGTTTAGACGTTGTGATGCATTTTCTTAGTCGCATGTTTGAAGGTACGGATGAACCTGCCGTAGCCGTGCAGCAGATCCAGAAGCTGAAGGAACGTACAGATTGGATGGCTCTCCATGAGGGGCGTTTACGTGAACTACTAGTGCAGGCGATATAATGGTGATTTGCTAGTGAGGGATGTTTGTTTTTTCGTTGTTTACGTCTAGGATTAAAAAGAAGTACACGGTACGATGCCACTGGCAAAGCTCCGTGCACTTTCAATTCATAGCCATATATTCGCTGTGTACACTGCATCAGGCTTAGATCAAGTAGGCTACAGTCCGCGTTTGCGGAACCAGCTTCGCACAGCCCAGCGGCGTTCCTGACGTTTCTTGTACTTAGGAAGCGAACGGTACACATTCAAGGATTGTTCATAAGCTTGCTTTGCATCCGCGTTTCTTCCAAGGGAGCGATATACCGAGCCGAGTAGATAATAAGCTTCGCTTGATGATGAATGGATCTCTTGGAACTGGTTCACGTAATGCAAAGATTTAGTCTGATCTTGATCCTTGAAGCTGCTAGCAAGCGTAAGATAAGGACGACCATACTTCACCCTTGGATTAATATTCAATGCCTGCAGGATATGTTGTTCTCCTTCTTGGATTTTGCCAAGATGCAGCTCGGTTGTGCCTAGTGCTTCCCAGTATTCAGCCGAATGTTCATAAGGGCGCTCAATCTCCAGTAGTATGGCATGTGCTTCCTCATAACGTTTGCGTTCCATTAATAGGCGAGCCAGATCCAGCTTGGAGGAAACCTCGTTGGGATTCATGGCGATCTGCTGGCGTAATCGTGAAATACTACGTAACCGCTTGAGTGGCTTCATGAAGCTAGGGAATACCCCGACGTAACGACGATCCAAGAAATACAGAATAAGAAGAAGTATGAGGATAGCTACGATGGGATTACCTACAATCTGCCAGAGTAAGCCAAAAATCAAAAATTTGATCAGCACGATAAGGTCAACTCCGTTTGTAATGTAATCGCGTATATACACTTAAGAAGAGAGTACCACAACGTCAGGAGGACGTATTGGATTACCTCTTCAAACCATCTTTGGCTTGATCCAAAGATGATGTCTGCCCCTAATCATACCATACGAGGTGTATGGAAGAATATGTTACACTTCAAAAAAATGAGTCACCTTAAAGGGATGAAAAAACATAGGTTATAGAACCATCTGCCATCTGCTAACTGCTCATCGTTCTCCGATAGGCTGCTGGAGTGGTTCCCGTAAGCTTCTTAAACTGACGATAAAAATGAGGCAGGCTCTCGAATCCACAGGCATCTGCGATAGAGGCCATTGTTGCATCACTTTTGAGCAGATGCTCCTTAGCCATAATAACCCGACGTGCAAGTGCATAGTCGGTTAGTGTCATGCCCGTATATCTCTTGAAGGCACGGCTGAAATGAGCAGGTGAGACGGCAGCTTGTTGCGCGAGCTCTGGCAGAGATAAGCCGTTACGAAGTTTGTCGTCGATGCTGCTTAGCGTCGCAGATAACCAGCTTGGCCCAGGTACCGGGCGAGGGGGATTCTCGGGATCTGTGGCATCAAGCCTTTCTAGTGTGATCAACAATAGTTGTAATCTGAGCAACGCGGCGTGTGCGCTAAGATGACTGTTCAGTTCAAACTCATGCTGAATATCTTCAATTAATGCAGCGACTGTGGAACGTTCGGCTGAGGATAGGTGACGTTTATACACTCGACGTTTACGACAACGTTCAAATAGGGCTAGTAATGCGGATGAACTGACACCAGCCGCAGACGCTAATAAGCCTGGGCTGAAGAACAGCGCAGAAGAGGTGACGGGGTTCTTTTCATCAGGTAAGGCTCGATGCACCGTGTTTCCCGGAATAATGAAGAGATCCCCCTCAGTCATATCCTCAAGCCCCATGTCGATAAAAATAGTTCCCTGACCACGATATACATAGATAAGCTCATGCCAATCGTGAAGATGATCGGGCAATTCGTTCTGGGGTGATTTGGTATCTGCATACACCAATCGAAATGGGATGCCTGATTCTGCCTGAATGGTTGTACGAACAGGTGAACGATTCATGCTGTCTCCTTTCCAATCATTACTCAGCTATCCAGAGGAAGAATATGATCATGAAAGAGTATATTTACCGCATTATAAGCAATTTAATTTCCTTTTATTGATGATACAATGAATTTAAAGCGTTTTCAACGGATGCGATAAGATCGTGATCACCATCCGCTGAAGATAAATAAATAATGAGGTGAGTGCTCATGTCGGCTAGCACCAAACGTCCAAGATTAAAGTTAAATTTGCTAGGTAATGATGGACAACGGAAGTGCAAGGAAATCATTGAACGTCCTGTCAAAGTACTGCAGATTGGTGAAGGCAACTTCCTCAGAGGATTTGCTGACTGGATGCTTCACGAGAGTGCAAGACAAGGCAAATTTCATGGTAGCATTGTGGTGACGCAGCCTCGCCCGGGAGGAAAAGCGAAGTTAGAGCAGATCAGAGAACAAGACGGATTGTATACGATGATTACTCGTGGGTTGTCCGATGGTAAACCTGTGGAGCGTACAGAGCTGATCTCCATATTTTCCCGCTGTATGAATCCATATGAAGAATGGCAGGATTTCTTAGAGCTAGCGGAGCTACCATCGCTTGAGTTTGTTATTTCCAACACGACCGAGTCAGGTCTGAAATATATATCTTCGGAATATGTAGAGGGGGAGCCGGTTCAATCCTTCCCTGGCAAACTGACGGTGTTTCTCCACAGACGGTTTGAACGTTTTGCGGGAGACTCAGCTAGAGGATTAATTCATCTTCCTTGTGAACTTCTCGAAGGTAATGGCGATGTGTTGCGTAGCTGCGTCCTTCGTCACAGTGAAGATTTTGGTTATTCAGATGCTTTCCGCACCTGGATTACGGAGCATAATTTATTCTTAAACAACCTGGTAGATCGAATTGTTACAGGAGCTCCAACACAGGACGAAGCAGATGCGTTGACGAATCGCTGGGGATACGAGGATCAGCTGATTAATACAGCAGAGCCTTATCATTTTTGGGCGATCCAAGGGGATGAAGCGTTGGACAAGAAGCTGCCCCTGAAGCAGGCTGGATTAAATGTACATTGGGTAAAAGATCTGAAGCCGTTTCAGCTTCGTAAAGTGCGTATTCTAAACGGTGCACACACACTTATGTCCTCTTTAGGTATTCTTCAGGGCAAGCAGCATGTGCGGGAGACGATGGAAGACCCACAATTCGGTTCATTTATAAGAGAAGCTGTGCATGAAGAGATTATCCCTGCATTGAACATGCCGGATCTCAATTTAGGGTTATATGCAGAAGAAATATTTGAACGATTCCTCAATCCATTCATTGATCATAAATTGCAGGATATTGCATTAAACACCATTGGTAAGTTCAAGGTCCGTGTTCTGCCTACGCTGCTCTCTTACGAACAAAGTGAAGGCAACTGGCCGTCCCGCTTGCTACGTGGATTTGCTGGGCTGTTATATTTGTACCGCCCAGTGAGTACGCCAGAAGGGTATCAGACACAACGCTTGAACGGAGAGTCATTTATATTAAGAGATGACCCTCAGGTTCTATCCCTCTTAGCTGGGTACTGGGAAGACTACGATACATTGAATAGCAATGAGCAACAATTAGATCGTATTATTGGTTCCGTATTATCCGATGCATCCATCTGGGGCGAAAACTTGGATGAACGTGAAGGGCTGCGAGAAGCGCTCGTACACGAAATTTCGCTGCTGAAAGGTGAGAGTCTATGAATACAACAAGTACAGTTCAGGACTGGATTGCAATCCATCCTCAGGATGATGTCATTATAACGCTACGGGAATACACAAAAGGCGAAACGATTGTATTGCCTGATGATGTTTCTTTTGCTCTGCTAGATGATGTACCCCAAGGTCATAAGATTGCGGTGCATCATATCGAAGCTGGTGAAAATGTGATGAAATATGGGTTCTCCATTGGTGTAGCGAAGGAACAGATTGCGCAGGGAAGCTGGATTCACAGCCATAATCTAAAAACGGGTCTGCATGGATTGCTCGATTATGAGTATAATCCGGGACTCGCTTCTAAGACAGAGATGCCTCCCGAACATCTGCGTTCGTTCGATGGTTATCTTCGTCCGAATGGTGAAGCAGGCATCCGTAATGAAATTTGGATCGTAAATACTGTAGGATGCATCAATAAAGTGTGTGAAGCATTAGCACGAATGGGTCAGTCCCAGTTCGGCAATCGTGTAGATGGTGTATTTCATTTTCCTCATCCGTTTGGATGCTCTCAGCTCGGCGATGACTTGAAATATACACAGCAGTTGCTCGCTTCGTTGGTAGAACATCCGAATGCAGGCGGAGTGCTGGTCATTGGTCTTGGCTGTGAGAACAATCAGGTAGACCAGTTCCGTGAATGCATTGCGCCTGAATATCAGGGCAAGGTTCGTTTTCTCAAAGCTCAAGAAATAGACGACGAGTTGGAGGAAGGACTACGCCTGATGGAGGAACTGGTAGAAGTTGCTGAACAGGAAAAGCGCCAGCCGCTCCCACTTAGCAAACTCAAAATTGGTTTAAAGTGTGGGGGATCTGATGGATTATCGGGCATCACGGCCAACCCGCTTGTCGGCTCAGTAGCTGATATGCTTGTCGCGGCAGGGGGGACAGCGATTCTGACAGAGGTGCCAGAAATGTTTGGTGCAGAGACGATATTAATGAATCGTGCTGCTAATGAGCAAGTATTTGAGGACTTGGTCGATCTAGTTAATGGTTTTAAGCAATATTTTGTTAATCATGGTCAGAACATATATGAGAATCCTTCACCGGGTAATAAGGCTGGTGGCATCACGACATTAGAAGAAAAGTCCCTTGGATGCACACAGAAGGGCGGGCGCTCTGAGGTTGTTGATGTGTTGCGTTATGGTAAACGTGTAACAAAGACCGGATTAAATATAGTAGAGGCACCAGGCAATGATCTCGTATCGGTAACGGCGCTTTCTGCTGCGGGTGCTCACATCGTTCTGTTCACAACAGGCCGAGGAACACCGTTTGGTGGGCCCGTACCTACTGTCAAAATTGCGACTCAATCTGATCTAGCGAACCGTAAAAAGCATTGGATTGACTTTAACGCAGGCCAACTGCTCGAAGGTCAGACGATGGATGATGTGAAGGTTCAACTGTTCAGTCAATTAATCGACATCGCTTCTGGACGGAGTCAGACGCTGAGTGAGCAACATGGTTTTCGAGAGATTGCCATATTCAAGGATGGTGTAATCTTATAATTGAATAAGCGAGATTCATTAAAGTAGGATCGTACCCATTGGCTTATACATTCGATATGTCTTGCGCAATCCCAGTTACCCATCTTGTGCGGTAACTGGGATTTATTTGTCTTCATTTTATCGAATACCTAACGCTTTTTTTATCTTGGATAGAGCGATTGGGGGAGTGTACGGTTCAAGCTTGCTAACGAGTAATGCCTGAGCTTCGGCAATGCTACCACTGAATGGCTGTACGCCATGAGAGTTCATCCAGTGTCCTGTAGTTTCATAGGCTGAGCTGTTCCAAGCCACTTTGCCTTCTTCGAGTCCTTCTTTTTCCTTGGTACCACTAATGACAATCATCGTTTTGGACTGGAGTTCCAGGAGCCCTTGATCAAACGACTTTTTGTATTCTTTGGCTGCAAAACCTGTCTGTACACGCAAGGCACGTCCATCGATCCCTTCTTGCTCACTAATTCGCTCATATAGTTTAAGTGCCTCTCGGGATCGTAGACCTGCATCATATTGTTCCTTTATGCTCGTCTGGTCTGCCAGCAATCGGTGGATCAAAGGGAAATAATCACGTGAGATCAATACAGCTTTCTTTTTAATACATTTTCCGTACGCGGCGATTCCTTCTTCGGCGAAGCGTGTGCGCCAGAGCCACGGGTCAAGTGCGTTATCCTTATGCCAATTCTCTTGTAGGGTTAGTGAAGAGAGTGAAGGATACTCGGGGAATAAAGGTGCTAGTGGAAGTATGCCTATGGTTTGGATGCGCTGAACCGCTTCTTCATAAGTTGTGATAGGGTCGTTAATCATGAAGTGAAGTCCTCCTTTTATCGTTTGGTTTAGTATAGTTCAACAGCGATTGAAAGAAGATGCATATAATTGGAATACGTCTGCGGCATGCTGGCGTATTTCGTTCCGAAGTTCTTCAGGCTCTAAGACCTCTGCTCCCTTCCCTAATCGATAAAAGAAACGTACGACCCATGACCAATCTTCGGATGGACAGAGAAAAGACAGTTCCCATAGACCAGGGCTGACCTCGGTCATCTTTTCTCCTATATGCTCGTCTTGCTGTGCCTCAACCATTGCTGAATGGTTCAATAGCGCTTTCACTCGAATTAAAGAAGACTCAGCCCAGCCTTCATAAGGTACTAAGGACTTAGAAGGCTCAAAGTGCTTGATATGTTCATTATGCTCATGGATTCGATGATTTAGCTGGTTCAGCATAAGGTCGATTCTAGCCATAACATCCTCTGGAATAATAGCTCTGATCTTGTCCATGACAGTCCAACGTGATTCCTGAAATGGTGTATGCACATGGTGACTTATCCTCTCAAGTGCGAAAATAATCGTTGCAGCTTCGACAGGATCTAATTGCAGCGGAGGTAACACATACCCCTCCATGAGCTGAAAGCCACCACCCGGGCCGGATATGGCAATGATCGGAACATTCATCTCTGACAGGGACTGGATGTCCCGTAAAATGGTACGCCGTGACACTTCGAATTTGTCAGCCAATGAGCGTGCCGTTTCGTGACCGTGCTGCAAAGCCATAACAATAGCGGCTAGCCGGTTTATTTTATTCATGTCAGTCACTCCGTTTCAAAGGTAGAGCTTCATAGAATGTGTGTATCGTCCAATTCGAGCTATAATACACTATTTCCTTCTATACAATGATACGAAAAAACCGCACCCGGCATAGCCGGATACGGGAAGTAGCAGTTCCTGAACTCCGCAGAGGTCAGAAGAATATGACATATACCCTCGTTTTTTACGATAAAAGAGTGGGACTATAGATCAAGAGGTGACAGTTTGTATCGAATAAGTTCTTTCGGTAAGTTCTATTTCGATATGATTTTCTTCGATAAGCTCTTATGAATTACTTTCAAGCAGTTGTACACCACGACCCTCAATTTCCACATGTCCAGTTAGCTCGCGATCTGTCAGTAGCTCACGAACCTTGGTTGCACCCAAATCATAGGATTGAGTGGAAGCATTGTGGTTCATAACAAATAGGTATTGCTTACCGTCTTTGGTACGTGCGCTAACCTCAACACCTTCGGGTGTCTCCAGTAAGGCATGAATGTTTTTGTCAGCAGCAAGTTGTCCAAGCAGACCGTCTAGGAAACGTTCTTCCGGATCAGAGGCAACATACCATGCTTCCCCTTGACCGAATTTATTACGAGTAACGACAGGCATACCTTGATAGAAATCTTCTCCATACTCAGCGATGACCTCAGCACCCTCACTGTGCAAGAGATCGCATAACATGCCGCACTGATAATCCCCTTGCAGATCACCGTAGCTTTCTTTGAGCACGATGCTGTTTTTTTGCTCAGGCAATAAAGCATCGATCTCTTCGACCCAAATGCCTAGCAACTTGCGAAGCTCTCCAGGATAGCCACCTGTAGTTACCAGATCGCTCTCATTAACAACACCGCTGAAGAAGGTCGTCAGGAATGTACCGCCTGCTTCAACGAACTTCTCTAATTTGGTAGCGAAGCCAGGCTTCACCATGTATAGGACTGGAGCAAGAACGATGTCATATTTACTTAGATCGGTATCCACGCTAACGATGTCTACCTGAATATTGCGGCGGAAGAACGCAGCATAGTATTTGTGAATTTGATCTACATAGTTGAGAGCGACCGTAGGGCCACTTGATTTTTCAATCGCCCACCAGTTGTCCCAGTCAAACACGATGGCTACTTTAGATTCAACGGTAGCATCCAGCGTCTGGTCGCCAAGGATTTGCAATTCCTTGCCGAGCTCAGCAACTTCACGGAATACACGTGTATGTTCATGTCCTACATGCTCAATGACCGCACCATGATACTTCTCACAGGCGCCAATTGAGCGGCGAAGCTGGAAGAACATAATGGTGTCTGCACCGTGTGCAACGGACTGATAACTCCACAGACGCATTACGCCAGGACGTTTCAGTGAGTTGTAGGGTTGCCAGTTCTGCTGGCTTGGTGTTTGTTCCATTAGCATAAACGGTTGACCATCCTTCAGTCCTCGCATAAGGTCGTGTGCCATTGCGGTGAAACTAAATGGCGTCGCAAGACCAGGATAACTGTCCCAAGATACGATATCCATATACTTCGCCCATTTGAAATAGTCCAGTTGCTTGAAGAAGCCCATTAGATTCGTAGTTACAACAGAATCCGGGATGTGTTTTTTGATTGCATCGTACTCTAGGCGATAACAATCCAGCATGCTGTCCGAGTTGAATCGGGAGTAGTCCAGAGAGATTCCTTGGAAGGTAGAATTGTTGTTCCCCCAGTGTTCACTCAGGTTGCTTGGAAGCACAATCTCATCCCAATCATAGAATGTATGTCCCCAGAAGTTGGTATTCCAAGCTTTGTTCACTTGATCTAGTGTCTGATAACGTTCTTTCAGATACACGCGGAATGCTTTCTCACAGTTGTCACAGTAACAGTCTCCGCCGTATTCGTTGGAGATGTGCCATACCAGAACAGCAGGATGATCCTTGTAACGTTCAGCAAGCTTATCAGCGATTTTCTCTGAATATTTGCGATAGGTCGGACTGTTTGGGCAAGAGTTATGACGGCCACCGAACTTACGTTTACGTCCGTCAGCATCTACACGGAGCACATCCGGATATTTTTTGGCCATCCAAGCTGGATGAGCTGCTGTACTTGTAGCGAGGCATACGTAGACACCGCTTTCATACAAACTATTAATTAATTGGTCAAGTCCTTCAAAATTATAAGTAACCTCATCAGGCTGAATTAATGCCCAAGAGAAAACGTTGATGGTTGCCATATCAATGCCCGCTAATTTGAACATTCTCAGGTCTTCAAGATGGGTTTCGTGATCCCACTGTTCAGGGTTGTAGTCTCCACCATAGAACATTTTGGGCAATTTGTGACTAATCAATGTGTTCACCTCTTGTATAAGAATAATTGTATAATATATGATTCATATAACATTTAAAATATAAGAAAAGTAATGACGCATATAAGAATATGGAAATGATATATTTGCAAGGTTAAGGAGGGAAGCATGTGATCATATCAGCTCAGCATGAACGTTACTTTATGACTTCAAGGGATCAGACCCTTCCCCTTTACATTGAAAGCATTGGTTATAATGGGAACCAAGAGAGCGTGAAGAGACCATCCGGGTACCCCTGTTACCACTGGTTACAGACGGTTAAGGGAGCTGGAGAGTTCAGATTTGCCGGTTCAACCTTAATCCTGGGGGAGTCGTCCGGCATATTAATGGCGCCAAACGTACCTCATGAATACTTGCGCTCCCAAGGCGATTGGGAAACCTTGTATATTACATTTGCTGGTTCACAATGTTCTGCGATTACGGAGGGGCTCGGTTTGGGAGAGGCGGCTATCTATCAATGGGAAGCTGACAGTCCGCCTGAGCATTATGGTAGACAGGTGCTTGGTTCAATGGGGAGTGATCAGGATTTATCTGGACTAGAGGCTTCTGCGGACATGTATCGATTTTTGATTCTACTGAAAAAGCATGGCATGAAAGGCAGTCGCTCATCGATCTCACATGCAGTTGAGAGACTCGCCCCGTTAATAGCCTATATGGAGCGGCATTACGCTGATCCAGATATTGGACTGGAAGAGATGGCAGCAATCCTTGGAATCACACCTAGACATCTGAATACTCTATTTAAACAATCCTTGGGTATGACGGCGTACAGCTATTTTATTCTTTTGCGTATTCGCAAATCGAAAGAGTTAATGACTGGAGATCGTATGCTGACGATTAAAGAAACGGCTACCAGGGTTGGTTTCCGCGATGCGAGCCATTTTGTCGCTACATTTCGCCGTATTGAACATGTAACGCCTGAACAATTTCGGACATTATACTAATCTTTATATCTACAATTGTGCCAAATCTCACTATGCATGTGGATATAATTCATGTAACCTATAACCAAAAGACTAGGGAGCTTGAGATAAGCCCTAAATAATGATGCTGTTCAGATATTGATGACCGAAGCTGGTTGCCGTTATGATGGTATCAATTCCAAAAGTAGTGAGCCTGTGCAAAGGAATGAAACCGTTGTACGGAGAGAAAGGATGAGTTGAATTGACATCAATTATTCCATTGTGGGATCACGCTGCACCTTATGCAGCGATTGGGCATGAGGATGAAATGCCTCATCTGATTCCTTTTATTCACCCGGGTTCCGAGAGCGCTGTCATTATATGCCCAGGAGGCGGTTATGGATTTCTAGCCGACCATGAAGGCGCACCGATCGCTGAATTGTTGAATCGTGCAGGTATTAGCGCATTTGTGCTCAAATATCGCGTGGCACCACATCAACAACCTGCCCCCCTAACAGACGGTCAACGGGCTATCCGATATGTTCGTGCCCACGCAGAAGATTTCGGTATTCATCCTTCCAAAATTGCTGTACTTGGTTTCTCAGCTGGCGGTCATCTGACAGCTATGCTGGGAACGGTATACGATGAAGGGCAAACCGAGCATGCTGATCCAATTGAACGTGTGAGCTCACGCCCGGATCGAATTATTCTGTGTTATCCGGTCATCACGATGGAATCTTATGGACATGCTGGTTCTCGAGAAAATCTATTAGGTCCTGAAGCTTCAGACGAACTAGTTATAGCGTATAGTGCGGAAAAGCAAGTGAAGGCCGATGCACCTGAAGCATTCATCTGGCATACAAGCGATGATGGAGCAGTTCCTGTCCAAAATAGTTTGCGTTACGCTCTTGCACTAGGCGCACATGGTATTCCGTATGATTTGCACGTGTTCGAGAAGGGCTCCCATGGATTAGGACTCGCTGAGGACAATGCAGCGGTAAGTGCCTGGTCTGGACTATGTCTAACCTGGTTGAAAAATCAAGGCTGGTAATCGTGAGAGCTGAATCTCATCACCATCTTTCAACTTGCTTCATCATGCCTGCATGCAAAGGAGAAATTGATCATGAAATTTCAAAGAAATGATAAAGTTCTGTTTATCGGGGATTCCATTACAGATTGCGGACGTGAACATCCTGTAGGGGAAGGAAGCAATGGTCTAGGACACGGTTACGTAGCCCAAGTGTATGCTCTGCTTCGTTCCATATATCCTGAATTGATGTTACGTGTGCAAAATGTGGGTAATGGTGGGAATACGATTCGTGATCTGAAGCAGCGCTGGGATCGGGACGTCCTGGATCTTAAACCAGACTGGTTGACCATCATGATCGGAATTAATGATGTATGGCGTCAATTTGACAATCCATTATCTACAGACTCACATGTATTCCTTGAGGAATATGAGTCCACACTACGAGAGCTGGTTGCATCGGTTCGTCCAAGCTTAAAAGGTCTTGTGCTTATGACGCCTTATTATTTGGAAGCGAATCCAGAAGATCCAATGCGTGCTACGATGGACATTTATGGTGAAGCTGTACGCAGAGTTGCTGCGGAATTCGATGCAATCTACGTGGACACACAGGCTGCATTTGCTCCATTCTGGGATCATTATTATACTGCGGTTCTGACGTATGACCGGGTACATCCGGATGCAACAGGTCACATGGTGTTGACGAAGGCGTTTCTAGATGCGGTTGGATTCGAATGGTCAGGTGGAACCAAGTAACGGACAGAGTTATTTGTTCAAAAGTTTGCTATATTTCTATCTTCTCGGCACGGAAAACCTGGAGTTAAACATGCACTTATAGAAAGGATGCGATGAAATGAGTAGCTTGAACATTGCGGTACATAGTCATGCGTTGTTGGGAGAAGGTCCAAGCTGGGACGCGGAACAAGCTCGCTTGTTATGGGTTGATATCGAAGGCTTCAAGGTACATGTCTTTGATCCGTCTACAGGTAGTGATCAGGCTTATGATGTGGGTGAACATGTAGGAGCCGTTGTTCCTTATCGTAGAGATGAAGTCATCGTGGCTTTGCGAAGTGGATTCCATACCTTTCATCTGGGGACAGGGCAACTTCAACGTATTGAAGAAGATCCGGAACACGGCATTGAAACGAACCGTTTCAATGATGGTAAGTGCGATGCCCGTGGGAGATTCTGGGCGGGGACGATGGGGATGGGCAATGGTGATCGAGAAACGGGAGCCTTATATTGTTTAGAAGAAGGTAAGCCAGTTAGAAAAATGGTCGATCATATCTCCACCTCTAATGGTCTGGGCTGGAGTGTGGATCATCGTTCAATGTATTATATCGACACACCTACAAGATCTGTAGATAGGTTCGACTATAATTTGGAAGAGGGTAGCATTGCCAATCGTACTTCGATCATCTCCATTCCTGAGGAAATGGGTTATCCAGATGGCATGTCAGTCGATGCAGAGGGGATGTTATGGGTCGCACATTGGGGCGGGGGACGTATTACACGTTGGAACCCTGATACAGCTGAACTGCTTGAACAGATCGTGGTGCCTGCTGATCAGGTGACTTCGTGTTGTTTTGGCGGTATAGACTTGGAAGACCTCTACATTACGACTGCACGAATTGGTATCTCCGATGAGCGGCTCTTGGAAACACCAGATGCAGGCTCTGTATTTGTCATTAAGCCAGGAGTGAAAGGGCAGAAAACCAATGCATATGGCAGCTCCAATCGTCTAACTAACGAGTAGAGGAGTTGACTGAACGGTAAATTGGGCTATGCCTGTTTTTGGATGGATGACTTAGCCATCGATCTCAGCATCGCATAAAATACTTTTATAGCATGTAAGTAAGGCCTTCTTAGGTTAGCCAGTGACTACTGGCTAACCTTTTTGTTGTTCTTTTTTCAATAGGACAAAAGCTTCACTAAAAAAATTAGTTCATGACGAGAATTGGAGCAGGAATTTGGTTTTTGCCAACGAATGTTATTTACTGATAATATTTTACATTATTTGAATGGGGTATGGCGCTCAAGAGAAATTGTAAGCCGTAGGTCTTTAGTTACTTTTGTAAGCGCTTAATTAAGAGAGGCGGAGAGGAGGTGGGGCTTGTTCCGATATGAGGGCACGGGCTAGAAATACGATATGCTTACGCATTAAGTCATCCTGAGACAGCAGGATTGAACCGGATGTAATGAACATATTGAAGAGGAGGCGAAGTTAAATGAAAACGTTTTTGGGGAAATTGCGGATGGTCAGCCTAACGCTAGTTGTGGCTACAGCATCTTTAGGAATACTAGCAGGTACAACGGAAGCTGCACCATCGGAGCCCTATCAGTGGAAAAGTGTAGTGACAGGTGCGGGTGGTGGCTTTGTTCCCGGTATTATTTTCAATGAATCTGAGAAAGACCTAATCTACGCTCGTACGGATATTGGAGGAGCCTATCGATGGAATCCGTCCAATGAGAGCTGGATTCCGTTGACTGATTTTGTCGGCTGGGACGACTGGAACAAAAACGGGGTAGATGCTCTTGCAACAGATCCAATTGACCCTGATCGGGTATATATGGCTGTTGGAACGTACACCAATTCATGGGATCAAAATAACGGTTCCATCCTTCGATCAACGGATCGAGGTGATACTTGGCAGACAACGACTCTTCCGTTCAAGGTTGGCGGCAACATGCCAGGACGTTCGATGGGAGAACGGCTGGTCATTGATCCGAATGACAATCGTATTTTATACTTTGGTGCGCGAAGCGGTAACGGGCTCTGGAAAAGCACAGATTATGGAGTAACCTGGAGCAAAGTGACGAGCTTTCCGAATCCAGGTACCTACGTGCAAGATCCTAGTAACGATTACACCAGTGATATTGTTGGTCTAGCATGGATCACTTTTGATAAAACGACCGGTTCATCAGGACAAGCTACACAGACGATCTACGTGGGTGTGGCTGACCAAAACCAAAGTATCTATCGCAGCACGGATGCAGGCACGACCTGGACGGCGGTTCCAGGCCAACCTACAGGCTTTTTGCCACACCATGGTGTGCTAGATTCGGAAGGTAGCCTCTATATTTCATATAGCGACGGAGTAGGTCCGTATGATGGCGAGAAAGGCGACTTGTGGAAGTTTAACACCGCTACAGGTGCATGGACCAACATCAGTCCGGTGCCAAGCAGCAGCGCAGATAATTATTTCGGATATGGTGGACTCACAGTAGATGCGCAAAACCCTGGCACGTTAATGGTTGCTACCCTGAATTCATGGTGGCCAGATGCCAATCTGTTTCGCAGTAAGGATGGGGGGCATACCTGGACACGAATCTGGGAATTCGACGGTTACCCCAACCGTAAAATGCGTTATACACAAGACATATCAGCAGCCCCGTGGTTAACATTTGGCGTTAATCCCGCTCCACCGGAAGTGTCTCCGAAGCTAGGATGGATGATCGGCGATCTGGAGATTGACCCCTTTGATTCGGATCGTATGATGTATGGTACAGGTGCAACGATATATGGAAGTGATAATCTAACGAATTGGGATAGCGATACGAAAATTGATATTTCCGTGAAAGCCAAAGGTTTGGAGGAAATAGCTGTACTGGATTTAATCAGTCCACCTAGTGGAGCACATTTAGTCAGTGGCGTGGGGGATGTTGCAGGTTTCCGTCATGATGATCTGGATCAACCCCCTGCAACGATTTTTACGAACCCCAATTATGCTTCAACAGAAAGTCTTGATTTTGCGGAGCTAAGTCCAGGAACGATGGTACGCGTAGGTAAAGCTGATTACAGTGCAGATCCAAATGCCAAATCAATCGGTTTATCCAGCGATGGTGGAACGACATGGTATAAAGCCAATGCTGAGCCTGCCGGCACAGCAGGGGGTGGCACTGTAGCAATCTCTGCAAATGGAAATCGTCTTGTATGGAGCACGTCAGATAAAGGTGTGTATTACTCTGTGACGAGTGGTAACTCATGGAACGCAAGTTCTGGCATACCTGCACAGGCTAAAGTCATATCCGACCGTGTCAATCCAAATAAGTTTTATGCATTTGCCGCAGGCAAAATCTACGTAAGTGTCAATGGTGGAGCATCGTTCACTACTTCGGCAGCAACTGGTCTTCCTGTGGATGGTAATTCAGATCTGGATGCCGTTCCAGGCCTTGAGGGAGAAATCTGGTTTGCGGGTGGTAATGAGGAAAGTGGTCCTTATGGACTATGGCGTTCCACAGATTCGGGAGCTAGCTTTAGCAAATTGTCCAATGTTGAAGAAGCCGATAGCATTGGTTTCGGTAAAGCAGCTCCCGGGCAGGATGTCGTTGCTCTATACACAATCGCCCAAATTGATGGTACACGTGGCTTCTTTCGTTCAGATGACGGCGGTGCAAGCTGGGTACGCATTAACGATGACCAGCACCAGTATGCTCGTGTAACCACAATTACTGGAGATCCTCGAATTTACGGAAGGGTGTATTTGGGAACGAATGGACGTGGCATCCTATACGCTGACCCAGTTGGTGGAAACAATGGTGGAGGAGAGAATCCTCCTATCTTGAATTCAGCTATTCATCCGTTGACAGCAGAATTTGATCTGGCTACAGAACATCAGGCTGACATTTCGATTAACTTGACACTAAACGGAAATACGTTAAGTTCAATTCTTGCAGGCAATAGCACGCTGACCGAAGGTACAGACTATACCATTTCAGGCAGCCAAGTCATTTTAAGCAAAACGTATCTAGCCACTTTACCTGTGGGCAAGGCCACACTCCTTTTTGTGTTTAGTGCAGGTAACGATGCCAATTTAAATCTGAATGTTAAAAATACAACTACACCTCATCCAGAGCCAACAGGTACTGTGCGAATCGAAATGTATAATGCGTCAACAGCAGCAACCGGCAGTTCGATTAATCCTAAGTTTAAATTGACCAATACAGGTACCACAGCGCTCAATCTGGCAGACGTAAAGATCCGTTATTATTACACCATTAATGGTAATGAACCACAGAACTTTTTCTGTGATTGGGCAACCGTTGGTGGCGCGAATGTGACTGGCAACTTCAGTGCCCTTCCAGCACCGGTAACCGGAGCGGATCATGTTCTTGAGATCGGATTTACGAGTACAACAGGTACACTTGCACCGGGTCAAAGTACGGAAATCCAAACACGCTTCTCCAAAAACAATTGGACCAATTATACGCAGACAGATGACTATTCCTTCGCTAGTAGCCACTCCACATATGCGGATTGGTCTAAAGTAACTGGTTATATTGCTGGAAATCTGCAATGGGGGATTGAACCAAAGTAGGTAATCAAGGTAATATAAGAAGTCCTGAGACGCCAAAATGCTTCAACTTGGCCGGGGCTTCTTTTTTTGTCGAAAAATAGTGTAATATAGGTATATACTATAGGGGCCTCTGGTACTTTTGACCTCAGAGCCAAAAGAAAATTATGGAAGCTTCATAGAATATATAAGAGGTGTAAATACACTGATTTTTGTGTAACCGCTAACACGTAACTGCGGCATACACGATATGATTAAGGTATAATCTGTAGATATATAGAGGGAACACTAGATAAGGGGGTCGCGATCATGAACCGGTTGTGCAAGGTATTGATTGTTGACGATGAATTTCTTGTAAGACAAGGGATTAAGCATCATATGAATTGGGAGGCCGAAGGCTTTCAGATCGTAGGCGAAGCCTCCAATGGTGAAGAAGGACTTGAGCAGGTTCGTATGCTGAATCCGGATATTGTTATTACTGATATTGTGATGCCTGTCATGGATGGTGAGATGTTTGTTCGTACATTAAAAGCACGTCATCCACAGATCGAAGTAATCGTACTTAGCAGCTTTAGTGAATTTGAATATGTTCGCTCGACCCTTCAGCATGGAGCGGCAGATTATATTTTAAAACCCAAATTGGATACGAATGAATTGTTAGAGGTGCTGCAACGCACGGCGGGCAAAATTCCCGAATTGCAGTTTGAACCTTCGCATGATGGTTGGCGTCTTGGACAATTAATGGAGAAAATGCTCTCAGGCTTCACCCTCAGTGAGGATGAAGAGATGGATGTCGTCCAAGAGACGTTTCCGCACATGTGCTTCCGTCTGCTTGTATTCCGACTCAAGGACTCGGCTACGAAGCAGCATATACACATAGACAAAGAACAGATGGCATTGGCGCTTAAGAAACATCTGCCAGATGCAGAGTACGCACTTGTACCAGCCGAAGGCGAACTGCCGGTTGTATTGCTTAATGTTGATCCTGTGAAGGATGATTGGATGGTTGATCGGATCAAACATCTTGCTTTTGATCATGAAGCTGGAGAACCTGGTTCTTCATGGGCGTTGAGTGATAGCTTTAGTTCTTTTGAAGCAATGGGTGAAGTGTACCGAAATCATCTGGTCAAACTTATGGAGTATCGTTTTTATTTTGAAGATCGTCCTCTCCTGGTGTACAGTGAACTTCCACCACTGCATCCAGCGGGTTATCAGTTTAATGTTAATATGTTCTTACAGCATATTAAACGCAATCGCACAGAGGCAGCGAGAGAATATTTACAGGAACATGCCAAGACTCTTGGCAGAGACTATATTGCAGATGTGTTTGGCATTAAGTCTTTCCTCGGTAATCTCATCTTCAACGTGACGATCACACTCTCAGATATGGATGTTCAGTCCAGCGCGTTAGAAGAGAGCAAGTACACGTATTTCAAAAATGTAGACGGGTCAACCACGCTTCGTGAAGCGATGGATGTATTGGATTCATTCATGAGAGAAGTGCAAGCTTGTACTTCTGGTGAAGGTAGTCGTAGAAGTGATCCCAACATGAAGATGTTGTTGGAATATATGCATGAACATTTTGACCGGCCCCTTGGGCTTGCTGACGTAGCGAAGCATTTTCATTTTAATCCATCGTACTTATCCAGTTATTTCTCTTCTCACAAAAAAGAAGGTTTTAACGAATATCTGAACAAAATTCGAATTGAAAAAGCAGAGGAGCTCCTGCGATCGGATGATGTGACGATCTCCGAGATCAGCAGCATGGTAGGATATTCGGATCATAGTTACTTTTGCAAAGTGTTCAAAAAATTTACCGGACTATCACCAAGCCGATACCGGCGCAAATTCTGGGCTTAAAGTCAGAAGGATTAGATCATGAAGAAATGGATGAATCGTTTATCGAGCCTGGGATTATTCCCTAAATTATTTCTAGTAATGGTCGTCAGCATCGTATTGGTCTCTGTGCTGATTCTGTGGACGACCATTCATATGTCAACCAACTTATTTACAGATACGTTTAGCATAACGAACTCAAAGGTGCTCAGTCAGATTAAAACGAATTTCGAATCCTTTAATGATGCAATTGCTGCGGTTACCAACAATGTAGCGCAGAGTGGAGCTATTCGTGGATTCCTGTCGGAAGGCGATGCAGATTCCATCTCCATGGCAAAATCCTTCTATAATATGAGGGGAATGATGAATCGCGTTCAGACCATAACCGAATCATACGAAGTAGGGATTACCATTGTCGGAATCAATGGACGGAGTTATTCCACCAACCGCGCTCATCTTCAGATGTCAGTGGATGAATTGAAGCAGTTACCGATTACGATTCAAGCTGCCGAGTCGCCGAGTCGCCTTATCATTGACGATTTTTATAATGAGACTGATACGGGGGAGCTGCAGATGATCTCTGCAACTAAAGCGCTGACAGATCGAATACGCAGCCGAATATACGGAACATTGTATGTCACCATGAGAGAAGATGCGTTCCGGCAGTTCTATACCAGCTTTACAAGTCGAGGTAATGATGTCGTCATTATGAATGAGAAAGGCAGAATTGTGTCTTCTAATCGGGAAGAATGGATTGGAACAACACAACCGGAATTGCTGTCCTACGCTCAGGAGATGAACGGAAGTTCCTCCAAAAACATTAATGCACGTGTAATGGGACAGGATAGCATCATTTTGTCCGAGTACTTGCCTTTCTATCGATTTTACCTGGTTAATGTGGTGGATAAAGAGCTCGCTATGGGTCAACTCATTGATATGAAGACCGTAGCTCTAATCTGTGCAGCTATTGTAGTAGGTGCCTTAATTCTGGTATTCCTGATTACAAGTCAGATTACCAAGTCACTGCGTAGATTGGTGAAGCAGATGTCCAACATTACGAAGAGTGACCTCGACAACTATATCCCGGTAAGTGGCAGTTACGAGAGCAAGCAACTAGGTCATGCGTATAACTACATGCTTGATGAACTCCATGATTACGTGGATCAGTTAGTGCAGACACAACGAGATCAGCGTAATGCAGAACTTGCGGCCTTGCAGAGCCAGATTAACCCACACTTCTTGTATAACACACTCGCTTCTGTCAAAGTCCTAGTGCAGCAGGGCAACAAGGATCGCGCAGCAGAAACGATTAATGCACTTATTGGACTGCTACAGAATACGATCAGCAATGTAAGTGAGACGGTCACAGTGGAACAAGAAGTG
The DNA here is from genome assembly GCF_022346845.1 of Paenibacillus sp. ACRSA. Taxonomy (NCBI): domain Bacteria; kingdom Bacillati; phylum Bacillota; class Bacilli; order Caryophanales; family Paenibacillaceae; genus Paenibacillus; species Paenibacillus sp. ACRSA. The sequence goes on along the minus strand of NZ_JAKRNP010000002.1, from coordinate 738,080 downwards.
GAGAATCTGAAAAACTACGTCTTCATCAATCACGTTAGATATGGAGGGCGGATCAAAGCAGCCTTCTATGTGGCTCCTGATTGTAATCACTATCATGTACCTAAGCTCGTTATTCAACCTTTTATCGAGAATGCCTTTTTCCATGGATTTATTAAGAAGGAAACAGGTACAATTCATGTCTTGGTCTCTAGAGCAGGCGAATCACTTATCTGCGAAATTATGGATAATGGTGACGGGATTGAAGGGCTTAATATGGGCGAGACATTACCTAACCCGAAAAACAACCGTCAACTATTTAGTGGTATTGGTATTCGTAATGTACACGACCGGATCGAGCTATTATATGGGGCACCCTATGGTGTCACGATTATGAGTAATGTGGGAGAAGGAACACGAGTTACCGTTACTCTTCCTTTGATTACGAACTGAATAAATGACGTTTAACCAATAACAACATGGCTATATCGCATTGTTGTCTGAAGCCCCTCGTTCTAGCAGTGCCAGAAAACGAGGGGTTTTTTGTATGCTTTATTTAAAATGAAAATGCACATTTGTAATTTATCTAGATTGAGAAATTACAAAATCAAAAGAAATTACAAAAAACTAAATTTAGTGCAAACGGTTTCTGTAAAGGTTTTCATTGTGGCAATAAGATGACAAATCCGTACAAAATTATTACTAACGAATGAAGATATGGGAATGATAAGATGAATACATCGGAAGCAACCGCTTTCAGAAAACGTAAACAAATTTACACACAAAGAGGTCGAAGGGGAGTTGAATGATTTGAAAAAAATGTGGGTATTGATGCTCGCTACAGTGTTGTTATTGTCCGCATGTTCATCCGGCGGTGACGGAGGTTCTGCAGCTGGTGGTGACGAGAAAGCGAACGAAATCACAATTTGGGCTTGGGACAAAGCATTTAACGTTGCTGCAATGGAAACAGCAAAAGAAGCATATGCAAAAACAAATCCTGATCTGAAAGTTAACATCATTGAGTACGCGCAAGCGGACATCATTCAAAAGCTGAACACTGGACTTAACTCCGGAACAAGCAGCGGTCTTCCAAACATCGTTTTGATTGAAGACTACCGTGCGCAAAGCTTCCTGAATGCTTACCCTGATGCGTTCAAAGATTTGTCTTCCAACATCACAGCTTCCGATTTTGCAGATTACAAACTCGGACCAACAGCTTTTGATGGCAAACAATATGGAGTTCCATTTGACTCTGGTGTTGCAGGTCTTTACTACAGAACAGACTTGCTTGAGCAAGCAGGTTACAAAGCTGCTGACTTGCAAGACATCACTTGGGATGACTACATCGAAATTGGTAAAGCTGTAAAAGAAAAAACAGGTAAAGAACTTCTTTCTCTTGATCCAAATGACCTCGGAATCATTCGTATGATGATTCAAACAGCAGGCAAATGGTATTCAGCAGAAGATGGTAAAACACCTGATATCGCTAACAATCCTGCATTGAAAGAAGCGTTTGAAACATACAAAGCGATGATGGATGCTAACATCGTTAAATTGCACTCCGACTGGAGCCAATTCATCGCAAATATGAATAATGGTAGCGTAGCTTCAGTTCCAACGGGTAACTGGATTTCACCTTCTATCCGTCAAGAAGCTTCCCAATCTGGCCAATGGGCAGTAGCTCCTATGCCGAAAATGGCTGGACAACCGAACTCTGTACACGCAACAAACTTGGGTGGTAGCTCATGGTATGTAATGGACGTTCCTGGTGCAGATCAAGCAGCTGAATTTGTGGCAAAAACGTTTGGTTCTGACAAACAATTGTATCAAGATTTGTTGAACAACATCGGTGCAATCGGTACGTACAAACCAGCAGTTGATGGCGATGCTTATGCTAAAGCAGATGAGTTCTTCAGCGGACAAAAAATCTTCACTGATTTCGCTAAATGGACTACAGAAATTCCAAGCGTAAACTATGGTATCAACACATATGCAATTGAAGATATTCTGGTTGTTGAAATGCAAGCATACCTGAACGGCAAAGCGATTGATGACGTTCTGGCGGATGCACAAAAACAAGCTGAAGCACAATTTAACTAAGATATCCAAGGTAACTTACTGAACCCTAGGAAACTCGGAGCCATCTCTCATGTCCGGTACAACTCGAACTGGACTTGACGAGAGGCTCTGTGGGTTCTAGCCATGTTCCATGGAGAGAGAGGAGCCATACTGTGAAAGCCATGAATACAGGAGACAGTCTCCAAAAGAAAAATAATTTGACTGGATGGGCTTTTGTTTTGCTGGCTGTTGTCGGAATTGTTGCATTTTACTTCTATCCGATGATCCAAGCGCTGCTCTTATCTTTCAAGTCTGGTGTAGGAGCCAATCTTGAATTTACGGGCCTTTCTAACTACAAAAGATTATTCATTGATACAACGTTCCGCACAGCATTATCTAATACGTTCATCTACTTGATCATTCAAGTACCTGTAATGATTATTCTTGGTTTGTTTATTTCCGTATTGCTGAATGACAGCACACTGCGCTTCCGGAGCTTCTTCCGTACAGCGATTTTCTTGCCTTGTGTAACTTCACTTGTAGCTTACTCTGTTGTATTCAAATATTTGTTTGCACCAGACGGTATGGTTAACCAAGCGTTGATGGGCTTGCATATTATTGGCGATCCTATTCAATGGATTACAGACCCGTTCTGGGCTAAAATTACGATCATAATCGCCGTTACTTGGCGTTGGACCGGATATAATATGATTTTCTATCTGTCATCTCTGCAAAACATCGATCAATCGATCTATGAAGCAGCAAGAATTGACGGAGCGAATGCCTTTACTCAATTTTTCAAAATTACTGTACCTTTGCTTAAACCGATTATCCTCTTCACATCGATCACATCAACGATTGGTACATTGCAGATCTTCGATGAGATTATGAATATTACCAAAGGTGGTCCGGGTAACGCGACCATGTCGATCTCACAATACATCTACAACCTTTCGTTTAAATATTCGCCAGACTTCGGTTATGCAGCAACAGTTTCATATTCCATCGTAATTTTGATCATTATTTTGTCCATTATCCAGTTTAAAGTGGCAGGTGATAATAAAAATGGCTAAAGCTAAAGCAAAACGGATTTTCACATATGTGTTCTTATCCATCGTCGCCTTTGTATCCATTTTCCCCTTTTTCTGGATGCTGGTCAGTGCAACAAATGCATCAGTTGATGTAACGAAGGGTAGATTGCTGCCAGGTTCAGCTTTCCTTGATAACTTCAGCAAATTGCTTGATTCGACAAATCTAGTGCAGGCTCTGGGGAACTCAGCTCTGATTTCGGTCATCTCCACGGTGCTGGCATTGTTAATCGGCTCTATGGCTGGTTATGGTTTCGAAGTATACCGCACGAAGTCCCGTGATATCGTGTTTAATATTCTATTGTTATCCATGATGATTCCATTTGCAGCGATCATGGTACCACTATATCGTATGTTCGCAACGATCTCTGGAGTTACTCCAGTTATCGGAATTAACACGATGGCAGCGGTGATCTTGCCGACGATTGCCACAGCGTTCCTGATCTTCTTCTTCCGTCAGAACACCAAAATGTTCCCGAAAGATCTGCTGGAGGCTGGTCGTATTGATGGTCTGAGTGAGCTTGGGATCTTCCTGAAGATCTACATGCCTACGATGAAAACAACGTATGCAGCAGCTGCAATCATTACATTCATGAGCAGCTGGAATAACTATCTGTGGCCACTCATTGTATTACAAACGCCTGACCAACAGACAATTCCATTGCTGATCTCGAACCTCGGTGCAGGTTATGCTCCGGATTACGGAGTAATCATGACAGCAATCGTTATTGCAACACTGCCTACAGCAATTGTGTTCTTCATCATGCAGAAACACTTTGTTGCTGGTATGGTTGGTTCCGTTAAATAATGAAAACAGCATAAACTGTCCAGCATGGACAGCATGCAAGAGGAGAGAAGAGGACGCCAGAGATGGCGTGCCTCTGTCTTTCTGTTTGTTTATAGGAAACGTTGTACTGAGAGTATATAAAACAAGCGAATTTTCGTTCTAAAGGGAGAGAGAGCCGATGAAAGCAACACAAGCAGATATCAATTGGTTGGGAGACGTTAGTGTATTTGAGGTGAACCGTCTTCATGCATACTCTGATCACCGATACTATAGAACAATGGAAGAAGCTGTTACTTCAGGTCAAATGAACATGCGTTATGATCTGAACGGAACATGGAAATTTAACTATGCGGTTCGTCCAGACAGCCGTCCTGAGTTTTTCTACAAGTCTGACTTCGCCAGTGAGGGTTGGGATGATATCGAAGTTCCTGGACATATCCAGCTTCAAGGATACGGTCAGATGCAATATGTAAATACACAGTATCCATGGGATGGATTGAATGAACTGCGTCCACCAGCATTGCCATTGGACAAAAATCCAGTCGGAAGTTATATTCGTTCGTTCCACCTGCCAACAGGCTGGCAGAACAACCCCGTATATATTTCGTTCCAAGGCGTAGAGTCTGCATTCTATGTGTGGCTTAACGGGCAATTCGTAGGATACGGTGAGGATAGCTTTACTCCATCGGACTTTGATCTCACGCCATTCCTTCAGGAAGGTGAGAACAAGTTAGCAGTTGAAGTTTATCAACGTAGCACAGGTAGCTGGTTAGAGGATCAAGACTTCTGGCGTTTCTCCGGTATCTTCAGAGATGTGTATCTGTACACAGTACCTGCTGCCCATGTTCGCGATGTACATGTTCGCACTGATCTGGACAAAACGTACACGAATGGTACGTTGCAGGTTAACCTGAAGCTTGAAGGTCAAGCTGCTGCAGGAGCTAAGATTGAAGCTGAACTCCGTGATGCAGAAGGAAACACAGTCAAAACGTTCGCATCCGATGTTCAAGATGGGCTGGTTAGCCTTCGTGAAGAGATCGGTAAAGTAAACCTGTGGAGTGCAGAGATTCCGTATCTGTACCGTCTCTATATTCGTGTATATGATGCCAATGGAGCATTGGTTGAAGTTATTCCTCAGGCTGTTGGATTCCGTACATTTGAAATGATTGACAAAGTGATGCACATCAATGGTAAACGCATCGTGTTCAAAGGTGTGAATCGCCATGAGTTCAACCCGCGTCGTGGACGTGCTGTGACGAAGGAAGATATGTTATGGGATGTTCGTACGATTAAACAGAACAATATGAATGCTGTACGTACATCACACTATCCGAACCAAAGTCTGTGGTATGAGTTGTGTGATGAATACGGACTGTATGTTATTGACGAAATGAACTTGGAGACACACGGTTCTTGGCAGAAGCTTGGTGCGGTTGAGCCTTCTTGGGTTATTCCAGGTGACAAACCAGAGTGGCATGATATCGTTATGGATCGCGCAATCTCCATGGTTGAACGAGATAAAAACCATCCGTCGATTATTATCTGGTCTTGCGGTAACGAATCCCATGGTGGTGAAGTGATCTATAAAGTATCCCAATACTTTAAGTCTGCTGACCCAACACGTCTGGTACATTATGAAGGTGTCTTCCATGATCGTCGCTTCAACGATACAAGTGATATGGAATCACGCATGTATGCGAAGCCGGCTGACATTGAGGAGTTCCTTAACGCTAACCCAGACAAGCCGTATATTAGCTGTGAGTATATGCATGCGATGGGTAACTCCATTGGTGGTATGCATAAATACACAGAGCTAGAAGACAAGTACCCAATGTACCAAGGTGGCTTCATCTGGGATTACATTGATCAATCCGTATATAAGAAAGATCGTTATGGTAAAGAATTCCTTGCATACGGCGGAGATTTCGGAGATCGTCCTTCAGATTATTCCTTCTGTGGCAACGGAATTGTACATGCAGACCGTAAAGTGACTGCGAAAATGCAGGAGGTTAAATTCCTGTATCAAAACATTAAGCTCTTCCCAGATCGTAATGCAGTTAAAATTGTGAATGATAATCTGTTCGCAGATACATCTGCACTTGAACTGGTTTACAGCTTGGAGCGCGAAGGTCAAGAAGTCGTTCGTGGTACGCTTGAAGTGAACGTTCAGCCGCAAAGCGAAATGGTTGTGAACCTTCCAATTGATGTGGAAGGACTATCCGCGGCTGAATATGCTGTGAATACAGCATTCGTTCTGAAATCTGCTACATTGTGGGCAGACCAAGGAGAAGAGGTTGCATTTGGACAATTTATTTTCAAACAAGAGAATAGCTCAAATGAGACTACTTCCGTTGATGCAAATCAAGTTCATGAGATTCGTGTGGTAGAAGGCGATGTTCACATCGGGGTACGTGTTGGTCAGACACATGTCTTGTTCTCCAAAGCATTCGGAACACTGGTATCACTTCAATTCTCAGGACGCGAAACGATTGCTCAGCCTCCACTGCCATTATTCTGGCGTGCAACGACAGACAATGACAAAGGAACTGCAATGGGCTTCGAGCTTGGCGCATGGTATGCAGCAAGTTTGATGCCAAGATGTGTAGAGTGGAAAGCAGAACAGCAATCCAACGCGTACCGTATTGAATTCACTTATAAGCTGAACATCTCCGCTGATGTGCAAGTGAAGGTTGCTTATACCGTACGTAATGATGGAAGTGTACATGTGCATAACGCATATAAAGGAACAGCAGGATTGCCTGAGCTTCCAATCCATGCACTGTCCTTCAAAACATCACCAGAATTCAGCAATGTCGAGTGGTTCGCACTCGGACCAGAAGAGAACTATGCTGACCGTGCTTTCGGCGCGCGTCTGGGTATCCATGCAAGTACTGTTGCGGATACAGTTGCTCCTTACCTTGTTCCACAGGAGTCTGGTAATCGTACAGGCGTACGCTGGGCAAAAGTAACGGATCATGCGGGACGTGGATTCAAAATCGAAGCTGCTTCTGCTCCGGTTGAACTCAACGTTTCTCCATATACAGCATTTGAGTTGGAAAATGCACAACACGCGTATGAGTTGCCTCCTGTGCACTATACTGTCGTGACTGTTGCTGGTAAACAAATGGGTGTCGGCGGTGACGATAGCTGGGGAGCACCGGTTCATCCAGAGTACCGAATTGCATCCAATGGTGAATTGGAATTCGAATTCGTAATTCGTTCACTTTAATAGTAATGAGTAGTAAAGAGGTCTCCATCCGATGGAGGCCTCTTTCTTTTGGTGTAGGCTAAGGCGGACGAGCATTTTTCCATTGAAACCGTATCCAGACAAACTCGTATTAAATTAGATAGTAAACATCGCATAATGGGGGGATCACATGATGAGTAGAAAAGCGAAAACGGGAGTATGGGTTACTTCTTTAGCTGTACTAGGTATTATCGTGGGGTGCTTCATATGGTATTTCAATACCGCTTCTGGAGAACGTGCACTCAAAACGATGAGATCGAATAATGCGGGTGGTCTTGAACGTGTAGTGAAAGTGTACAGCGATTCGGGTGAGTTGATCCATACGTACGAGGGCAAAATCGATCTACAAGATACGGAGTATGGCAATAAAGTATTATTTGATCTGGACGGTAAACGTATTGTTATCTATAATGCGACGGTAATCAGTGAGGAGAAGTGATGTAATTAATAATGTAATTGATATCATATCCTCTTATGAAAAGGAGGCGTTGGTTTGAACACAGGAATAGTGCTGCTTACGATACTTGGCATGATTGCTTTTTACGGAGTTATTGGATATTTCCTGATTGGATATGTGGCAAGGAAAATATGGAGGCACTCCTTAGATCGATATCAAATTATACAGATTCTCCTCGTTCTATCCATTGTTTTTGTCATTGTGCAAGCCATTCGATATCAAAGCTGGACTTTGGCATTACCTATAACAGGTATTTTGCTGCCTTTGATTAGTATGATGACAACGTATAGGAGAAAACAAGCAAAAAAATATATGGAATAAACTTAAACGACAAAGCAGATGGTAGAATTTTTGTTTTATTGGTAAGATAGGGAAAATAGATACGGAGTAAGGCGGGGAACTAAAAAATGTATTTTTTGTCTGGATTCATTGTATTGTTAGGTGGAATAGCCATGTTGGTCTTGTGCAGTGTGCTAGTATACTTCTTCATATCTCTTGTTTCACGCAAAGGGTTCAAGCGGGTGCTGCAAAAACATGACATTATCGAAATCATGGTGTGGACGGGGTTAATCCTCTTGTCGGTGATGTTGATTGTACAACAATCATGGTTTGTACTTTTACCGATTGTGTTATTGATGATGACGATGATCAAATTACGGCGTACCCATCGGAAACTAAGAGCGATACTTGGTGAGGATACCTAAATATGACTCCATATGCACAAGACACACAGCAGATTAACGAGTGAAGGTTGACTAAATGACCTATATTAGTCGACCTTTTTTAATTTGGAACTAAAGTAGACATATTTCTTAAATTGAAATAATTATACATAATCTATGGAATATTGATCTGGAGGGTATTATGCAATTTGAACCAATCTACACGCATGGGAAATTAACGATACCAAAGATCGAACTCAATCTGGATAGCAATCCTACAGTTGGCATTATAACAGACTTGAAACGAAAGCAGCTTTTGATGGATCAATTGGTCGATCATACACAATATCATTTGTTTCGAGTACAACAAGGCGAATACATGAATCTGAGGGTAGAAGAGCTAATTACTTTTCTGATCGGAGTAACGGAAAGGACAGATCGTGTTACTACTTTAATCAATTATTTTGGCTTAAGTGAAGAGCGGAAAGTGAAAATTAAGAATCTAAACTCATCCAGAAGGATGTATGTGACATTGTTACGTGTGTTTTTTGCACATCAGCCTACGCTAGTATTAGAGGAACCTTACTTTTATCTGGAAGAGGAAGATCGTCGTCATTTCAAGCGCATTTTAGATGATCTTGCAAAAGAGAAGCAAATATTGATTCTGACATCCAATTTAGAGGATGCCATGATCTCCTGTGATTCGATCTATCGTCTGAACGAAGCGGGATTTCATCAAGTGGATATACGTGACACAGAAGAGGAAGAGCAGAATGTACAGGAACCAGATCCCTCGAACATCACTCTGCAGAAAATTTATACGAAAAAGAATGACAAAGTCATCTTATTTAACCCGCCTGAAATCGATTATATAGAAAGTCTGAATGGTTCGATTCTTGTCCATGTTGGTGGAGAAAGTTTTGTCTGTGCTCTGACATTAAGCGAGCTTGAGCAGCGATTGTTGAATTTCGGATTTTTTAGATGTCATCGTTCCTACATCGTGAATCTACAAAAAGTGAGAGAGATTATTACCTGGACGAAGAATAGCTATAGCTTGAGATTAAATACAGGCGAAGATGCGGTTGTCCCATTATCTCGTTCTAAATTACAAGAATTAAAAGTACATCTTAACATTTGATTTCCGGGGAAATAACTAGGGTGTGTCTGAAAACTCCGAAGGGAGCAGATTTTATTGAATTTTCGTTCCAAGCAAGGAAGTTTTCCGCAGGCGTGCCGGGGCACGTCAAGGGAAAGTGACGTAGCAGGGGGCGAAAAGGCGGTAAAAGATGCACTTCAGCGAGTTTTATGACACATCCTGATCCATTCAGTCCATATGGGTACCATTCAGAAGCGAACAGCTACATTTCAGCGAATTTTGATGGTTGATGGCATGTAATCTTTATATGCTGAGAACATCAATGGTAAGGAAGTGATCTGAATGAACATGATTCAAGTCGAGCGTATTCAAAAGAGATTTGGTGAAAAAGATGCATTATCCGAAGTATCTTTTTCGATTCCCCGAGGTGAAATTTTTGGTTTTCTTGGTCCGAGTGGTTCAGGAAAAACAACATTAATTAAGATATTAACTGCGCAGTTAACCCCGACCAGTGGAGAGGCTAAGGTGTTTAACCAGTCGGCATCGATGATGTATCAATCGGCTCAGAAAATACGCTTCGGTATGTTGTCTGATAACAGTGGTCTATATGAGAGGTTAACGGTAGAAGAAAATTTGGAGTTATATCGTCAGTTATATGATCTCTCTCCTTCGTCGATTGAAACAGTACTGCAATTCGTGAACTTAAGTGGAGAACGCAATAAAAAGGTTCATCTCTTGTCGAAAGGAATGCGTCAGCGTGTTCTTTTGGCATGTGCGGTGATCCATGAGCCGGAATTATTATTTTTGGATGAACCTACCTCTGCTTTAGATCCAGTGAATTCTTTACATATCTATAAAGGGCTACGGTACTTAAACGAGAAAGGAACAACGATCTTTCTAACAACACATGACATGGCTGAAGCTGAATTGTTATGTGATCGTATAGCGATTTTGTATAAAGGAAAGATTCAAACCATTGGAATGCCCAAGGAGCTAAAAAAACAACATCGGGAAAACGTCATATCTGTCGATTTATTAAATGGAGAATCGTACGAACTTCCGATGAATGCAGAAACAGCTAACCTCATTGCAGATTGGATGAAACAAGGACGAATTGATCGAGTAGAAACGAAAGAGCCGAGTCTTGGCGAGATCTTTATCAAACTGACAGGAAGTGAGTTACTATGAGTATCTCATTAAAACGTATTCGAGCGATATTTATAAAGGATTACAAGGAATTCTCCCGTAATTTTGCAATTTCTGTCACGTTGATTGTTCCCATTATGCTTGCTGTGCTTTTTCGAGAGATAGGTTCATCAGCTCCTGAAGCGATCGGTTTTCTTTTAAATATTTCGTTTGTATTAATTACATGCTTTGTACAAGCGTGCTTAATTGCGGAAGAAAAGGAACGTAACACCCTGCGTTCATTAATGATGACTCCGTCAACAACTATGGATATTTTAATCGGCAAAAGTGTACTCGTTTTTGTCATGTCTTTTGTTGTTCTAACTGTAGCTACATTGATATTTGGTTATCAACCAGCCAATCTATGGGTATCTTTAGCGGCACTCATTCTATCAATTATTTTGTACACATCTGTCGGAACGATATGTGGTTTGTTCTCCAAAACCTTGCTTGAAGCATCTTTATCTGTCATTCCTGTCACGATTGTATTCACAGCGGCCCCAGGCAGGGTGTTATTAGATGAGAGATTTGCTATGTTCAATGTGCTGGATTACATGCCAAGCAGTCAGCTTGTACATTTATTAAGTATCTCTCCTGCGGGCTATACGATGGGAGAGATACTAAAACCGCTGATCATTATTTTGCTATGGACAATCGTATTAACAATTGTATCTGTAATTCTATATGAGCGACGGTTAAAGGATGAGTAGATAAATAAATGCGTTTGCAGCGATTTAATTTAACTTACTTTAGTCATCATCGAATCATATCGTTTTGCCAAGGGGGGCTGAATGTGCTAAATACCGTCGTCAAGTTGGTACAAGATTTCAAAGACCGTGATTCCAGACATAGGCTGGAAGGCTACCGAAGCATCGTTAACTTGGTTAGAAAAAAGGACTTAGAAGCATGGGACGATGGACAATTACAAGCTGAATTTCTCCGATTGCAAAGAGAGGCTAACTCGGGCACAGCCTTAGAGGAATTGCTTGTTGATCTCTATGCATTGGTCTGTGAGGTCGCGAAGAGACAGCTTGATATGCGGCCGTATGATGTGCAGATCATAGCTGCCATCGCACTACATGAGAGCGTACTGATCGAGCAGCAAACCGGGGAAGGGAAAACCTTATCTGCTGTGATGACCGCTTGTTTGAATGCATTGACTGGTCATGGGGTTCATGTGCTGACGTTTAACGATTATTTAGCACATCGCGATGCGGAGTGGATGGAACCAATCTATCGATTTCTAGGCTTAACAGTAAGTTCGGTTCAAGCGGGTATGAGTCTGAGCGAGAAACGTGAAGCCTATGCCAAGGATATAACGTATGTTACGGCTAAAGAAGCCGGATTTGACTACTTGCGGGATACCATTGCATTATCCAAAGACGAACTGGTTCATCGTCCTTTCCACTACGTTATTATCGACGAGGCAGATTCCTTACTACTTGATGAAGCGAGGGTTCCATTAGTTATCAGTGGCGCGTCAGGTACTTCTAGCGATGACTTTATTCGATTTGCTGAAGTGGTTCGACAGCTCGTGCCATTAGAGCATTATCATTTTGACGAATTCCAACGTAACGTATATTTGAATGAAGCAGGCTCAGCAAGAGCAGAGTCATTGCTTGAATGTGGCAATTTATACGACAGCCATAACAGTCATTTGTTAACGTCATTAAATTGTGCGCTACATGCCGAAACGTTGCTAAGAAGAGACGTCGATTACATCGTTAGAGACGGTGGAATAGAGCTGATTGAAGAATTTACGGGTCGTGTGGCAGAGAATCGATACTTACCTGAAGGATTGCAAACGGCACTTATGGCAAAGGAAGGACTGCAATCAAAAGTTGGCGGGAAGATACTTGGAACGATTACGATTCAACACTTTATTAGCTTGTATCCTAGAATTAGCGGAATGACGGCTACAGCGCTCGCTTCCAGCATGGAATTCAAAAGGATGTATGAACTTGAGGTTGTAGAGATCCCGCCCAACCAAACAAACAAACGAATCGATCATCCACATAGAATTTATACACACCAAGAAGCCAAACTCAAAGCACTGGTGCAAGAAATTGTGACTGTTCATGCAACGGGGCGTCCAATGCTTATAGGTACGTCAAGCGTTCAAGAGTCTGACAAGCTAGCGGAGGCACTAACTGTTGCGGGCGTAAATTGCCATATTTTAAATGCAAAGAATGATGCGAAAGAGGCTCAAATTATTGCCAGAGCCGGAGAAATTGGTGCTGTAACGGTGTCAACCAATATGGCAGGACGTGGTGTTGATATTCGACTTGGGGGATGCGATCTTACTCAAGTAGACCGAGTTTTGAAACTGGGTGGGTTGTATGTCATTGGGACGCATATGAACGAAAGTGTGCGGATAGATAACCAGTTACGTGGACGCTCAGGTCGCCAAGGAGACCCTGGAGATTCTGTTTTTTATGTAAGTTTAGAGGATGATTTGTTACTTCAATTCGGCATTCATGATGCGATTCGGGTGCCTAAGCAAGATGGGGTTCTCAATGCGTCGATAGTACACAGCAAATTAGAGCATATTCAGCGTGTTATGATGGGGCAAAACTTCGATCTTCAGCAGGAACTGAACCATTATTCGGATATGATAGAAGATCAGAGACGAATTCTACATAAGGAAAGGTTCTCCATACTGAATGGGGATCTACCGATGAGTCCTTCGGAGCAACGGGTTCACCTTTTTTATATCGATGAGTTCTGGGCAGACCATCTGGCGTATGCATCTTATATGCGAGAAAGTATTCATCTGGAGAGTCTCTCTAACCAGAATCCAATGGATGAATTCCACAGACATATCACCGAAGCATTTGAACAAATTCCAGCTAAAATAGCTAAGGAGTCGGCAAATATGCTAGCAAGGCTCGATGGTTCGAATGATCCAGCCAAATGGGAGCAGTTCGGTCTAAAGAGTCCTACCTCCACTAATACCTATATGATCAGTGATCAATACATGGATTACCTACAGAATCGTGGTTCATGGACTGCAGGCACCATCGTTGCTTTTTGGATCCGTAGGATGTTAAGACCTGTATTCGGGTGGTCTAAATTTGGATCAAGCTAACGTCACTAGGTGACTAGGTTCTGATGAAATATGAGTATGAGTGAAGTAATAAAATAAAAGCCTACCAGAGCTCGCTCTGATAGGCTTTTATTCGGAGACCTCTTTCGAGGTCTCCTTTCATGGGAGAGGAGAAACCGGACGAAGAGCTTATGGGGAAACGTAAGTCTTCTCCGCGGTTGTCTACGACACTTGTGATGTCGATAATTATAGAATAGCCAGGAGATTTCCTTTTTATACATAATCATCAATTCATTTTGTGATATTAGAGGTATTCCTTGAAGCCGCTATTTTTCAAACTCATCCCGATTGTGGTACGATAGCTGTATCAATAAACTTACATAGAGAGAATAGGTGACTCATTCGTGAGAGTGGTATCTGGAAGTGCAAAAGGTAGACCGTTGAAGGCGGTTCCTGGCACAGGAACGCGGCCGACCACCGACAAGGTGAAGGAAGCGTTATTTAGTATGATAGGCCCTTATTTCGAGGGTGGAACGGCATTGGATCTGTTTGCGGGCAGTGGTGGTCTCGGAATTGAGGCGCTGAGCCGTGGCATGGACAAGGCTGTTTTTGTTGATTTGGAACCGAAGAGCATTGAAGTCATCCGTATGAATCTGACGGCAACGAAGTTGGAGAATCAGGCGGCTATATATCGAAATGATGCAGGGCGTGCGTTAAAGGCTCTTGCTAAGCGGAGCACCACATTTGATCTCGTGTTTCTTGATCCCCCTTATCGAATGAAGAACGGGGATGAACTTATGCTTACGATGCATGAACTGGAGCTGCTTGAGCATGGTGCAACCATCGTGCTTGAATATGAATCTAAACATCTATACCCTGAACAATTCGGCCCGTTTGAACAAACGCGCAAGGCATTGTACGGGGAAACTGCGGTTTCCATTTATCATTATGCACCTCATGCATCCGAAGATGGAGAATCTAGCACAGCGGAAGAGGAGGGTCTCCATGAGTGAAATGATACATCGTCAAGAACGGATTGCCGTTTATCCAGGTAGCTTCGATCCTGTAACGATGGGACATCTGGACATTATCGCGAGAGCATCGAAGCAGTTTGACCGCGTGATCGTGGCGGTGCTGAATAATATGAGCAAAAACCCACTGTTTACGGTGGAGGAGCGCAAGCAATTAATTACTGAAGTGACTCGTCATCTGCCTAATGTTGAGGTGGATAGCTTCCGCGACCTAACAGCCAATTATGTACGCCAAAAAGAAGCGCAAGTTATCGTGCGAGGTATTCGCTCGGTCACTGATTTTGAATATGAATTGCAACTGGCTTCCACCAATAGCAAATTGAATCCAGATGCAGAGACTATTTTCATGATGACGAATCCGAAGTATTCGTATCTCAGCTCGAGTATTGTAAAAGAAATTGCTCATTACAATGGAGATGTAACGGATCTGGTCTCTCCTGAAGTGGAAGCTGCACTCCGTCAGAAAATTAGCGAGAAAAACGCTCGTTGAACAGACGAATCAGTCCCGAAAGACTGATCATAACGACGAGCAGCAGAGCGAGACTGAATATGGCTACCGGAATAGCGTACCCAATTAACGCTAGGCTTGAACTGTTGCTGAACAGGGGGAACCACGGCGGTACAGCCGGCAAGCTAATGTTCGTATTTGTTTGAAAAGTAGTCCAGACCTCTGTACTGTATTGACTAAAAGGTGCCCATAGAACAAGGCTCATGGCAAAAGCGATTAGTCCATGTATCAGCCGTATGGAAACAAAGTCAATCATACTCCTTGTCGCAAGCCCGACTGATTTTAGAACGGCAGAGACCTGCAAATGGGAGCAGAGGCCACCCCAGCCTAATACGGCAGCAATGAGAGCGATCATGGTGACAGACGCCAGAGAGGTTTGGCTTAAATGGTAGATTCCAAGATGAACTTCCAGCAGAGATGGCCATAAGGCAACCGAAGAACCCGGTGTGAGATATAGGCTTAGCAGTCGAATGAATACCGCTAATACAATCATAAATCCTCCGGTCATCATTAAGGTCTGCACGGCTTGTGAGACCGTGTCACCAAGTAGCTTACCGAATCCCCGACCATCACGGCTACGAGCCTCGCGAGCTGCAAGATTCATACGCAGCCAAAGTGTGTGGCGGGGAACGGCAGGCTTGGAAGATAACATGGGATGTACTTCTGCATGTGCTGGTTCTAAAGGATGTGGCGGTAAATCTGAGGCCGACCTTGTGCCAATTTTTGCTGCCCGACCTAAAGGTAATAAGCGTATACCGATCATAGCGGCGATCCATCCGCTAATCCAATGTATACCGAGAAGAAAGTATCCAGCTACTGGCTGGTGAAGAAAAGCTGTACCCAAGACGATGATAATCATCATTGGATTGGAGAAATGAGCAATGGCTGCCAAGACACCCGCCTGTTTGGCGGTTATTTGTCGATCTTGTACAAGTCGTGCGGCTGTATCGGCTCCTGCAGGGAAGCCTCCACACATGCCTACAGCTATGGCTAGTCCAGCCTGACCGGGTAACCGAAACAAACGTTGCATGAGTGGCCCTAATAGAACGCCTAGTGCATCGGTAAACCCAAATGCGGTTAGCATCTGGGAAAGCATGAGAAAGGGCAGCATGGCGGGGAAAATAATTTTCCACCAAATATCAAGCCCTTGAATGGAAGCATCGAAGGCTTCTTTGGGAGATAATACAACGGCAACAACTAGCAACATTGCACCACTACTTAGAAAAATGGTTCGTAACAGGCCCGAACGGGTAACCTCGGTCTGCATATTCATCAATTCACCTCATAGGATATAGCGCCGCGTTTACACACGGGCTGCTGGATGGATGTGGACGGCCGAATGGCGTCCGTAGACGGTTCGGCCTTGACCGGATAAGCGGCTGCTCACAGCGGCCTATCCGGCCTGTACCATTGTATGCAAGTTGATGAGAGTGTTAGACTTATAAATATTTAAGAAACGCAAAGAACGGGGGCTCATGCGATGAATCGGATTCGGAAATCTGGAGGTTTCAAAGCGTCGATCTTTGTGATCGTGGTAGCTCTGATTCTCTATGTTGCAGTGTACATGCCAACGCCGTATATCATTTATCTGCCTGGCAGTGCAGATGAAATCAAACCGATGGTAACGGTCAAGGGTGGAGATAAGGAGGAAAACGGTGTGTTTATGATGACGACGGTGTCGGCCACATATGCCAACGTATTCCTACTTGGAACGTCCTTGTTTAATCGAAATGCACAAATTGATAAAAAAGAAGATCGATTACGTGGCAAAAGTGAAGCGGAATACTCTGCGGAGCAAGTATGGTTCATGAGTGATTCTCAATCCTCTGCGATGGAAGCGGCATATGAAAAGGCCGGCATCAAATATTCCATCGTTCCTGAGCATATCTTCGTATTTGGCCTTTCGCAGGATCCTAAACCGCAAGGGGACATTATGCCTGGAGATACCATTTTGGGTGTGGATGGAACAGCAACACCTGATAATACGATATTATCGGCGCAATTAAAGGGAAGAAAACCAGGAGATACGGTTGAAATGCAATTGGAGCGCGGCGGGGAAACGATTAGCCGTGAAGTTCAACTTGTAGAAGTGACGGACAACAAAACGGGGGAAAAGCGTCCAGGCTTAGGAGTAATGATTGGTACGGTTCAAAAAGTGAAGCCGGAAGATCCCGATAAACAGATCACATTTACAAGTACGCAAGTAGGCGGGCCTTCTGCAGGGTTAATGTTCACATTGGAGATCTATAACCAGTTGACGTCTGGTGATCTGACCAAAGGTCATCGTATCGCAGGTACGGGCACCATTACGAAGGATGGTACGGTTGGTCCAATTGGGGGCGTGATCCACAAAATTGTGGCTGCAGATCGGAAGGACGCGGAGATCTTCTTCGTACCCAAAGATAACTATAAGGAAGCCGAAGCAAAAGCAAAACAGATTGATACAAAAATGAAACTGGTTCCGGTTAGCAACGTTGACGATGCACTGGCTTACCTAAAAACGTTATCTGTAAAATCTTAATTAAACATAAGTGTTGTTGTTTACGTGAGAGGCTATTGCATAGCCTCTTTTCTTGTCTCAATTGGGCGAGATATCGTCCAATTGATTTAGTGTGTACGTAGACTTGGTCGTACGGCTGAGCATCCTGATGTGCCAAGCTCATTACACCGCGCGCAAGGAGATGCACGCGGTACTGCGATTCAAATGGTGTGAATAGAGTCTGATTAGGGTGTACCTGAGATCTCAGAAGAGAGCGGTGTCTGATAAGTTTAGTTCCAAGCAAGGACGTTTTCCGAAGGCATGCAGGGGCATGTCACGTTAAGGGAAGTGACACAGTAGGGTAGGAACGAAACAGGCGATGCTTGTGCTCCTAAGTAAGTGTGAGATTCGAAGATACTACTCGATCCGGCACCATCTCTAACGAACTCAGTTGGCCTTATTGGTGGTAAGATTGCATTCAGGAAATGCTAACGAATCGTTCACACGCTAATGCGCCTTTTGGACGCGAGGATTAGGTCCATTCCGTGCTATTTCGTAATATAACGTTTCTCAGATTCGTTACCATTTTCATTCGTTGTAATATGGCTGAATAAGGTCTCTCAGATTCGTTAATAGCGACGGTGTAGGGAGAGAGGTTCTTCATGAATAGGCTTTGCCTGATCAAAAAACCTTCAATTGAGCAGAATTCACCTGCTACAGTGGAAGGTTTTTTGGCTGTTAAGCACAATATGACTCTTATTTTAACCAAGGGCTTTCAGGCATGATTATCGAACCGTTAGTCGTGTAACAACAAAGAGCTAACCAAAGTATAACGGTATATAGGAACTGGATGTGTTTGGTAGCTCAATCGAATGAGTTACATGTCATCAATGATAAGCATCTGCAGATTCAGTATGCTTATGATTCTACTTAGTATCGTATCGGTGGATCATAGTAATCGCTGTACATCGTTCTTGTATCTTTGTCAGTGTATGCAAGGGCATATGCTGCCTGAGCCTGTATATCCAGTTCCAGCTGGCTATGATTGAATGTGGATGGCTTGATCACGACGGGTAGGGACGCAGAACGTTTCATTAGTTTGAGCAGGCTCTGACCCTTTGAGCTGAAGCCAAGGATTCGAAGGTAACCTGGTCCCTCAGCCAATGTGCTGGGGGATAACTCAGCCTTGGTATGGTTTAACAGCACATGTGTTAACATCCGTTG
Source organism: Paenibacillus sp. ACRSA (assembly GCF_022346845.1). Lineage (NCBI taxonomy): Bacteria > Bacillati > Bacillota > Bacilli > Caryophanales > Paenibacillaceae > Paenibacillus > Paenibacillus sp. ACRSA. The sequence continues at coordinate 719,236 of NZ_JAKRNP010000002.1, read as the reverse complement.
CAGCTTTGTACGCGTATATCGCTTGGTCTTCAATGCATTAAGCAAGGCATCGACTGAAGGCTCTGCGAGCTGAGACAGGGTACGAATCAGCCGATGCTCTAGTCCTTCCGTGACCTCGGCGATGCTGGCTAGCTCGGAGGCACGGCGGGTCGCCGCGATGTGCAGCAGCGGCTGGACAAAGCGCTCCCAATGTACGGGAGCGCGCCCAGTTTGCCATTCGCGCTGGAGAATGGCAAGGGTTGCCGCCGGCACGTATTGCGCGGCGGCTTCAGGCCCGTCCGCCATCAGCAGGCGGCGGACGGCTGTTGCACTGGCGATCGCCCCAGGCCCGGGCGTCGCCTCGTGGTACGCGGCACCAGTACGCGCCGCAGTAAAGGGCTGGATCGCGCTGCCTAACCGTTCCAGCGCGATCAGGTAATGCAGCCCAAGAGAATTGTTGGGCTGCTCCAGCAGTGCAGCGGCGTCGCGTGCATCGACGCCGCCAGGCGCCAGTGCCGCCGCCGCGCCTGCGTACGCGGCGGGGTAGCTGGCGCCATCCCGCAGGCGGCGCGCGATATCCTCGCGCAGCCCTGCGGGCTCTACAGCCAGCACGCGCGCAATGCGCTGCAGGCTGTCCAGGTCTCCCGACTCGCTGCCGAAGCAGAGCGAGTCGACAACCCCGGTATGGTGCAACAATGCCACCGCACCATACGCAAACCACTCCGCCGGTTGCACCGCATAGGCAACCGGCAGTTCAAGCACGAGATCGGCGCCAGCGTGAAGCGCCATCTCGGTGCGTGCCCTTTTACCTACGATGGCGGGCTCGCCGCGTTGGAGGAAAGGGCCGCTCATCACAGCAACTACGGCATCTGCTCCGCTAAGCCGCCGGGCTTCGCTTAGATGATAGACATGCCCGTTATGCAGCGGATTATATTCAACAATGACACCAACGGCCTTCATATGTATGTACGCTCCTTTTCGAGAAACTCTTTTCAACATGCGCATATAACGTTTGGCTCAATCACATTAGAGGTGTTTATCTTCTATCATAATAGGTCAGGTGGGTCTGATGTTCAAATTGCAGGAGTCATACGCACCCAAAAAAGGCATAACTCTTGCATCGTAAGATGCTTAAGCATGCCTTTTTGAGGGTTAACCCATCATTTTATTGTGAAAGTTCAAGTTTATACGTTATACACCTTCTGCAGAAGGGACGAGCTGTGCCTTTGGGCCAAAGAATTCATAATGGATCTGGTCAGGCGATACGCCAATTTCATCTAGTGCTGCATAAACGCTCTGCATGAATGGTACAGACCCACACATGTAAAATGTTGCATCCAAGTTATCTACGATCTGACGAAGCCAGTCGGCATCCATGTAACCTTCCTTGTGATAACATGAGATATCGCGATCAGAGCTGCTCGGCTGGGTGTAACAATAATAAGCACGAACATTGTCATTGTTGTCAGCTAGTAAGTTTACGTGTTCACGGAATGCATGGTTGGCGCTATCTACATTGGCATGTATAAATGTGATTGGACGTTTATCGACCTTTTGTACAAGGGTGTTCAGCATACTAATCATTGGCGTAATACCCACTCCACCACTAAGGAGTACAATTGGGCGTGGATCTTCTGCGTGAAGCGTAAAGTCTCCAGCCGGAGCTGATAACTCAACAACAGAGCCTTCTGTAATGTGTTCATGAAGATATGTGGAGATTACCCCATCTGGACGATCCATGGAACCCTGTTCTCTTTTGACGGAAATACGGTAATAAGGTTTATCAGGAGCATCAGAAAGGCTATACTGACGTATCTGGGTAAATGGATGTCCCTCTGGGTGAATTTTGATGCTGATATATTGTCCCGGTTCATGGCTAGAAATGGGCAGACCGTCCTCTGGGTACAGGTAAAAGGAGGTAATGATGTCGCTCTCTTGCACTTTCTTAGCCACTTTGAACGAACGGAAGCCTTCCCAACCACCCGTTTGCTTCTCTGCTGTAGCATACATGTCCTGCTCGATTCCGATAAAGGCGTCTGCAATGACTTGGTAGGCTTCGCCCCATGCCGTTATAATTTCATCGGTTGCTGCGTCACCAAGCACGTCTTTAATCGCTTGGAGCAGATACGTGCCAACAATGGCATACTGCTCGGGAACAATGCCAAGGCTACGGTGTTTATGAGCGACTTGACGTACGGCAGGTAAGATGGAGGTGAGATTGTCGATATGCAGGGCAGCTGTATATACCATGTTTGCAAGAGCTGCCTGTTGACGTCCCTGTTTCTGATTGGCATGGTTGAATATATTCAGCAGTTCTGGATGTGCAGTGAACATCGTTTTATAGAAATGGCGGGTAATGGCTTCACCGTGCACTTCGAGTACAGGTACTGTGGATTTGATGACCTTAATCGTGTTTTCACTTAACATGAAATTCCCTCCCGATATAAGATGAAAGTATTAGAGTCTGATAGCAAAAAAAAGTTTGTCACCTAGTCTGCGAAGCGGCTTCACTAGCATCGTGGTAAGAATTTAGTTGGAATAAGCGGAAGCGGATGTGGTAGTGGTCAAAGGAGATTTCCTTTTTCTCCATTAGAAAACGTTCGTTCAATATCTAACGCAGTTGCAAGATAATCCGTAGTCTTCATTATAGCTTCATTCCATTTTCTTTCGTACCGATCGCTAGATTCATTAAATTAAATAGTAGATAAATTCGTCTTGAGTGCTTAACGTGCTTCGGTTTACAACAAGTATAGATACGGAGCATGGAGGGGCATGTGATATAGATCACACTAATTATCAACGAATTGTGACCGATACTTCGTGCAATAGATGCTTGTAGTTAGAGCGAAGTAAGCCTATAATGTTTCAATGTGCGTATTTGGTTGAAGATCATCGATTTTAAAATAGGGTGTAAAGTTAAAAGTGTTGACAAACCTCTTGAAAAATCGGTATAATGATTTTTGTTTGTTAAGTCAATTTCATAATAGTTTTAATGATATAGCGTCAGAATACATACAGTCAGGAAATGAAGTAGTTATACCTCAGCTTGATCTGTATACATGTCGTAAAGCGTTTGACAACAATTATGAGATTGGTTTCGTTTGGAGTGATGGAAATGTTAATGCCATTTCGCAAAGTGGCAACCAGTGATCGTCCCGTACAGTTCAATGAACAGTGGGATATTAAGGAACTGGTTTCTAACCGACAAGATATCACAGCCGTTACCCCGCTGACTGCGGATTTATCTGCAGAACAGAGAGAGGGAAACGTTGTGGATGTTCATGGCAAACTGACAGTAGGAGCGGACATGTTATGCTCCAGATGTCTTAAGCCGATTAATGAACATTTTCATATTGATTTTCATGAGCAATTCAAGCAGGGAAAACAACCAGAGGAATTGCACGAAGACGACGATACTTTCTATGTGGATGAAGATAGCGTTGATCTGAAGGGTTATGCCGAGGGAACTTTTCTGCTACATCTTCCGTTTGTACCGCTCTGTAGCGATACATGCAAAGGGTTATGCCCTAAGTGTGGCCACGAGTTGAACGAAGGTGACTGCGGTTGTGATAACGAAGTTATCGACCCGCGGCTTGCAGGGCTCAAGGATTTTTTTAAATGAGCATGATTGAAAATCGAACGTAACAACTACCTGCAAAGGTTGATTTTGATAAGGAGGTGGGAATAATGGCAGTACCTCAACGGAGAACGTCCAAGACGCGTCGCGACAAACGTCGCACTCACTTTAAATTGGCTGTACCGGGCATGGTGAAATGTGAGCAATGTGGCGAACTGAAACTTAGTCACCACGTTTGCAAAGTGTGCGGAACGTACAAAGCAAGAGAGATCATCTCTCAATAATAGCTAGCTAATAAGTAGTACTTCATTTCGGTGGAGTGCTACTTTTTCTTTTTTAATTTCTTTTCTATTCTATAAGGATGGAACTGAAACGCTTTGCTACTTTACGCTATTTCTTTTCTCTCCGTTCTTGAGATGCTAGTTCAATCGATGTAGATATTTTTCCGTATAGGACACGGGATTTCGTATAATACGGGCGAGTGGAGCGAAGGTTGAGAACAGTGGATTGTTTTTGGTGGATCAGCCTTTCTTTTTGACACGGGATGAGATATACTATAGTTTAGTACCAGGTTCTAAGATTTGACGTTACATAGATATGAGTTATAACTTGTACGAAAAAATGCCCTGAAGTTAGGGCGTAATTATAGAGTAATATGTACTTAAAGTGCATGTTCAAAAAGGTCGGTTTTCAGTACCAAGAAGATGGGATGAAGATAGAAATGGAGTAGCGGAGCGTAGATTAAGCTACGTGAGCAACGGACATTTCGGCTGAATCCCATATTCGATGCTGAGATGCCGCTGGCGCATCCTTCGTAATCAAAAGCGGACTTTTTGAACAACTACTTAAGGATAGAACTGACCGGATGGGCGGTTCCGTAAACGATATAGCTGGGGGGTGTCAGGCATCGAACGTGTACCGAAAAGACAGAGGCAGCAACAGTTGACCAAAATGATCGAAGACAACCCGTTTGTGACGGATCAGGAGCTTACACGACAGTTGAAAGTGAGTATCCAGACGATCCGTCTCGACAGGCTGGAGCTTGGCATACCTGAGCTTCGGGAACGGATGAAACTAATGGCAGAGCGCTCATACGATCAGGTTCGCTCTTTGCCTCTGCATGAGATTATCGGTGATATTGTAGACTTGCAGTTGGATAAGAGTGGAATCTCCTTGTTTGAGATTAAGGAGGAGCATGTCTTTTCCAGAACGGGTATTGCTCGGGGTCACTATGTTTTTGCCCAGGCGAACTCCCTTGCTGTAGCGGTGATTAATGATGAAATCGCGTTGACCGCATCGGCAGACATTCGTTTTGTGCGTTCTGTTCATCTGGCTGAAAAATGTATTGCCAAGGCCTATGTCAGATCGATCTCAGGTCAAAAGGGAAAAGCCAAAGTTGAAGTGTTCACTTATGTGGGAGAAGAAATGGTGTTCCAAGGCAACTTTGTTATCTACCGTTCGGGTGGAGAAGACAGCGTAGAGGGAGGTCAACTGGTATGAAGATTGTCATTGATGCTATGGGAGGCGATAATGCCCCTGCGGCAACGGTCGAAGGGGCGATCGCAGCCGCCACAGAATGGACGGATACACAGATCGTTCTGGTTGGCGACGAAGCCCAAATTGAACCGCTTCTGAGTCAAGCTGCGGTTAAGCCTGCTAATCTGTCCATTCGTCATGCTTCTGAAGTTATCGGTTCGGATGATGAACCCGTGAGAGCTGTCCGCCGTAAAAAGGATGCTTCCATGGTCGTTGCCGGAAGGATGCTGAAGGAAGGTGAAGCAGATGCCATGATCTCTGCGGGCAATACCGGAGCACTTATGACAACCGGATTACTAGTTGTAGGTCGCATGGATGGCATCGAGCGTCCAGCACTCGCACCGATGATTCCAACGATTGATGATGTAGGTGTGCTTGCATTGGATCTTGGCGCTAACATGGATGCGAAGCCAGAGCATCTTGCGCAGTATGGACTTATGGGGAGCTTGTATAGACAGAAGGTTCAAGGTATTGACTCACCGCGAGTTGGTTTGTTGAATGTAGGTACAGAGCCTGGTAAAGGAAACGAACTCACGAAGCATGCCTATCCTTTGCTGGAGCAGTTACCGATTCGCTTTGTAGGTAATGTTGAAGCTCGTGACGTACTGACAGGTGCATGTGATGTGCTTGTCTGCGACGGGTTTGCAGGAAATATATTGTTGAAATCGCTGGAAGGCACAGCAGGTGCCATTTTTACTCTGCTCAAAGAACAGTTCTCATCGTCACTCAAAAGCAAATTGGCTGCTGCTGTGCTTATGCCTGAGCTGAGAGGTCTGAAACGGAAACTGGATTATACCGAGCATGGCGGGGCGCCGCTTCTCGGTTTAAGCAGACTGGTTGTTAAGAGTCATGGATCGGCCGATGGGAATGCGATCAAAAATGCAGTACGTCAAGCAAGGATCGCAGTACAGAATCAGCTAGTTGAGAGCATATCTAAGGAAATTAGCGGGAAGTGAGTGACGACATGAATAATTTGCGCCCGGTTGGGGTTATTGGTACGGGGAAATATGTGCCTGAGAAAATTTTGACAAATAGCGATCTTGAAAAAATGGTAGATACAAATGACGAGTGGATCGTCAGTCGAACAGGAATCAAAGAGCGTCACATCGCTGCACCGGATCAAGCCACTTCGGATTTGGCATACGAAGCAGCGATCAAAGCTTTGGAATCTGCAGGCATGACAGGCAGCGATTTGGATCTAATCATCGTTGCAACGATTACACCAGATTCTGCTTTCCCTTCTACTGCTTGTATTCTTCAAGATAAATTAGGTGCTAAAGGTGCGGCTGCGTTTGACCTGTCTGCTGCTTGCTCTGGTTTTGTATATGGACTTGCGACAGCAACAAGCTTTATCAAAAGTGGTCTTTACAATAATGCGCTTGTTATTGGTGCAGACTGTCTGTCCCGGATTACGGATTACACGGATCGGAATACCTGTGTACTGTTCGGAGATGGCGCAGGCGCGGTAATCGTTGGAGAAGTGCCTGAGGGTCGTGGATTCAAATCGTTTGATCTAGGTGCTGAAGGTGCGGGCGGTAGCCTGCTTCAACTGGAAGGTGGAGGTTCACGTTTACCGGCTTCTACAGAGACCATTGAGAACAAAAAGCATTACATCTACATGAATGGTCGGGAAGTATTCAAATTTGCGGTACGTGTTATGGGAACGGCTACGCTAGAAGTGCTGAACAAAGCAGGTCTGGATCGCTCAGACGTAGATTTGTTTGTTCCTCATCAAGCTAATATTCGTATCATTCAATCTGCAATGCAACGACTGGATCTTCCGGAAGAAAAAGTAGTTGTGAACGTAGATAAATATGCTAACACATCAGCGGCCTCTATCCCGCTAGCTTTGGTTGAAGCTGCTGAAGAAGGACGCATGAAAGCTGGAGATACCGTACTGATGGTAGGATTCGGCGGCGGACTGACATGGGGAGCATCTGTACTCGTTTGGTAAATTAGATAGCTTGGAGAGATGAATCTGATGAGTAAAATAGCATTTGTATTTCCCGGTCAGGGATCACAGGCGGTAGGTATGGCAAAGGAAGCGTATGAGACGGTTCCAGCGTCAAAAGAAATTTTTGAAGTAGCTGATCAAACACTTGGCTTTTCGCTGAGCGACCTGATATTTGAGGGTCCGGAGACCGAGTTGAAACAGACATCAAATACACAACCGGCTCTGTTGACAGCAAGTATTGCTTGGCTAGAGGCATTTAAGGAAAAAGGAATTCAAGCGGATTACATGGCTGGACATAGCTTGGGAGAATACAGTGCACTAGTGGCGGCAGGCGTATTGTCGTTTGCTGATGCGGTAAGCATTGTCCGGGCACGTGGCCAGTACATGGAGCAGGCTGTGCCTGGTGGACAGGGAGCGATGGCTGCAGTGTTGGGTGCGGATCGGGAAGCGCTGGGGGTGCTTTGCCGTGACGTATCTGAAAGTGGACATATCGTAGAACTGGCGAACATGAACTGCCCGGGTCAAATTGTTATTTCAGGTGTTAAAGAAGGCGTTGCTGCAGTAGCGGAACGTGTGAAAGAAGCAGGCGGCAAACGTGCAATTGCACTGGAAGTCAGTGGGCCGTTCCACTCTTCTTTGATGAAGGATGCGGCAGAGAAACTAGCAGAGAAACTTAAAACTGTTTCTTTCGCACCGGCTAACGTTCCTGTTGTAGCTAATGTGACTGCGCAGCCGGTAGAAGATGGACAAGTTCAACAATTGTTGACAGAACAGGTCTATTCTCCCGTATTATGGGAAGACAGTGTGACATGGCTTATTGAGCAAGGCGTAGACACGTTTATCGAGATTGGTTCGGGAAGTGTACTAACGGGTTTAATTAAAAAGACAGATAAAACCGTAAAATTGTACAACGTAAACAGTCTTGAAACGCTTGAAGCAACGGTAGCTGCCTTGCAATAAAAAAACATGAAGAAGCGAAGCGTACGCCTGAAAGCTTTCTTTAAGAAAGTTACATCGGAAGCATATGCTATCAACGGATTTCCCCTTTTGAAAAGGGGATCAAACAAATCTGGGGATAACAGCGATCGGAACGTTGTTCTATCATCGGAGTGGTAAGTGGTAACTCTATATTTGGGAAAGGAGGAAAGGTTATGACTAAACCGTTAGAAGGAAAAAATGCATTGGTTACAGGTGCATCCCGTGGAATTGGACGCAGTATCGCGCTTGCTCTGGCGGAGGCGGGTGCCAACGTTGCGGTGAACTATGCAGGCAGCCAAGCGGCGGCTGAGGAGGTAGCGGAAGCGATCCGTGCCAAAGGGGTCAAAGCAATTACCGTTCAGGCTAATGTGGGTCTGATGGATGAGGCTGAACAGATGGTCAAAGCCACGCTTGAAGAGTGGGGTAATGTCGATATTCTTGTTAACAACGCTGGAATTACTCGTGATAACCTGATTATGCGTATGAAAGAAGAAGAGTTTGATCAGGTTATTGAGACGAATCTAAAAGGTGTATTTAACTGTTTGAAGGCAGTTACGCGCCCGATGATGAAGCAACGGTCTGGAAGAATTATTAATATTTCCTCTGTTGTAGGTGTACTTGGTAATGCAGGTCAAGCCAACTATGTTGCTGCTAAGGCAGGCGTTATTGGTTTGACGAAAGCATCTGCTCGTGAACTCGCTTCACGAGGCATCACAGTGAACTGTGTTGCTCCAGGTTTCATTGAAACGGATATGACGAAAGAACTGTCCCAGGAATTAGTCGATGGCATGCTGAGTGGTATTCCATTGTCCCGTCTGGGGCAGCCGGATGAAATTGCTGGTGTCGTAACATTCTTGGCATCAGAAGCTTCATCTTATATGACAGGTCAGACACTTCATGTCGATGGCGGCATGTACATGTAATTCTTTCCTGACGTGAATAATAGTCGGGGAACAGGCGCTGGACGATCCGAAATGCCGGAAAAAGGCCGGATTCCCCGGCCGGGAGCCGCATATGTCTTCTATGGCATTTTGCCTGCGATTCTCGTATAATACCAAGGAGGAGGTGAACCGGATGTCCGATGTATTGGAGCGTGTAAAACGCATCGTCGTCGACCGCTTGGGCGCAGACGAAGCTGAAGTTACACTTGAAGCATCTTTCAAAGAAGATTTGGGTGCTGATTCTTTGGATGTAGTGGAATTGGTCATGGAATTGGAAGATGAATTCGATTTGGAAATCTCTGATGAAGATGCAGAAAAAATCACGACCGTAGGTGAAGTTGTAAACTACATACAATCTCATACCTAAAGTCAATTCAGTCCCGCACCTGTTTTCGAACAGGCGGGACTTCTCATCATTCATTGGTTTTTCTCATTCTGCAGGTAGCGTAGGTTAAATCAGGAATTCTTCTTGATTTCTTACGTCTCTCCTGCGGATTTTCCACAAAAATACTTGCGTAAAGCAGTCGATATAGAGGTGAGTCGGTTTGAAACAAAGAGTAGTAATTACCGGAATGGGCGTAATGACATCGCTCGGAAAAGATTTAGAGACGTTCTGGGGAAGTTTAATGGCAGGTAAGTCCGGAATCTCTCAGATTGAGGCATTTGATGTAAGTGAATATACTACTCAAATTGCTGCCGAAATCAAGGATTTCAACCCGGAAGAATATATGGATCGTAAGGACGCACGCAAAATGGATCGTTTTGTTCAGTTTGCTGTAGCTGCCGGCTTCAAAGCTGTGGAAGACAGCGGATTGAAAATTGACGAGAACATTGAGGCAGAACGTTTTGGTGTATCGATCGGATCGGGTATCGGTGGATTGGGTACTTGGGAAGATCAGCATAACGCATTGCTGCAAAAAGGCCCTAAACGTGTTAGCCCGTTCTTCATCCCAATGATGATTTCGAATATGGCTTCTGGTCAAATGTCGATCTCTCTTGGTGCGAAAGGACCGAACATTAACGTAGTAACTGCTTGTGCTACAGGAACACACTCCATTGGAGATTCCTTCAAGTTGATTGCTAACGGTGATGCAGATGCAATGATCTGTGGGGGAGCTGAAGCGACGATCCGTCCAACTGGACTTGCTGGTTTCTGTGCAATGCGTGCGATGTCTACACGTAATGATGATCCAGCTCATTCTAGCCGCCCATTTGATACGGGACGTGATGGATTCGTTATGGGTGAAGGTGCAGGTATTCTGATTTTGGAATCACTGGAACACGCTCAAAAACGTGGTGCACGTATCTATGGTGAAGTTATTGGTTACGGATTGACTGGGGATGCACATCACATGACAGAACCAGATCCAGATGGAGCAGCTCGTTGTATGAAGATGGCACTTCGCAATGCAGGTATTGAACCTGAAGAAGTAGACTACATCAATGCACACGGAACATCCACACCTGTAGGTGACCGCTCAGAGACGCTTGCAATCAAGAAAGCGTTTGGAGATCATGCGTACAAGCTGGCTGTGAGTTCCACTAAATCGATGACTGGTCACATGCTCGGTGCTGCTGGTGGGGTTGAAGCAGTAATCTGTGGATTGTCATTGACACATCAGACACTTGCTCCAACGATCAATCTTGAGAACCAAGATCCAGAATGTGATCTTGACTATGTACCAAATGTCCCACGTCAAACGAAAGTTAATATTGCAATGTCCAATTCATTTGGATTCGGCGGTCACAATGCCACCATTATTCTCAAAAAATTTGAAGCATAAGGGGCTAGTTCAATTTGAGTGAAGATCTGAAGCAATTACAGCACAAACTTCAAATCAAATTTGACAACAGGCAGCTTTTAAAACAAGCGTTTACCCATGCTTCTTATGTAAACGAACACCGTTTCAGTCAACATCAGGATAACGAACGTTTGGAGTTTCTAGGCGATGCGGTATTGGAGTTGACTGTTTCGGAATACTTGTATCATTTGTATCCTAACCGTCCGGAAGGTGAACTAACGAAGCTGCGGGCATCTATTGTCTGTGAACCTTCCCTTGTCAAATTTGCTGAAGCATTGGGTTTTGGACAGTATGTACTTCTTGGAAAAGGTGAGGAACTGACTGGAGGACGGACGCGGCCAGCGCTGCTAGCTGATGTGTTTGAATCCTTCATCGGTGCATTATATCTGGATCAGGGACTGGAACCGGTTAGAACGTTTCTGGATCAGCATGTATTTCCGTTAATTGTTTTGGGCGGCAAGTTGCAAATGAGCGATTACAAAACGGAGTTGCAGGAACTCACACAGCATCACAACATGGGATCTTTGGAATATCGAATTGTTGAAGAACGGGGTCCTGCCCATGAAAGGGAGTTTGTCTCCGAGGTCCATATGGGTCAAGAACGGCTTGGCAGAGGTACAGGACGTTCCAAAAAAGAAGCTGAACAGCAGGCTGCATCAGCAGCGCTGGAACGATTGAAGCTTCCGGAAGCCTGAGGCTTTACCGATAGCGCATAGACAAACGAAGAGCAAAGAGCAGCCCCGCGGGTCCGCCCCGGCGGAATGATTAGCCGGACTGCTTTTTGCTCTTTTTTTTGTAAAGAGAGGTTAGGGTTCAGTTTCCCCTAATTCAAGGATATGCGCTGCAACAACTGAAATTTGCAAGAGGAGGTGACGGGAAGCCCTATGTTTCTTAAACGTATTGAACTGGGTGGATTCAAGTCATTCGCCGACAAAACAGAGATGGAATTTGTTCGTGGCATAACTGCGGTTGTGGGCCCGAACGGTAGTGGGAAAAGTAATATATCTGACGGAATTCGCTGGGTATTGGGGGAGCAAAGTGCTAAATCACTACGTGGTGGCAAGATGGAAGATATTATTTTTGCCGGTAGTGATGCGCGTAAAGCTGTCAATTTTAGTGAAGTTTCATTAACGCTCGATAACGAGGATCATGCGCTTGCCTTAGATTTTGGTGAGGTGACCGTGACACGTCGTGTGCATCGTAGCGGAGATAGTGAATATTTTATTAATAAGCAATCATGCCGTTTGAAAGATATTACAGAATTGTTTATGGATACAGGCATCGGTAAAGAAGCCTACTCGATTATTGGACAGGGACGAATTGAAGAAATTCTGAGTACCCGGTCAGAGGATCGCAGGGGGATCTTTGAAGAGGCTTCTGGTATCGTCAAATATAAATCTCGTAAACGGGATGCTACACGCAAGTTGGATGAAACAGAGCAAAATTTGCTGCGGATTCATGACCTCGTTACTGAACTAGAAGATCAGATTGGCCCGCTCAGAGAACAGTCGGAGAAGGCAATCCACTACAAGGAATTACGGAGCCAGTTGAAATCTCAAGAAATTTCGATGTATGTGTATCAGATTGAACAAATTCATGCTTCCTGGAGCAAAGCAAATGAACGTTTACAATCGTTAAAACAGGAAGAGGTTGGTCTCTCTGCAATTGTCTCAACACATGATGCGAAGCTAGAGAGTGATCGGAATGCGTTACGCACGCTCGAAACTGAGACGGAGCGACTGCAATCGGAGCTCTTACAATTCAGTGAAGCAACAGAGAAGAGTGAGGGACACGGAGAATTATTAAAAGAACGAGCTCGCAATCTGCAAACGAACCATGAGCAATTGACCGTGACCGTTGCAACGAGTGAAGAAAAGCACCGCGAGCGTGAGGCTGAGTTGCTCTCCCTTCGTGAGAAGTTCGCTAAGCTGGAGAAAGAACTTACGGAAGTGAGAAACAGCCTATCCGAGGAAGAGGCGAAGCTCATTGGGGTGACTGGAGGTATCAGTCAACAACAAGAGGAGAGTCTCAAAGGTAATTTGCTCGAATTAATGAATCAGATGGCACAGACTCGGAACGAAATTCGTTATGTGGATCAGCAAAAAGAAACGCTGGAGCGACGCATGAGTCGTGCATCTGAGGAATCTGGCAAATGGGAAGGGCAAAAGGAAACGTTAGAGCAGAGTAAGGCGGAAATTGAGAAAAAGGTTGCACGTCTGGGCAAGGAGATCAGTGAACTCCGCGGGGGATACATTACCGAGAGTGAACGACTTCAATCCTTGCAGAAGCTGCTAGAAGAGAGTCGGGGAACCGTTCGGAAATGGGAGCAGAAGCGTGAAGCTCAAGTTTCCAGACGAGATACGATGAAAGAAATGCAGGATGATTTTGATGGATTTATGCTCGGCGTTAAAGAAGTCCTGAAGGCGTCCCGTAAAGGTACACTGAGCGGGGTTCATGGCGCGGTGGCTGAGCTGATCAAAGTGCCTGAAAAGATTGAACTTGCGGTAGAGACGGCGATGGGTGCGTCTGTGCAACATATCGTCATGGAGAATGAATCGGTCTCCAGACAGGCGATTTCTTTTCTGAAGCAACGTCAACTAGGTAGAGCTACATTCCTACCCCTTGATGTCATTCGTCCTCGTACAATTGGTGCTAATGAGCGCTCGATGATTGAAGGTATGGACGGATTTGTTGGTATTGGTGCCGATCTGGTTCAGTATGATTCCACGTATGCATCGATTATCGGTAGTCTGCTTGGTAATGTCATCATTGCGGAAACGTTGGAGGTTGCCAATAAGATTGCTGCACGGTGTCAATATCGCTTCCGGGTGGTAACCCTTGAGGGCGACGTAGTTAACGCAGGCGGCTCCATGACAGGAGGAAGCCAGCATAAGAAAAACGGAAGTTTGCTCAGCCGTAAACGGCAACTGGATCAGTTGGACCAAGACATTGTGGATACCGAAAACCAAATCGTCAAATTGCATCGCAGTGTAGACGATGTTAAAGCACAGTTGGAGCAGTGCCAGGACAAGCTGGATGAGCTGCGACAGTCTGGTGATGATACACGTAATGCGGAACAACAGGCATCGATGGAAATGAAGCAGGTAGAGCATGAGCTTCGTCACGTGCTGGAGCAGGTTGCTGTAGCGGGTCAAGAGAAAAGTGGATTCAAAGAAGAGATTCATGAGATGGATAATGCTCGTGCGGTCGCTGTCCAGAAGCTTGCGCAGCTTGAAGAGGAAGAGAAGGCGACGCATCGTGCGATCCACGCTGCTGAATTCGCGCGTAAGGCCAATGAATCTGCCAAAGAGGAATTGCAGAGCCAATTGACTGAATTGAAAGTCCGTGAAGGTAAACTGGATCAAGAACGTTATTCCAATGAAGAACAGTTGCGCCGTCTGGAACGTGAAGTCGAGTCACTCGTCAAGGAACTTCGCCAGAATCGTACCTTGCTCGCTTCGATGGAAGCGGACTTGAAGAAAACACAGCTTGAGAGTGTTACGCAGATTGAGAATCTCAATGAGTATAAGCTGAAGAAAACGGAAGCTTCTCAGGAGCTAGACTTCAAGCGAGCTGCTCGAAGTCAGTTGTCGAAGAAGCTAGAGCTTGCGGAAAGTGAAACCAAGGAACAGCGCACACAGCTCAAAGCAGTGGAAGAGCAGATGCGTCAAACCGAGATTTCCGTGAACAGGCTTGATGTTGAGCTAGAGAATATTTTGCGTAAATTGACCGATGAATATGAGCTCGGATATGAACTGGCTAAAGAACGTTACCCTGTACCAGAGGATGTAGAAAGCACACAGGCTGAGGTACAGAAGCTCAAACGAAGTATATCCGCACTTGGTGAGGTCAATCTGGGAGCCATTGAAGAATTCCAGCGTGTCAATGAACGATACGAGTTCCTCAGTGAACAGAAGAATGACCTGGTCGAGGCCAAAACAACCTTGTATCAAGTCATCCGTGAGATGGAAGACGAGATGGCTAAGCGTTTCAAATCAACGTTTGATGCGATTCGCCGTGAATTCGGCACCGTATTCTCTAAATTATTTGGTGGTGGACGCGCGGATCTCGTCCTGATGGATCCTGAGCGAATGCTGGATACGGGAATAGATATCGTAGCTCAGCCGCCAGGCAAAAAGCTGCAAAATCTGCAACTATTGTCCGGGGGAGAGCGAGCGCTCACAGCAATGGCATTGTTGTTTGCTATCCTGCATGTTAAACCCGTGCCGTTCTGTGTTCTTGATGAGGTTGAAGCTGCACTGGATGAAGCGAACGTGGTTCGTTTTGCTCAATATCTACGTGAATTCTCCGAGCAGACCCAATTTATCGTGGTGACTCACCGTAAGGGCACCATGGAGGAGGCTGACGTTCTCTATGGCGTTACGATGGAAGAGGGCGGCGTGTCCAAGCTCGTTTCCGTTAAGCTGGAGGATGAGGAAGCTGAGATCGCTTAGACGGTGAAGCAAGAAAAGATCTCTAAGCAGTATAGGGAATATTACAGATGGTTTATTATAAATGAAGTATGACTATGCACACGATGGAGGGGCTTTATGAGTTTTTTTAAGAAGCTGAGAGATAGCATTGCTAGCAAAACAGAGTCGGTTACGAAGCAGTTTAAGGAAGGACTCGAAAAGACACGCAAAGAGTTTGTTGAGAAGGTATCTGACCTTATGGTTAGACGCAAAAAAATCGATGAGGAATTCTACGAAGAATTGGAAGAAATTCTAATTGGAGCAGACGTTGGCGTTAACACCGTGATGAATCTCATTGACGAATTACGCGATGAGGTGAAAAAGCGTAAAATTGAGGACGCAGCTGAGCTGCAGCCGGTGCTTTCTGAGAAACTAACCGATTTGCTGCGCGGGGAACAAAATAATGAATTAAAGCTAAATCCGAATGGGATTACGGTTATTTTATTTGTCGGCGTTAACGGTGTTGGAAAAACAACGACCATTGGTAAACTGGCACATCGTTACAAACAGCAGGGCAAAAAAGTCATTATGGCAGCAGGTGATACATTCCGTGCAGGTGCAATCGAACAGTTAGAGGTTTGGGGACAACGTGCTGGAGTGGAAGTCATTAAACAGCAAGCGGGTTCTGATCCGGCAGCGGTTATGTTTGATGCTGTGCAAGCGGCTAAACAGCGTAACGCGGATATTTTGCTCTGCGACACAGCTGGTCGACTGCAAAATAAATCCAACCTTATGGAAGAGCTGAACAAAATTTATCGTGTTATACAGCGTGAAATTCCGGATGCTCCACATGAGGTGCTGATGGTGCTTGATGCAACGACAGGACAAAACGCCCTGAATCAAGCGAAACTCTTTGGAGAGAAAAGTGGCGTGACAGGACTCGTACTAACGAAGCTTGATGGTACAGCTAAGGGAGGAATCGTGGTTGCGATTCGCCAAGAGTTGGACTTGCCTGTGAAAATGGTAGGTTTGGGTGAGAAAATGGAGGATCTGCAGCCATTCGACTCTGAACAGTTCGTACACGCACTGTTTGCCGGACTGATTCAGGAGCAGGTAGAACAGGATTCTACGGAAGAGTAATTTTACCCTCAACTACTTGTTTACACAGATACAATATTTTTGGGACACAACGTAACGTATACATGACCCTATTGCCGTTGATAAGCGTATGCTCTACATGTTTATCTGCGGCAATAGGTGTATAATGGAAAATAAGTGAACTTAAAATAAGGGTTAGAAAGGACGGTTGATATGGCCAATACCTATACCTATTCCCGCCGTGAAGAAGTCGCCAATGCAGTAACTCATGGGATCGGTGCTGCGCTTAGTGTGGCTGCATTGGTACTATTAATTGTATTCTCCAGCATGAAAGGTACGGCATGGCATGTGGTCAGTTTCACGATCTATGGGATCACGATGCTTATGCTCTACACCAACTCAACGTTGGTACATGCACTTAAAGAGGGCAAAGCCAAAGACTTATTTGAGTTTTTTGACCATTCTTCTATTTATTTGTTTATTGCAGGAACGTATACGCCCTTCTTATTCATTGCTGTCCGCGGGACACTGGGGTGGACGTTATTTGGAGTCATTTGGGGCATCGCATTATTCGGCGTAATCTTCAAGGCGTTCTTTACGAAAAAGTTTCTGTTTATGTCCACGATCTTCTATATTGCCATGGGCTGGCTCATCGTCATTGCTTGGCAGCCACTTGTAGCTGCAATTCCTTCAGGAGGAATCGTGTTATTGGTAACGGGTGGACTGATGTACACGCTCGGAACGCTGTTTTATGTGTGGCGTGGATTCCCGTATCATCATGCCATCTGGCATTTGTTTGTACTGGCGGGCAGCATTCTTCACTTCTTCGCCGTACTTTTATATCTTACACCTCTAAGATAGTAACAATGAACGAAATGAACGAATCAGCTCTTTTTAGAGGGGGTTCGTTTTTTATTTGGAGAGCAACGAAGTGAAAGAAGGATATAAGGCGCATTAATATTGATTATTTAACCTTATTTTTGAGTAGCTTTATGCCTTGAAAAAGGCGATTTTATTGTGACAAGTATTTTTGCTTGACATCCTGATTTCTTTTCGGTATTATTAGGAACGTTGCAAGAGTGTAAAGTGTTTCTCCTTGACGAAGGGAGTGCCCCGATATGAGTCAAGAAAATCGGCTTGAGAAGACAAACCGAATTAACTTACTGTTTGCTTTTTATGAACGTTTACTGACAGAGAAGCAACAGACCTTTTTAAAGTATTACTTTCATGATGATTTCTCGCTCGGTGAAATTGCATCCGAGTTCGAGATCAGCCGCCAGGCGGTATACGAGCATATCAAGCGTGCCGAACAAGTGCTTGAAAATTACGAAAGCAAGCTTGGCTTGTTAGAAAAGTATGAGCGTCGCAATCGTAATCTTGAAGATTTGCAAAATGCATTGGAAGACATTGGTGTCTCCATTGATAACAACAAACCAATAAACGATATTGTTCAGCAGCTTAGAGAATAGAACGATTTTGAGCACTGAGCGAAACGTAACGATCTTACAAACAGTATTACAGCTTAAGGAGGTGGGATCATGGCATTTGAAGGATTAACGACCCGATTGCAGAATGTGTTCAGTAAACTGCGCGGCAAAGGCAAGGTGTCTGATGAAGATGTTGCCGAAGCGATGCGCGAGGTGCGTCTGGCATTGCTTGAAGCGGATGTAAACTTCAAAGTGGTCAAGGAATTCATCGCCAAGGTGAAAGAAAAGGCTGTCGGTAAAGAAGTGATGGATAGCTTCACACCAGGAATGGTGATTATCGACATCGTAAACAAGGAACTCACGGACTTGATGGGTGGAAGTCAGTCGAAGCTGGCTAAAGCGAATAAGCCTCCAACAGTTCTGATGATGGTTGGTTTACAGGGTGCAGGTAAAACGACCACATCCGGTAAACTCGCTAAGATGCTGCAAAAGCAAAATAGCAGACCATTGCTTGTAGCGGGAGATATTTATCGTCCTGCAGCGATTAAGCAGTTGCAAGTGCTTGGTGAACAGATCAAAGCGCCTGTATTCACACTGGGAGATCAGACAAGCCCTGTAGAGATTGCACGTCAGGGATTGCAGCATGCAAAGGATAACGGCAATGATTATGTTATCATTGATACCGCAGGTCGTTTGCACGTAGATGAAGAACTGATGGAAGAACTTCGTCAGATCCATAGTGTAGTTAATCCAGATGAGGTTCTGCTTGTTGTAGATAGTATGACAGGACAAGATGCTGTTAATGTGGCAGAACACTTTAACAAGCAGCTTGATCTAACCGGTGTTGTACTGACAAAACTGGATGGAGATACTCGTGGTGGTGCGGCGCTTTCTGTCAAAGCCGTTACGGGTTGCCCAATCAAGTTTGCTTCTCTTGGTGAGAAGCTGGACGCACTTGAGCCTTTCCATCCGGAACGGATGGCTTCACGGATTCTCGGCATGGGCGACATGCTCTCTCTAATTGAGAAAGCACAGTCGAACATTGACACAGAGAAGGCCAAGGAAATGGAACGTAAGATGCGTAATGCTGAATTTACGTTTGAGGATTTCCTTGAGCAGATGGATCAAGTGAAAAAGCTTGGACCAATTGATCAGATCATGGATATGATTCCTGGCATGGGCAAGATGAAACAAGCTAAAGATCTGAAGGTTGATGACAAGCAGATGGGTCGAATTGAGGCGATTGTGTACTCGATGACAACAGAAGAGAAACGTAACCCGGAAATGATTAATCACAGCCGCCGGAAACGGATTGCTACGGGGAGCGGAACATCTCTGGCTGAAGTTAACCGACTGATCAAACAGTTTGATGAAATGCGCCGCATGATGAAACAGTTCTCGGATATGATGGGGCCTAAAGGCGGCAAAAATAAAGCGATGAAGCAACTCAAAGGATTAGGCAAAGGAATGAAGTTTCCTTTCCGTTGATACTAGCTGAGTTGAAGTAATAATCAGATTTCATTGAAGGAGGTGAATTTTCAAATGGCAGTTCGTATTCGTCTGAAACGTATGGGTGCTCACAAAGCTCCTTTCTACCGCGTAGTGGTATCGGATTCCCGTTCCCCACGTGACGGTCGTTTTATCGAGGAGATCGGTTACTACAACCCGGTTGAACAACCGGCTGTTGTTAAGATCGATGAAGATAAAGCATTGCAATGGCTTCAAAATGGTGCGCAAGCATCCGACACTGTCCGCAACTTGCTGAGCAAAGCGGGCGTGATGAAGAAGTTCCACGAGTCTAAACTATCTAAATAAGGTGCTGATTCGGAGGGTCATCTATGGAAGAATTAGTAAGTGTAATTGCTAAGGCTTTGGTCGATCATCCGGAAGATGTGACGGTTCGGACGGTTGAGAAAGACCGGCTTGTCGTGTATGAGTTAACCGTGCATCCTGACGATGTTGGGAAGGTCATTGGTAAACAGGGACGTATCGCAAAGTCTCTCCGTACAGTCGTCACATCAGCAGCAGTTAAGATGGATAAACGGGTTACCGTAGATATCATATCTTAAAGATATACGAAAGGGGGTTAGGATGCATGTCCTAGCCCCTTTTCGTGCATGCTGAACTTATAATTGTTTAATAAAATTCAGAATTAAAATTATTTTGAGGATTACACCCTGACGGAGCGGGCAGAAAAAAATCTGAAGAAACGAAGTGTTCGCCTTTAGCACCGGATATCAACCTTTTTGAAAATTTAATCAAAGAAATCCGGGGATAACAGCGATCGTAAGATGTTTCTGACTGCGCAGTGTGTGTGGGATCAGCTATCATTTTGATTGAATTTCGTAGGAGGATTGTATGGCAGAATTTATGAATGTAGGTAAAATTGTAAACACTCATGGCATTCGTGGAGAGTTGAAAATCATGCCGTTGACGGATTTCCCAGAAGTACGGTTCGCTGATAATGCAGAACTATATTTCTTTACAGCGGATAATCATCCGATCTTGGTGCATGTAGAATCTGCACGTCTGCATAAAAATATGTATATCGTTCGTTTGAAAGAGTACGGAAATATTAATGAAGTGGAAAAGTTCAAAGGCGGGATGGCTAAAGTATCCAAAGAAGATTTGGCCGAACTCGAAGAGAATGAGTACTACTTCCATCAGATTGTAGGATGTACTGTCATTACGGAAGAGGGAGATACACTCGGAACGATCTCCGAAATCCTAACGCCGGGTGCCAATGACGTATGGGTAGTCAAAACACCAGCAGGTAAGGAAGTTCTAATTCCGGTAATTGATAATGTCGTGCTCCATGTTGATGTGAAGGAGAAACTGGTTAAGATACACCTTATGGAAGGGCTGCTGTAGCATGAAAGTAGATGTATTAACTTTGTTCCCGGAAATGTTCGATGGTGTATTCGGGACGAGTATTCTTGGTAAAGCTCAGACTAAAGGACTTGTTTCTCTGAATGCGGTTAATTTCCGTAATTATGCTACCAATAAACATAACACAGTAGATGATACGCCATATGGGGGCGGAGGCGGTATGGTGTTGAAGCCTGATCCGATCTTTGCTGCTGTGGAGGATATCCTTGATCAGCGTGAAGAGGCCACTGTGCCTACGTTGAAGGCGCCACGTATTGTTCTGATGTGTCCACAAGGGGAGACGTTCACACAGCAAAAGGCAGAAGAGCTTGTGCAAGAGGATCATCTTATTTTTATATGTGGACATTATGAAGGTTATGATGAGCGTATTCGCGAATTTCTGGTTACGGACGAGTTGTCCATTGGCGACTATGTGTTGACGGGTGGAGAGTTACCAGCCATGGTTGCTATTGATAGTGTTGTACGTTTGATTCCAGGTGTACTCGGCAATGAAACGAGCGCAGTGACTGACTCCTTCAGTACAGGACTACTTGAGTATCCGCATTATACACGTCCACCGGAGTTTAGAGGTATGAAGGTGCCAGACGTGCTTTTATCAGGTCATCATCTGAATATCGATGCATGGCGCCGGGAGCAGTCTCTGCTACGTACATTGGAACGCAGACCTGATATGCTGGAAAGTGCGGAGTTGACGGATAAAGAACGAATTTGGTTAGAAGAGCTTCGTTTGAAAAAAGAGAAATCAGAGTAGAAAAAGGCCTAGCTACAGCCGTAATGGCGGTATAGCTAGGCCTTTATCTGTACACATGCTTCAATGTGTTGACTTTTAGTTCGCCTCAGTAACCAATTCAGCATCTTGACTTGAACTGGATTGCAGCAATGCAGGTAGATCCGTGCCAGTAGTCACGGTAAGACGTGGAAGCCTCATTAAGTCTGCACCAGGCTTCACCATTCCTTGGACAATGGTAAAGGCCATGCGGTAGCCATTTTGCTGCAAATAGTAGATCATCTGTGTACTGGTATAACCAAAAGGATAAGCGATATAAGGTGTATCAATGCCTGTCTGCTTCATCTGCTGAATATCATCGCTGAGGAGGCTAGTATCGAGACCAGCGGGAACGAGCTGACCACACCGCATGAAACCTTTATGATGCAAATTGTAGGTGTGACTGTTGTATTCAAATACATCTGAACCGGCTGTCATCTCTGGTTTGGATAAGAACGTATCTTTGCTTGAGTCAAATACAGAAGGCTGATCCTGAATCTTGTTTCCAATCACAAAAATGGAAGCGTGGAAATCATACTTCTTGAGAACAGGATAGGCAAGTGTATAGTTGTTCTGGTAACCATCATCAAAGGTGATTGCAATCGATTTGGAAGGTAATGAAATTCGTCCATTAACGTAGTCTTCCAGCTCTTCAAGTGTGATCGTATGGTAACCTTCGTCATGTAAGTATTTCATGTTTTTTTCAAAGTCTTGCAGACTAATCATGGATTTGTTTTGTTTCTTCAGAGCGTCCATATGAGGTTCTATGTAATGATACATCAATACAGGAACTTCTGTGGCAGTACCTGGCGCAACTTGAAATGTAGTGGCATCAAAAGTTGGTACGCTGTTATATTCGGAGTGGGATAATGAGAACACTTCACGTTTCACCATATCCCATGATGTGCAGGCTTTGTGTGCTAAGGCGTTGGAGGGATGATTAACGGCATAGACATACACCGTGGTCAGACAGGTAAGTACAGCTAGAGTAACAAGCAAACATTTTTTCCATTTCATACGATCGTGGTTCTCCTTATAAAAAAATATCAGTATAATTCATGGCATAACTAGCCCTATATATCATAGACGAACATGGCCGCGTGGAAGTTACAGTATCTTAGCCGGTTGCAGGGTTGACTTTGTTCCGCGAATCTGATTATTAAGCATTTTTTAATCTTGGGAATGTGTCTATTGGTATAGAAGAGCTGTCATAAGGGAGATCATGAGAATCATGAAAAGTCGCCAAAAAGGTATAATTACGGTTGTGTGCATATTATTATCGGCTGTCACTGGAATTGCTTATTTTCAATTATCTACGCCAGAGGAAGTGAACCAGTATCACTCAGCGGGGATTATTAAACTAGTCGATAAGAAGGACAGGCCAGTGAAGATTGATCATTATAAGGTGCAATATACCCTGTTGCTGGAGCTTGACAGAGGAAGGGCCGACGGAGTTAGCATTTGATGAGCAGACTAGGGTGTATTTGGCGAAAGGACACGAGCTGGAAGGTGTGACAATTTCTCAATTAAAGTCTGAGCAAAAGATTGATGACGTATGAATTTCCAAATGATCATATCATTCGAGCAAGTGAGATTGTCATTCAGCAATAATCAAGATATCGGAAAGAGATGTTTATAAGAGGAAAGTTTCTTCAATGAGGATTGTTAAAATAAAGTGATTAATGGATACCTGGTTTGGGAATAGTTATTGGTTCATAGTCAGAACACAAATAACCTGCTACATTTGTCTTGTGTTTTGACATGCTACATGATACAATAAGTCTGTTGTGTGGAATACGGCGGTCCTCTATGGATAATGAAGGAGACAAGGTGATCTCTGGAAGAAGTATGAACGCCTGTACGGAAGGAGGGAGTCATAGATGAATATCGTTCAAGCGATTACACAAGAACAACTTCGTAAAGATATTCCGAGTTTTCGTCCTGGTGACACTTTGAAAGTGCACGTTAAGGTAATCGAGGGAACTCGTGAGCGTATCCAATTGTTCGAAGGTGTTGTGATTAAACGCCGTGGTGGTGGAATCAGTGAGACTTTTACAGTTCGTAAAATTTCTTACGGTGTAGGTGTGGAAAGAGCTTTCCCGCTTCATTCCCCAAAAATCGATAGAATCGAAGTGGCTCGCCGTGGTAAAGTGCGTCGTGCGAAGCTTTATTATCTTCGTGAACTACGCGGTAAAGCAGCGAGAATTAAAGAAATTCGTTAATATAACGGATACCGGGGAGGGCTTGGAGACAAGCCCTTTTCGTTTTTGTCTGGGAAAAGTTGAACCGGAGGTACACTTCCGAGTAAAATGGTATGGCGGCACACGTAAGAGTTAGTCCGGGAGGTTTGAATTAATCAGTTATTGATGTCATTTAATTGTGGTTTGAATGTACGGAGTTCTTGTGTGAGCATTTTGCATAAATCCAATGAGCGACTTATAATTACCAAAGATTACATTTTTAGTGAGTTGTGAAAAAGATTCATTCGTCTTCACATTGGCTTACACGGGAGTATATGCCCGTCTGAAATACCGTTTCCGAGAGCGAGTGGAATCGAATTATGCAAAATGCTGGCGTATAGATTACATAACTGATGAGATTATTTTGTATCTGTTTCGATCAAGATGGGAATGGAATGATGCAAAAATCTGGATTTGCAAGCTGCTATAAACATGTACCGTGAAGAGAGGAAGATCAGTGATGGAACATGAAGTTCAACCAAACCAAGGCAATGCTGTCGATGAAAAAGACAGTCGATCCAAAAAAGCTAAAAATGAAATTGTCGAGTGGCTTAAAGCCATTGTTATCGCATTAGTGCTCGTTATTTTGATTCGGTGGTTGTTATTCAAACCATTTGTCGTAGACGGACCGTCTATGCAGCCGAATTTTGAAACAGGTGAACGTGTCATTGTTAATGAAATATTATACGATATCCGCGAGCCGAAACGTGGCGAAGTTATTGTCTTCCATGTACCGTCCGAAGGTCGAGATTTCATTAAGCGTGTTATTGCAGTCGAAGGTGACACGGTAGAGGTAAATGATGATACGGTAACAGTCAATGGTCAAAAAGTCAATGAGACTTATATTCAAGGTGCGATTGATGCCGCAGAAGCAAATGGCGGAACGTATAACGTGAAGGATTTCCCGAATGATCAATTCCCGGATGGTAAAGTGCCACCAGGACATGTGTTTGTAATGGGAGACAATCGTCCCAACAGTACAGATAGCCGTATGATTGGTTATGTATCTCTAGAGGATATTATCGGTCGTGCCGATGTAATTTTCTGGCCGGTCGGTAAGATAAAATGGATTAATCATTAATAGTGATGCAGGACTTATGGCAGACTATGTAATGTGAATGATAACGGGAATATTAAGGCAGAGCTTCTCGAAAGAAGGACTGTCTTAGATTAGAATGATAAAGAGGTGAGGACAAGGTGACGATACAATGGTTTCCAGGTCATATGACCCGAGCCAGACGCCAGATTCAGGATAAGTTGAAGCTCATTGACGTGGTCATCGAACTGTTGGATGCCCGTCTGCCTGTCTCCAGCCGTAATCCGATGATTGACGAAATATTGCAGGGGAAACCCCGTATGATTCTGTTAAATAAGTCTGATTTGGCAGATGCCGAAGTGACGCAAGAATGGATTGACTATTTCAAAAAAGAGGGAATAACTGCTTTTCCTGTAGATGCTTCAACAGGCACGAATGTAAAAGACATTCCTGTACAGGCGAAGCTTCTTCTAAAAGAAAAAATTGATCGCCAGCTAGCTAAAGGGGTTAACCCTCGCGCGGTTCGTGGATTGATTGTAGGTATTCCAAACGTTGGTAAATCGACGCTGATTAATCGACTGGCAGGACGAAGTATTGCCCTGACAGGGGATCGCCCGGGTGTGACGAAGGGGCAACAGTGGATCAAGGTAGGCAAAGAGATGGAACTGCTAGATACCCCTGGTATTCTATGGCCGAAGTTCGAAGATCAGAACGTAGGTTATCGCCTTGCGGTAACAGGTGCCATCAAAGAAGAAATTTTGAATGCCGAGGATATTGCCTATTTTGCGATTAGTTATTTAATGCGTTATTACTGGAATGCTCTTGAAGAGCGTTACGGACTTGAGGATTTTTCCAAGGATGCAGATGATTCAGACAGTGTCATAGCAATTATGGAAAAGGTTGGACGCATTCGTGGTTGTATTGTAAGCGGAGGGCGTGTTGACCTTGAAAAGGCATCAAGAGCCTTTTTGCGTGAACTGCGTGCTGGCAAGATGGGACGCTTCTCAATGGAAGCTCCATATTAATCAATATATTGTAGGAAGATGAACTGTATACTCAGTCTTCTTATATGGAACAAGTGCCGAAAGAAGCGGCCGTTACCGGATTACCGGGAGCGGCCGTTTTTTTTTGTATACAATAGGCGAGATATCTAATTCATTAAACCATTTGCGAATAGGGAGAGGCGAATTAATAGGAAACAGAGACATAACTATTTTAGAAAGTTAGATCTACGAGATAACTTCGTCCACAAGTTTCTTACAAAGGGCGTTATTTGGAAGATTTTAAGCATTGCTTAGATTGCGTCATATGTATATGAGGACAAAACGAATCATGGTATGATGAATGGTGAAGTAAACGGACAAGGACGGATGCAAAGTATCTTCAATTTAAATAAACAAATGCCGATAAAAATAATAAATCGAATCAATTTCATAACTCATTAAAAATGGATTGTTGAAACGAGATAAAGACAAATTGAACCGTTTTGATCTATATCTTGCCTTGATTGAAGCAGCTATAGGTATTATGAAATTGATTCAATCTATTTCTTATTTCTATACCATTATTATGTAACAAGTTGTCTACTAAATTAAATGTCGTTGGTGAACATGTATGGTTCAGTAACTCTAATATTTTATGGGTAAGCCAATGTATATCTGAATGAATCTGATAAATATGTTATTGCAAGCATGGGTAGAGGAGATGAAGGTAAGATGACTCATAACGATAAAGAAGTTGAACTTATTCAGTTAGAAGTGCTGGATAAACCAAAGAAGAAAAAAGAAAAGGTGGCCGCTGAACCACAAGATCTGCTGAGATATGAACGAGAGTATTGGGAGAGTGGATTCGAACATATTGCTGGCATTGATGAAGTCGGTCGGGGATGTTTGTTTGGAGATGTGGTGGCGGCAGCGGTTATTTTACCTCGGGATCTAATTCTAGAAGGTGTGAATGATTCCAAAAAGCTGTCGGAGAAAAAACGCGATATGTTGTTTGAACTCATTATGGAAAAAGCGATATCCGTCGGTGTTGGTTTTGCGGATGCAAAAGAGATTGACCATCTTAATATTAAACAAGCGACTCGTCTCGCGATGAAGCGGGCAGTGGAAGGGCTTGGGGTTCGACCTGACTATCTCTTCGTAGACGCGGAAAAGGTCGATGTGACTATACCTCAGATGTCAATCATTAAAGGAGATGCCAATAGTCAGTCCATTGCTGCAGCATCCATTATTGCGAAGGTGACCCGGGATCGACTGTGCAAGGAAGAGTGGGAGACGTTATATCCGGATTATGGTCTGTCGATACATAAAGGCTACGCCACAAAATTCCATCGGGAACAGATCATGGCTTTGGGAGCTACACCTATGCATCGCCGTAGTTTCCTAGGGAATTTGTTAGGGGAGCAGCAAACGTTATTTTAATCTATCTAAGTTCAACTAACTTGAGTTGAACTTAGATTGTTCAGACGAGAGGAGGGGAAGTCGTGAATATCAGCTCAATGATTCGAGGGCTACTCGGGGACAATAAACCAGGTGAAGCCAAACCTCTTGAATTGAAAGAAGGACAGGTGGTACGTGGATCTGTTCTTAGTGTGTCGGATGATGGCGGAGATGCCGTTCTGCAAATACAGGGAGTGCAGGTGAGAGCCAAGCTTGAGACGCCTCTGCGCCAAGGGGAAACCACTTTGCTTCAGGTACAGCCACAGGGAGAGAATGGCATCACTGTGATGAAACCGCTGGCTAATACGTTGTCGGAACTGCCTCAAGCATCGTTGAACAATCTGCTTCAAGAAGTAGGCTTGTCTGATACGAAAGGGAATCGTGAATTGTTACTGGCTATGCAGCGCAGTGGATTACCTCTGACTAAGGATAATGTCGCTATGATTCAAAATATGATGACAGCTAAGCCAGCACAGGTTCCGGTGGAGGAATGGGTGCAATCGACGGGAATTGCTTTCCAGCGGGGGCTTCCAATTACAGCGGAGACTGTTAAAGGGTTGCACCAGGCAGTGTTTGGCCCACCCTTGCATCAATTGTTGAATGGACTTGCAGACCAGCTAGAATCCTTTCTTACGCAACAGGCAGGCAAGTCGGCTACAACCACCACGGGAGAACAAGCTGGTGCGGCGAAGACAGCGATTAACCAGGGAGCGGCAATGCCCGTGACGGGAAGTCTGCAAGCAGAAGAGGCTGCATTGCCTGCTGGTGCAGGGCGCCCTTTAGCAGCAACGAATGGAGCAGGACAGGCATCCGTAGCAGTTGGAGGAACCCATGTTATGACTGATGGCGAAGCAGGAGAGGCGGGAGCTCCATCAAAGGCGACCGGACAACCGCCAGCAGCAGGCACAGGTACCGCTACGGATTCTGCTGGCGTGAAGGCGGGAGCCAGCCAAGTGGAGACGGCTGGCAAGCAAGGAGCAGGTATTCCGGCGGGAACCGGAATACCTGGGGAGAGCCCGCGTGGTACTGAAGCGGGCTCTGTGGGTAAGGGCCGCCCAGGTGCACCAGGGGCGGCTGATCCTATGGCTGGCCGCGCAATCGCGGGACAGCCAGAAGCAAGTGCTACCGGGCGAACTGCCGGCAGCACTGAGGCCATGCCTGCGGCTGCGAGTGCAACGCCCGCAGCCGCGCAGGCGGCGCCAGCAGCAGCAAGCGCAGCGGAGCTTGCGCCCAAGCTGCTGGCGCTGCTGGATGCGCTGCGCAGCGCATCCACTGCCGCACCGGCACAGCCGGGTGCGGCAGCCCAGGCCGCCCCTGCATCGCAGGGCGGCCAAGCCGCTGCGGCTGCCGGAGGCGTGCCGCAGCAGGTTCCAGCCGGCGCTGATATGCCGCCGGCTGGTGGAACTGCCGCAGCACCTACAGGAGCTGCGGCAGCGCCCGTAACCCACGGGGGAGACCCGTGGGTGGGGCGTGTGTTGAAGCTGCTCGGTGCAGAGCACGAGCAGCAGGCAGTGCACGGCGCAGCTGCGCAAGCGCGCGTGGGCGACGCGGCGAGTCCGGGAACCACGGACTCGCTGAAGGGCTTGCTGCTGCAGTTAGCCAGCAGCGACAATGCCCCGGCGGCACTCAAAGATGCCGCCGGGCAGGCTGTGCAATATTTAACGGGTCAGCAATTATTGCTGACAACCGATCGAAGCTCTACCTTTGCCCAGATGCATTGGTTCATTCCAATTACCGGTCCTGATGGGGAGGAGACCGCTTCAGTTCAGATACAATCTCGCAGAGGACAGCGCGGCGAACTGGATGCATCCAACTGCCGTTTGTGGTTTGACTTAGATATGAAGAGTCTGGGGCCAACGTTAGTGGATGTGCATGTCGTCAACAATATAGTCAGTCTGCGTGTGCTTAATGATCGGGAAGGCATGGGGCCGCTACTCGAAAGTGGGCGTGAAGTCATTCATACGGCTCTCGATAAGCTAGGCTACCAACTGCTTACCTTTAAGACAGAACCTTGGCCGGTAGGCCAGGAACCTGGTGCAGAACGTAAAATTAATGCGTCGGATTATAGCCCTGAACGGTACAAAGGGGTGGACTTTAAAATATGAAAGATGAGCCGCAGCCGGATCTGCTTTCCAAAAAGGCTGTTGCCTTAAAATATGTACCAGGGGAAACAGAAGCGCCTGTTGTCGTGGCCAAAGGTCGTGGCAAAGTGGCAGAAGCCATTCTGGATAAAGCCAAGGAAAATGGTGTGCCTGTTCAAGAAGATGCGGCTCTGGTAGAGGTGCTCTCTAAGCTGGATCTAGATGAACAGATACCGGCAGAATTATATCAGTTAGTAGCAGAGGTATTAACCTACATTTATAAAGCTGATCGAATGGCTTCTGGACGGGAGGAACAGAACGATTGGTAGATCATATACCAGAACATCAACCCACCCCTAGGCTTACACGTCAACAAAAAGGAAAATTAGGCGAGCAAGCAGCTTGTCGGTGGCTACAAGAACATGATTACGAGATCGTAGCCCAGAACTGGCGTTGCCGTAGTGGGGAAATCGATATTGTTGCTACGTTTGAAGAACTCGTCATTTTTGTTGAAGTCCGAAGTAGAAGCGGCGTAGGGAGATACGGTACACCACAGGAATCGGTTGATTTCCGTAAGGTGCAGCAGGTTCGTTCAACAGCGGCGGTGTATATGCAAAGGACTGGAGAGCTCAATCGGCAAATCCGCTTTGATGTTATTGCAGTGATGCAAGATGCGACTGGAGAAGCAATTTCCCTAGAACATATTGTCAATGCGTTTTAGAGCCGCTTCAATCTCACTTAAAGGCATCGCTCACCGGCTTTTCGCTCCTGTTGTGTCACGTTCTCTTGAAGTGCTCAGTATGATGCTTGCGAAAAACTTCTGATCCGATACGTAAATTTGGCAAAATCTATTCCTCTCGGAGTTCTAAGATGCAACTAAATAAATGAGGTTGAAAACGGACTTTATTGCCACGAACATCGTCGTGGTAGTGAAGTCTTTTTTTGTTGATAGACGATACCTCATCTTTCTATTGGTTCCAATCAATAGGGTCAATTTTTAGATCCGTAATACTTCAATCTGTCTCGCTCTAATTCCAACATGTATCCTGATTGAGATATTCGTTAGAGTTTTGGTTATTTGCAATGAATTCCATATTGTAATTTAATGATACAAAATGTATCATATATCGTGGGAAATAACCAGAAAAGAAGATTGAAGGTAGGAGGAGAGGAAGATGGAAAAAGAAACAAACAGAATGGATAGCAAAGTTAAGCGTTGTTGGCAAACGCCCAAAATGGATGTGCTGGAGGTGCAGCATACCCTGAGTGGTGGTGGGGGAATCTGGCATTATGTATGGGACGGAGAATTTTGGAAACTTGAATTACTTACAAGCTAACACTGACTGGCTGCTGTATGACAAGACCCATAAATAGACTAATGAGGTGAAACCCATGTTTATGAGTAAGTGTTCAAAATGGATCTCTCGATCGTTCATGTTGTGCTTCTTTTCGATCTTACTTAGTGTTGTGTACGCTGGAACGTCCTACGCATTGGAGCAAGAAGGAGCCTCCTCCACCGCACAAGAAAATAATGCCCAACCACCAGCCATTATTCATGGGAAAATAACGGATCGAGAAGGTTACAGCGTCCCTCATGCCAAAGTGGATTATGAGCTTTATTATCAGGGCGATACGACCAAACACAGTCTGTTCGCTGATGAAAACGGAAACTATCGCTTTGAAGCAGTCGTTGAAGATTATACAGATCTGACATTGTACGTTGAAGCAGATGGCTTCATTACCTATGCATCCTATAGGCAATATCAAAATTATACGTTAAGTCCTGGGGATGAAGTGAACATCGATGTAAGTCTATATGAGCCTTCTACCATTATGGGCACGGTAACGGATCCAGCGGGTCAGCCGATTCCTGGTGCAGCAATTAAAGTGACAAGTATAACAGATCGTCTTATACAGACGGATGCGAATGGAAGATATACAGTTACGGGCATCGACTACGATTATAACGCGAACATTGCCATCTGGATCGATAGTCAGGATCATCTCCCGTATCTACAAGACCGTCTAGGCATTGATGCTGGTCAAACGTTACTTATCGATGTAGTACTTGAAGATGCTGCTCATGTCAGAGGGCAGATTGTTGATGCTAATGGGAATCCGATTGCAGGCGCAAAAGTTAGTGGGTACACGGAACGAGCCACAACCGATGCTCAGGGACATTACTTACTTAAACGGATTCCAATAGGTTCAACGACAATCGTTGTGGAAGCAGCAGGTTATCCAAAACATAGTATATCAGCGGATTTAACTCCGGGAGATCACAATACAGTAGACTTTGTGTTACGCGTAAACCAAGATGTTCAGCCTCCAGTAACCAAATATCGCCTGGTGCCATTAACGGAAACGATTAATGGAAAGCTTTATATTGTCGGGTTTACGTTTAGACTGCAAGCCACGGATGAAGCTAACGGATCAGGTGTAAAGATAACGCAATATCGTTACAATGGCGGAGAGTGGAAGGCCTACAATGGCCCTGTTAAATTTTATGCAAATGACGTAAAGTTGGTGGAATACTATAGCACCGATGTAGCAGGTAATGCAGAGAAAATGAACAAAATGGATTTTGTAAATGGTATCTTCGAAGGAGCTGGCTCATACTAGAGGGTTCGGCTAGAAATAGAAGGATGGTTGCCAGTTAAATATGCATGAGTACCGAGGTGCTTTTAATCTATGTATCCCTTTCGAAGGGAGCAAGATGGAAAGCATCTTTTTCTATGATTATAGGTAACAGAAGAGGAGAAGACTCAGAACAGTCAGCTTTTTTGAATCCGGTGAACATAACGATGTATAATGAAGAAGCAACTTAACAGGTTGGCAGTTTTATATCAAATCATATGCTTGGCTTACAAGCTGTTACACCATAATATTAAACAAGAAAGCCTAGGAGGTTATGTGATGAGCAAATCAATTCAGACAGGAAACGCGGTCATTGAGGCGATTAAAAATCGCCGGACGGTCAAAAAGTTCAAAAAAGACGCGGTGCCAACAGACAAAATTATTGAATTATTAGATGTAGCCGTATGGGCTCCGAATCACAAACTGCGCGAACCTTGGCGGTTCCTTTTGTTTACTGGGGATGGCCGCAATAAGCTAGCTCAGGCTATTGATGCTGAGATGGGAGAAGATAATAAATTTTCAGCTAATATTAAGCAGGTTCCTGCGGTTATGTTGGTTGTACTGGAAGAGGATCCACGCCAAAACATTTGGGATGAGGATTTTGCTGCGGTTAGCGCGCTCGTACAGAACTTTCTACTTGCAGCCTGGAGTGAAGAGATTGGCACATTCTGGGTAACGAAACCATTTTTATATGCTCCTAAATTTCGTAAACCGCTCGGCATTGAAGCAGGCGAAAAGATTATTGGCATGATTTATATGGGGTACCCGGATGTTATTCCTTCAGCTAAAGAACGTACACCGGCAAAAGACAAGCTGACTCTATTTGAATAATTGATTTTCATAACGTAGGTTATGTAAAGTTGTATATATTTTGTCGACGTTTGGTGAAGAATGAGGTGACACAAATCGCCCCAATTTACGCTGTTTTCCCTAATACATGGGAATGCTATATAGGTTGAACTTATCCATTTATGGCATAAACAATGCCCCTAAGGAAAGTTTGTTTTCTTGGGTTTAGGCCGTAAACGTGTGTTCATTCAATCGATCAGCAGGCGTAAATGGGGCTATTTGTAATGTTTGAGTTATACCGCCCCCTATTAACAAATGTGGATTACGGCATTCTTTTTAAAAGATTTTAAGATCCAACTGACGATACTGAATGGCTTCAGCCACATGCGCAGTAACCACTTCACCCTCATTTTCAAGGTCAGCTATCGTCTGTGCCATCTTTATGATTCGATCATGTGCGCGCATGCTTAGGTTCATGGCCTGTAGTGTATTTTGCAGCAATTGCTCTGCCTCCTGAGGTAGAACAATCATGCGGCGTAGCAATGCTCCAGAAAGCTGGCTATTCCAGTGAACACGTGTATGTGCGTAACGTTTGGCTTGAAGCCGATGAGCGTGCATGACCTTGGCTTGCATCTCATTAGAGCCAAGAGAAGGGGCAGCCTTACGCCATTCACCTGGAGGTGGAACTTCGACTTGAAGGTCGATTCGATCAAGTAGTGGTCCTGATATTTTGGCACGATATGCTGCGACACGGGAAGGACTACAGATACAACTGAGGTCATTGGTTTGTGCTGATAAATATCCACATGGACACGGGTTCATCGAACAGGCGAGCATAAACTGCGCGGGAAACGTGAATACAGCCCTGGCTCGGCTAATCGTCACCGTTCGATCCTCCAATGGCTGACGCAATACCTCGAGCACTTGACGTTGGAACTCAGGCAGCTCATCCAAAAACAAAATGCCACGATGTGCCAGACTTACTTCACCAGGCTTCGGAATACTGCCGCCACCGATTAAACCTGACGTTGAGATGGTGTGATGTGGAGAACGGAATGGCCTTTGGCTGACGAGCCCTTGTGATATTTCTTTTAACTTACCTGCAGCGCTTAAAATTTTGGTTACCTCAAGGGCTTCCTCATCGGAAAGGGGAGGGAGAATGGTGGGCAGCCTTTTAATCAACATCGTTTTGCCCGTACCGGGTGGGCCGACAAGCATAATATTATGCATGCCTGCAGCAGCGATCATCAGTGCCCGTTTCACATGATGTTGTCCTAATACATCGTTATAGTCCTCTAGAGAGGAATCCTCTGGTTGTCCACCTTTATCCGGATCAATCACTTTTATTGCATTCTTTGACGATAACAAATGGTTGTAATCTTTTAAAATGAGTGGCTGATT
Source organism: Paenibacillus sp. ACRSA (assembly GCF_022346845.1). Taxonomy (NCBI): domain Bacteria; kingdom Bacillati; phylum Bacillota; class Bacilli; order Caryophanales; family Paenibacillaceae; genus Paenibacillus; species Paenibacillus sp. ACRSA. The sequence continues at coordinate 685,252 of NZ_JAKRNP010000002.1, read as the reverse complement.
ATTTGCTTTTGTTTCTACAGTGTTACCTATACCAGATTCGCTTTGCGGTATAACATCTTGCAGATGTCGAATCCCATACACCTTAATGCCTCGGATTAGAGCAGCCTCTGCCAGATTTTCCTTTGGTAGCAGGACAGAAGTAAAGCCTCCCCTTTTAGCAAGATCAACCATAGCAAGGATACCGGGTACCGCACGCACAGTGCCATCTAGAGCAAGCTCGCCAAGGATCAGCGTTCGTTCTTGTGGAGGGAGTATGAGTTGTCCACTAGTGGCAAGCAGACCCACGGCAATTGCCAGATCAAAGGAAGAGCCTTCTTTGCGTAAATCAGCAGGAGCTAGGTTAATCGTAATTCGCTGTAGTGGGTACTGGAAACCACAATTTTTAATCGCTGCCCGGACACGCTCCACAGCCTCACGAATGGCTGAATCTGGCAGTCCAATGATGGCTGTCTGAGGCAAGCCATTCGATAAATCGGTTTCGACCTCAATCAAAACGCCATCAATTCCGTACAAACAAGCACTATGTATTTTACCGTACATAATAAAAGAAACACCTCACTTCGTTCTTGACTCTGCAGAGTGCAGGCCAGTCTTCGAATTAAGGTGCTTCCTCATCTTCTATTATGCATTTTATATAAAAGAAATCAGGGCGTCAACTCAGGTGTTCGTCATGATGACATCGAACGAGATTCCTGATTCCTGAATTGTTATGAGATCAACAAGAAATTCCTCAGAGAATTACGAATGAAAACCAAACGTCTTATATAAGGCATGCAAATGAAATATTAATGTTTTAAAGAACGTTCAGTTCAACAACAATGTTTCCACGGGTTGCACGGGAATAAGGGCATGCTTGGTGAGCAGCTTCGACTAATTTTGCAGCCGTTTCTTTTTCTACACCTTTGGCTAGAACGTCCAGTGTAGCCGCGATTCCAAAGCCACCATCTTCAACTTTGCCAAAGTGAACTATAGCCGTTACCTCTGTACCTTCCAATTTAATCTTCTGCATACGAGCTACCATGTTGAGTGCACTGTCAAAACAAGCTGCGTAACCTGCCGCAAATAATTGTTCAGGATTCGTGCCTTCACCGCCAGCACCACCCATTTCTTTAGGGGTACGTACGTCTAGTCGAAGTTCAGGGCTGGAGGATTCTACATAACCGTTACGTCCGCCTACGGCTTTAACTGTCGTTTCATACATTTTTTGTTGGATCGTCATCATATCATTCCACTCCTATGCAAACAATTATATTTTATACAATTTAATTTAACATGATTAAATATAAAAGTAAAATACTTTGTGCTCAATTATTCTGTTTTTTTTCTAATTTGTGATAAGATAGATCTAGAGTTTCTAGTCATTCGCAACTTCAAGTAGCTAACTTAGGCCTGAAAATGCGGATTAATTAGGAATTGAATGTACAATTAGGCAGGTGAGATCAAGAAATGCAGAACGATTCATTGAAGTTGGATAACCAATTATGCTTTGCCATATATGCTTGTTCACGAGAAATCACCAAGATGTACCAGCCTTATCTAGAGGTGCTGGGTGTAACATACTCGCAGTATTTAGTGCTAATGGTGCTGTGGGAGCGTGAAGAATGTACGGTGAAAGAAATCGGAGAGGCGCTTTATCTCGATTCGGGGACGTTGACTCCTCTGCTGAAACGCTTGCAATCCGCAGGTCACATCCATCGTGAACGCTCAGCGCAGGATGAGCGTAAAGTGCTTATTACATTAACCGACTCAGGTAGGGAATTACGAAACAAAGCTTTGGCTATACCGTCCTCGATCCAAGGAGATGCTTGTTTGAATAGTACCGAGTTTGAGGCTTTGCTAGGACAGTTCAAAGGGCTTTTGCATAAGGTGCATGAGACCAATATGAAAGAGTCCAGAAAATAACCACCAAAATGATGACGAACCTTCGACAAATTAGTCGAAGGTTTTTCCATTTATATCCAAGCATTCGCTAAATGGGATGATATCCATATCAAAATGCTGTCTATTAACCATTAATTTTTTAAGGAAAGCGTTTTAAAAACGTGTTACAATGAATTGGGTTTAAGTAAAAATAGTCAACATTTGTCTTTTGTTAGTCAACCAACCCGCCTTGTTGCAGTCATGTTGATAGGAGGATTCGAGAATGAATATCCATGAATATCAAGGAAAAGAAGTACTGAAACAGTATGGAGTTGCCGTTCCTAATGGAAAGGTTGCTTATACAGTCGATGAAGCGGTCGCGGCCGCAGAGGCACTGGGCAGTCCGGTGACTGTAGTCAAAGCGCAAATTCACGCAGGTGGCCGGGGTAAAGCCGGCGGTGTGAAAGTGGCGAAGAGTACGGATGAGGTTCGTGCGTATGCATCTGAAATTTTGGGGAAAGTGTTGGTTACACACCAAACTGGACCTGAAGGTAAAGAAGTGAAGCGTCTTCTGATTGAAGAAGGATGCGATATCCGCAAAGAGTACTATGTGGGTGTTGTTGTGGATCGCGCTACGGGACGTGTCGTTATGATGGCTTCCGAAGAGGGCGGTACGGAGATCGAAGAAGTGGCTGAAGCTACACCTGAGAAAATTTTCAAAGAAATCGTTGATCCTGCAATCGGATTGCAAGTGTTCCAAGCACGTAAACTGGCTTACAGCATTAATATTCCAAATGAATTGGTTAACAAAGCTGTGAAGTTCATGTTAGCGTTGTACAAGGCATTTGTCGAAAAAGATTGCTCCATCGCTGAGATTAACCCTCTTGTTGTTACAGGAGATGGAAACGTTATCGCACTGGATGCGAAACTCAATTTTGACTCCAATGCGCTGTTCCGTCACAAAGACATTTTGGAACTTCGTGATCTGGACGAAGAAGACGAAAAAGAAATCGAAGCTTCGAAATACGACCTCAGCTACATAGCGCTGGATGGAAACATCGGCTGTATGGTTAATGGTGCGGGACTTGCGATGGCAACGATGGACATTATCAAATATTATGGAGGCGACCCAGCCAACTTCCTTGACGTTGGGGGCGGTGCCACAACGGAGAAAGTAACAGAAGCGTTTAAAATCATTCTGTCTGACGCTAAAGTTGCGGGCATCTTCGTTAATATTTTCGGCGGTATCATGCGCTGTGATGTCATTGCCAATGGTGTCGTTGAAGCTGCGAAGCAGCTTGGACTTACGAAACCACTGGTAGTCCGTCTTGAAGGAACAAACGTGGAGCTTGGTAAGCGTATTTTGGGTGAATCCGGCCTAAATATCGTACCTGCTGACTCCATGGCCGATGGTGCACAGAAAATTGTTGCCCTCGTGAAGTAAGCTCATTCCTGGGAAGGTTGCACCCGAGTAGTGCAACAAGCTTCCTTAGTACCGGAGCTGTCCGGCACTTGAAAAATAACCGTAAGGATGTGAAGCAACGTGAGTATTTTGATTGATAAAAATACAAAAGTCATTACGCAAGGCATTACGGGTTCAACGGGAATGTTCCACACGAAGGGCGCATTGGACTACGGAACCCAGATGGTAGGCGGTGTTACTCCGGGTAAAGGCGGAACCAATGTTGATATCACACTGGAAGATGGCCAAGTGGTGAGTCTCCCGGTATTCAATACAGTGCAGGAAGCGAAGGAAGCGACTGGCGCAACAGCGAGCGTCATTTATGTTCCCCCAGCTTTCGCAGCAGATTCAATCATGGAAGCTGTAGATGCAGAGCTGGATCTTGTCATCTGTATCACAGAAGGTATTCCTGTGCTTGATATGGTTAAGGTAGATCGTTTTATGGAAGGTAAAAATACCGTCCTGATTGGCCCTAACTGTCCAGGTGTTATTACACCAGGCGAATGTAAAATTGGAATTATGCCAGGATACATCCATATGCCTGGACATGTTGGTGTCGTTTCCCGTAGTGGAACATTGACGTATGAAGCTGTACATCAACTCACCACTCGTGGCATTGGACAATCCTCTGCTGTCGGAATCGGTGGAGACCCTGTTAAGGGCTCTGAGTTTATTGATATTCTCAAACGGTTCAATGAAGATCCGCAGACTCATGCAGTCATTATGATTGGTGAGATTGGTGGTACTGCTGAAGAGGATGCAGCAGAATGGGTGGCAGCTAACATGACCAAACCTGTTGTAGGGTTCATCGGTGGTGTTACAGCTCCTCCAGGCAAACGTATGGGTCACGCTGGCGCAATCATTTCTGGTGGTAAAGGTACGGCTAAGGAAAAAATTGCGAAGCTTGAATCTTGTGGTATCAAGGTTGCGCCTACGCCAGCCGAGATGGGATCTACACTTGTCAGTGTGCTTGAAGAACGTGGTATCCTGAATTTGTGCACGACACATTAATTCTTTTCCGTTATAATAGAAGAAACGGTACAGGAAACTCGATTTCCAGGTAAACCGACTTTGTGAATACGGAAAAGGTAAGCAACCTTTTGTCCTAATTAAGGGCGAAGGGTTGCTTTTTTGCGTTTTTTACTCGGCTTACTCGTGAGAAGGGAGAGATTCTTTTTAGAGTAAACGCTTGCAATCCGTTGTCACAGCCTACACAATATGAGGGAAGAACTTCTTCCCGGATCGGGAGGTTTTTGTTTATGGAGGAGAGATGGGTTTTATTTGGTTTGCATGAGATGGATGGGGTCGGTAAAAAAACGATCGCGAAGTTATTATCTGGACAGCATAAGCTCCAAAATCTATTAGATTATACGGAAGCCGATTGGTTGCAGGCGGGTTTGAGGAAGGATCAGGCGCATCGCCTTGCTGTGCAGTTTGACCTTGACTGGATTAATCAAAAACGCGAGAACGTTTACAAACAGGGGATTGAGGTTATAACTTATCTGGATTCCAATTACCCTATATTAATGAAGGAAACCGTTCAGCCTCCATGGGTATTATATGGTCGTGGAGATATGCAACTGTTGCATTCTAAGTCCATCGCGATGGTAGGTACCCGTATGCCGACTGTATATGGTCGTAAAGTTGGGGAGCGGCTGGCTGAGGAATTGTGCAAGGCAGGCTTGACCATTGTAAGTGGACTGGCTAGAGGTATTGATAGCGTGTGTCATGATGCTGCTTTGCGTGTAGGTGGCAAAACGATTGCAGTATTCGGAACAGGGATAGATTCGATCTATCCGCCTGAAAATAATAGTTTGGCTGAACGCATTGCCGAAACGGGTCTACTTTTGTCAGAATATCCTCCAGGTACTCGAGCTCACCAGGGATTGTTTCCCGAACGGAACCGAATTATTGCTGGCTTAAGTCTAGGGACGTTGGTGGTAGAAGCTGACATTCGTAGTGGCTCACTCATAACGGCTGATGCAGCATTGGATGCGGGTAGAGATGTATTTGCTGTGCCAGGTCCTATTACATCGCCAAAGAGCAGAGGGTCACATAATCTCATTCGACAGGGCGCAAAATTGGTCACTTCTGCAGCGGATCTGTTAGAAGAGTATCAAATGGACTTGCCAAATCCCGAACAAGTTCCTTACAATAGAGGACGTTCGACGCAAAATAAACAGTCTGTTACAGCGGGAATGTTTCCTCCGGCAACCCTCTCTTCGGACGAGCAGAGAGTAATCGCCATACTCGAACAGGAGGAACAGTCCTTAGATCAACTTGTTGAACGGCTTAGTTGGGATTTTGGACATTTGCATTCAGTTCTGTTATCTTTAATCATAAAAAAGCAGATTAGCCAATTACCTGGAACTAGATATGCAAGGGTATGACGATGCTGTGACGTATGCAGCGTGTGAATATAGATTATTAACGGAAGTTAACGGCTATGATGAGCATTACTATGAATTGGAACCAAGCAGTTTCATGACTGAGAGGAGATGGACCTATGGCGGATTCACTCGTAATCGTGGAGTCGCCCTCAAAGGCGAAGACCATTGGCAAATATTTAGGCAGCAAGTTCATCGTTAAGGCTTCGATGGGACATGTGCGTGATTTGCCGAAAAGTCAGATCGGCGTTGAGGTTGAGAATGATTTTAATCCGAAATATATTACGATCCGCGGCAAAGGTTCGATTTTGAAAGAACTGAAAGATGCGCGTAAAAAAGTGAAAAAAGTGTACCTCGCAGCTGACCCGGATCGCGAAGGTGAGGCTATTGCATGGCATTTGGCTCATGCCTTGGAACTTGATGATACAGAGGATTGCCGCGTTGTATTTAATGAGATTACTAAACAAGCAGTCAAAGATGCGTTCAAAACGCCGCGCAAAATCAATATGGATCTGGTTAATGCGCAACAGGCAAGACGTATTCTGGATCGGCTCGTAGGATATAAGATTAGCCCTTTATTATGGAAGAAAGTCAAAAAAGGACTATCCGCTGGTCGGGTTCAATCGGTAGCGGTCAAAATCATTTTGGATCGTGAAAATGAAATTGATGATTTTGTACCTGAAGAGTACTGGAGCATCACCGCTAAGCTGACAGCTGACGGAAATCCATTTGAAGCTAAATTTCATCAATTGAACGGCACCAAGACCGAACTGGGTAGCGAAGCTGAAGTACAGGCGATCTTGAAACAGATCGAAGGCGCTGACTTTACGGTCAAAGAAGTGAAAGAGAAGGAACGTAGCCGCAATCCTTCCGCTCCGTTTACGACGAGTTCCTTGCAACAGGAAGCCGCACGTAAATTGAATTTCAGAGCTTCTAAGACGATGTCCGTTGCACAACAACTGTATGAGGGCGTAGACCTTGGAAAAGAAGGCACAGTGGGTCTCATTACGTATATGAGAACCGATTCCACTCGAATTGCTGCATCTGCACAGGAAGAAGCGAAGGAATACATCATTGGCAAGTACGGTGAACCATTTGCGCCTGAAACACCTAGAAACTATTCCAAAAAGGCAGCTAATGCACAGGATGCGCATGAGGCTATTCGTCCAACGTCCATTTTGCGTGATCCGGATTCGATTAAATCATTTATGAGCCGGGATCAATTTCGCTTATATAAACTAATCTGGGAACGTTTTGTCGCAAGTCAGATGTCATCGGCTATACTAGACACACTTTCTGTTGATATTGCTGTCGGAGATACGATCTTCCGCGCTGCGGGCTCCAAAGTTCGCTTCCAAGGTTTCATGAAGGTATATGTGGAAGGTAACGATGACGGTACAACAGAAGAAGATCGCCTGCTTCCTCCACTGAAAAATGGAGATGTACTGGAGAAACAGGAGATTGAGCCGAAGCAGCACTTCACACAGCCACCACCGCGTTATACCGAGGCTAGGCTGGTTAAGACTCTTGAAGAGCTGGGCATAGGCCGTCCGAGTACATATGCGCCAACACTGGAAACGATTCAGAAGCGCGGGTATGTTGCCATCGAGGAAAAGAAATTCATGCCTACAGAGTTAGGTGAACTTGTCATAGAACAAATGGAAGAGTTTTTCCCAGAAATTCTTAATGTAGAGTTTACTGCCAACATGGAAGGTGATCTTGACCATGTAGAAGAAGGTTCTGAGGATTGGGTTAAGGTTCTTGCGGAATTTTACGAATCCTTCGAGAAAAGACTTGAATTTGCAGAAGAAGAGATGAAGGAAATTGAGATTGAAGATGAAGTTTCTGATGAAATCTGCGAGAAGTGCGGTAAACATTTAGTTTACAAGCTCGGCCGTTTTGGTAAATTTCTGGCTTGTTCTGGCTTCCCGGAATGTCGGAATACCAAACCGATTATCAAGGATATCGGTGTGACTTGCCCGAAATGTAAGGAAGGGCATGTTGTAGAGCGACGGAGCAAAAAGGGACGTGTATTCTATGGATGTGACAAGTATCCTGAATGTGACTTTGTCTCATGGGATAAGCCATCAGCGAAGCCATGTCCAAGCTGCAGTTCCTTAATGATTGAGAAGCGCAATAAGCAAGGAACACGATTACAATGTACGTCCTGTGACCATCAGGAGCCTGTGGAAGAAGCAGACGAGGAATCAGCGGATTAGCATATATGGGGGTAAATGATTTTGACTAACGAACAACAAGTAACGGTTATTGGAGCAGGTCTGGCAGGAACAGAAGCAGCTTGGCAGATTGCGAGTCGCGGTGTACGTGTAAAACTATACGAGATGAGACCGGTTGTGAAAACACCGGCTCATCATACAGATAAATTTGCAGAACTGGTATGCAGTAACTCACTGCGTGCTAACGGTCTGACCAATGCAGTAGGTGTTCTTAAGGAAGAAATGAGAATGCTAAACTCTCTTGTTCTTGGAGCGGCAGATAAGCATGCTGTACCAGCAGGTGGAGCTCTTGCGGTTGACCGGGATGGATTCTCGGGCGAGATTACTTCTACGCTGCAACATCATCCTTTAATTGAGGTTGTCAATGAGGAACTGACTGCCCTTCCGGAAGATGGCATCGTGGTTGTTGCAACAGGACCTTTGACATCCCCGGCATTATCGGAGCAGATCAAAGCACTCATGGGAGAGGAATACTTCTACTTTTATGATGCAGCTGCACCAATTATTGAAAAAGACTCTATCGACATGAATAAGGTCTACCTAGCTTCCCGTTATGATAAGGGAGAGGCGGCATATCTGAACTGTCCGATGACAGAAGAGGAATTTGATGTATTCTATAATGCATTGATTACCGCTGAGGTTGCTCAATTAAAAGAGTTTGAGAAAGAGATTTACTTTGAAGGCTGTATGCCAATCGAAGTGATGATGAAACGTGGTAAACAAACAGCGTTGTTTGGACCGATGAAGCCCGTAGGCCTAGTTAACCCACATACAGGAACACTTCCACATGCGGTAGTTCAACTTAGACAGGATAATGCTGCAGGAACGTTGTATAATCTGGTTGGATTCCAGACGCATCTGAAATGGGGAGAACAAAAACGTGTATTTTCATTGATTCCTGGTCTTGAAAATGCAGAGTTTGTACGTTACGGCGTGATGCATCGCAATACATTTATTAATTCTCCGAAATTGCTGCGTCCAACGTATCAATTTAAAGACCGTCCTAACCTGTTCTTCGCTGGACAGATGACAGGTGTTGAAGGATATGTCGAATCGGCTGCATCAGGTCTCATTGCAGGTATGAATGCTGCAAAAGCGGCTCTTGGTCAGGAACTTGTAGTACTGCCAGTAGAAACAACACTGGGCAGTATGGCACAATATATTACGACTGCTGATTTTAAACACTTCCAGCCTATGAATGCAAACTTTGGTTTGTTACCGAAACTGGAAACAAAGATACGCAACAAAAAGGAAAAGAATGAAGCTCTTGCTCAGCGTGCATTGGATGGAATTGCTCGGTTTGCTGCTTCAGAAGGTCTAACCATTCCTGAACGCGTATAAATTATTCGTGGGGGAGGCAATATCATGGATATGTCATTTCATGCCACTACGATCTGTGCAGTGCGCCATAATGGCAAGGCAGCGATTGCTGGAGATGGTCAAGTGACCATGGGGCAAAGTGTAGTTATGAAGAATACCGCCAAAAAGGTAAGACGTTTGTATCGCGGACAGGTCGTTGCTGGTTTTGCTGGCTCCGTGGCAGACGCGATTACACTCTTTGAGAAATTTGAAGGTAAGTTAGAGGAGCACCATGGTAATTTACAGCGGGCTGCTGTAGAGCTTGCCAAAGACTGGAGACAGGATCGGATACTCCGTAAGCTTGAAGCACTCCTAATCGTTATGGATAAAACAGGTATGTTGCTCATCTCTGGTGGTGGCGAGATCATCGAGCCGGATGATGATGTTATTGCCATAGGATCAGGAGGAAACTTCGCTCTATCCGCAGCGCGTGCCTTGAAACGACATGCAGGTAATTTGGAAGCCAAAGATATTGCGCGTGAATCACTCCAAATTGCAGCAGAATTGTGCGTGTACACCAATACGAATATCATTGTAGAAGAGTTGTAATTTAACCCCGCAAAATGGAGCCTGACCCCGGTCATTTTTCCTCATGTTTTGCGGGGTTCTCCCTAATTTGGGTCATCGAGAGGTTTGAAAATCAAGTATACCGGTAGGAGGGAAGCTATATGCAAACACAAGCGCTAACACCTAGACAAATTGTTGCAGAGCTCGATAAATACATCGTTGGTCAAAAACAAGCTAAGAAATCCGTAGCGGTGGCTCTTCGTAACCGTTATCGTCGTAGCTTGCTACCCGAGCAAACCCAGGATGATATTGTACCAAAAAATATCCTGATGATTGGACCTACAGGTGTAGGTAAAACAGAGATTGCCCGTCGTTTGGCTAAGCTCGTGGGCGCTCCGTTTGTTAAAGTAGAAGCAACGAAATTTACTGAAGTGGGTTATGTAGGTCGTGATGTTGAGTCCATGGTTCGTGATCTCATCGAAACGTCCTTGCGTATGGTTAAATTGGAGCGGACGGAAAAGGTAAAAGACAAAGCCGAAGAAGCTGCCAATGAGCGAATTGTACATATTTTGGCTCCTTCACAATCCAAAACCAAAAATCAGCGGAATCCATTCGAGATGATCTTCGGGAATAATGGTAATCATGCCCCAGAGCAAGAAGAAGCTGAGCCAGACACAAATGTGGCTGAGCGCCGCCGTAAGATTAAATTCGATCTGTTATCAGGTAAGTTAGAGGACGATGTCATAGAAATTGATGTAGAGGATACTACGCCTAACATGATGGATATGTTTGCTGGTCAGGGTAATGATCAGATGGGAATGAACATGCAGGAGATGTTTGGTAGCTTGTTGCCTCGTCGCACCAAGAAACGCAAATTGGCTATTAAAGAAGCGCGTAAAGTGCTCATTCAGGAAGAAGCAAGCAAACTAATTGATATGGATGACGTGACGCAGGAATCGATCCGTAGAGCAGAACAAACCGGAATTATCTTCATTGATGAAATCGACAAGGTAGCCAGCCAAGGACGCGGAAGTGGTCCTGACGTGTCACGTGAAGGTGTACAGCGGGATATCCTGCCTATCGTTGAAGGTTCGACTGTGATGACTAAATACGGGCCTGTCAAAACCGATTATATTCTGTTTATGGCTGCAGGAGCATTTCATGTGGCTAAGCCCTCAGATCTGATTCCAGAGCTTCAGGGGCGATTCCCAATTCGTGTAGAATTGAATAGCCTCACACTGGATGAATTTGTATCTATTTTAACTGAGCCGAAAAATGCATTAACGAAGCAATATGTTGATTTATTGCGTACAGAGAACATTGAAATTGAGTTTTCGGACGAAGCCATTCGAGAGATTGCTAAACTTGCAGAGTCCGTGAACCAGAATACGGAGAATATTGGCGCACGTCGTCTGCATACCATTCTGGAGAAACTACTTGAAGACTTGTCCTTTGAGGCAGCTGAGCTCACATTAGAACGTATGGTGATCACTCCAGAGTATGTTCGTGAGAAATTGAATGACATCGCTCTGGATCGTGATCTGAGTCAGTACATTCTATAGATTAGCTATAGCTGAATTGCAATTTCGACATAGATGAGACAATGACGGTATACATGGATAAACAATTACATTTGAAGTTATTAGTGGGTATGATAATCCCACATTGGCTTGTAAGTGTGCTGTCTATCCTGAGGTGTACCGTCTTTTTGTATTGACCCAAAAGATCCTGTTTAATAAATCCAGCTAATAAAACGAAGGTAAAGAACCGATAATTAGGTGTGAGTAGATTTTTGGTAAGTACAATATAGGACTTGTGCCGCAGATTGGGCATAATTCGCTCGACAAAAGTAAGTTTTAGCGTGCTCAGGTGTGGAACCTCTTCCAATATAAGGGTTTAGTTTTAACCAAGTCTGACGATAGGTTTTATGAAGAATGAGAGAAAATTTGCGCAAATGTGCAAAAAGTGGGTTTGGAGGAATTTCGGGAATAACAATCTACTTTCTAAGAAATCAATCTACATACAAGTTGATAATTGTTAAAAAAGTGTTGTGGATTAAGAGAAGAATTGAAGTAACAAAGATCGTTTTTAAGTCGAAATTCTATTACACAGAAATGCTGCTCCAAAAGTGGAATTATTGGAAAAACCTTATTATATCGGCGATTATCTATATCCTCAAAAGGGATGAGCTGATCAATTATACTGCTATTTTGTAAAGGTTGCGTAAGAAACTAGGGGAAGAATCATTTTTTTTATTTTAAGAATGTTTAAGTGCAGGATGATGGTATATTAGAAAATTTTTGTTTTGGGCATCATCATTTACGAAAAAAATCATAATTTGCAGAAAATACACAAAAAGCCCTCTATTACAGAAAAGATAGGGCTTTTTTCTTATTGTAATAAATCCCAATCTCGAAGAAACTTATCATATACGACAACATCAGAGTTAATTCTACTTAAGTCCTAGAAAAACGTGTAAAAGCGAATGTTTTTGTCGAAAAAACATAAGCGATTAAAAGGAAGAAGATGCAATCTTTTTCCATAATTTCTAAGGAGAGGAGGGAAATTATGAATCTTTTGAATGATATTAGTTTCCAGAGGTTACAAGGTGCACTTGATGCGTCGAACATGAGACAACGTACGATTGCAGACAATGTTGCAAATGCGGATACCCCGTACTTTAAGCGTTCTAACGTCGCTTTTGAAGAAATGTTGCAGCAACAAATGGATGGAGATACGCCTACTCTTAGAGGGAAAGTAACGGATTCAAGGCATTTTGTCATAGGCCCTTCCTCTTCCGTACCTACACCAGTAGTCAATTTGGATCATTCTACATCGATGAATAATAACCAGAATAATGTCGATATCGACAGAGAAATGAGTCTTCTGGCGGACAACCAATTGCGCTACAGTGCTTACATCCAGCAAGTAAATGAACAGATTAAAATGATGCGTGTTGGCGTTGAAGGGAGATAGCTAAGGTGAACATCAGTAATAGCTTTGGGATTAGTGCATCGGCTCTAACAGCTCAACGTTTGCGAATGGACGTGATTTCTTCCAATATTGCTAACGCAGAGACAACGCGTGCCAGTGTAGTTAATGGGGAAGCCGTTCCTTATAAGCGGAAAATGGTTGTTCTTGAGCCTAACAAATCCTCATTTAGTAGCATGCTTCAAAGCCAAATGAGAGACGGTGGAACGGGAGAGGGTGTTAGAGTTTCTGAGATTCGTGATGATCAATCTCCGCTCAAGCCTGTATACGATCCAACACATCCAGATGCAAATGCGGACGGGTATGTATTTATGCCTAACGTCGACATTGCGAAAGAGATGGTTGATATGATCTCTGCTTCGCGGTCATACGAGGCTAACGTTACTGCTTTGAATTCAACTAAAGCCATGATATCTAAGGCATTGGAGATTGGTAGAGCCTAGTTAAACAGGAATGAAATTAAATTCTTCTTAAGTTGAAGAAAGAGATGAAGGGGAGGGACATTAATGATTCAGAACAACATGTTTAACACACAGGGGATTCAGCCGCTCCAGATGCAAAATGCTTCCGTTAGCAAACCCTCAACACCAGCCGAAACTATTGAGAGCTTCGGTACATACTTACAAGAAGCGTTAGGCTCCGTAGCTGCACAGGAATCCCAAGCGCATGAAATGTCTAACCAGTTTTTAGTTGGAAAAGTGAACGTCGATCAAGTGATGATCGCATCAGAACAAGCTCTACTGGGTTTGCAACTGACGACTCAGGTCCGAAACAAAGTAGTCGAAGCATACCAAGAAATTATGCGTACGCAATTGTAAAATAGCGCGCCTTGCGCTTCGATAACAGCGCTGATCATTACAACAAGCAGCGTGATGCTGCTCCTAAAAGCCAACGTTTATTCTGTAACTAATGACGTACAGAAGTTGCTTCGGGACAGACTAAGCAAAGTTTCGGATGGGGTGACAGAGTGAATGAGAGAATCGCCCAGTACAAAGACAAGACAGTTCAGTACTGGAATAGTTTTAGCAAAAAACAGAAGGTATTACTGGTATCTACCTTTTTATTTTTAATCATGGCTGCAGTTGTTCTAACCATGCAACTCTCCAAAACGGAATATGAGGTCGCCTTCAAAGATCTGAACTCTAGTGATTCGGCAGGGGTTATCGCATACCTAGATTCAGCCAGTATACCGTACAAACTAAGTGCAGATGGCAAATCCATTTCCATTCCTAGCACAGATGTTGCAATTACGAAAGTAAATGTTGGATCACAAGGTATCATACAGAACGGTTCATTAGGTTATAAAGCATTCTCAGAATCCTCGTCTCCGATTGGGATGACGGATAAAGAATTTGATGTGAAATACAATAGTGCGTTAAACGGAGAAGTGGAGCAGTTACTTCAACGGATGCAAGGAATTCAGGATGCCAAGGTGCTCGTTAATATGCCAAAGGATAACATCTTCGCTGGCTTAGAAGAGCAAGACAAAGCATCCGCATCTGTAGCCCTACAATTCAAACCAGGTTATCACCCAAATCAGGCAGCAGTTGATGGGTATTTTAATTTGGTTAAAACGGCTATTCCTAATCTACCGATAGAGAATATTACGATTACGAATACGGATGAAGCAGAGCTGATTCCATCAGCCCGCGGTGGCAGTGGTGGCTTGTCATCTGAAGTTCAAGAGAACATGGCACTGCAGAAAAAGTTTGAAAATGATGTTCGTAACAACGTGAAGCAATTCCTTTCACAAATCGTAGGCGAAGAAAAAGTTAACGTTCTTGTTGTTTCGACATTGAATTTTGACAAAGAAACTAGAACAGAAAATAGAGTAGAGCCTGTCGATGTGGAAAATATGAAAGGTATTGAGATTAGTGTACAAGAGATTCAGAAGAGTTATACCGGGGCGAGTACACCTACAGGTGGCGTAGCTGGTACGGGGCAGGAAGAAGTTCCTGGTTACCCATCGGCTGATGCGACAGGGAATTCAACCTCTGAAGAATCATCAAGTACTAAAAATTACGATGTTAACCGAATTGTTAAAGATATCGTGGCAAGTCCATATTCTGTAAAAGACTTAACCATTAATGTGGCTGTTGAACCACCAGCAGGTCAGACAGAATTGCAAGCACCGGTTCAAGATGCGATTGAAAATATCTTGGTGAATATCGTTCGTGCTTCTCTTGCTGACACGGGCACGGTTATCACTGACGCGGATCTAGCTAAAAAAGTATCTGTCATCTCTCAAGGCTTCCAGACTACAGATACAGCGGATACAGGATTCCCACTTTCAACTGGGATGCTATGGGGCATAGGTGGACTGGTTGCAGCATTGATCGCAGCCGTTGTGATCCTGCTCGTACGCCGTCGCCGCAAACAGAACGAAGAAGAAGAAGAGGAAATTCCTCTTCCAGTAGCAACCGAGTTCCCGTCCATAACGTTGGACAGTGTAACGAACGAAAGTCAGGTGCGCAAACAATTGGAGAGTTTGGCGAAGAAAAAGCCAGACGAATTCGTCAATCTACTGCGTACATGGCTGGCTGACGAATAGAGGTGGACGCATTGGCAAAGGCAAGCAATCAGGGACTAAGCGGAAGACAAAAAGCAGCAATTTTGCTCATCACACTTGGTCCAGAGGTATCGGCACAAATCTTCAAACATCTTCGTGATGAGGAAATAGAACAACTGACGTTGGAAATTGCCAACGTTCGTAAAGTAGATGCCGCAGAAAAAGACATGATTATGGCTGAGTTTCATCAGATCTGCCTTGCTCAGGAATACATTTCTCAAGGCGGTATCACCTATGCAAGAGAGATTCTCGAGAAGGCACTGGGATCCTCAAAAGCTCTTGAAGTCATTAATCGCTTAACGGCTACACTGCAAGTTAGACCATTCGACTTTGCTCGCAAAGCGGATCCGAATCAAATTTTGAACTTTATTCAAAATGAGAGCCCGCAAACGATTGCTTTGGTGCTGTCCTATCTGCAATTTGAGCAAGCTGCAGCAATCCTTTCCTCTTTACCACAGGAAAAGCAAGCTGATGTGGCGAGAAGAGTAGCGGTCATGGATAGTACTTCTCCGGAAGTTATCGCTCAAGTGGAACGGGTATTGGAGCAAAAATTATCTTCAACCGTTACGCAGGATTACACAAATGCTGGTGGTATCGAGTCGATCGTACAGATTTTGAACGGTGTAGACCGTGGTACAGAGCGTACAATTTTGGATTCACTCGAGATACAAGATCCAGAGCTTGCCGAAGAGATCAAAAAGCGGATGTTTGTCTTCGAGGATATCGTCAACGTCGACGATCGTTCAATTCAACGAATTATTCGAGATATCGACAACGCAGATCTGCAGTTGGCACTCAAAGTGGCCAGCGAGGAAGTACGCGATGCGGTGTTCCGGAATATGTCGAAACGGATGTCCGAAACGTTCAAAGAAGAGATGGAATTCATGGGGCCTGTTCGATTGCGTGATGTGGAGGAAGCACAGACTCGTATCGTAGGTACAATCCGTAGGTTGGAAGAAGCTGGTGAGATCATTATCGCTCGTGGTGGAGGAGATGATATCATTGTCTAATTTGATTAAATCTTTCCAGTATGTTCCGGTAGATGACCGCAAACGACTAGAGAATCATCATCATTATGGAGATTCAGAAGCGGAATTCGAAGTGGAACGAGATGAAAGTGCTGAAGCAGAACAACTGCAAGCACGTGTAGACGAGGAGTCACAACGACTCACTGCAGAGATGCTGGAGGATGCGAAGGAGTTTGCAGAAAAGCAGGTGCGCGAAGCTTCTGAGGAGGCGGAACGTTTGCTACAAGAAGCCCGTGAGCAGATTGATAGTTGGTGGCAGGAACAACGCATGCAGGATGAACATCTTACTGAAGCGATGCGATCACAAGGCTTTCAGCAAGGGTTTGAAGAAGGCAAAGTACAGGCTGAACTGGATCTCCAAGTGCAGATCGAAGAGATGATGAGAGAAGCTCGTGAAGTTCTTGAAGAGGCTTATGTTGCTAAAGATCAGATTATTCAAGAAGCAGAACCATTTTTGGTTGATCTAGCTTGCGGTATTGCTGAGAAGGTAATTGATATGCAACTTACTGTGGAGCCAGAACAAATGCTTGAATTAATTCGTCAAAATCTGTCACGTAAACGGGAACAAGGAATGATCACGTTATGTGTAGCACCAGATCAGTTTTCTTTTGTGCAAGCAGCACGGGAAGAGCTATCGCTCGCAATTGACTCGCAAGCTGAACTGCAGATCTTGCCTGATGCGACCGTCAAAGATAAGGGATGTGTCATCCGTTCTTCCTTCGGTAGTGTGGATGCCCGTATTGATACACAACTGACTGAGATTAAAAAGGAACTGATCCGTTTAGCACTTGAGGATGAGGGGCGAAAAAATCAACATGAAGGTTCTTAGTTCACAGCGTTATATGGAACATTTAAAAGGTTTTGACCCTGTCCGGGTTAACGGAAAAGTGACTCAGGTTATCGGATTAATGGTTGAATCTGAGGGGCCAGATGCAAGCATCGGTGATGTTTGTTACATCTACCCTGGAAAATCAGCTAAGCCACTCCAGGCAGAGGTTGTTGGCTTCAGAGATAACAAAGTACTGTTAATGCCTTTAGGAGAATTGCAGTCGATTGGACCAGGTTGTGATGTTGTAGGAACAGGCAAACCGCTTGGCGTACAAGTGGGTTCTGAGCTGCTTGGCAAAGTGCTTGACGGCTTGGGACAGCCGCTCGATGGTTCACTTCTACCGTCAAGAATGCCTACGTATTCCACCTCGAATACACCCGTCAATCCGATGGATCGACCGAGAGTACTGGAGACAATGGGAGTTGGCGTTCGTGCCATTGATGGACTGCTAACCGTTGGTAAAGGTCAGCGGGTCGGGATTTTTGCAGGATCTGGTGTCGGTAAGAGTACATTAATGGGTATGATTGCTCGGAATACAGCTGCTGACGTGAATGTAATTGCGCTTGTAGGTGAACGGGGACGTGAGGTTCGAGACTTTATCGAACGGGATCTAGGGCCAGAAGGATTAGAACGATCTGTCGTGATTGTAGCGACTTCCGATCAACCTGCCCTAATTCGGATTAAGGGAGCGGTCATTGCGACGACGATAGCAGAGTATTTCAGAGATAGAGGCATGAATGTCATGCTGATGATGGACTCTGTGACACGTTATGCAATGGCACAAAGGGAAGTGGGACTCGCTGTTGGTGAACCTCCTGCGATGAGAGGGTATACACCTTCTGTATTTGCTAGTCTTCCTAAATTGCTAGAGAGAGCAGGAACTGGTCCAACAGGTTCAATTACCGCCTTCTACACGGTTCTTGTTGACGGTGATGATATGAATGAACCGATTGCGGATGCAGTAAGGGGTATTCTGGATGGGCACATCGTTCTGAATCGTGCCATTGCGAACAAAGGCCACTTCCCAGCAATAGATGTACTTGCGAGCATCAGCCGTGTCATGAAGGACATTGCACCTCAAGAGCAGATCGAAGCAACGAATAATATGAAGCGATTAATGGCTGTTTATAAAGAATCCGAAGACTTGATTAACATTGGAGCATATCAGAGAGGTTCCAATGCTGCGATCGACGAGTCGATGGATCAGATTGATAACATTTGGAATTTTACCAAACAAAAAGTAGATGAAAAAGTGACACTGAGTGAAGTACAGGAACGTTTGATTCTTGAGTTTGCAAGGAGATGAATGAGTAAGCGATGAAATTTCGATATCATTTCCAGAAGGTTTGTGACCTGAAGAGCAATGAGAAAACACAAGCGGAGTGGATGTTATCCACAGCCATCGGTAAACTTCAGACGGAAGAAGAGCACCTTTTACAACTTTTGAATGATAAAAATGAGCTGATCAAAGTGATCCAAACGGCAACGGAAAGCACAGCTTCTGTATCTTCCCTACAAGAAATGCAACGATATGTTCATCACCTAGATGAATGTATTAGTAGAAAGAATACGGATGTTAAGCATGCTCAGGTCAATGTAGAACGGAATAAAACGTTTCTGAATGGCAAAATGGTTGACGAAAAAGTATGGCTTGAAGCGAGAGACAAGGCCAAGATCAAATTTCAGCAGGAGATGCTCCTCCGTGAACAGAACGATCTGGACGAGATGGCTACTGTACGCTTCGCTGCAAAAGCCGGACGGGCAATGTAATAGAAGTCTGGAAGCGAGGTTGCCCTCGTGAGGGAGGAATAAACGATGGCTGTAAAAGACACAGAGGACATGGAAAAAGAGTCAAGCGGTGGTTGGGAGAAGTTTCTGATGATCTCCATTCCAATTGTATTCACCGTTGTACTGCTTGGGGTACTACTCACCCTATTTAATGTAGACATTCGCAATAACTTGCTTGATTTTGCTAATAAAATTCCAGTTGTCAAGGACTGGGTACCTGAGCCAGTGTTAGATCCAGAGAAAGAAAAGCTTGAGAAGAGCGAGAAGCAAGTGGAAAGCGCTGAAGCGACAATCGAAAAGCTTAAATCTCAAGTTGCTGCGAAGGAAACGGAGCTTCAAGCAGCTAAGGATGCTACGGCTACAGAAACACAGAAAGCTAGCAATTTGCAAAAGAAATTGGACGAAGCTGAGCAAGCTGCAGAAACGGCTGTACAGACCACTCCTGAGACAGAGTCTGATTACCAAAAACAAATCAAAGATTTGGCTAAAATGTACGCAGACATGAGTCCAAGTAAAGCAGCACCGATTTTGCAAAACATGACGAATGAAGAAATGGTGCTTCTGCTGAGCGCAATGCAATCTACATCTCGGACTAGAGTGCTTGAGAAGATGGATCCCAAAACGGCTGCAGATGTGACCATGATGATGAAGGATGCCAAACCATCTGGCGATTTGGCCATTGATGCACTGCAATCTAGATTGAATAAAGAAGCAACAACAACGGCAGCGGCTACAACTACCTCAAAGAATCTAGATAAAAACCAACTGAGTCAAACGTTTGCAAGTATGTCAGCTTCAAGTGGTGCGAAACTACTGCTCGAAACATACAAACTCAGTCCGGATAAAACATTAACCATTTTGAATTCAGTGGATGATGCCACTCGTTCGCAATTGCTTGAAAATATGTCCACCGAGAATTCAGTGGAAACGGCCAAAATTTTAAACAGACTGATGGGAAATAAGTAGCCGGAGCATCATCTTTTTAACATGTTTTTGAACATTTGAAAGGAGGTGAGAACATATGTCGATCGTATATCAGATGACTACAGCATCCGCATCGAAAGCAACGACAACGACTTCAACGACAGGAACCCAAGCAAAGGGAGCTACTGCGGCACCAGGGGGAGAATTTATGCAAACCCTCGCAGCATCCTTGAACGGGGGAGCTACAGAAGGAAGCAATGTGGCAGGATCCGGGATGTTGGGTGTTAATCCACTTGGTATAGCTTTGGTATCTAGCGAAGAAGGAGAGCAAACCTCGTTAGCAGATATACTTAATTCTTTGTTCAGCGACTTGGAAGCTTTAGATGATGCAATTGAGCAAGATCCATCACTCCTTGCAGAGCTCCAGACCTTTATTCAGCAGATGTACGCACAGATCGCTGATGGTACAGAGCAAGAGATGGGAACTGCGGCGGATACGGATGCGGCTCCAGAGGCATTGAAAGTCGTACCAGCTATTAACCTGACGGAACACCCGGCAGCAGCTCGTTTTGTGTTGCAGGATGCTCTTACACAAATGGCAACAAACTTGGTTAGTCCAGATGGTAGCCTTAATAAAAACACGAGTGAGTTTAAGAATCTCCTTCAGAATCTACAGAACCATTTACAGAACTCAGGCGTGGATTTAAGTGGTAGTAAGGGATGGTCAGATCTGAAATCAATTGTGGATACCCTAGTCTCCATGAAGGAACAGAATGTTCAAGTTACTCAAGCGAGTACAGGACAAGCTCTGAATAAGCAAGATGCAGTAATCTCTCAACTTCTTATTGCTTCTGCAGCAGGTAAAGGTAATCATGTGACAACGGAGACAGGAACGAATGCTTCAGTATCAGCGAGCACAGATGTAGAGTTAGATCATTCGACTGTAATCACAGCTGGTGAGTTATCCATGCGCACTTCAGGTACGTCTGCAGCTAAACCAGCGGAGCCCGTGATGCAAGCATCACAGTTTGCTAAAGAAATGACACAATTCGTTGTGAACAAGTTGGATATTGTTCAGAAGAATGGATTCTCTGAAGCGACGATTTCACTTCGTCCGGAGCATTTAGGTAAGTTGGATGTTCAGATCACGTTACAGAACGGACAATTAGTTGCTCGTTTTATGACAGAACATACCATGGCGAGAGATATGCTTGAACAGCAGATGATGCAGCTACGTAGTTCACTTCAAGCCCAAGGTATTCAAGTAGAACGACTTGAAGTAACACAGAACAGCTCACTGGGATCTCAAATGTATCAGGACGGTGGACGTCAGTCAGGAAGTAACTCCCAGCAGCAACGTCGTTCGCGTGAGCGTGAAGAGCAATCCGATGAAGCTATAACGGCAGCAGGGATTCAAGAAGAATTACGTAACTGGCGCAGCGAACAAGTAGAGGGTCAGGAGCTTAAACGGGATTCATTTACGGCAGAAGCTTAATAGAAATGAGGTGAATATATGGCTAATGAAATCGTTTCAACCAACAATACCTGGCCTAACTACTCGGCAGCGAATAAAGCAACGACAAGTGCTGCAACAAAGGAGTTAGGGAAGGATCAGTTTCTCAAAATTTTGATAACTCAGCTTCAGAACCAAGATCCGATGCAGCCAATGGAGGATAAAGAGTTTATCGCTCAGATGGCACAGTTCAGTTCGGTTGAACAATTGGTTAACATTTCATCACAACTCAAGACTTTGAACCAATCCCTAGGTGCTGTGTCTGGCATGATTGGTCGAGAGATCAGTTGGCTTTCTTCTAATAAAGCAGATAACGGAACGCTTCGTCAGGGCATTGTAGATTCCATCGTTGTTCGAGATGGTGTACATTACGCTAAAGTGGGCAATGACGAAATCAAGCTGGATGAGATTATTCAGGTAACTAATCCGAAGGAACCAGAATCAAGTGATCTGAACCAACCGGAGCAAAGTGAACCTCAGGTTCAAAACAATACGGATATCGTGACAGACACGAATGAAAACCCAGTTAATCCAGAAGCAAACGAGCCAACGGATGACAGCGAGAACTTATTATGAGTGATCGCATAACGGTTGGGCAGTTATACACAGGGATAAACACACCGAATTTGTTGAGTCGATCCAAGCAAGGGGATTTATCCACAATGCCAGAGCGCCCCTTTGCCCAGGTGTTGGAAGATAATCTTCTGAAATTAAGTAATCACGCTGCAAAGAGATTGGAACAACGCGGCATCGAGCTGAAAAGTGAGCAAATGCAGCAAATTGGTACTGCGCTAGACAAGGCTGCTGCAAAGGGAGCCAAAGAGTCTCTTATCTTGATGCAGGATCTAGCTTTTATCGTAAACGTCAAAAATCGCACCGTCGTAACTGCCATGGATAGTGAAAGTATGAAGAACAACGTATTCACTCAAATTGATAGTGCTGTCATTATTTCTTAACCGGCTGGCCCTTCTCGGGAGCCGGAATGCCGCTGACCGATTGATGCGGTAAACCAATTTATGGCTGGGAGGCTTTTTTAAAATGTTGAAATCAATGTACTCAGGCGTTTCCGGGATGCGGGGTTTTCAAACAAAGCTAGATGTTATCGGTAATAATATTGCGAACGTGAATACGGTTGGTTTTAAAGGTAGCCGCGTTATGTTCAAAGATATTATGAGCCAAACGACAGCTGGGGTAACTGCTCCAGGAGATGCGACTGGTGGGGTGAACGCGAAACAAATCGGACTTGGAGTATCGATTGGTTCAATTGATACATTGCACTTGGCAGGTAGCCCGATGACAACAAACAATCCTACAGATTTGCGGATTAACGGGGATGGATTCTTCTTGGTACGCCTCAGTGAGGATCAAGAGGTTCCGTATTTGACTCGTGCTGGTGATTTCCACATTGATGCTGCACGCAACCTGTTAACTTCTGATGGATTGTTTGTACTGGACAATGGGGGTGGTAACATTACCCTTGGAGATGATGTTGTTTCCTTCACAATTGGTCAGGATGGAACGATCAATCAGACGATGGCTGATGGCACGATTGAGGCTGGTGCACAGCTTGGTATTGGTAAAGTAGTCAATCCAGAAGGTTTGGAGAAAATTGGAGGCAACTTGTACCGTATGACTGCCAATGCGAATCCGGATGGTGCGCTTGATCCACTGACAGCCAACAGTGCTGAAGATGGAACTGGTGCGATCATCGCAGGTCAGCTTGAAATGTCTAACGTGGACTTGACAGGTGAATTTACAGAGATGATTGTGGCTCAACGTGGATTCCAGGCGAACTCAAGAATCATTACCACATCGGATGAAGTGCTTCAAGAAGTTGTTAACCTGAAACGTTAATAACGGTTTAGCAGTTTTTTAATTGTGTGGGGGAGTGAGTTCCCCCACGCCGAATAAGGGGGCTTAGCATGATTTCGGTGACGCGGTTAAATGGTTCTCCCATGTGGTTGAATGCGTTGATGGTGGAGATTGTTGAAGAGACGCCAGACACGTATATAACTCTTGTCACAGGAAAGAGACTCATTGTGCTGGAAAAGGCGGATGAAGTCATTTCCAAAATTAAAGAATACAACCGTGAAATTGGGGTTCAGGCGGCCACCATCAAAGTGCAACAAACGGAGGAATCCTGATGAAAAAGATGATGCCCTGGATTGCAATGAGCCTGCTTGCTATAACACTCATTGCGGTGGTTGTGTTTGTGTTTATGCAAACTCAGAACGGGAACAACGCTGATGCACATAAGTCTGCTGCTGTAGTAGAGAAGAAGAAGACTGCAGATGAGATTGTCGAAGTAACATCAGAAATTACAGACATAAAAACGAATCTAGCAGATACAAACCACATTTTACAAGCGAAGTTATCCTTTGAGCTAGCAGATGCTAAATCTAAAGAAGATTTTGAGAAGATCAAAGAAATCACTGTAAAACCGATTATTATTCAGACCCTAGCGGATACACAACCAGAAGAATTAAAAACAGCTAAAGGCCGTTCTGATTTTAACACCAAGCTTACAGAATTAATCAATACTGCCTTACCAGAACCGAAGTTGAGCAGTACTAGCTTCACTGATTTCTTATTGGTATCTATGTAATATGAACAGAACACGCTGTAAACCTGTAAGGGGGTGAGAACATGGTGGATGTATTATCACAAAATGAGATTGATGCCCTATTAGCAGCACTTTCCTCAGGTGAGATGGATGCTGAGGAATTGAAAAAGGAAGAAACTCAGAAGAAAATTAGATCTTACGATTTTAAGCGGGCAGTGCGCTTTTCAAAGGATCACATTCGAAGTTTGACCCGGATTCACGAAAACTTTGCACGCTTTCTCACCACTTATTTTTCAGCCCAACTGCGGACGTTCGTTCAGATCAATGTCGTTCAGGTTGAACAATTGCCTTATGATGAATTTATCCGTTCGATACCAAAAATGACCATATTAAACATATTTGAGGCCGAGCCTTTGCAAGGTCGAATGGTCATGGAGGTACATCCTAACGTTGGTTATGCAATGTTGGATCGGCTGCTTGGTGGAACGGGCAGTGCACCAACCAAAATAGCCTCAATGACTGAAATTGAGACAACCATTATGGAGCGGATATTTAGCCGGGCATTTGAAAGCTTGCAGGAAGCATGGAAAACGGTGCTAGATATTTCACCAAGGTTGGAAGCGTTGGAGACTAACCCACAATTCATGCAGATTGTATCACCCAATGAAACGATTGCACTGATCTCACTGAGCACTAAAATCGGTGACACAACAGGCATGATCAATTTGTGTATCCCGCATGTCGTTCTTGAACCCATTATGTCACGTCTGTCTACGCATCAATGGTTTGTTTCCGAGAAAAAGACCAGAGCTCCGGAAGAGTACGAAGCCCTCAGGGAACGTGTCAATAAGGCTAAATTGCCAGTGGTTGCTGAACTCGGAGAGTCCAGAATTTCGATTTCAGAATTTTTGGGTCTATCGGTAGGGGACGTCATTACGTTAAACAAACCAGTTGAGGAAGGTTTATCCATTAAAGTTGGCGACAGGCTGAAGTATATGGGAAGTCCGGGAACGATTAAAGACCGTGTGGCTATACAAATAGACGAGATTGTCACCGAAGGAGTTGAAGAATTTGACGAGTAAGGATTATTTATCCCAGGATGAGATCGATGCTTTGCTCAGGCAATCTGAATCGATCAGCAGCTCTGAGCCAGCAGAGAAGACGGTTGATGATTTTTTGACCGAACTGGAACAAGATGCTCTGGGCGAAATTGGTAATATCACATTTGGTAGTGCAGCTACAGCCTTGTCCACCTTGTTGGGACTCAAAGTGGATATCACAACACCTAAAGTATCGGTTATAAGCCGATCACGGTTTGAGGAGGCATTTCCTAAGCCTCATGTGGCCGTCCATGTGAACTATGTAGATGGATTTGAAGGCATTAACTCGCTCGTTATTAAAAAACGCGATGCTCAGGTTATTGCTGACTTAATGCTTGGAGGCGAGGGCAACCCAGCGGATGAGGAATTGAACGAAATTCACATCAGCGCTGTGCAGGAAGCTATGAATCAGATGATGGGCTCTTCTGCTACATCCATGTCTACGATATTTAATCGTTTCGTGAATATTTCTCCTCCAGGGATTGATATTCTCAACATGGAAAGTGGTGAGGGTGTAAGCAACCTTCCAGAAGATGAGACACTTATTCAAGTATCCTTCCGGTTGTTGATTGGTGATCTGATTGATTCCAATCTAATGCAACTGCTTCCCGTTCATTTCGCGAAGCACATGGTTGAATTGTTGATTGGCGGTGCACAGGAGTCTACAGCGAATACACCTGCTCCAGCAGCACCAGAGCCTGTCCAGACGCCAGAACCTCAGGCACCGGCACCGGCGGCAGCTCCACCACAACCACCGGTACAGCAGCAGATGCCCCCACAGGCGGCACCGCAGCCACCAGCCCAGGATTATAACAGTTATGGACAAGCACCAATGGGGATGCCGCAAGGAATGCCTCAGGGAATGCCGCCACAGCAACCATATGGAATGCCACCACAGCAACCATATGCTATGCCACCACAGCCGCATTATGGTGAACCACAGCATTACGGCGGTGTACCGAATAGGAATGTAAACGTACAGCCTGTACAGTTTGCTAATTTGCAAAATGGCGCATACAGTCAGGTTGATGAAAACAATTTGAATTTATTGATGGACATTCCCCTTAAAGTCACCGTAGAATTAGGAAGGACCCAAAAGCAAATTAAGGATATATTGGAACTATCACAGGGTTCAATTGTCGAGCTGGATAAACTAGCCGGCGAACCTGTCGATATTTTAGTTAATAACAAGCTGATTGCCAAGGGAGAAGTTGTCGTTATCGACGAAAACTTTGGTGTTCGTGTTATAGATATCGTAAGCCAATGGGACCGAATTCAGAAATTACAATAAGCACAATTTAGGGAGGACTTGAATCAAGATGGCAAACCGAATTTTAGTCGTGGACGACGCTGCATTTATGAGAATGATGATCCGGGACATTTTGTCCAAAAACGGATATGAGGTCGTTGGCGAGGCTCAGGATGGAGCACAAGCAATTGAGAAATTTAAGGAACTTCGTCCTGATCTGATCACGATGGATATCACCATGCCTGAGATGGATGGAATCGCGGCTCTGAAAGAAATCAAAAAAATTGATGGCAATGCCAAAGTGATTATGTGCTCTGCAATGGGACAACAAGCTATGGTAATCGATGCAATTCAAGCAGGAGCCAAAGATTTCATCGTTAAGCCATTCCAGTCCGACCGCGTTATTGAAGCGATCAGCAAAACACTGGGCGTGTAAGAGATATGATGATGGCTCAGGATGGAAATCCAATGGCGGGTACGAATTATTATTTGCAGCTTGTTTGGGTGATTGTTGTCCTGGCCGTCATCCTAGCCCTTATCGTCTACTTGATTCGTTTTCTCAACAAACGGAATCAGCAGTGGTTTCGTAACGGCACAGTCCGGATTTTAGGCGGAGTTGGGCTAGGGCCTAACAAATCACTACAGATTATTGAAATTGGCGGTAACGTTTATCTACTTGGTGTAGGTGATGATATTCAACTTGTAGATAAAATTTCTGATCTGGATGAGGCGCAGCGAATCATTGATTCGTTTGAACGAGAAGCTTCTTCACCAAATGGAAGCCTCTCTCCTCTCATCAACAAGCTAACTGCTCGTTTCCGCAAAGAAGAACCACCACGGGAAATA
Source organism: Paenibacillus sp. ACRSA (assembly GCF_022346845.1). NCBI lineage: Bacteria > Bacillati > Bacillota > Bacilli > Caryophanales > Paenibacillaceae > Paenibacillus > Paenibacillus sp. ACRSA. Next base: position 658,040 of record NZ_JAKRNP010000002.1, on the reverse strand, counting down.
GAGCTAGAAGATACAACCTCTTTTCACGAATTGTTTGAATCTAAACTTCGGCAGATGCCTAACCGAAAAGAGAAGATGGAGAAGCTACTTAAAGAAGAAGACAATACTACAGATCGGTCGAGGGATTCATGAAGAAAAAGATTTGGCTAGCATGTTGTTTGATGGGGCTGATCAGCCTGGCGTCCGTAACAGTCGCCTTTGCCGAACCGATACCGAATATTGATATTCAAATCGGAAATGGGGATGGGGGAGCACCAAGTACAAGCTCATTATCGCTCATCTTATTAATTACGGTACTGAGTATCGCACCGGCATTACTGGTACTGATGACCAGTTTTACCCGAATTGTTATCGTTCTCGGTTTTGTGCGAACTTCCTTGGGGACACAGCAAATGCCACCCAATCAGGTGCTTGTCGGGTTAGCGCTCTTTTTGACATTATTCATCATGTCACCGACATTGTCTTCGATTAATCAGGTAGCACTTCAGCCCTATCTTGAAGGAGAAATTACGCAAACCGAGGCATTAGAAAAGGCAGCAGACCCGATAAAGAAATTTATGTTCTCCCACACTAGGGAGAAGGACCTATTGCTTTTTATGAAATACAATCAAACCGAACAGCCTAGTTCGTATCAAGATATACCGCTCACTGTTATGGTGCCGGCATATGCAATCAGTGAATTAAAGACAGCATTCCAGATGGGATTTATGATTTTCATTCCGTTTCTGGTCATAGACATTGTTGTAGCTAGTACACTGATGGCTATGGGGATGATGATGCTTCCGCCGGTTATGATCTCATTACCTTTCAAAATACTATTATTTGTCCTCGTGGATGGATGGTATCTGGTGGTGAAGTCACTGTTGCTGAGTTTTAATACTTGAGCCGGAAAAGTAAAGGAGGACGGTCATGACTTCGGAATTTATTATCGGTCTGGCCGGGAAAGCAGTTTATACAGCACTGTTGGCCAGCGCACCCATGCTTATACTTGCTCTGGTTGTAGGTCTAATGATCAGCATATTTCAAGCGACAACTCAGATTCAGGAACAGACCTTGGCTTTTGTGCCAAAAATTGTTGCCGTATTATTAGCAGTACTATTGTTTGGACCATGGATATTGAATATATTGGTCGACTTCACGTACAACATACTCGATAATTTATACAGATATATAGGTTAGGCTTTTGCAGATGGAGACATTGTTGCAAAGTTATCCTGTCGCTCTGCTTATGTTTTGTCGAATTGCATCATTTTTTGTAACAGCACCTGTCTTTTCAGCTCGAAATGTGCCTAATACGTTTAAAATTGGAATTTCGGCATTTGTCACGTTAACCGTGTACTTGGTGTATGGCATTAATCAAGAGGTTCCTACAGATCTAAGTTACATTCTACTGGTCATTAGAGAAATTCTCATAGGCCTGTTGCTGGGTTTCGTAGCGTATCTTATTATGACTGCTGTACAGACAGCAGGAGCGTTTATTGATTTTCAGATTGGATTTGCCATGGCGAACGTTTATGATCCAATGACTGGTGCTTCCGCACCACTTACGGGTAACTTCAAGTACGCATTTGCCATGCTGTTATTTCTGACGATGAATGGTCATCACTACTTGCTAGATGCGATCGTATACAGTTATCGTTGGATACCGTTATCCAATGCATTTTATATTCGTTTGGCAGATGGAAGTATAGCAGAATTTCTAGTACGAACGTTGGGCGAGACATTTATGCTTGCATTTCAGATGTCTGCACCGATTGTCGTTGCTTTGTTCTTGACAGACGTAGGTTTAGGCTTTCTAGCTAAAACAGCTCCTCAATTCAACGTGTTTGCTGTTGGTATGCCGCTTAAGGTACTTGTCGGGATTGCTATTTTGCTTTTACTGGTTCCGAGTTTTTCCTTTGTATTTAGTCAATTGTTCGAAGTAATGTTCAGATCCATGGAAAAATTGCTTGGGACCATTGGACAGAGGCCGGGCTGAGTGAAATGGAGGACAAGACCCAAATGAAATATCAACTCGACCTCCAGTTGTTTGCAGGAGAAAAGACTGAAAAGGCAACGCCGAATAAGAGGCAGGAAACACGCAAAAAGGGACAGGTCGTCAAAAGTATGGAGTTATCCGGTGCCGCGATTCTCCTGTTCACCTTTTTGATCTTTATGTTTTTTAGTGACTTTTATAAGGAACGCATGGTTAGGCTTTTTACGGACATCTTCATTAACCGGCTAAGCATGCAAATCACTGGTGAGAATGTAATGGCGCTCATGATGCGTTATGGCATCGAGGTTATGTTGTTACTTGCTCCTGTGTTGCTGGGGGTTGCCCTTATTGCTCTGATTGTAAACTATATGCAGGTTGGGTTTTTACTTGTAGGAGAAGGGCTTAAGCCAAAGCTTGAAAAGCTCGATCCAATCAAAGGCTTCAAAAATATTTTTTCATTGCGTTCAGTAGTGGAATTCGCTAAATCCGTATTGAAAATGTCGATTATTGGTTATCTCGTGTACAGCACTATTATCAGTTACCAGTCAGACATTGCTTCACTTTCACATTTTTCTGTGGATGCTATTTTACACTTTGCAGCTTCGATAACATTAAGTTTAGGCGTGAAAATTGCAGTAGCGCTTATGATTCTTGCGATTTTCGACTACATGTATCAAAAGTATGATTATGAGAAAAACATTCGGATGTCTAAACAGGACATCAAGGATGAGTATAAAAAAATGGAAGGTGACCCACTGATCAAGGGTAAAATTCGAGAGCGCCAGCGTCGTATGGCTATGCAGCGCATGATGCAGGAAGTTCCGAATGCTGATGTAATCATCACAAACCCAACTCACTTTGCGGTCGCTCTGAAGTATGAGGGATCAGAGATGGAGGCACCTCAGATCATTGCCAAAGGTCAGGACTACGTCGCCTTGCGTATCAAAGAAATAGCCAAAGAAAACGGCGTCATTACGATGGAAAACAAGCCGCTGGCACGGGCGTTGTTCCAGAGAGCTGAGATTGGAGACGCCATACCTGCTGATTTGTTTCAAGCGGTAGCCGAAGTGCTGGCTTATGTATATAAATTAAAGGGCAGAACGAAATAAAAGGGGATCGGAGGCCGTACATTCATTGAAAACTAAAGATATTGCTGTCCTTGCGGGTATCATCGGCATCGTATTGATGATGATTCTCCCGATCCCAACCTGGTTGTTGGACATGCTACTCGTTATCAACATCTCAATTGCGCTCATGATTTTACTCGTTGCAATGAACAGCAAAGAAGCACTCCAGTTCTCGATCTTCCCGGCGATGTTGTTGATTACAACGTTGTTTCGACTAGCGCTGAATATCTCAACAACCAAATTGATCCTTGGTGAAGGGGATGCGGGATCGGTCGTAGCGACCTTCGGTAGCTGGATTGCGGGTGGACAGATTGCGATAGGATTTATCGTGTTCCTGATCCTTGTTGTAGTTCAGTTTATCGTTATCACAAAGGGTTCCGAGCGTGTAGCTGAGGTTGCAGCTCGTTTTACTCTCGATGCGATGCCTGGTAAACAAATGAGTATTGATGCGGATTTGAATGCAGGTCTAATTAACGAGCAGCAAGCCCGTGAACGTCGTACTAAGATTGAACGAGAAGCTGACTTTTACGGAGCTATGGATGGAGCAAGTAAATTCGTTAAAGGGGATGCGATTGCGAGTATCATTATCCTCATTATCAATCTCATTGGCGGATTTATTATCGGAATGACCGTACACGGAATGGCCTTTGGCGATGCACTTTCTACTTACTCCGTGTTGACCATCGGGGATGGTCTGGTAAGTCAAATTCCTGCGCTTCTTATCTCAACGGCTGCCGGTCTGATTGTTACACGAGCGTCATCAGAAGGAAATCTTGCGGATGATATTACGGGGCAATTATTTACATACCCGACGCTCATTTATATTGTAGCTTTTGTCATTGCCATGTTGGGCTTCTTCACACCAATTCATGTTATTACTACATTACCTTTAGCCGCTTTACTTGCTTTTACCGCCTGGAAGATGCAGAATACGCTGAAATCCAAGCAAGTGGCTGAAGAGCAGTTGGAGGAGGAGCAACAGATCGAAGAAGTTAGAAGCCCTGAGAGTGTGATTAACCTTCTTCAAGTGGATCCGATCGAGTTTGAATTCGGGTATGGATTGATTCCACTTGCTGATAATCAGCAAGGTGGAGATTTGTTGGATCGAATTATTATGATTCGTAGACAGTGTGCGCTTGAACTGGGTTTAGTGGTTCCTGTCATTCGTATTCGAGACAACATTCAATTAAGACCTAACGAATATGTGATCAAAATCAAAGGTAATGTTGTGGGTGGTGGTGAGCTGCTTCTGAATCATTACTTGGCGATGAGCCCAGGGTATGAAGAAGAATCTGTAACCGGTATTGAGACGACAGAGCCTGCCTTTGGACTTCCAGCTTTGTGGATTGACGAGCTGACCAAAGACAGAGCAGAGCTTGCTGGTTATACAGTCGTTGATCCTCCCTCGGTAGTAGCAACACATTTGACGGAATTGATTAAGAAACACGCACATGAATTGCTTGGCAGACAAGAAACGAAAGCTCTTGTAGATAATCTCAGAGAAAATTATGCTGCTCTTGTGGATGAATTGATTCCTTCCGTTCTAGCTATTGGTGATGTTCAAAAAGTACTTGCCAAACTATTGCGCGAGAAAATATCCATACGAGACATGGTTACCATCTTTGAGACACTAGCTGATTATGGTACGTATACCAAAGATCCAGACGTTCTGACTGAGTATGTAAGACAATCGCTCTCACGTCAGATTACGCAGCAGTTCTCGCAAAAAGGTGAGACGTTAAGAGTCATCACGGTCGGGCCTGGCTTGGAGAAAAAGATTGCAGAGTCTGTACAACAATCGGATCAAGGTAGCTATCTTGCGTTAGATCCAGTTTCTACACAGAGTGTCTATCAAAAGCTGACAGAACAGGTGAATCGATTGATCCAGTCAGGTCAGCAACCAGTAGTATTAACATCTCCAACGATTCGGATGTACTTGCGGCAAGTGATTGAACGTACTATGCAGGACATACCGGTGCTTTCCTATAGCGAGTTGGAACCGAATGTTGAAATCCAAAGTGTCGGGGTGGTGAACTTATGAGAGTAAAACAATACGTTGTTGAGACCATGCCCGAAGCGATGCTTCAAATTCGTAAAGACTTGGGAAGTGATGCCGTTATCTTGTCTACCAAAGAGATTAAGGTAGGCGGGGTACTCGGTATGTTTCGCAAAAAGAGGATTGAAGTTGTAGCTGCAGTTGATAAGGAAGAGAAAAAAGAAGCGAAGAAGAAAACTCAACCTCAGTTTGCACCTGTACCACGGGCTTTTGTTCCTGAAGCCTACCGTCAAACAGCTCGTACGTTTGATAAGGCTTCAGATGCCCCAGCTTCTAAGCTAACCGATCATTCGTTAACTGAAGAACGTGCGGATGCTAATCCTGTGTTTGAATCGAGTCAGCTTGATTCAAACACAGATAAGAGCAAATCTGATTTGAACCTCGATTATAAACCGCGACCGGAAGGGGCGGATTTTTCGGGTTCAAGCTCTCCCTCTATACAGCAGGACAATAACTTAGATCAACAACAACTGATGTCTGAACTGCAAGATCTGAAACAGATGATGTCCAAGATATCCAAACTAGGAGTCGCGGAAGACAATTTACCAGAACAACTTCGCGTCGTAAGAGATCGTCTGAACACGCAAGAAGTTTGGGCAGATGTATCGGAATCTTGGATTGAAGTTGTACAGCGACAAATCACGGAGAACGAGTTGAATGAAGATAACATTCATGATGCCATTGAACAAGAAATCACTCATTTCTTGAAAGATCGTATCGCTGAAGGTATTCTTTCTACCACTCGAATCGTGTATGTAGCTGGACCCACGGGAGTAGGGAAAACAACCACCATTGCCAAGTTGGCTGCAGAGCAGATGTTTAAGAACCATCGAAAAGTTGGATTCATCACTTCCGACACTTACCGGATATCAGCAGTGGAGCAACTTAGAACGTATGCTTCTATCTTGAATGTTCCACTTGAAGTGGTACAATCTCCCGGTGATACTCAGCGAGCCATATCTCGACTACAGGAATGTGATCTGATCTTTATGGACACGGCCGGAAGAAATTATCGGAACGAGCTACTAGTTTCCGAGTTACAAAGCCTATTGGCTCCGGTTGAGAACAGTGAAACCTTTTTGGTTATGAGCATGACATCCAAAAGTACAGATATGGTTCAGATCACAGAACACTTTAGCAAGTATGGTTTGGACAAGGTGATTTTCACGAAGATGGACGAAACAGGCAGTTGTGGATCCATGTTTAACCTGTTATATCAGTTCCCGCTAAAACTCGCGTATGTCACGAATGGACAAAATGTTCCTGATGATCTGCTGAAACCTGAGGCGAGCGCGCTCACGAAACAATTGTTGGGAGAGCGAGCATAATGAAAGACCAGGCAGCCTCACTCAGAAGCATGGTTCCTTCCCGAGATGGTATAAACGGAGTCGATTCAGCGAAACGTTCCTCCAAAATTATTACCATTGCCAGTGGAAAAGGTGGAGTTGGAAAATCAAATTTCACTTTGAATTTCGCGCTGGCCTTGCAATCCTTAGGAAGGAAAGTACTCGTTTTTGATGCAGATATAGGGATGGCTAATATTGACATATTGATGGGAACTTCTTCTCCCTATAATCTGTATCATTTATTGTATCGACAAAAATCCATTCAGGAAATTATCCAGCTTGGTGCAGGTGGTCTGCCATATATCGCAGGTGGTTCAGGAATGAAAGAATTGTTTTCGTTGTCTGACCGAGATCTTGAGTTTTTTGCACAACAAGTAGAAGAGATTGCCCAGGAAATGGATTACGTGATCTTTGATACAGGAGCCGGACTCTCAAGAGAAAATATGAAATTTATTGGTGCTGCTGATGAATGCTTAATCGTAACCACACCTGAACCGACCTCAATAACCGATGCTTATGCTTTAGTTAAAGTTATGCATGGCCAAGAAAATGCTACACCCTTTCGAATGATCGTTAACCGGGTGGAAGACGAACAAGAGGCGCAGCGAGTGGCAGAGAAGATAGCTGGAGTAGCAAAGCGTTTTTTGCAGACGGATATCCCACTTCTAGGGTACATCTCAGAAGATATCCAGGTGGTAAAGGCGGTTAAAAGGCAGGTGCCTTTTAGCCTAGCATTCCCAAATACCAAGGCATCAAGAGACATAACGCGACTTGCTCTTCGTTATTTGGCTGTACCTACTACAACCGGATCCGAAACCTTGACAGGAATCAGAGGATTTATGAGAAAGTGGCTTAAGAAGACAACGTGATTTCTGAAAAAAGGAAACAGGGGTGAACAACATGGCGGTGTATCAAGTATTGGTTGTCGATGATTCCGCTTTTATGCGTAAGATTGTTTCAGATTTAATTGAAGCGGATTCGGAATTCAAGGTGGCAGCAACAGCAGCAAACGGGAAAGAAGCTATTCAAAAAGTATTGGATGTAAAGCCCGATATTATAACTATGGATGTTGAGATGCCTGAGATGAACGGTCTTGATGCATTGCAGGGTATCATGAAGCTGTCGTATGTTCCAGTTATTATGTTATCGGGTATTAATGAACAAGGCATGAAAGAGACCATTATGGCTCTGGAGGCTGGGGCATTTGACTTTATTCGTAAGCCATCTATATCGCATGATCAAGATATTGCCCAGGTAGGGAAAGCATTGGTTGAGCGTATGAGAGCAGCAATGAATGAGGTTGCACGAAAAGCGAACCGTGAGGCGTCCCTGCAGAAACGAGAGGAGGCTCAGGGTAACCTGATGAATCAATCTCAGCGAATACAGCGGGATGTAGCCGCTGTACCGTCGCGTAGGGAACTTGACCAGAAAAAAATAGAACCTGCAAAACTTGAAAAACGAGCGAGCAGTGAACAAACTCCCTCTGTTCAGTCCAAAGTTATACCGAAGAACACACCGCTACTGAGTCAAAAGCCAGCACGTGTGGAACAAAAGACAGAGGTTTCTAAGAGTTCAGATCGCAAGCTTGAACCTAAAGAAATTAAAGAGTTGAGACCGAACAAGCCTGCTGCACCGACCAAGGAAATCCGATCTGCACGTATCCAACGTGTGGCGGCCGACCAAGTGGCTGCTACGTCTATCTCGGGGAATACACCTGAAAGTCGAGTAGCTCCTATGCAACGAGGTGTACCGTCCTTGGAGGTTGGATTTAACAAGCTTGTAGCGATTGGGTGCTCAACAGGTGGGCCAAGGGCTCTCAAAACGTTGCTAGAGCAGTTGCCTGCTGATCTTCCGGCTCCTGTGATTATTGTGCAGCACATGCCACCCAATTTCACCAGATCACTTGCCCAGCGATTAAATACGTTCAGTCCACTTCATGTGGTTGAAGCCGAAGAAGGAATGATTCTGAAAAAAGGAACAGCATATATTGCTCCTGGCGGATATCACATCAAAGTAAACAGAACGTCGGATGGCAAATTCATTCTGAAGCTTTCAGAGGAACATCCGGTTAATGGCCATAGACCATCAGTCGATACGATGTTTGAATCTCTTTTGCCGCACACATCGCTGCAGCGTCATTTGGTCTTACTGACTGGGATGGGAAGTGACGGGGCTCGTATGATGAAGAAATTATACGAATCAGGTGTCACTTCAACGTTTGCCGAGAATGAAGAAACATGTGTTGTATATGGAATGCCGCGTTCTGCTGTAGAGCTGCAATGCGTACGGCATCTCCTGCCTTTGCAGGAGATTGCGCCAAAACTTGTTCAAGCTGTGAAATAAATGGAGTGAAACTCATGGAGGAGGTGCCTCACAATGGACATGAACCAATATTTATCCATGTTTATTGATGAGTCTAATGATCATCTGCAGTCGCTTAATGAAAACATGCTACAACTCGAAGGTAACCCGGAGGATTTAGGAATCGTTCAGGTTATATTCCGTTCAGCTCATACCCTGAAGGGTATGGCTGCAACAATGGGCTTTGAAGATTTGGCATCACTGACACACAAGATGGAGAATGTGTTAGATATGGTGCGTAATGAGAAGTTGAAAATGCAAGATTTTATCTTTGACACGCTATTTAAAAGTTTAGATGCGCTCGAAACAATGGTTCAGGATATTACAAATGGTGGAGAAGGTAAAGCGGATGTCTCCGCAATCGTTACTTCACTTCAGGCGATTGAAAGTGGCGAATGGACTGGAGGCGATGCGTCAGCAGCAGCCGTAGTTCAAACGACGGTTCCTGAAACCTTAGCTGCAGTGCAACTGGATGAGTTCCAATATTCAGTACTGGATCAATCCATTGCTGAAGGACATCGTGTATTCTACATTGAGGTGCTAGTAAGTGAACATAGCCAATTAAAAGGCGTACGTGCTTACATGGTGTTTGACCTGTTAGAACGCTCCGGTGAGGTTGTAAAAGCATTCCCATCCGTTCAGGATATCGAACAAGAGAAGTTTGAGCGCAATTTCTCGTTATATTACATAACAACCAAAGAAGCGCAGGAACTTGAACAAGGAATTTTAAGTATATCTGAAATTGAAAGTGCAAAAGTGATTCAGTTGGATCAAGAAACACTGGAGCAGATGACGAACCAGGCAGCCGTTGCAGCCGAAGCTGAAGTCGTTGCTGTAAACGATGCAATTGCGGCATCCCAGGTGAAAGAAGCTCCACCTAAAGCAGAAGCGAAGCCTGCCGAAACTAAAGCAGCGGCACCGAAGCAAGCGGCAGCTCCTTCACGCACAATTCGTGTAGATATTGAACGACTGGATGTACTTATGAATCTGTTCAGTGAGTTGTTGATCGACCGTTCACGACTAGAACAGTTGGCTAGTGAGACCGGAAACAATGACCTGTCGGATACGGTCGCTCACCTGAGCAGAGTCAGCACAGACTTGCAAAATATTGTACTGAAGCTGCGGATGGTTCCTGTGGATACGGTATTTAACCGGTTCCCTCGTATGATTCGTGACCTAGCAAAAACACTAGATAAAAAAATCGATTTAGTGATTACTGGTGCCGAAACAGAATTGGATCGTACTGTTATTGATGAGATTGGCGACCCGTTGGTGCACTTGTTGCGTAACGCAGTTGACCATGGTGTTGAGTCGATTGCAGAACGTGTAGCGGCAGGTAAACCAGAGATGGGAACCGTAAACCTGCGTGCATTCCATAGCGGTAACCATGTATTCATTGAGATTGAAGATGATGGTAAAGGGATCTATCGTGAGAAACTGTTGAAAACAGCCATTTCCAGAGGTGTTGTTACAGAAGAACAAGGTGCCAAAATGAGTGACGATGAAGTCAATCAACTGTTGTTCGCACCTGGTTTCAGTACGGCTGATGTGATCTCCGATATTTCTGGACGTGGAGTTGGATTGGACGTTGTTAAATCAAAAATCACTTCCCTTGGCGGAAATGTAACCATTCACTCCACACCTGGAAAAGGAACGAACTTCTCTGTTCAACTTCCATTGACCTTATCCATTATTGCAGCAATGCTTGTACGAGTGGGTTCAGAGAAATATGCTATTCCATTGTCCTCCATTGTAGAGACAGCCATTGTGCAACGTGAACAAGTTCGCAATATTCATGGCAACAAAATGATTACGTTCCGTGAGTCATTGATTCCATATCTCTCATTAAATGAAGTGTTCTCTGTACCAGACTTCAATGATGCAGAAGAGAAAGAAACGGAAATTGTTGTTATCCGCAAAGGAGATCGACTTGCAGCCGTTTCTGTTGAGGAATTCATTGGACAAAGCGAGATTGTCCTCAAATCGATGGGAACTTATCTTCCTGCGATTGAAGGCATTTCAGGAGCAACGATCCTTGGAGATGGACAAGTCGCTCTGATTGTTGATCCTAACGCATTCATCAAATAAACCAATTATGTTTAAGCTCTACATCTAATAGGGAGGTTTTTTACATGGAAGAAGAGTTGAAAGTTATCGTCTTTAAGTTAGGATCAGAAGAATACGGCATTGAAGTTGAGAGAGTTCAGACGATTGAGCGCATGATGCCAATTACACGTGTCCCAAAAACATTCTCTTTTGTTAAAGGGGTTATCAATCTACGCGGGGTTGTTATCCCAGTTATTGATTTGCGTGGTCGCTTCTCATTGCCAGAAACGGAATATACCGATCAAACACGTATTGTCATTGTAGGTGTAGGCGATATGCAAGTAGGCTTTATCGTTGACGCTGCTAATGATGTTATTGATATTAAGAGCAGTTCTATCGATAGCCCGCCTGAAGTGGTTGGTGGGGTTAAGGCTAGATATCTCCGTGGTGTAGCGAAGCTTGAAAATGAACGTTTGCTAATCATGTTGAACCTGCATGAAGTCTTAAATAAAAGCGAAGTCGTTCAGCTGGAAAGTGTCGAGGGATAACTCCGTGGAACTATTCAACCGATTTGAGGGATTCCAGATGGATGTGCTCAAAGAGGTCGGTAACATAGGAGCAGGCAACGCCGCAACGGCGTTGTCCCAGCTCCTTAATAGACCGATTGACATGGGCGTTCCAACGGTACAAATGCTTCCTTTTGAAGAAGTTTCTGAGAAAGTGGGCGGAGATGAACGAATCGTCGTTACTGTTTTCTTACGTGTAGAAGGCGAAGCACCAGGTAATCTGTTTTTCATGATGACACCTGAAGCAGCTAAGATGTTGCTTAATCGTCTTGCTGGTTTTGACTTCAGGGAAGGGTTTGACTTCACAGATATGGAACAATCTGCTCTGTCCGAGATTGGAAACATATTGGCTGGGTCATATTTATCTTCACTTGCAGATTTCACGAAACTGTCCATGTATCCAACGGTTCCAGGACTTGCCATTGATATGGCAGGTGCCATTCTCAGTTATGGTCTATTGCAATTTGGTGAAATGGGCGATGCTGCATTGCTGATTGACACATCGTTCTTTGAAGGACAAGATGAAGTAGAAGGTCAGTTCTTCCTCATTCCCGATCCGACATCATTTGCAAAGATATTCGAATCATTAGGAGTGCCGCTAGATCATGATTGAAGATAAAAGCGTCGTTAAAGTCGGTATGGCGGATTTGAATATTGCTCATCTTCCTGGCATAATCCGTACGACTGGCCTTGGTTCATGCGTGGGCTTAACAATGTATGACCCACAATTGAAGCTGGCCGGAATGGCGCATGTCATGCTCCCTACTTCAGATATTGCCCGTGAGGGGAATTTGAATAGAGCCAAATATGCGGATACGGCATTGCCTGAGTTATTGGAGAAGATGGTTAAGCTCGGCGCTTCTCAATCACGTATCGTGTCCAAAATGGCGGGAGGGTCACAGATGTTTGCTTTTTCGGGAGCTGGTGACACGATGCGCATTGGACCGCGAAATGCTGATTCTTGTCGGGAATGGTTACAAAAGCTCGGTATTCCTCTTCTGGCTGAAGATACGGGCGGCAACTATGGACGAACTATTGAAATGGACTGTGAGACTGGACTTTTAACTATTAGAAGTGTACAAATGGGTGTAAAGGAACTATAACCAATATGATAGGAAACTACCGCATTAATCTTGGAGCAGGCATAGTCGGATTTATTCTGACTTTTTTTGTAGCTTACAGCAGCAATGTGTTGATGACCAGTTTAATTCGCGGGTTAATCGGATTTGTAGCCTGGTTTGCCCTTGCTTATGCACTACGCTGGGGATTGGGATTGCTGCTGACTCCATCCTTAGATAGCAAGGGATTCGATTATGATCCCCTAAACGGTCAAGAATTAAGAGGTTCACAGGTGGACATTAAACTCGAAGACGATGGTCAAGAGCTAAACGATTTGCTCAAAAACGGACAGAACGCCTCCTCCGGGGAAGATCTTCCGCCATCTGAGACGAAAGCTCCAACGGGTTTTGCCCCATTGGATCCGCCTAAACTCGTTCGGACCAAAGAGCCGGAAGAATTGGCGCAGGCCGTTCGTCACCTGACAGACAAATAAGGAGGGTGAAATCAATTGAACGAGCGTAAAGCTTCACATTTGAACCATGCAGATCTGTGGGAAAAGTGGAAGGAACATGGAGATCTTGAAGCCAAGAAAAACTTAATCGAGAAGTATCTTCATATTGTCAATTATGTATCTGGACGACTAGCAGTCGGATTGCCCAAAAACGTTCCCAAAGATGATTTGGAAAGCAATGGTGTTATGGGATTAATAGATGCGTTGGAAAAGTTCGATTATGAACGAGGGCTCCAGTTTGAAACCTACGCTTCTTGGCGTGTTCGGGGTGCGATACTTGATGGACTAAGACAAGGGGACTGGGTCCCACGTTCCGTGAGGGAGAAAGCAAAACGTATCGAAGACGCTTATCAGCAACTGGAACAATCGTATCTAAGATCCGTAAGTGATGAAGAGATGAGTGCGTATCTGGATGTGTCTACAAAGGATTTCCAACACATGCTTCAGGAGGTTGCGGTGATGTCACTTTGCTCACTTGAAGACCCTATTCGAGAAGAAGAATCCGAGACACGTCTATCTTTAATGGTTGACGAAAAGGCGAAAAATCCTGATTATAAGGTCAATGAGTTTTATTTAAAAGAAGCCTTGGTACAGGGTCTTGAGAAGCTGACTGTTAAAGAGCGCACCGTGGTTTCCCTTTTGTATTATGAAGATCTGTCTCTTAGCGAGATTGCCGAGGTTATGTCCTTGTCTCCATCACGGATTTCCCAGCTTCACTCTAAGGCAATCTTAAGACTTAGAGGAACGTTAGATAAACAGAAGGATCTATTACTACGTAAAGATTAATAGAGAGAGTTATGCTGGATTATAGGGAGTGGAAAGTCTAAAAGGAGGAAGAACTGCATTGACACAGCGAATTGCTTTGGAACAATGCTTGAGCATTATTTTATCGGAAGATAAAAGCACGGCCTACCTTGAAGTTTCCAAATTGGAAGAGGGCTTTACCTTCACTTTAGATGAACTCGAGCAATATATTGATAGTAAAGGGATCAAGTATGGTATTTTACGAGAGGCATTGCTTTCATTCGCAAGTCATCCGGAAACCTATCTCAATAATCAGTGTAAAATTGCCGAGGGCATTGCTGCTGTAGCGGGCGAAGATGGATACATCAAGGTATTCGTAGGCATGGACGATTCCAATGAGCGTCGACCACAGGAATCGGAAGATGGTACGGTGGATTACAAAGAAGTGACACGCCTTAATAATGTTCGAGCAGGTCAGATTATTGCAGAACGAATTCCTCCTATGGATGGCATAGTAGGTAGGGCAGTAACGGATGTTGAAATCCCTTTTCGCCCTGGTAAGGAAGCGCGTTTTAAAGTTGGGAAAAATGTAGTTGTTAATCCAGATGGAACCGCAATGTATGCTGCACTGGATGGGTTGGTTACCAAAACAGAAGGCAATAAACTAAATGTATTCCCCGTATATGAAATTAATGGTGATGTGGACTATAACATCGGAAACATTGATTTTGTCGGTACAGTGGTTATACGCGGTAATGTCCTAACCGGCTTTAAGGTGAAAGCTGCTGGTGATATCCGGGTTGTTGGTGGTGTCGAAGGTGCCGAGTTAGAAGCAGGTGGCTCGGTCGAAATCACGGGTGGGATAATCGGATATAACAAAGGGCTTGTACATGCTGGGCATAACGTTAAGTGTAGTTTTATTCAAGAAGGCAACGTGGATGCCGGTGAAGATGTCCTCGTTTCACAAAGTATTATGCATTCTAATATTCGTGCAGGCAGAGAAGTAATCTGTGCTGGGACAAAAGGGCTTATTGTTGGTGGCTCTATTCAAGCTGGTGAAAAGGTATCAGCACGTATTGTGGGTAATAGCATGTCTACCGTTACTTCCATTGAAGTTGGTGTTCTGCCTAGACTACGTAATGAATTGAACGATCTCCGCAAAGTCATACGAGAACAGATGGATTCGTTGGATAAAACGAAGAAAGCTCTGACTCTATTGGACCAACTGGCAGCAGCAGGACAACTAAGTCCTGATAAAATGTCCATGCGAATTAAACTGACAGCCACACAGAAATCATCCATGCGTCTTAATGAAGAAACAAAGACACGAATCTTTGAAATCGAAAAGGCACTTGAGGATACGAGTAGGGCTCGTGTAGACATTCTCAAGATGATTTATGGTGGCTCTAAAATAGTTATCGGCAGATACACCAAATTTATTAAAGATCCAGTGAGTAGAATTTCATTTTATTATCATGATGGTGATATTTCGATGGTTCCTTACGTGTAAGTACAGCATTCAAGCAGATCAAGAATCCATTCGAAACCGTGAGGTGAGCGTATGAGTTTCAAAGCGGTTGAGTTGCAGATTGCCGTACCAAGGACGAGTGAGGCCGGTCGTTATCAAAATGAATATCAACAGCGGCCGGTCATCGACCAGAGTTTGCTCGCAGAACAAACAGCCAAGGAAGCTGAGGCGGCCAGGCATCGAAGTGAAGCGATGGATGAAACATCTAACGCTGCATTGCGTGATAATCATAGTCATGATTCAGAGCAGAAAAATGGTTCACAGACACCAGAATCTTCTGAGAATCAAGAGAATGTTAAACCGGCTGAACACCCGTACAAAGGAAAACATATTGATTTTTCCTTATAACGTATCTCAGGAGAAGAAGCACCATAGTTTTGCTTTGGATAACGAAGTAAAACATGAGTGGAAACTTGCATAGAGAAGAAGTCTTGCGCATCAACTGCTGCATCAAAAGGAGAGAACCGAATTTGTCACCATGGATTATTATTGTCATATTAGGTGCCTGTGCAATTGCATATGCCTTGATTATGCCTAAGAAAGACAAGTCACAGGAGCACGGGAATCAACTGGTGCAGGAGATGGAATCCACGCTTGAACACTATATGACTGAGATGGAAAACGATAATGATGCCCTCATTCAGCGTGTTGCTGAAATGAAGGGGGAGGCTACAGCTGCGGATCAGCGTATGCAGTTGCAACTGGAAGAGATGCAACAACGTCTTGAGCAATTAGAACAGAGCAAAGCGGTTGAGCCGAACTCAGTTTCCCATCTGTCTACGGTAAACAGTACGAACGGACTTCAGGCTCAAGGGCTGGTAGAGAGCGTAAGAGTGGAGGCAGCTGAGTCAATTGCTGAACTGAAAAATCAGCCACACGATCAAGCAACGCCAACCGTTGGAGAGTCGATCAAAGTTCGGTACGCAGAACTCTTTAATTTGTATGCAGAGGGTAAGTCAATCGACGCAATTACGAAGCAAACAGGTATACAGCGTGGGGAAGTTCAATTAATACTTCAACTCGCAGAACGGGAGGAGAGCTAGAGGATGGATAAGCGCTCCTTATGGATCGGACTTGGAAGTGGCATGATTATTGGAGCTGTTTTGCTACAGCTTGCTACAGTAGGGCAAAATGCATTATCTGATAACGCTTTGGATACCGATCAAGTCGTTGCAGATCTAACGAAAGAACAATTGGAAGTGGCTGCGAAAAACTTGGATATGAGACTCGTAGACTCGGATGAAGAGTTGTTCACGGAAACAGAATGGGTACAGAAGAAAACACAGGAGAGCAGTGAACTACAAGGTACTACAGCAGAGCCTCCCAAGGACACGGAGACAGTAGAGACGCCAAGCACACCTGCGAATCCTGAAAAGCCTACATCTACTGACAAACAGACTCAGGTTAATCAGCCCAAATCAACAGAGCCCTCAACTCCAGTAACGCCAAAAGGCGCTACGGTATCGTTTAAAGTCCGTTCAGGTAACAGCTTGGCAATGGTAGCAGAGAATCTGGAGAAATCGGGCATCGTTGAAGATGCAGAAGCATTCATTCAAGCAGGCCGTGCGGAACGAATTAACACTAAAATACAAGTTGGCACATATGCGCTAGAAAAGGGCGAAAGCTTTAAGTCCATTATCGCCAAAATTACCAAAGAACCGTCACGCTGAGACCTTCAGGCAGGACGGTTCTTTATATTTTTAATTTGACTGCGATTCGTTGTTCCTATCTCTGCTTGTATCAAGGCTTGGGATAGTTCAGAATAATATGCTAAAAATATCGTATTTTGTTTGAAAGATAGTTGCAACGGTTAGGCGATTGTGCTATATTAAATAACGGTGTTAAAACACACGCATGTGCTAATTTCGTTAAGGGTGCTTTCCTTATTGGAGAGTCTTGGCGAAAAATGATGCCGGCGGAGGACACAATAAAAACCATACTAGGAGGTGTGTGAAGATGGCAGTAATCTCCATGAAGCAGCTTCTCGAAGCTGGGGTACACTTCGGTCACCAAACACGTCGTTGGAACCCAAAAATGGATCGTTATATCTTCACTGAAAGAAACGGAATTTATATCATTGACTTGCAAAAGACAGTGAAAAAAGTCGAAGAGGCTTACAACTTTGTTAAAGGAATCGCAGGCGAGAATGGTACTATTCTTTTCGTTGGTACTAAAAAACAAGCTCAAGATTCTGTTAAAGAAGAAGCTGAACGCGCTGGTCAGTTCTACATTAACCAACGTTGGTTGGGTGGTACCCTGACTAACTTCTCAACTATTCAAAAACGTATTGATCGTTTGAAACAGTTGGAAGCTTGGGAAGAAGACGGTACTTTCGCTGTATTGCCTAAAAAAGAAGTTATCTTGCTTCGCAAAGAAAAAGATCGTCTTGAGAAATTCTTGGGCGGTATTAAAAATATGAAAGGCCTGCCAAGCGCCCTGTTCATCATCGATCCACGCAAAGAGCGTATCGCTGTTGCTGAAGCTCGCAAATTGGGTATCCCAATCGTTGGTATCGTTGATACTAACTGCGATCCAGACGAGATCGATTATGTTATCCCAGGTAATGACGACGCGATTCGCGCTGTTAAATTGCTGACAGGTAAAATGGCTGACGCTGTTATCGAAGCTAACCAAGGCGAAGAAACTTCCGCTTAATAGTTTCGAACATAATTCATGAATTAAATGAAAAGGGTGGTTGGTAGGTGGATAACCTCTCACTGCCCTTTTTTTAGAGTGTACGTACAATACTTAATCTGGAGGGAATTTATAATGGCAGTTAATGCGAGTGCAGTAAAAGAACTTCGCGAAAGAACGGGCGCTGGTATGCTCGATTGTAAAAAAGCACTGGAAGAAGCAAACGGTGATGTAACGAAAGCGGCTGAATTGTTGCGTGAAAAAGGTCTTTCTGCAGCAGCAAGCAAAGCAGGTCGTGCAGCTACTGAAGGCGCTGTAGAATCTTACATCCACGCTGGCGGACGTATCGGTGTCTTGGTTGAAGTTAACTGCGAAACTGACTTCGTTGGTAAAACAGATCAATTTAAGGATTTCGTTAGAGACGTAGCTATGCAAATCGCTGCAGCTAATCCTAAATATGTTACACGCGAAGAAGTTCCTACAGATGAGCTGGAAAAAGAAAAAGAAATCTTGAAAGCTCAAGCTCTTAACGAAGGTAAACCAGAAAAAATCATTGAAAAAATGGTTGAAGGCCGTATCGGTAAATACTACGAAGAATATTGCCTGATGGAACAAACTTTTGTTAAAGATCCAGACAAAACAATTTCCCAATTGTTGAATGAAAAAATCAGCCAAATTGGTGAAAACATCTCCATCCGTCGTTTCGTTCGTTACGAACTGGGTGAAGGTCTTGAGAAAAAAGTTGATAACTTCGTAGAAGAAGTTATGTCCCAAGTAAACAAATAAGACGGTTATTTAAACCGGCAAGCAGGATTGATTTTCGAAGATATAAGAATGATGAAACTTCGAAGCGCAAACTCCCTTATATCTCAGGAAAACAGTGCCTTACCGGTCGATCGTTTTTCCTAAAAGAGCGGAACACTACTGTGTTCCTTTCTTTTTAAGCAGGAGGCCGTGCGCGAGAAGTTTTGTTGGTTGAATGCCGCAGGGTGTTCAATTTAAAGTGGAGGGTGAACAATTGGAACAGCCAGTATTTAAACGTGTTGTCTTAAAAGTCAGTGGAGAGTCTCTCTCCGGTCAAAATGGCTATGGTATTGATGCAGAGACGATTTCGTCCATTGCGCAACAAGTAAAAGAAGTCGTTGAACTAGGTGTGCAGGTTGCTATTGTATGTGGCGGCGGAAACATCTGGCGCGGTATTGCTGGTAGTGAAAATGGCATCGATCGAGCAACTGCAGATTACATGGGTATGCTGGCGACAGTAATGAACTCGCTGGCACTGCAAGATGCATTGGAACAGATTGAAGTCCCAACACGGGTTCAAACATCTATTGCTATGCAACAAATTGCAGAGCCTTACATTCGTCGTAGAGCTATTCGTCATCTTGAGAAAGGCCGGGTCGTTATTTTTGCATCAGGTACAGGTAACCCGTTCTTCTCCACAGATACAACAGCAGCACTGCGCGCAGCGGAGATCGAAGCAGAAGTCATCTTGATGGCTAAGAATAAAGTGGATGGTGTTTATTCAGCCGATCCGTTTAAGGACAGCACAGCTGTGAAATTTGATCAGTTGACTTATATGGATATTCTCAACAAAGACCTTGGTGTAATGGATTCGACGGCATCCTCACTGTGTAAGGATAACAACATTCCGTTGATCGTCTTTGCTATTACAGAACAAGGTAACATCAAGCGTGTTGTTCTAGGTGAACGCATCGGAACAATCGTTAAAGGGAGTGTAGATTAATGCCACAAGCGGTTAAAAAACATGCCGAAGAACGTATGGAAAAAGCAATTCAAGCGTTACGACGTGATCTTGCCACTTTGCGTGCAGGGCGTGCTACTCCAGCTCTTCTGGATCGGGTTCAGGTAGAGTATTATGGTGCAATGACACCACTTAATCAGCTTGCTAATATCAGTACACCGGATACACGTACACTGATGATCCAACCATGGGATAAGTCATCCATGAGTGATATCGAGCGTGCGATCATGAAGTCCGATCTTGGACTTACACCAGCAAACGACGGCAACATGATTCGTCTGTCTATTCCGCCACTTACGGAAGAGCGCAGAGCGGAGCTTGTGAAGCTGACTAAAAAGTTTGGTGAAGAGGGCAAAGTGGCGATTCGTAACATCCGCCGTGATGCTAACGATGATATCAAAAAAATGGAGAAGTCAGATATTTCTGAGGACGAGTCCCGGAGACATCAAGACGATATCCAAAAATCGACAGATAAATTTATTGCTGAAGTCGATAAGGTACTCGCTGCCAAAGAAAAAGAAATCATGGAAGTGTAAGACAAGCGCAGCCCCTCCGATCCGGTGGGGTTTTGTCTCTTTTTTAAGCTTCAGGTGAAGAAACTTCAGGGATTTTGGAGGAACAGGAATGATCAAACGGGTTCGGTCGTGGTGGAATGGGGCTGAAAAGCAGGAAACGCTGACTATATCCGAGGATAATATCCCACAGCATGTAGCTATTATTATGGACGGAAATGGACGATGGGCCAAACGTCTCGGCCTTCCGCGCATAGCTGGGCATCAGAATGGGATGAAGGCAGTCAAACGTGCGACCATCGCGGCGGATGAACTGGGCATCAAATATCTGACGATGTATGCTTTTTCGACAGAAAACTGGACGCGTCCAAAAGAAGAAGTGGATTTTCTGATGCGACTTCCGCAAGAGTTTTTGGCGATTGAGCTAGATGAGCTTATCGAAAAGAACGTGCAGATTCGGATGATGGGTCAGGAGGAACATTTACCTTCTCATACCATTAATGCTTTACGTGAAGCTATACGTCTTACAGAACATAACACGGGTCTTGTGCTAAACTTTGCAATGAATTATGGAAGCCGCAGGGAAATGACAGACTGTGTTAAAAAAATAGCTCTACAGGTTCAGTCGGGGGAACTGTCTGCAGAGGAGATTACACCGGAGCTCATCGACAGACATATGTTAACGAGTGATATGCCTGACCCGGATCTGTTGATTCGGACAAGCGGAGAGCTCAGACTCAGCAATTTCATGCTCTGGCAACTTGCTTATAGCGAACTATGGTTTACGGATATATACTGGCCCGAATTTGGCAAGCAGCATTTGATTGAAGCAGTAGCCGAATATCAGCGCAGAACAAGGCGTTACGGCGGTTTGAAATAGATGGAGGATGAAGCCGTTGAAACAGCGATTAACGACAGGAATAATAGCAGGTGTTTTGTTTTTGGGTTTTTGCTTGCTAGGCGGACCCTGGTATCATGGCTTGGTATTAGTGATGGCTCTCATCGGTTACTATGAATTTGTGAAAATGACGGGAGTACAGCCTTTTTCAGGTGTAGCTCTAATTGGATACGTAGGCGTTTTTTCGCTTGTATTTCCTTGGGAAATGGTATGGGAAGCCAGACCGCTGACTCTATTTCAGATCGGCTGGCTCGTGATGTTGGTATTAATGGCGGCATCGGTCATTACTAAAAATAAGATTCCGGTTAATACCGTTGCGATGCTCTTTCTTGGTGTGTTGTACATTGGAATTGGCTTTTATTACATTGCCGAGTCAAGACATCTTCAACATGGGTTGTTTTGGACTTTTCTACTGCTGGGCTCTATTTGGGCAAGCGACGCAGGAGCCTATTTTGTC
The DNA here is from genome assembly GCF_022346845.1 of Paenibacillus sp. ACRSA. Classification (NCBI taxonomy): domain Bacteria; kingdom Bacillati; phylum Bacillota; class Bacilli; order Caryophanales; family Paenibacillaceae; genus Paenibacillus; species Paenibacillus sp. ACRSA. The sequence continues at coordinate 636,455 of NZ_JAKRNP010000002.1, read as the reverse complement.
GGGAAGCTGATCGGCAAAAACAAATTGTGGCCTTCAATTAGTCCTAACAAAACGGTGGAGGGTGCACTAGGTGGTATCATCATTGCCATTATAACCTCGCTCGTTTTTGCAGGAGTATCGGACGGTATGCTTACATGGCCAAGAGCGATATTAATTGGAGTCGCTTGTGCTGTAGTAGGTCAGATGGGAGATCTCATTCAATCTGCGTACAAACGGGTTTATAATATTAAGGATTCCGGTACGTTGCTACCGGGGCATGGTGGCATTTTGGATCGGTGCGACAGTTGGATCGTCGTTTTTCCGTTCATACATATACTGATGCTACTGCCCTATTAATTTTGCAAACAAGACAGGTGTAATGAGTCGTCATTTCACTACACATGCATTGGATAAATGAAGATGAGGTGCAGCATGAAAAAAATTGCGATTCTTGGGTCAACGGGCTCAATTGGAACTCAGACACTTGATGTAGTAGATATGCATCCTGAGTTATTTCAAGTGGAAGGGCTTGCTGCAGGTGGGAATGCGGAGCTGCTCATTGAGCAAACGAAGCGTTACAAACCGAAGAAAGTTTCTGTTGGCTCCAAAGAACTAGCAGACTATATTGCACCCCTAATTCCTGCAGGAACGCAGGTTTTTCACGGTAAAGAAGGATTAGTCGAAATTGCAGCAGCTACAGAAGCGGACACAGTTGTAACAGCAGTAGTGGGAAGTCTGGGACTGGAGTCTACTCTAGCTGCCATTGAAGCTGGAAAACAGATTGGTTTAGCGAACAAAGAGACCCTAGTTACAGCAGGCCATATCGTTACGTCAAAAGCAGCGGCAAAGGGAGTTTCGCTCTTGCCCGTGGATAGTGAACACTCTGCTATCTTCCAATGTTTGAATGGAGAGAAACGGGAGCAATTGCTGGGGATTACACTTACCGCTTCCGGAGGGTCTTTCCGCGATTTAACGCGTGAACAACTTAAAGAGGTTACTGTAGAGGATGCCCTGAAACACCCGAATTGGTCGATGGGTTCCAAAATTACGATTGATTCCGCAACAATGGTGAATAAAGGACTGGAAGTTATTGAAGCACATTGGTTATTTGGACTTCCATACGATCAGATTAATGTAGTGCTCCACCCTGAGAGCATTATCCACTCATTTGTTGAGTTTGAGGATACGAGCATAATTGCTCAGTTAGGTAATCCAGATATGCGTGTGCCAATCCAGTATGCGTTAACTTATCCTGATCGCCTACCATCGCAGGCGACACGTTTATCCTTAGCTCAAGTGGGTAAGTTGAATTTTCGTGAGATGGATATGGAGCGCTTCCCTTGTTTAAGAATGGCATATGAATCTGGTAAACTTGGAGGAACTGCACCAACTGCTTTCAATGCGGCCAATGAAATTGCTGTAGCGAGATTTCTAAAAGGCGAGATCTCCTTTTTACAAATAGAGTATACGATTGAGAAGATCCTGGAAAAGCATAGTAACATTCAAAATCCAAGTTTGGAAGAAATTCTGGATGCTGATGAAACTTCTCGTAAGCTAGCCAATGAGTTGCGTTTCTAAACGTTTGTTTGGATGAATTTCCTAAGTTTGTTTATTATCACATTTATGTGGTATAATATGGTGGTAATTTATCTTTTTTAGGAGGTTATTTATTATGAGCGTACAAGAACAGATTATGGCTATGCGTAATCCTGATTTTAGAGCTAATCTTGATAATTTTGAACATCCTTCTGGATCAGTTGACGAAGCAAATCTCGTAAATATGATGTCAGACCAAGAGAATGATCCTGAATTCATTTCTATTACAATTTATAGATGTCCAACTCTATTTTGTGAGTCTGTTCTTTCATGCAAAACGATAGGATGTATTGTATAACAGACTGCGAGAATATAGTTAACGGGAAATAGTAAGCGAAAGAAGGTCACTTTTTAAGATCAATGGCTGATCTAAAAGGGTGACCTTTTTATGTACGACTTAACATAACTTTAATTTAGGTGGAAATAGGAGGGTTAATGTTGAACAGTCTCCCAAACTCAGAATTCAGACAAAAGCTTATAGAAGCTTACGGCATCAACGCTGATCATGACACGTTAGCAACCGGAGATTGGATAAAAACGATAGAAAGGATATGGAGCCAGCCTACAGAGACAGCATTATTTAAAGATCAAGATGATAGGTTATTTAGTTCGTTTATGGAGCCTTTTCTTATATTTGCTCTGAAGAACCTTGATGCAGTATTACTTGAGCTTGAATCATTAGATGTGAATAGAGATTTGTTAGAGCATCATTGGTGTGAGGAGCTATATTCAAAGTTGCTGAACCTAAGCATTCGCACATTAATTCAAGAGTTGCATATTGCAAGGTTATCCGGGTTGTCCAATGGTGAGACATCTGAAAATCGCTATCACAATTATAATACTGTATTATTAAAGGATAGAGAATATGTCGAGTCCATTTTATTCATGTATCCTGTGTTAGCTAAGTTGATGACAGATGAAACGACGAAATTCATCGAATATCATACAGAAATACTAACACATCTGCACAAGGATATGGATACCTTGAAAAAGGAAATGAGTATTCAGTCGCTTGTGCTAGAGCGCATTTCGACGGGTGTTGGCGATACCCATTCTAAAGGTCGTTCTGTAAGCGTACTCTATTTAGGAAATGGACAAAGGTTAATATATAAACCACGTTCTCTTAGTATTGATATTGGCTTTGAAAAGTTTACGAAATGGTTCAACCAATGGAACAATAAAATGGACTTCCGCACACCTAAATCGATAGATTGTGGCTCATATGGCTGGCAATCATACGTACAATATATGGAGTGTACAACTGAGGAAGAGGTCAAGAGATATTACTATCGATACGGAGGGTATGTAGCTTTATTATATATTTTAGGGTCAAGAGACTTTCATTTTGAGAATATTATAGCGGATGGAGAATATCCTATTCTCATTGATATGGAAACGTTGTTTTCCAACCGAATTGCTTCTGACACGAGTGAAGTTTGGCGGGAATTGTTTCTTCATGAGATGGATCGTTCCGTTTTCAGTAGCATGTTAATCCCTTTTAAACGAACTCCAGAAGAAGATAGCGATACGAGTGGGCTTGGAAATTGGGGTGATTCCAATAATGAAATGATCGGTGAGGTCCTCCAACTGCCCTATACAGACGAGATGAGATTAGTAAGTCAGAAAGTAAAGAAAAAACCAGCGAATAATAAACCTCGATTAAAAGGAGAACTTACAGGGTTTCATCACTATTTGTCAGAAATACAAACGGGGTTCAAGGACAGTTATCATACCATTTACAAACATAAAAATGAGATTGTAGGACCTCATGGTCCGTTGCATCATTTTAAGAATTCGAAGGTTCGAATGATCTTCCGTTCGACGAATGAGTACGGTGAATTTTTGAAGTCAAGTTTGCACCCGGACTATCTTCAAAAGTTAGATAAGAGAACTCAACTGTTCGCACACTTTCAAAGAAATTCGGTCTATACACCTTATTATGCTAAGGTTGTGCCTTATGAAATGGAATGTATGCTGAAACAAGAGATCCCAGTATTCACTTTTGATATGGATTCAGACCATATTACAATTGAAACAACGGAGAGTCGAATCGAACTCCGTTTTCCAATGACAGGTATCTCCAGAGTTCAAGATAGATTGAACTGTTTGGGAAAACAGGATTTTGAGAAGCAGTTAAGATACCTGACCATGTCACTTACTTCATCTGTTAAACCGCAAGTAATTCAGACAGGAAACAGTCCGAATTGTAATGCTCAAGTTGAAGACAAGGTCAATTTGTTGAGATTAGCGCAGAAAATTGGGGATGAACTGATAGAGCACGCAGCCTGGGATCGTGAGAAACAAACCGTAATATGGGTTGATCGTAAACCTGTTGCTGATGAGGGTCATTACATTGGAATCTTAGATCCTACTTTATACGATGGTTCGTTAGGTATTGTCTTATTCATGGCTCAGTTAGGGAAGGAAACTGGGGATTCCAGATATAGTAACTTTGCGAGAGAAGCGTTACAAACCTCGGTAGATATGATAACCATTGCTCAAAAGAACAACATTTCGGTGTTTAGTGGACTACTAGGTTACGCTTACACATTGCTACAGCTGGCTTCGATTTGGGAAGATGCTACATATTACGAAGAGGCCTTAAAGTATATTGACCAAATTAAGGAGCTCATTCAAAAAGATCAACAGTTTGATATTGTTGGTGGCAGTGCGGGTGTGATAATTTTACTCGCGAGATTAGTTGCACAGACCTCTGATCCTCGATTCAAAATGTTAGCGATTGAATGTGGTGAGCACCTATTGCGCGGGGTTAAGGATCTCTTAGTATCCAAGCAAGGCTTGCTCAATGGACTATCGCATGGGTTAAGTGGATTTGCTTGGGCATTCACTGAGTTATGGTTCATAACCAGCGAAGAAGAGTATAGAAGCTTTGCCCAGACTTTGATAGAGCTTGAACGTGCTGATTACAGCAAAGACCACAACAATTGGCGGGATAAACGGTTTAAAGAGACTCAGGAATTTCTATCGGTCTATTGGTGCCATGGGTCACCTGGTATCGGACTTTCAAGGCTCTACATGGCAGAGAAGGTAGATGATCCACGTCTCGTAGATGAGCTTGAGGCAGCTAGAACAAAAATCATAACAGATGGTCTGCAGTTGCCACCTTTCTTGTGTCATGGCAGTCTTGGCAATATAGACATTTTATTATCGATAGAGAAGGCGATTAGCACACCGCCAGATTACAAATCACTACAGGAACTTGGCGTTGAAATATGCTTGAAGTATAATAGTATTTCGGCGAGAGACTTCCAATTAGGGCTGATGACGGGAGTAGCAGGCTTAGGTTATGGACTATTACGATTGAATAATCCTGAAATTCCTTCTGTTCTATCATTGGAGATTCCAGTACTTGGTGCGTTTACTGGGGCTTAAAAAACTTCTTGGTATTTAATTAAGAATAATGTTATTCTAGAGCATGCATAATAAGTTAAGGAGGTGTAGTGTTTGTTGGAGACTCTTAAAATCGCGTTCTATATATTCATGATGTTCTTTGTTATTGTAGCCATTCATGAATGGGGCCACTATTATTTTGCGAAGCGCGCTGGTATTTTGGTTCGTGAATTTGCAATTGGATTTGGTCCTAAAATGTTTTCATATAAGAAGGGTGAAACTCAGTTCACGTTCCGTCTGCTTCCTTTTGGTGGGTATGCAAGAATGGCAGGTGAAGATCCGGATACTACGGGGATTGATGTAGGACAAACGATATGTGTTAGAATTAAGGACGATAAGGTTGAGAAAATCTTCACGAGCAATCTTGAAAAGTACAAGAACGTAATCAAAGGTGAAGTTCTGCAAATAGACCTGGAAACAGCTCTTAAAATTGAACTTGATGTTGACGGCGAGCGCATGAACTATGATGTTCATCCTCAGGCTGTTATTGTAAACAAAAATGCTAGCATGCAAATCGCTCCTAAAGATCGTTGGTTTAGCAGTAAAACCGTTGGACAGCGCTCCTTAGCTATTTTTGCCGGCCCGATGATGAACTTTATTCTAGCATTTGTGTTGTTTGCAATATTTGTTCAAGTAAGTGGTGTTCCTGTCGAGAATCCCTCCTACATAAAAATAGCTGATGTTTCAGCAAACACGCCTGCGGAGAAGGCTGGATTTAAAGAGGGAGATATCATTAAGAGTATTAATGGTACGTCTGTTGGAATTGACCAACAACAAGTCATTGCTTCCATCTCTGAGTCGAAAGATAAGGCTATGAACTGGACAGTGATTCGGGATGGGAAGGAACTTGACGTTTCGGTTACTCCGACTTCATTGCCAGGCCAGGAAGGTGGTAAAGTAGGGATCTCACTAGGGTTTCCTACGAGACAAGCTGGTTTTGTAGAAACCTTCACGTTATCTGGTAAATATACGATTGAAACATCCAAATTAATTTTCAAAGGCCTTCAACAGCTCGTACAAAACTTCGCTCTTGATGATATTGGTGGCCCAGTTAGAACCATCGAGTTAACGGGGGAGATCGCCAAATCCGGGTTGGATCGTTTATTATACTGGAGTGCAATGATCAGTATTAATCTAGGGATTTTCAACCTGTTGCCAATTCCAGCATTGGATGGCAGCCGCCTTGTGTTTTTGGGGATTGAAGCTCTGCGAGGCAGACCGGTTGACCCGAATCGAGAAGGCATGGTTCACTTTATTGGGTTTGCGATGTTGTTTGTACTGATGCTGGCTGTAACATATAATGATATACTACGTTTAATTAATGGATAATATGGTTTGACTATCTTCTGGTAAGTCGAAGGTAGTCGTAATGGGAGGACGCTGGAGTCTTATGTCAAAGGAAAATGAAAAACAGTTTGTAACTGAAATTACACCACAGAGTGAAGATTTCTCTCGTTGGTACATTGATGTAATCAAAAAAGCAGATCTGATGGATTACTCTCCTGTTCGCGGATGTATTGTTTTTAAACCTGATGGATTTGAAATTTGGGAACATATTAAGGATGAGCTGGATCGTCGTTTCCGTGAAACGGGTCACCGGAATGCATACTTCCCAATGTTTATCCCAGAGAGCTTTTTCCAGAAGGAAAAAGAGCACGTAGAGGGCTTTAACCCTGAATTGCCGTGGGTTACCGAGGCTGGTGGAGAGAAGTTGGAAGAGCGTCTTGCAATCCGCCCAACATCTGAGACAATTATTGGTCACATGTACTCCAAGTGGATTCAATCATATCGGGACTTGCCAGTTCTGATTAACCAGTGGGCTAACGTTGTGCGTTGGGAGAAAAGAACGTTGCCTTTCCTTCGGACAAGCGAGTTCTTGTGGCAAGAAGGACATACTGCACATGAGACGGAAGAAGAAGCGCGCGAGGAAACGATGAAAATGCTTGAGATTTATCGTGAAGTAGTTGAAGAATACCTTGCGATTCCGGTCATAACAGGACAGAAAACAAAATCGGAGAAGTTTGCCGGTGCGGTAGACACCTTCTCAATTGAAGCAATGATGAAAGATGGACGTGCGGTGCAAGCAGGTACATCTCACTATATGGGAACGAATTTTGCAAAAGCTTTTGAAATCCAATATCTTAGCCGCAACAATGAGTTGGAGCTTGCTTACACGACGTCTTGGGGGGTAAGTACTCGTCTCATTGGTGCGCTAATTATGGTGCATGGTGATGACCGTGGTCTGGTGCTGCCGCCTAAAGTTGCACCTACTCAAGTGGTTATGATTCCGATTGGACCGCCAAAAACACGTGATGCTGTTGTAGGCCGTGCGGATGAATTATTTGCGGAGTTGAAACAAGCTGGGGTTCGTGTCAAAATGGATGACCGTAGCGATGTACGTCCTGGTTGGAAGTTTAACGAGTATGAGATGCGCGGTGTGCCGATTCGTCTTGAGATCGGGCCGCGCGATATGGAGAACGGTGTTTGTGTTCTTGTATCTCGGAATACAGGTGAGAAGAAAGTTGTGGAGCAGGCTAACCTGGTTGGAGAAATTCAAACGATGCTGGCACAAGTTCAGTCCGATATGTTGGAGCGTGCACGTACATTTATGTCGGACAACTTCTATTCTGTAGATACATTGGATGAGATGAAAGAGTTAATGGAAAATAAACGTGGTTTCACGCTAGCAGGATGGTGTGGCTCAGAAGCGTGCGAAGATAAAGTAAGAGAAGTAACGGGCGCTACAAGCCGGAACATCCCGTTCCAGCCTGCGGAAGAAAAACATACGTGCCTGGCTTGTGGAGAAAAAGCACAACATACCGTAGTATTTGCAAGAGCCTACTAAGTAACACAGGCTTCGTTATATTGCATTGAAATTATGTAATCATAATTTCTTTCGATCTAGCAAAAGGATGTTTGCTGGTTAAGGTAGGAATGAAAAGCTTCTGTCGGATAAAATGAGTCGGTGCCGTTCGGATCGGGGACATTTTTGATTACAGAGGCTTTTCATGCTTTGAAGGGCAACGAGGAGGAACATTATGAGTGGATTCGAGGAGAAGAGAAAAAGATTTGAATTATTGATGAAACAGACGGATCTTCCAGCAGGGCTCGTTGAGCCATATTTTATGGATGGTTGGATTGAACAGGTGGAAACAAGCCGTAGTAATCGAGACTGGACTATTTTAATTGCTAAGGATACCTTGGTGCCTGCTCCGATCTACCGCACATTCTGCCTGCATATTCAGGAGAAAATGAACCATATTGCCAAAATTTCATTTGTCTTTAAATATAGTGACGCTGTCTTGTCTACAGATATTGTAAGTGAGTACTGGAATTTGTTCCATGAATGGGTTGCTCGTGAAATCCCATCGGTTAATGGCTGGTTGAGCCGCACTAAATTTGAATGTGAAGCGGACTTACTGCAATTAACTATGAGTGATGCAACATCAATGGAGCTTGCAAAGAAGAAGCAAATTGATCAGGCGATTACACGTTTTTATGAGAAGTATTTCCATACATCTCTGAAAGTTAAAATGCAAGTGGGTCAGATGGAAAGCAACAAAGAGGCATTAGAGCAGTTCCAGCTTAAAAAACAGGAAGAAGAGCGTCAGGTCATTGAGAAGATGATGAGTGAGGTAGAGCCTGAGATGCCTGAAGAAGAAGAGCAAGGGGATGTCCGTCTGCAGATGGGATATGACATCAAAGAACCCGCTGTTCCGATGCAGGAAATTCAAGATGAAGAGAAGAAGGTCACCTTGCAAGGGACGATTTTTGGACTGGATCGTAAGGAATTGCGTAATGGTAACACGTTGTTTACCTTCTATCTTACAGACTTTACGGACTCCATGCAGATGAAAATGTTTGCGAAAACAAAAGAAGATGTCCGAATTCTTAGTTTGCTAGCAAATGGGAAATGGGTGAAAGTGCGTGGTCGTGTTGAATATGACCGCTTCATGCAGATCCCTGAACTTGCTATGATTCCTTCAGACTTGGTTGAAGTAAAGGCACCGCCATCCCGCAAGGATAAAGCTACCGAGAAACGGGTGGAATTCCATTTGCACTCTACCATGAGTACGATGGATGCCGTAACCTCTATTGATAAGTATGTAAAAACTGCAGCAGAGTGGGGACATAAAGCCATTGCAGTGAGTGATCATGGTGGTGTTCAAGTATACCCGGAGGCAGCAAAAGCAGCTAAGAAAAACGGGATTAAGATGATCTATGGGCTAGAAGCCAACGTGGTGAATGATTCCGTGGCCGTCGTTTTGAATCCTCAGCCATTGGATCTCAAAGCCACAACGTATATCGTTTTTGATATTGAGACCACCGGTCTGTCTGTAACGCAGAATAAAATCATCGAGATTGCAGCAGTAAAGATAGAGGATGGCAAAGAGATTGATCGTTTTGCTACGTTTGTGAACCCACACGAACGAATTCCATATAACATTCAGCAATTGACCAACATCAATGATGATATGGTGAAAGACGCTCCAGAACTTGAACCTGTCATTCAAGACTTTGTGAAATTTGCAGGGGATGGCGTGTTGGTCGCTCATAACGCACGTTTTGATATGGGATTTATTCAAGCTTCGTTAAAACAACTAGGTATGCCTGAGTTAACGAATCCTGTTCTTGATACGCTGGAACTAGCAAGATTGCTCTACCCAAAAATGAAAAACCATCGTCTTAATACACTCGCAGACAAATATAAAGTGGCTCTAGAGAGCCATCACCGAGCGATAGACGATACGATTGCGCTCGCAGGTATTCTCAATGGATTGGTACATGATGCAGCTCAGCTAAAAGGGCTAACGATGCTTGATCGTCTGAATGATTATGTTGGTGTCGATCTATCGAATACGCGTCCATTCCATTGCGGAATCTATGCACTGAATGATATTGGTAAGAAAAATCTCTATAAATTGGTTTCTCTTTCACATACGGAGCATTTTAAACGAGTGCCCTGCATTCCTAAATCGAAACTAGTCAATTTACGTGAAGGTCTGATTATCTTGTCTGGCTGTGAAAAAGGTGAGTTCTTCGAAGCGGTGCTGAATAAATCGCTCGAAGAAGCTGAGGAGATTGCAGAGTTTTATGACATTCTTGAGATTCAACCACTGACGATGTATATGCATTTGGTTGATAAAGGGCTGGTTGCGACCCCAGAAGAGATCAAAACAGCGATACAGAAAGTCATTAATATTGGTGCGAAACTGGAGAAACCGGTTGTAGCGACGGGCAATGTTCACTATTTGGAACCACGCGACAAGCTATATCGGGATATTACAATTCACGGTATTACAGGATTTAGCCCGTTGAAAGATCAGCGGAAGCCCGATGCCCATCTGAGAACGACGGATGAAATGCTGGAAGAGTTCCAATTCTTAGGTCAAGATAAAGCGTACGAGGTTGTTGTGACCAATACGATTGAACTTGCTGACCGGTTTGAGGAGATCAAGTTGTTCCCGGATAAGCTGTTTACTCCAATTCTGGAAGGTGCGGACGAAGAAATTCGTAACACCTGCTATAATACGGCCAAGTCAATCTATGGAGAGGATCTACCAGAGGTCATTATCGCACGATTGGAAAAAGAACTGATTCCGATTATTAAATACGGTTTCTCTGCCAACTACCTCATATCCGAACGGCTGGTTAAAAAGTCGAACCAAGATGGTTATCTTGTAGGATCTCGGGGCTCGGTCGGTTCATCGGTTGTTGCTACGTTTCTTGGTATCTCTGAGGTTAATCCATTACCTGCGCACTATATCTGTGTGAATTCCGAATGTAAACATAGTGAATGGTTCCTTGACGGTAGTGTTCGGAGCGGGTTTGACCTTCCTGCGAAGGAGTGTCCGGATTGTGGAAACACCCTGAAGGGCGAAGGTCAAGATATCCCGTTTGAGACCTTTCTTGGATTTAAAGGAGATAAGGTTCCCGATATCGATTTGAACTTCTCAGGTGATTACCAGCCTCATGCCCATAACTATACCAAGGTACTATTTAGTGAGAAGAGTGTATTCCGTGCCGGAACCATCGGTACCGTAGCTGAGAAAACTGCATTTGGATTTGCCAAGAAATACGAGGAAGAGCATCATAAAAAGTGGCGCGGAGCCGAACTGAATCGGTTGGCTTCAGGATGTACGGGCGTAAAACGGAGTACTGGACAGCATCCCGGCGGGATCGTCGTCGTACCAGATTACATTGAAGTAGAAGATGTAACCCCAGTACAATACCCGGCAGATGATGTTACCGCAGAGTGGAAAACGACGCACTTTGACTATCATGCTTTTGAAGAAAATCTGTTGAAACTCGATATCTTAGGACACGATGATCCGACAATGATGCGGATGCTGCAGGATTTGACAGGAATCGATCCAACGACAATTCCTATGAATGATCCGAAAGTCATGAGTATGTTCAACTCTACAGAAGCTCTTGGTGTAACGCCTGAACTGATTCGTTCACCTGTTGCCACATTTGGAGTACCGGAGATGGGAACAAAATTTGTGCGTCAGATGTTAATTGAATCCCAGCCAACGTCGTTTGCCGATTTACTGCAGATTTCTGGTCTGTCTCACGGAACAGGAGTGTGGTTAGGTAACGCACAGGATCTGATCAAAAACGGAACATGTAACATCAAAACCGTAATTGGTTGTCGGGATGATATTATGCTGTTCCTTATTTATAAAGCTGGAATGGATGCAAGTTTGGCATTTAAAATTACGGAAAGTGTACGTAAGGGTAGAGGTTTGCCACAAGAATGGATTGATGAGATGAAAAATTGCAAAGTACCGCAATGGTATATTGATTCTTGTCTTAAGATCCAGTACATGTTCCCTAAAGCCCACGCGGCTGCTTATGTTATTTCCGCAGTTCGTACTGCGTTCTTCAAGCTTTATCACCCAATCGAATATTATGCGACTTACTTTACAGTACGTGCAGATGAGTTTGACATTGGCCTGGTATGTCAGGGGTATGAAGCGATCTATAAGAAGATCGTAGAAATTGAACAATTAGGCTTCCAAGCACCACCCAAAGAAAAAAACATGCTACCAATCCTTGAGATGGCGTTAGAGATGACGGCTCGTGGATTCTCGCTGAAGCCGATCGACCTTTATCGTTCTGAAGCAACTAAGTTTATCGTAGATGGCACCTCATTGGTTCCTCCATTTTCCGCTTTGGCTGGAATTGGTGACAATGCTGCGCGTAATATCGCAGGTGCCAGAGAACATGGTGAGTTCCTGTCGATTGAGGACTTCCAGCAGAAGTCTAAGGCGTCTAAAACGATTATAGAGCTACTGTCGAATATGGGTTGTTTCCGGGGGCTTCCCGAGAGCAATCAACTATCTCTTTTCTAATGTAACGCTTACTGGGAAAGCATGGTTGAAGTCAACTCGTAATTTTTACTTCATTAGTGTGTAAATTGCCTTAAAGATCGCTTACTTGTCACTATTACCAGACTATGTTATAATTTCTGAAGTGAACGAGATAGTACGAATTTCTGAAGAGTGGGGAAACCCACTCTTTAGTCTTTGGTATACAAGAATCTTGGGTATTTAATCATCTGCCAGCGATGATGCTGGTTTAACCTAAGTTGGAGGTTATCGGTTTTGAGCACAACGAACATTAAAGATACCGTGGAAGAAATGATCCAACCCTACTTGAATGAACAAGGCTTCGAGCTGGTTGACATCGAATACGTCAAAGAAGGCAGCAACTGGTTTTTACGGGTGTATGTCGACAAAGAAGGTGGCATCGACATCGACGATTGCGTCTTAATCAGCGAAAAGTTGAGCGCCAAGCTGGATGAGAACGATCCGATTCCTACCGTCTATTTCCTTGAAGTGTCTTCTCCCGGTGCGGAACGTCCACTGAAAAAAGCAGAGGATGTTGCTAAATCCGTAGGCAAAAATGTGTTTGTAACAACCTACGAGCCGGTGAATGGATTGAAGGAATTTGAAGGTAAGTTACTTTCCTTTGATGACGGAACACTCGTGATCGAAGCAGGCAAGAAACAGCATACCGTTTCTTATGAAAAGGTTGCCAGTGCGCGCCTAGCTATTTTGTTTTAAGTGCCTTGTTCACTTTATTAATGAAAAAGACACATCTCACGATAACGGCAAGGTGCTCAGGAGTTCAGAGCCTTTCGCCGTTTTACGTATGAGATGCCATGTTTGAAAGGGGGATCAACATTCATGAGTATGGATTTTATTGAAGCAATGAATGAGTTGGAGCGTGAAAAAGGGATTAGTAAGGATGTGCTGTTTGAAGCGATCGAGGCAGCCCTGATCTCCAGCTACAAGCGGAATTTCAACACCGCTCAGAACGTGCGTGTTGATATGAACCGCAATACTGGGGTTATCCGGGTATATGCTCGCAAACTGATCGTGGAGGAAGTCCTGGATTCACGTACTGAAATTTCATTGCCTGCTGCACGAGAAATCAACCCACACTTCCAGCTGGAAGATATTGCGGAGATCGAAGTAACGCCGCGCGATTTTGGCCGTATCGCCGCACAAACTGCCAAACAGGTAGTGACCCAGCGGATTCGTGAAGCTGAACGTGGCCTGATCTACAACGCTTTCGTTGATAAGGAAGAGGATATCGTTACGGGAGTAGTGCAGCGTCAGGATTTGCGCAATATCTACATCGATCTGGGCAAAATCGAAGCGGCTTTACCGCTGACCGAATTGATGCCGAATGAGAAATTTGTTCATGGTGATCGTATCAAAGCTTACATCACTAAGGTCGAGAATACGACCAAAGGGCCACAAATCATTTTGTCCCGTACACACCCGGGCTTGTTGAAACGCCTCTTTGAACTGGAAGTTCCTGAAATTTTCGACGGTGTAGTTGAGATTAGATCCGTTGCCCGTGAAGCTGGCTTCCGCTCCAAAATTGCTGTGCATTCCCGTAATGAGGAAGTAGATCCAGTTGGATCTTGCGTAGGTCCTAGAGGGATGCGCGTGCAGACCATTGTGGGTGAGCTGCGCGGTGAAAAAATTGACATCGTTCGTTTCTCCGATCAGGTGGACGAATATGTGGCTAATGCACTGAGTCCTTCCAAGGTGTTGGAAGTTCAAGTGTTTGAGGAAGAAAAGATGGCTCGGGTTATCGTTCCTGACTATCAACTTTCCCTCGCTATCGGGATCAAAGGTCAAAATGCCCGATTGGCAGCCAAGCTGACCGGCTGGAAAATCGACATTAAGAGCGAGAGCCAGGCGGAACAGGAATTCGGCAGAGAAAAAGATTCTTCTTCGGAAATGCATCAAGATTCCGTCTCCGTCGACTAAAGTAAAGCACGGGGGGCGTTAACGTATGAAAACCAAAAAAGTACCGCTGCGCAAATGTGTGGCGTGCCAGGAAATGATGCCTAAAAAGCAACTGATCCGAATCGTTAAAACGCCAGAGGATGAAGTGCTAATTGATTTAACTGGCAAAAAATCCGGACGTGGTGCTTATTTATGCGGTAAAGAATCCTGTTTTAAGCTTGCACTCAAAAACCGATCTTTGGATCGGGCGCTGAAAGGCAAGGTCTCACCAGAAATTTATGAGCAATTGGCTGCTGACTTTATTAAGGTAGAGGATGCATTCAAAGCTGCACAGGAGCGTGAAGATGATGAATAATAAGGCTTTGTCTTATCTAGGACTTTCCATGCGTGCAGGTAAGCTCGTAACAGGTGAAGAAATTGTGCTCAAAGCAGTCCGTTCTTCCGAAGCTAAAATGGTTATTGTTGCGGGCGACGCCTCGGCCAATACACAAAAGAAATTTCGCGACAAATGTGGAACGTATAAGGTTCCGCTCGTAATCGGATTTGACCGGGATAGTCTAGGTTCAAGTATCGGTAAAGAAACGCGGGTTGTCCTTGCAGTAACGGACCGGGGGTTTGCAAAAATGATCTCCAAGCAAGTCGGTATAATGTCGGAGGTGGAGTATATTGAGTAAACAGGAAAACAAGGATAAATTGCGGGTTTATGAATATGCGAAGTCCCTTAATATGAGCAGTAAAGAAATTATAACCATTCTTAAAAAGCTGGATATTCCCGTAAACAATCATATGAGTGTCATGGAGAATGGATCAGTGGGTAAGGTGGAACAATTTTTTAAAGATATAAAATCCACTGCAGCCTCAAAACAAAGTAACGAAGCAAAACAAGTTGCTACTTCCGCAGTGGGTAGCAACAAAACAGTGGACAACAGCAAGCCGGCCGGCGGAGTGAACACGCCGAGTGACAGTAATTCATCCGGTAGTCCCGTACTAAAAAAAATACAACAGGAAAAGCAGGTAGGTATGAACAATAGACCAAATTCCAACAATAACAATGGCTCCCAAAGACCTAGCGGCCAAGATAGCCGCAACAGAACAAACTCTTCCCAAGGCTCCAGCCAAGGAGGACAATCGAGTAACCGTCCAAGACCGGCACAAGGTGGACAAAGCAGTACTTCATCCCGTCCGCAAGGTTCAGGACAACAACGTCCAAACAATAGCGGTGGCGGTCAAGCAAGAAGCGGAGGACCAAGCAGTGGTAGCACTGGTGGCAACCGTACTGGCGGCCAAGGTCAAAGCCAAGGGCAAGGCCAAGGCCAACGCAGCAGAAGCGGACAAGGCAACTCAGGTAATAATAACAACAGCGGCAACCGCTCTAACAGCGGTGGCGGCGGTCGTCGTTATGACGACAATCGTGGTGGTAACTTCCGTGGCAACCGTGGCGGAAAAAACAATCGCAACAGAAATCAACAACAGTACCAACAACGTGAGAAAATTGATAACACGCCTAAGAAAATCATCGTTCGCGGTGACATGACTGTAGGTGAGACTGCTAAGCTGCTTCACAAAGATGCTTCTGAAGTTATCAAAAAACTCATCGGCATGGGCGTTATGGCTACAATCAACCAAGAACTCGATATTGACACTATTCTTCTGCTTGCAGGCGAATTCGGCGTTGAGGTTGAAGTGAAGATTGTGCTTGAAGATGATCGTTTCGAAACGGTAGAAGAGAATGATGATCCAGCAGATCTTCAATCCCGTCCTCCAGTTGTAACGATCATGGGTCACGTTGACCATGGTAAAACAACATTGCTCGATGCGATTCGTTCTACTAACGTAACGGGCGGCGAAGCTGGCGGAATCACGCAGCATATCGGTGCTTATCAAGTTGAAATTAACAACAAAAAAATTACGTTCCTCGATACTCCTGGTCACGAAGCGTTCACAGCGATGCGTGCACGTGGAGCTCAAGTTACGGATATTACAATTATCGTCGTAGCCGCTGATGATGGTGTTATGCCACAAACGGTTGAGGCAATCAACCATGCCAAAGCAGCAGGCCTACCGATTATCGTTGCTGTTAACAAAATCGATAAGCCAGGTGCAGATGCGGATAAAGTGAAGCAAGAGTTGACTAACTATGAACTCGTTCCAGAAGAATGGGGCGGAGACACAATCTTTGTTAACGTTTCTGCGAAACAAAGAATCGGTTTAGAAGGTCTGCTTGAGATGATCTTGCTCGTTGCGGAAGTGAATGAATACAAAGCGAACCCGGACAAACGTGCCCGTGGTACAGTGATTGAAGCCGAGCTGGATAAAGGACGTGGACCAGTTGCACGTATCCTCGTACAGCACGGTACATTGAAAGTCGGAGATGCATTCGTAGCTGGTAACTGCTTCGGTCGTGTGCGTGCGATGGTGAATGACAAAGGTCGCAGATTGAAAGAAGCAGGACCATCCACACCTGTAGAAATCACAGGTTTGACTGAGGTTCCAGGTGCTGGTGATCCGTTTATGGTGTTTGAAGATGAGCGTAAAGCTCGTTCCATCGCTGATAAGCGTGCGATTACACAACGTGAATCCGATCTGGGTACAAACACTCGCGTAACGTTGGATGATCTGTTCCAACACATCAAAGATGGTGAAATCAAAGACTTGAACGTAATCATTAAAGGTGACGTACAAGGTTCGGTTGAAGCATTGAAAGGTTCCCTTGCTAAAATCGAGGTTGAAGGTGTGCGCGTGAAGATCATTCATAGTGGTGCTGGTGCGATTACAGAATCCGATATCATTTTGGCAGCTGCATCTAATGCGATTGTGATTGGTTTCAACGTTCGTCCAGATAACCAAGCGAAGACCACAGCAGATCAAGAGCAAGTAGACATCCGTCTGCATCGTGTTATCTACAGTGTTATCGAAGAAATTGAACAAGCAATGAAAGGTATGCTTGACCCGATTTACAAAGAAAAAGTAATCGGTCATGCTGAAGTTCGGAGCACATTCTCGATCAGTAAAGTGGGTACAATTGCTGGATGTATGGTTACTTCAGGTAAAATTACACGTTCCGCAGAGGCGCGTTTGATTCGTGATGGCATCGTCCTTTACGAAGGCAAACTGGATTCCTTGAAGCGTTACAAAGATGATGCTAAAGAAGTAGCTCAAGGCTACGAATGTGGTATCACGCTGGATAAATACAATGATCTCAAAGAAGGCGACGTTATCGAAGCCTTCATTATGGAGAGCGTACAACGATAAGCAAGGAAGCATGAGGTGAACAACAATGGCTAAGATTCGTACAGGTAGAGTGGGCGAGCAGATCAAGAAAGAACTCAGTGTGCTCATCCAGTCAGAACTGAAAGATCCACGGATCGGTTTCATTACCGTAACGGGAGTTGAAGTAACTGGCGACTTGTCGCAAGCCAAAGTTTATCTGAGTGTCTTCGGTGAACAGGAACAGAAGGATAACTCGCTCAAAGCTCTGGAAAAAGCAAATGGATTTTTGCGTTCTGAGCTGGGCAAGCGTATCCGGTTCCGCCACGTTCCCGAGTTGATATTCAAGATCGACGAATCCATCGCTTATGGTAGCCGGATTGAGAAGCTACTTGGCGATATTGGTTCAGACAAGAACGAATCCCAGTAACAGAATAGAGGAGACGGCAATGCACACTTATGAACAGGCGCTTCAAAGTGGAAAGAAATTTCTACTGGAGCATGATGATTACCTGGTCGTGTCGCATGTACAGCCGGACGGTGACGCAGTCAGCTCGACGGTAACGGTGGGCTGGCTGCTGTCATGTCTGGGCAAGACATTCACGATGATTAATGAAGGCGAAATTCCCGGGCGTATGCGCTTCTTATGGGGAGCAGATGACATCGTGAACATGACCGAACAACCACCAGCGCGAAAATTTAAAGCAGTCATTTGTGTGGACTGTGCTGATTTTGCACGAGTAGGCTTGACTCGTCATTATTTTGAAGAGGATGCAGTCATCTTAAATATTGATCATCATCCAACCAATAATGCATACGGAACTGTGAATATTATTAAATCAGATGCTGCAGCAACGGCAGAGATTTTGTTTGATTTGGTAAGTCTGTTTCCAGTGACGTTGAATAAAGATGCAGCGACGGCCATTTATACGGGGTTATTAACCGATACAGGTGGTTTTCGTTATGCCAACACAAGTCCAAATGTAATGACAACAGCATCTAAGTTGCTCGAACATGGTGTGGACGGTCCGTACCTAGCTCAGACGTTACTAGAGCAAGTTACTCTTTCTCAAGTTCGTATTTTGAATCAGGCGCTAAATAGCCTGCAAATGACGGATGATGGCAAGATTGCTTGGGTTGTTGTCACGCCTGAAGATATGATTACTTGTGGTGCGGCTAATGAAGATCTTGAAGGTATTGTGAACTACCCACGTAATATTCAAGGTGTGGAAGTAGGGATCTTTTTCAAAGTCATTAATGATTCAGCCGTAAAAGTATCGCTTCGCTCTGCAGGTAAAGTCGATGTAGCTGAACTTGCACAAACATTTGGTGGGGGTGGCCATGTACTTGCTGCAGGCTGCCGACTGGAAGGTACGCTGGAAGACATCGTAGCTAAGGTACTGAAGCAGGTGAATGCACAATGGTAAAACCGTTTGAAGGAATACTAGCGGTATATAAACCAGCAGGTTACACTTCACATGATGTCGTTGCGAAGCTACGGCGTATTCTGAAAATGAAGCGTATCGGACATACAGGAACATTAGATCCACAGGTTACGGGGGTTCTTCCGCTTTGTCTTGGACGTGCAACACGGGTGGTTGAGTATATGCAGGAACTGCCTAAGGAGTATGTGGCTACACTACGTCTTGGTCTTTCGACAGATACAGAGGACATGACAGGTGAAGTCATTGAGCGTTCGGAAGAAGCTGTCAACGTGACGGAGGAGCAGGTACGTCTGGCGCTAGAGAAGTTTCAGGGTACGATCTCTCAGGTTCCACCGATGTATTCAGCTCTCAAAGTGGATGGAAAACGTCTATATGAACTGGCACGTGAAGGAAAAACTGTCGAACGCAAAAGTCGCGAAGTGACGATCTATGAGCTTGAATTCACCGGGATTGAGACTCATGGAGACACAACGGATATCTCATTCCGTGCATTGTGTTCTAAAGGTACGTATATTCGAACGTTATGTGTGGATATTGGACGTGAGCTAGGTTATCCTTCCACGATGGTACAGCTCGAACGCACCATGTCGGCAGGGATTCCCGCAGATCGTTGTTTGACAATTGAAGAGGTTGAGCAGCGTATGGCAGAGAATACAATAACCGAAGCGTTCATACCAGTAGACGAAGCAATTGACTTTATACCTTCACACACGGTTAATGATGAACTAGCCAAAGGAGCTCTTCAGGGTCAGAAGTTGTCTGCGCGTTTGTTAGAGCCACCTGTAGAACAACCTGGCCTTCTGCGGTTATACACCCAGGATGGGACGTTCCTGGGCATTTTTGAACGAGACGAACTTAAAGCGACAGTCAGAGCAGTCAAGGTGTTTTTGCCCGAATAACGGATCTTGAGTTTAGACTGTGTAGATGATAAGCTCTGTCTATCAAGTGAAATGCAGGTGAATGATTGTGAAAACCGTAATGCTAACATATCCGCAGACATTGACTTCCGATGAGCTGCATACACAGCCCCAAGTGCTAGCTATTGGTCAATTTGACGGACTGCATCTCGGACATGCAAGCGTCATTTTGTCAGCTGTCCGCATTGCGCGTGAAACTGGTGCGCAAGCGGCGGTAATGACCTTTCATCCTCATCCGAAGGAAGTTATGCGCAAAGGCGATTACGAAGGATATTTGACTCCACTGCGAGACAAAGAAGAGATCCTGGCTGGGCTCGGCGTAGACATACTATATGTTGTCGAATTTAACGATGAATTCTCGAAATTGACTCCGAAGCAATTTGCACACGATCTGTTGTTGCCACTTCAGACGCGTACGGCTGTTGTCGGTTTTGATTTCCGGTTTGGACATCAAGGAGCAGGCGACGAACAACTGCTTAGGTCGTTAGGCGGTAACGACATGACGGTTGAGACAGTACCTCCTTTCTTGTTAAACGGTGAGAAGGTAAGCAGTTCCCTCATCCGAGGATTGCTCAAACGTGGGCAAATGGATGAAGCTAGTCAGTGGCTGGGTCGACCTTACAGTATCCGAGGAACCGTGATTCATGGGGAAAAGCGTGGTCGTACCATTGGTTTCCCAACGGCTAACCTTGAACTGTTGGATCGTTATGTAATTCCAGCCAAAGGTGTATATGCAGTTCGAGTGCAATATGGAGAACAGATGCTGCGTGGAGTTATGAATTTAGGTGTGAAGCCGACTTTCCACGAAAGCGGCATGAAGCCTACGTTTGAAGTGCATCTGCTTGATTTTGAAGGGCAGTTGTATGATCAGGAATTAAAGGTAGAGCTTGTTCACTATATTCGTGAAGAGCGTAAATTTGCCTCAATTGATGCATTGATCAGCCAGATCCGTGAGGATGCATTGACGGCTGCTCGTTTGTTATCCTAGAAAAATGAAACAAAATGTAGGTTGAGATTTACTTTAGCCTACGAACTATGATACAATGTACTACGTTGTCGATTGAGACAACAGACAACCTTAGCTTGGTTGCATGCTCTCACCGGCGGTTACGAGGCTAATGGCGATTATATGAAGGAGGTGAATAGGATGGCATTGACTCAAGAACGTAAACAACAACTGATCGACGAGCACAAAACTCACGAGTCCGATACAGGATCTCCAGAGGTGCAAGTTGCTATCCTTACGGAAAACATCAGAAGTTTGACAGACCACTTGCGTACGCATAAGAAAGACCACCACTCACGTCGTGGACTTTTGAAAATGGTAGGTCAACGTCGTAAGCTTTTGGCTTACGTGAAAAACAAAGATGTTAAACGTTACAGCGCATTGATCGAGAAACTCGGATTGCGTCGTTAATTATCGTACATGTTTTCAAAACCAACCTGGCTGTTATCCGCCTTCCTTTTGTCTAAAAGGACAAGCGGAACCTACAGCCGGGTTGTTTTGTAGATGAACATGTTGCCATATATTTGTAGATGGGAGCTCCGCAAGGAGCTTTTGTTTTGCTAGAGGGCTTGTTGTCCTCTTAATGAAATGTGAAACCTGCCGATGCTAATGAATGTTGGACAAGCAGGAAATACTGTGAAGATGCAGAATCCATTGTGTTAGGAACGATTAAAAGGAGGGATTTCATGGAAAAGCGTGTTGAAATGCAACTTGGTGGAAGAACGCTTGTGCTTGAAACAGGTCGTTTGGCTAAACAAGCTAACGCTGCGGTTAAGGTGACGTACGGAGATACCGTTGTATTGTGTACCGTTACAGCTTCCAGCGAACCAAAAGATTTAGACTTTTTCCCATTGACGGTTAACTATGAAGAGAGATTGTACGCTGTAGGTAAGATTCCTGGGGGATTCATCAAACGTGAAGGCAGACCGAGTGAAAAGGCGATCCTTGCCAGCCGTCTGACTGACCGTCCGATTCGTCCGTTGTTCCCAGAAGGCTTCCGTAATGATGTTCAAGTTCTCAACATCGTTATGAGTGTTGATCAGGACTGTGAACCACAAATTGCTGCGATGATCGGTACGTCGGCTGCATTGAGCATTTCTGATGTTCCATTCAGCGGGCCAATCGGTGGTGTGAAAGTGGGACGTATTAATGGTGAATTCATCATTAACCCAACGATTGCACAGCTTGAAGTAAGTGAGATCGAACTTGTGGTAGCTGGAACGAAAGATGCCATTATGATGGTTGAAGCTGAAGCTAACGAAGTGCCAGAAGAAATCATGTTGGAAGCAATCATGTTTGGTCACGATGAGATCAAAAACATTGTTGCCGTGATTGAACAACTGGTAGAAGTAGCTGGCAAAGAAAAAATGGCTGTGAAACTGCATGCAGTTAACGCTGATGTAAATAGCGGTGTTCGTGAATTTGCGAGTGCACGTCTCGTTGAAGCAGTTAAAATTGCGGAGAAACATGCTCGTCAGGATGCAATTGATGTAGTGAATGACGAAACGGTTGCTCACTTCGAAGAGAAATATATCGAAACACCTGAACTGCTCAAAGATGTAAAAGAAGTGCTTCACGATATTGTAAAAGAAGAAGTCCGTCGCCTGATTACACATGATAAGGTTCGTCCGGATGGTCGTGGCCTGGCTGAAATTCGTCCAATTGAATGTGATACATCCCTGTTGCCACGTACGCATGGTTCTGGTCTGTTTACGCGTGGTCAAACACAAGCACTTAGCATTTGTACGCTTGGTGCGTTGGGTGATGTTCAGATCTTGGATGGCATCAGTCTGGAAGAAACCAAACGTTTCATGCACCATTACAACTTCCCACCGTTCAGCGTAGGTGAAGCTCGTCCATTGCGTGCGCCTGGTCGTCGTGAAATCGGACATGGTGCACTAGGTGAACGTGCCTTGGCAAAAGTGATTCCTTCCGAAACAGACTTCCCATACACAATTCGTCTTGTATCTGAAGTACTTGAATCCAACGGTTCCACTTCACAAGCAAGTATCTGTGCGAGCACACTCGCAATGATGGATGCTGGTGTACCAATTAAAGCTCCAGTAGCCGGTGTCGCTATGGGGCTGATCAAAGACGGCGATCATGTTTCAATCTTGAGCGATATTCAAGGTATGGAAGATCACCTGGGCGACATGGACTTTAAAGTGGCTGGAACACCTGAAGGTGTAACTGCAATTCAAATGGACATCAAAATTGATGGTATTGATCGTCAAATTTTGTCTGAAGCATTGGCTCAAGCCAAAGAAGGTCGTATGCACATCTTGAGCAAAATGACTGAAGTAATGAAAACTCCACGTGAGCAGTTGTCACAATATGCTCCTAAAATCACTACGATGCATATTAACCCGGACAAAATCCGTGATGTTATCGGTGCAGGTGGTAAAATTATCAATAAAATCATCGAGGAAACCGGTGTTAAAATTGATATTGAACAAGATGGACGTGTCTTTATTGCTTCCTCTAATCAGGAAATGAACGATAAAGCGAAAGCAATCATCGAAGGTATCGTGCGTGAAGTACTGGTTGGCGAAATTTATGTCGGCAAAGTAAAACGTGTAGAAAAATTCGGTGCATTTGTTGAAGTTCTTCCGAATAAAGAAGGTCTGGTACACATCTCACAATTGTCCACAGAACGTGTTGCCAAAGTGGAAGATGTTGTAGCTATTGGTGATTCCATTACGGTTAAAGTAACGGAAATTGACCCACAAGGTCGCATCAACCTTTCACGTAAAGCTGTATTGACGGCAGAAGCTCCGGCTCAATCTTAAGTTTACAGCTTAAGTTATAAAGGTTCATTGAATGAAGAGACAGAAGGTTGTATTTCTGGCTCTTTTTTTTAACGCCCAAAATAGGTTTCATCCACGGAAAACTGCAAGAAAAGCGATAGCGAGCAGTGTGTTTTATTCATATTCTTGCCCTTGTCCTCATATGATGGGGACAAAGACGGCGGGAGGATGGAGCTGTGAGAAACCAATCCAAAAAGCTGGCTGCAGTTCTGGCGGGTATAATCACGGTTATATTGGTCGGACAAGTAGGCAGTGTTCGTACATACATCACGGAGATCCGTGATGGACCGGGAACTCAAAATGCATTTGACATGTTTAAAGAGGCTACGGGTGAAGATGCTTTGTTAACAGCTATTCGGGAAAAAGCAGCTGAAACCAAAATCGCTCCAATGAATGCCAGAGTAGATCGGGTATGGAAAGCAATTCCCGGATATAATGGAACAGAGATTGATGTGGAGGCTACGTATCGAAAGGCGCTTGGTGGAAACCTGAATACCAAAATTTCGTATGTTTATCGGCAAACGGAACCGGAAATTGGCCTCAAGGATCTAGGGGCACATCCGATATATCGTGGTAACCCAGAGAAGCCTATGGTATCTTTTATGATCAATGTAGCTTGGGGGAATGAATATATTGTCCCGATGCTCGATACACTCGAAGCAGAGCATGTCAAAGCGACTTTTTTCTTGGATGGTAGTTGGTTAAGCAAAAATGCGGAACTTGCAAAAGAGATTCAAAAACGTGGACATGAGTTATCGAACCATGCGTATTCCCACCCCAATATGAGTCGACTGAGTGCAGAACGGGCAAGGCTGGAGATCAGCAAAACTCAAGATTTACTGCAAAAGACGTTGGGGGTAGAAAATCGTTGGTTTGCACCTCCATCTGGAGACTTTAATCAAAAAACGGTAGATATTGCTTCCAGCATGGGTTTACAGACGGTGCTATGGACACTGGATACCGTGGACTGGCGTAAACCAAGCTCAGCGTCTGTTGTAGCCAAAATTGCGAAAAACGTGGATGCTGGAACCTTAATCCTAATGCACCCAACGGCTGCTTCCTCAGGTGCGTTAAAAGGCATGATTGATTCTATTCGAGCTAAAGGGCTTATCTTAGGTACCGTCACAGAAACCTTATCTTCGGAGCGAGTGAAGGCTAAGGCGGTTGAGTGAACGATGTTTTTTTGTTAATATCAAACAGTTGGAACCAAATGTCGATTTCAATTTAGTTTTATTGAGATGAGACAATTATAGAGATGTAGGAGGGCCAACCGTGAAAAAAATTCAGCTGGGCAATGGCCTCAGGGTTGTCATGGAACAGATTCCGACCTGTCGTTCCGTGTCTTTTGGTATATGGGTCAAAACAGGTTCGCGTAACGAACAGCTTGCGAGCAACGGGGTTTCTCATTTTATTGAGCATATGTTGTTCAAGGGAACAGATCGTTATGATGCAAAAGCGATTGCGGAGCAATTTGATGCTATTGGTGGTAATGTTAATGCCTTTACTTCCAAAGAATACACTTGTTATTATGCAAAAGTATTGGACGAACATCTGCCGATTGCAGTAGACATATTGTCTGATATGTTTTTCCGATCCAAAATGGATGAGGGTGAACTAAGTAAGGAAAAGAATGTCATCCTTGAAGAAATATCGATGTACGAAGATACACCAGATGATATGGTGCATGATCTTATGGCACTTGCTGCTTATGGCGAGCATCCGCTGGCTTATCCGATTTTAGGTACGGAAGAACGTCTCAAGACGATGGATTCGAGCCATCTGCGTGCATATATGAAAGAGCACTATACCATTGAAAATACAGTCATTAGTATTGCGGGTAATATTGATGACAGTATCATTGAATTAATGGAAAAGCATTTTGGTGAATTCGATGTGAATGGGGTTGCCGAGCAAGTTACGGAGCCTAAGTTCCAGAGTGGTCAGCTTTTCCACAAGAAGAAAACCGAACAGAATCATATTTGTATCTCCTTCCCAGGCTGCAAAATTGGTGATCCGCTTCAATTCGCTATGGTTGTGTTGAACAACGCCATTGGTGGGGGAATGAGTTCTCGACTATTCCAGGAAATTCGGGAGAAACGTGGTTTGGCCTACTCAGTCTATTCCTATCATAGCTCTCATGCGGACAGCGGGCTCTTCACAATCTATGCAGGTACTGCACCGAAACAGACGAAGGAAGTATTGGATCTGACAAAAGAGGTGCTTAATGATCTGGCAGTTCATGGTTTGTCCGAAGATGAACTACGTAAAGGAAAAGAGCAGCTCAAAGGAAGTCTGATTCTCAGTTTGGAGAGCACGGGCAGTCGTATGAACCGTCTTGGCAAAAACGAGCTTATGCTGGGCAGACATCATACGTTAGATGAAATGATTGCCAAAATTGAACAAGTAACCATGGATGATATCGATGCTGTACTAGACCTGATGTTCGCCGAGCCTTTTGCTCTTGCGATGGTTGGGGCTTCGGATCGATCTATAGCTGGACTCAGAAGGGATGATTTTGTTGCATTACGTTCAAATTCAAAAGCTACCGGGCAATGAAGATATTAAGCTGCCACAAAAAATGTCGCAGCTTGCTTCCGGTTTTGATGTAGTAGCCGCATTACAGGAAGAAGTTACATTGCAACCGGGTCAACGTACACTTATTCCAACAGGTCTCGCAATGGCTATGCCGGCAGGACTTGAAGCACAGATCCGTCCACGTAGTGGACTTGCATTCAAACACGGGATTACGTGTCTGAACACACCTGGCACCATTGATGCCGACTATCGTGGAGAAGTAAAGGTGCTGCTCATTAATCTTGGGCAAGAGCCATTTACTATTGTACGAGGTGAGCGAATTGCTCAAGTCGTTTTCCAAACGGTACCTGCAGTGGAGTTATCTGAAGTAAGTGAGCTTTCGGAAACGATTCGTGGAGAAGGCGGATTCGGCCATACAGGCAAATAAATGAAGTACATATGCATTCTTGGTGGAGTCGATCGCGATGACCAGGTATGCGCATATGAACGGATCAGGAAGAGTCATCCCGAGACAGTGGGATGGCTCTTTTTTTAATGTGTTTTCACCCCTATGTAGGCAACTGCATACGATAAGGCATACGTGTGGTGAAAGGAGTGACGTCCCGATGCTGACCGGTGTCCGGATAGTAGTCCTGGGCGGAGATGCGCGGCAGCTTGAAGTCATTCAAAAGTGCGCAGAGTTGGATGCTACGGTAACCGTGGTTGGATTCGACAAACTGGAGTGCTCTATTCCGGGAATTGAACTTCAGGAATTGGATGATGAAGTATTCGCTTCCGCAGATGTATTGGTTCTACCCGTCGTAGGTTGTGATGACCAGGGTAAAGTGAATACGTCATTCAGTGAGTTGCCGATTTTTCTAAAAAAGGAGCATGTTGCGGCATTGCCGGAGCATTGCATTGTCTTTACAGGCATGGCTAAGCCATTCTTACGTAATCTGTGTCTAGAGAATGGGCTGCGCTTAGTTGAAGTGTTGAATCGTGATGATATTGCGCTCTATAACTCTATTCCGACAGCAGAGGGCGCTATCGCTATGGCGATTCGCGAGACGGACTTCACGATCCACGGGTCGGAATGTATTGTGCTTGGTTTGGGTCGTACGGGATTCACAATGGCCAAAACACTGCAGGGACTTGGAGCAAATGTGCGGGTTGGAATTAGGCGTGAAGAGGATGTTGCTCGCGCGACTATTATGGGCTGGAAGCCTTTTATGACAACGGATTTGGCTGCTCAAACCGGGGAAGTTGACTTGCTTTTTAATACGATACCGACTATGATAATCACAGCACAAATCCTGTCCAGAATGCCGCAAAAAGCAGTCATTATCGACCTTGCATCTGCCCCTGGCGGCTGCGATTTTCGGTATGCTGAGAAACGCGGTATGAAGGCGCTGCTAGCGCCTGGCCTCCCCGGTATAGTTGCTCCCAAAACGGCTGGCGGTATTATTGCCGACGCGCTGATCCGTTTGCTTTTGGAAGAACAAAACGTACGGGAGGTTGAACAATGAACTGGCAGGGAAAAACGGTAGGTTACGCAATTACAGGGTCTCATTGTACGTTTGAAGAGGTTATGCCGGTCATTAGCCGGTTCGTAGCTGAAGGCGCAAATGTGGTCCCTATTATTTCCAATTCAGTTTTAACGACGGATACACGTTTTGGAACGGCTCAGAATTGGCAGAAACAGTTGAAAGATATAACGGGTAATGATATTATTTCTACAATTGTTGAGGCGGAACCGTTAGGGCCTTCCAAATTGCTGGATGTACTTGTTATCGCTCCTTGCACAGGGAATACGACGAGTAAGCTCGCTAATGCAATGACCGATAGTCCTGTGCTGATGGCAGCCAAAGCGCAGATGCGCAATCAGCGTCCTGTCGTACTCGCTATTTCTACGAATGATGGTCTGGGTCTGAATGCGGCCAACATCGCCAAACTGCTTGTAGCGAAATACATGTATTTTGTGCCGTTCGGGCAGGATGACCCGGTGAAGAAGCCTAATTCGTTAGTAGCCAAGATGGAACTGATTCCAGAAGCTTGCTGGAGTGCATTGGATGGCAAACAGCTACAGCCAATGATTGTTGAGCGTTCTCCACAAGCTTAATGTAATATATAATCTTGGCCTGTTGTTAGATACGGTTTCGCAGAGGAACAAGTTCAAGGATAACGGTTATACGCTTGAAGAGATGCATAAGGTTCGATAGACAAAGAAAATCATGGGGGACGATAAACCAGGTGTGAACACCAGCCTGTGTCCGCGTTCCTGTCGTGTAAGGGCATTCCTGTTTGCGATGCTTAAGCTCACCGCAAGCGGGATGCGTTCATAGGTCTTGCGTATTATGGCGGTAACATTCGTGACCTGTGTGTAGATTGTCAGGTGCAAACATTCTACTAACGGGCATGCCATGTATGCCGTACAGTGGGTGAAGTTATCGCATCGGGACGCTCCCTAGGTTGATCCATTTGTTGATTTGGCCCGTGTCTAGTCTTCTTGCGTACACAAATGGAGGAATAAAGATGCGCATCATGGTACAGAAATTCGGTGGCACGTCGCTATCTACCGTTCAGGCTAGAGAGCACGTGCTCCGTCATATTAAACGTGAGCTTGAAGCAGGCCTAAGTTTGGTGGTTGTTGTTTCCGCCATGGGTCGCCGAGGTGAGCCTTACGCAACAGATACATTACTGGACTGGACTGCCCAGAACGGAAATGCCATATCTGCACGTGAGAAGGATTTACTGCTGTGCTGTGGTGAAATCATATCGGCAACTACACTTAGCAGTTTGCTGGAACATGAAGGGATATCCACGACAGTGCTGACCGGAGCGCAAGCAGGGTTTGTGACGGACGACAATTTCGGGAATGCCCGGATTTTGGATGTCCGTCCTGTTCGTGTACTGGAGCAGCTTGGGCAGGGACGGGTCGTTATTGTTACAGGGTTTCAAGGGCAGACGGAGAATGGAGACTTTACTACGCTTGGTCGTGGTGGAAGTGATACATCTGCTACAGCATTGGGCGCTGCGCTGCGTGCGGAGATGGTTGATATTTATACCGATGTCAATGGCATATTGACTGCCGATCCGCGAATCGTTGAGGATGCACGTCCTTTGACTGTTGTGAGTTATGCCGAAATCTGCAATATGGCGCATCATGGTGCCAAGGTCATCCATCCCCGTGCGGTAGAGATTGCCATGCAAGCTCAAATTCCGGTGCGGGTACGCTCTACTTTTGCGGACAGTGAAGGTACGCTGGTAACACATCCTGAAGGATTTCAAGATGTACAGACAGGCATTGTTGACCGTTATGTAACAGGTATAGCATATGTAAGCAATGTGACTCAGATTGCGGTTGAAGTTCCTGGCGGTGCGGATCGGTTACAGCTCAAGGTGTTTAAAACGATGGCTGAGAATTCGATCAGTGTCGATTTTATTAATGTGACCCCATCGGGAGTCGTATATACGGTGTTTGACAGTGATTCTGAGAAAGCGATTCAAGTGTTGCAGGAGATTGGTCTTAAACCCCAAAGTTTGTCTGGCTGTGCCAAAGTATCGGTGATCGGTGGGGGCATTAATGGTGTACCAGGGATCATGGCTAGAATTGTGGAGTCATTAACGCTAGCCGATATTCAGATTCTGCAATCCGCAGATTCCAACACGACCATCTGGGTACTCGTAAAAAA
The DNA here is from genome assembly GCF_022346845.1 of Paenibacillus sp. ACRSA. Taxonomy (NCBI): domain Bacteria; kingdom Bacillati; phylum Bacillota; class Bacilli; order Caryophanales; family Paenibacillaceae; genus Paenibacillus; species Paenibacillus sp. ACRSA. The sequence goes on along the minus strand of NZ_JAKRNP010000002.1, from coordinate 606,609 downwards.
AGAAGATATGGTTCAGGCATTGAGGGCGCTTCACGCCTCATTCGAACTTCATTTATAAGCTGAATTGAACCGAGCAGACCTGTTTTGAGGAGGAATCGAAGTGGACTTTGGAAGATTGATTACAGCAATGGTCACTCCGTTTAACGATCAAGGAGAGATTCATTGGGAGGAAACAGCACGACTAATTGACTATCTGATTGTAGAACAAAAGTCTGAAACACTTGTTGTTTCTGGAACGACAGGGGAATCTCCCACGCTTAGCGATTCGGAAAAGGTACAACTTTTCGAGTTTACAGTCAAACATGCTGCTGGCCGTTGCAAAATTATCGCTGGCACGGGAAGTAATAACACGGCTCATTCGATCCATCTAACACAAGAAGCCGAGCGTGTAGGTGCTGATGGTGTATTGTTGGTGGTTCCGTATTACAACAAGCCAAGTCAGGAAGGGATGTTTAAACATTTTGAGGCTATCGCAGCGTCGACTAAACTTCCGGTTATGCTCTATAACGTTCCTGGACGTACGGTAGCGAGCCTTACTGCGGCTACAACGCTTCGTCTTGCTCAGATTCCAAACATCATTGCAACGAAAGAGTGTGCTTCATTAGAGCACGTTACGTTAATCGCTGCGGATGCCCCTGAGCATTTCAGAGTGTACACAGGAGACGATGCTTCTGGTTTACCGGCGCTTGCCGTTGGTGCCCACGGCATCGTTAGTGTAGCTAGTCATGTAATTGGGGCAGAAATGAAGACGATGATTGATTCGTTTGTTGGAGGAGATCCTCTGCAAGCTGCTAAAATTCATCAGAAACTTTTCCCAATATTCAAAGGGCTATTTGAGTGTCCACAGCCTCTTCCTAACCCGGTAGCGGTTAAATATGCGCTGACAATGCGTGGATTGAACGTAGGTTCAGTGCGTCTTCCGCTCATTGCTCCAACCGAGGAAGAGCAAGTGTATATTCGAGGGTTGTTTAACTAGAGTGAGTCAGCAATACTTAGGATAATTATTTTATTAATATTTTCCAAAATATTAAACGGATCAAAGACCGTTCTTCTGCTCTATAAGAAGACGGTTCTTTTTTTATTCCCCTATTTTAGGCTGATTCACATTCAATGTCAGAGGGAAACCTATGTATAACGACACAGTGACTTGTTTTTTTTGTTTTTAATCATGTATAATGATGTCAAGTGACTGGGTGCGGTATTTTTTTGAAATTGAAAGCGACATCGTTAGGTGATGTGGCTTTGCGGTGAAAAGGGAAGGAACGGCTAAGAAGGAATCATTTCAAAAATCCAACTTGTTGGTGAAGGGGAATAACTTCGAAGAACTTCTTCCAAATATCGTGAATAGAGGCGTTCATATACATTGATACCTAATATTTAGGTTGAAGATGTGAGGACTGCTTTTCTTAACTTACAATAAATAATAAGGTACGACGTCCAACTACCATAGGAGGTTTAGATTCATTTGTCTAAGAAAAATAATAACGATAAACTGATGATTTTTGCACTGGGCGGCGTAGGTGAAATTGGTAAAAATATGTACGTCATCCAATATGCCAACGACATTGTTGTCGTAGATGCTGGCCTTAAATTCCCTGAAGAAGATATGCTTGGAATCGATATTGTCATTCCTGACATCTCTTATCTGACTGAAAATCGTGACAAAGTAAGAGGCATTATTTTGACTCACGGACACGAGGATCATATCGGCGGCTTGCCATATGTTCTGAAACATTTGAACGTTCCGGTATACGGAACAAAACTTACCCTCGGTCTTGTAGAAAACAAGCTGAAAGAAGCGAATTTGCTGGGTGAAACAAAACGGATTTTGATCGATGCTGATTCCGAGATTCAACTGGGTTCTGTGCTGAAAGCAACATTCTTCGCCACTAACCATAGTATTCCGGATTCTGTGGGTGTATGCGTGGAAACACCAGAAGGTGCTGTTGTTCATACAGGTGACTTCAAATTTGACCACACACCAGTCAACGGTCAATATGCGGATCTTCAACGTATGGCACAGATCGGAACGAATGGCGTACTTGCTCTTTTGTCCGATAGTACAAATGCAGAGAAGCCAGGATTCACGCCTTCGGAAAAAAATGTGGGCATCGTTCTGGAAGATATTTTCCGTAAAGCGAGCCAACGTGTTGTTGTAGCAACATTCGCTTCGAACGTACACCGGATTCAACAGGTCATTAATGCAGCGGAAGTGACTGGACGTAAAGTTGCAGTTATCGGACGCAGTATGGTGAACGTAGTGGGGATCGCTTCTGAGCTGGGTTATCTTGAAATTCCAGATGGCATGATCATTGAACCGGAAGAAGTAGGCAAAATGGCTGCTGACCGTGTTGTAATTCTCTGCACAGGAAGCCAAGGCGAGCCAATGTCCGCTCTAACTCGGATGGCACGTTCGACGCATCGTAAAGTAGATATTCTGCCAGGTGATACTGTAATCATTGCAGCAACACCGGTTCCTGGTAATGAAAAATATGTAGGACGTACAATTGATGAATTGTTCCGTCTGGGTGCTAACGTGCATTACAGCGGTGCAAACAGTGGCGTTCACGTATCCGGTCATGGTAGTCAGGAAGAATTGAAATTGATGCTCAACCTGATGAAACCAAAATTCTTCTTGCCAATCCACGGTGAATTCCGTATGCAACGCCGCCATGCAGTACTTGCTGAATCGGTTGGCATTGATCCGGATAACATTTTTATCACTGACATCGGTGAAGTAATAGAAATCCAAGGTGGCTCTGCTCGTAGAGCAGGTAAAGTTACTGCAGGTAACGTATTGATTGATGGCCTGGGTGTAGGCGACGTAGGTAATATCGTACTTCGTGACCGCAAACTGTTATCTCAAGATGGTATTCTGGTTGTTGTAGTAACGTTGAGCAAACAGGATGGCAAAATTGTATCAGGTCCGGACATTATCTCCCGTGGTTTTGTATACGTACGGGAATCCGAAGGACTGCTTGATGAAGCGAATCGCATTGTAAGTAGCACATTGCAAAAGCTGATGAGTGAGAACGTTAACGAATGGGCTTCACTCAAAACGAATGTCAAAGATGCACTGGGACGCTTCTTGTATGAGCAAACTCGTCGTAGACCGATGATTTTGCCAATCATCATGGAAGTTTAAACGTACGATAAACAAACATATATTCAGGCACACAGTCGCCTCTTCTCTACGAGTAATATTGGACGGTTCCTCGTAGAGAAGGGGCTTTTTTGTGTTTGTTACATCTTTTTGCCACGTGACACTCCTATTTGAATATGAAGTGGGTATAAGGATGCTGGAAAATTCCCCATACTAAGGCATACATCAAATGTATTGGAGAAGGGGAATAGCCTAATGAATAATGAAATGAATGACAGACAGATGTCTAAATCGAATCAACCCGAGACAGAGCTACCAGAACCACACGAAAAAGAGGGCAAAGGCTTGGCACCTGTCACGGAGGCTATCCAGCAATTTGGACAAACACAGTCACCAGCAGGGGAGTCCAATATTTTTTGTATGACCATTATTGGTCAGGTGGAAGGCCATCTGATTTTGCCTCCCCAGAACAAAACAACAAAATATGAACATCTTATTCCTCAGTTGGTTGCAGCTGAGCAGAACCCGCGTATTGAGGGAATATTGATTATTTTGAATACGGTAGGTGGGGACGTTGAAGCGGGTCTGGCAATTGCTGAGATGATTGCTTCTCTGAGCAAACCTACAGTTACGGTTGTGATTGGAGGAGGACACAGTATCGGTGTTCCAATTGCAGTAGCCTCGACTTATTCGCTAATTGCAGGAAGTGCAACCATGACCATTCATCCGATCCGTATGAACGGACTGGTCATTGGAGTGCCTCAGACGTTTGAATACATGGAGAAGATGCAAGAACGGGTTGTACGCTTCGTCACCACACACTCTAATATTTCAGAAGAGATTTTCAAGGAACTGATGTTTAAGACAGGTGAGCTAAATCGAGATATTGGAACTGCGGTAGGAAGTGCAGATGCTGTTAAATATGGATTAATGGATGCTGTTGGGGGAATTGGTCAGGCCATTGCTCAATTGAATCAGTTGATTGGAGACAAGAAACAAACGATGCAAGTAGGAGGGTATACGCAATGACCATGTATACCGTAATGCCTCCTGAACAGCTCTGGTCTGGAATGTGGCAAGAGGGTGAGGCTACGAGAGAGGTTAAGGTAAACGGCTTGTTGATGCAGGTTAGACCTGTCAGTGAGACGGAGGCTGTCATTATTCGTTTGCTTGATTGCCCGCTTGAAGCATATCTGGATGCTTCCAATACACCAGGATCCAGGGTGCCACTTTCCGGTAACTAGGAGTTAACATGACGCGACGAAATAAGACAAATAGAGCAAGAAAAGAACATATGTACGGATTATATTTGTATGGTATAATATTCTTCTGGGGGTGACCTGATTTTGGCCAGAAGAAAAAAGAAGAAGAAAAAGGCTGCTGCGTTTGGTGGCGTTTTAAAATATGAAATCTACGGGATTGTCCTGATTACCCTTGCGGTCATTGCACTTTCGGGTGAAGCAACGGTAGGACGTTCCCTGTCCAAAATGTTTGGACTAATGCTGGGCAAATTTTATTTTATAATTCCGCTGATCGGAATTTATTACGGATTAATGGTAATGATTCACCGGAAATGGCCGAGTGGTTGGACTACACGCAAGACGGGACTAGTCCTTCTAGTGTTCGCGTTAACCTTAATGAGTACAGTTTCCGCGATGCACCAGAAGCTAATTCCCGTTGGAGCACTTGAACCAGGTGCGGTCATTACGCAGGTACATAATGATATGCAGACCGAGTTGCTTCAGCCTGCACCGGGTGAACGAGAATCGATGCTGGGCAAGGATATTAGTGGCGGATACCTTGGAGCAGGTCAGTTTGCTCTTTTCTTATGGTTATTTGGCAGTTTAGGTGCTCGTCTGATTATGATTGTCATGTTTATTATCAGCTTTATGCTGATTACGAATCTTTCCTATGTCGACCTGGTTCGAATCTTCAGAACAAAAGTGTGGGACGCGGCCACTACCATGTACAAGAAGTTTGAATCCAGACCTACACGAGTTGCTACGGCAGGTAAGAAGTCGGGCAACAAACGTAAAGTGGTACCTGTCCCAGCAGACACTTATGAAGAGGATGAAGATGACGATTTAGAAGATGCACAGCTTCCTAAACGCAAGACGCCAATCTTCCTCCAATTGTTTGGAAAATGGGGGGCAGATCGTGAACAGACGAATGCTGAACCGAGCAAGCATCAAGATGATGTATCTACTTCAGAGCAGGTTTTGTATCGAGCGGCACAAGAGGATGTAGCGGAAACATGGCGTGAAGAGTCCCGCTATACTGCGGAGTCAACGCCTACACCAGCTGGAGCTGTGCCAACTAGAGCCAGTTCTGCTCCTATCATTCGCGATTTTTTTGAACATGTTCGTTCAGAGGATAACAACAAGGATGATGATCTGGATGACGCATATCCATTTCCAGCGGATATAAGCGACCCTGGTAACGAAGGGGATCATGGGATTAAGATCAATGATGAATCACCTGGCTCTGATGAAGAATGGTCTGCACCTAAGGAAGGTGTTGGTGAGATTCATAATGGTGATAACGTTCTAACTGCTGGAGCCACAGAGAACAATTCCACACCGCTTGATCCTACATCGAGTAGTGGTAACGAAGAAGCACAACCTATTCAGCCACCACCACCGCCACCGAAACCTTATAAATTACCTTCGTTCCGCCTTCTCTCTAAGCCAAACAATGGTGGTAAGGCTGGGGATCAGAAGGATTATATGCAGACAGCACGGAAGCTAGAAGCTACTTTGGAAAGCTTCGGAGTTCGGGCTAAGGTTCTTGAAGTTGTTCGAGGACCTGCGGTGACGCGGTACGAGATTCAACCTGACATCGGTGTGAAGGTCAGCAGAATTGTAAGTCTTACAGACGATATTGCATTGGCTCTGGCAGCTAAGGACATTCGTATGGAAGCACCAATTCCTGGTAAATCAGCCATAGGTATTGAAGTGCCTAATGGAGAAGTTTCTATGGTAACCATGAGAGAAGTCATGGAGACGGCAACCTTCCAAGAAGCTGAATCCAAGGTGACGATTGCTTTTGGACGTGATATCTCCGGTCAGACCATCATTGGTAATCTAGCTCGGATGCCCCATCTACTTGTTGCTGGAGCCACGGGTTCGGGTAAATCGGTATGTATTAACGGGATTATCACGAGCATACTGTACAAAGCTAAGCCAGATGAAGTGAAGTTCTTGATGGTCGATCCCAAAATGGTCGAGCTGAACGTATATAACGGCATCCCGCATCTGATGGCTCCTGTTGTAACGGATCCCAAACGGGCGTCACTTGCTTTGAAAAAAATTGTAGTTGAGATGGAGAAACGATATGAGCTATTCTCCAAATCGGGTACTCGGAATGTAGAAGGTTACAACAACTTGATGAAGGATAATCCAGCAGCATTTTTACCTTACATCGTAGTTATTGTAGATGAACTTGCAGACCTTATGATGGTTGCGGCAGGTGACGTGGAGGATGCGATTGCTCGATTGGCTCAGATGGCGCGTGCCGCAGGAATTCATTTGATCATCGCAACCCAGAGGCCTTCCGTTGACGTTATTACAGGGGTAATCAAAGCCAACATCCCATCACGAATTGCCTTCGGCGTGTCTTCCCAAGTCGACTCACGAACAATCCTTGATATGGGTGGTGCGGAGAAGCTTTTAGGACGTGGAGACATGCTGTTCATGCCTATGGGGGCTTCCAAGCCTGTCCGGGTACAAGGAGCGTTCATGAGCGACGAGGAAGTTGAGAACATTGTAAATTATGTGCGTGGCCAAGGTGAGGCTCAATATGATGAATCGATCGTGCCTGAGGTGGATGACTCGGTTCAGGCGGCGGACGAAGTACAGGACGAACTGTATGAGCAGGCTGTACAGATTATATTGGAGGCTAAGCAAGCCTCAGTATCACTATTGCAGCGCCGGATGCGAGTTGGTTATACCCGGGCTGCACGTTTAATTGATTCCATGGAAGCCCGAGGTGTAATAGGCCCTTATGAAGGTAGTAAGCCGAGGGAAGTATTAATCTCACTGGAGCAATATCAGCAAAATAAAATAAGCTCGTAATGTTATAGGTTATAACAAGCGGCAGACAAAACCCTTAATCAATTTGATTGAGGGTTTTTTTATGTGTTCATTTGTTTGATGCATTGGCATCTTGTCCAATCCTCGGGAGAATTGGTGCATAGGAAACAGGCAGGCTTGTCATAATAAGCTTAGCGATTCTGTTAATCCCACAAGAGAAAGGTAGAGCACAATCGATGCGAAAAATGAACATATGGCTTTTCACTGCTATTTTGCTGATGTCCGCATTGGGACTTCGTTATTTGCTCCCTCACAATGCGGCAACTGAAAGTACTAGCCCAAGTAAGCCGCAAACGGAAGAGACGGCTATGCCCACCTTTAGTAGTAATGCTGTCAAGTATGGGAGCTATGGTCAGGATGTCTATGAGTTACAGGGTAGACTGAAGTATCTCGGATTCTACAATGGTAAAATTGACAGTAATTTTGGCAGTAGCACGTTAAAATCTGTAAAGTGGTTTCAGTCCGAATTCGGAATGAAAGCAGATGGAGTCGTTGGCGCTAAGACCAAATTGAAGCTGTACAATGCAACCAAGCAGTGGTCACCTACTGAGCCTCCTTTGCATAAACAGCCGGCTGGAAATAAAAAAGGGAATGCGGATTCGGCTAATCAAGAACAGAGTGATATGGGTTCAGCCAACACGATGGGACTTTCCGAGAATGAACTCAAAATTATGGCGAATGCCGTATATGGAGAAGCGCGAGGCGAACCATTTGAAGGTCAAGTGGCTGTAGCAGCAGTAATATTGAATCGTGTCAACTCACCGAGCTTTCCAAGTACACCGTCAGGAGTGATCTTCCAACCTGGTGCGTTTACTGCGGTAGCGGATGGTCAGATTTATTTAGAGCCTAATGCGCAAGCGCGTAAGGCTGTTGAACAAGCAATGAATGGCTGGGATCCATCGGGTGGATGTCTGTATTATTTTAATCCGAAGACAGCAACATCGAAATGGATCTGGACTCGCCCTCAGGTGAAAACAATCGGTCAGCACATCTTCTGTATGTGATGATCTAGAAGGAGCGTCTTGAAGTCCATTTCTTAATATTTAGAAATAGGGGAATACAGACGTTTTGAATGTTCTCAAGAAGCAACCAGAAGGCGTGTCTTTGGTTGCTTCTTGGCTTTTGGATGGGTTAAAATGGTTGATACGCTTAAGATTTGCTACACTTAGCATCACCACTCAATCGTGCATGATAAATGACGCCGTAAAGGGGTTTTGACAGTTGAATACATCAGGCTTTGAACGAGGAAGTCGGAAACAATTTCGTATACATGTACTGCCTACGAAACGTTTCAAGACATTCGCTATATCGCTTTACGCAGGGGTTCCTTTACAAGAAGATACAGTTACAAAGGTGGCTTTAACCCCTTTTGTACTTCGACGGGGAACAGAATCATATCCTGAAACAACGCAGTTCCGTGAACAACTGGAACATTTGTATGGTGCTGGATTTGGGTTTGACGTATATAAACGCGGAGACTATCAGATTGTACAATTTCGGATGGATACCATTAATGATTCGTTTGTAGGTGGAGATGAGCAGCTGCTAGATCGTTCGTTTGCTTTTCTAGGGGAAGTGCTCACCCGCCCGGCTCAGGAGAACGGACATTTCAGATCGTCTTATGTACAAGCCGAGCGTGAAACGGTTCGCAAAAAGCTAGAATCCATCGTGAATGATAAAATGCGTTACGCTGCAGAGCGAAGCATTGAGGAGATGTGTAAGCATGAGCCTTACCGTCTGCATCCGTTGGGTGAGCGCAAAGATCTTTCTACTATCGAACCTCAGGGTTTGACAAATTCATATCAATCATGGTTGCAGGATGCAAGTACGGATCTATATGTGGTTGGAGATACAACGTTGGAAGAAGTGGAGAACCTGGTCGAGCGACATTTTAATGTGGAGCGAGTAACGTCTGCTGACTATCATGCGCAAGAAGCTTCTGTCGGAGATAATGAAGTCAATACAGTGGTTGAACGAATGAGTGTCAGTCAAGGTAAACTTAATATGGGATTGCGGACATCAATCACGTACAGAGACCCTGAATATGCATCAGCGTTGCTGTACAATGGTATTTTGGGCGGGTATCCACATTCGAAATTGTTCGTTAATGTTCGTGAAAAAGAAAGTTTAGCTTATTACGCTTCTTCACGCTATGACGGTCATAAGGGGATTGCAACCATTCAATCAGGCATCGAAATCCCCAATTATGAGAAGGCTGTGACCATTATTAAACAGCAGCTAGAAGAAATGAAAAGTGGAGCAATCACGGATCTGGAAATGTCGCAGACCAAGGCGATGATTCGCAACCTTTTGAAAGAGATGCAGGATTCGGCCTACGAGATGATCGCTTATGATTTTAATCGCCAATTATCAGGGAAAGATCGTACAGTTGAAGAATTGTTGAACCAAGTGGAGTCCATTAGCAAAGTTGATGTTCAACAAGCAGCAGAGAAGTTCCGTCTGGATACGATTTATTTCTTGCGTGATGAGAAGGAGGAATAACCGGTGGAGAGCATAAAATATGAACATTTGCAGGAAACGCTGTATTACGATGTCATGGAAAATGGACTGCATGTCTATTTATTGCCTAAGCCGGGATTCCAGAAAACGTATGCTACATTTGCTACGAAATATGGATCGGTCGATAATCATTTCCGGGTTGAGGGACAAGAAGAGGTGAAAGTGCCTGATGGCATTGCTCACTTTTTGGAGCACAAAATGTTTGAAGAGCCCACGGGTGATATTTTTGCTACTTTTGCGTCTAATGGTGCTTCGGCGAACGCATTTACCAGCTTCGATCAGACCGTTTATTTGTTTTCTGCCACAGAGCATATTAACGAAAATATACAAACATTAATCAATTTTGTGCAAAATCCTTATTTTACGGATCAAAATGTGGACAAGGAAAAAGGTATTATCGGCCAAGAAATTAATATGTACTCCGATAATCCCGATTGGCGTGTTTACTTTGGCTTAATTGAAGCCATGTATCAGAATCATCCTGTGCATATCGACATTGCGGGTACCGTTGAATCCATAAGCGGGATCACAAAGGAAACGTTATACAACTGTTACCATTCTTTCTACCATCCGAGTAACATGCTCTTGTTCGTTGTTGGTGGAGTAGACCCAGAAGAAGTGATGGAACTGGTTCGTAGGAACCAGGCGGAGAAAAGCTTTGAGTCCCAAGGACAGATAGAGCGTCTGTTCGAGGATGAACCAGAGCAAGTAGGGGAGGCCAGACGGGAAGCCAAACTCGCTGTATCCTTGCCTAAGTGTCTCTTCGGTTTCAAGGAAACAGAGGTCGGATTCACTGGAGAAGAATTGCTGCGTCGTGACATGGCTACCCAATTAATGATGGATCTACTCTTTGGCTCCAGTACACCACTGTTCCAGAAGCTGTATGATGAAGATCTGATCTCAGATAGTTTCGGATTTGAATACAACAGCTCGCCGCAGTATGCATTCTCGGCTATTGGTGGTGATACGAAGGATCCAGATCTGCTGCTCGCCCGAATCCGTGAAGAAGTCGATGCTATCGTGGCAAAAGGATTTGAAGCATCTGATTTTGAGCGGGCTCGCAAAAAGAAAATAGGTGGATATTTACGAATGCTGAATTCACCAGAGAACATTGCACATGAGTTTACACGTCAACAATTCCGCGGAGGGGACTTCTTCAACATGTTACCGGTGTATGAATCCCTTACCTTGGAAGAAGTAAATGACAGATTAAAAGAACATATTCGTTGGGATCAACTAGCGGTATCGCTTGTCGTAAGTCCTTAACATGGAGAGGGGAACAGGACAAATGTTGAAGCCGATTGGAGAAATGACGGTGCTGGTTACTGGTGCGAGTGGAGGCATTGGAGCAGCCATTGCAGAGCGCTTTGCGAGAGTTGGCATGAATGTAGTAATCCACTACATGAAATCACATGAAGCAGCCAATGAAGCGGCTAGAAGATGTATGGAGCAAGGTAGTGGCAAGGTAATGACGGTATCTGCGGATCTTCGCAGTCGGGAACAGATTGGACGTATGCGAGAGAAGCTGGAAAGTCACGGGCTTATGCCTGACATACTGGTCAACAACGCAGGGATATCCCATTATGGAATGCTCGCAGATGTCACGGAAGAAATATGGGATGAAGTGATGGCAATCAATCTGAAAGGTACATTTATGTGTACACAGGAAATGATGCCACATATGATCTCACAACGATATGGACGAATTATTAACGTGTCATCCATATGGGGGTTGTCAGGTGCCTCCTGTGAAGTTTTGTATTCCACGACTAAAGGAGGCTTAAATGCCTTTACCAAGGCGTTAGCTAAAGAGCTTGCACCATCTGGGGTGACCGTAAATGCGGTCGCTCCCGGGGCGGTTCAGACTTCGATGTTAGACCATCTAGATCAGAATGAGTTGAAAATGTTAGAAGAGGAGATTCCCGCTGGCAGACTTGCTCAGCCTGATGAAATTTCGTCACTGGTTTATTTCCTCGCCTTGCCAGAGTCCGGATATATTAATGGTCAGATCATTAGCCCTAACGGAGGCTGGCTTACTTAATACGCTTGGATATAAGACTAAGCTAAGCTGGATGATTTACCCTGTATATAAAATGTGCGGAAAGCACATATTACAACTGTTGATTTTAAATCTCATGCGACAGCTAAGGAGGATTTATCATGTCAACAGAAAAAACAGTGGTCTCTAACTTTGACACTTGGAAGAAGTTCTTAGGTGATCGCGTACTGCAAGCAGAGAAGATGGGTATGAGTGAAGATACCATCAACAAACTTGCCTACGAGATCGGTGACTTTCTGGATGAGAAGGTCGATCCGGCGAACCATTCCAACCGCGCATTGAAGGAATTATGGGATGTCGGCGATGCAGATGAGCGTCGCACGATCGCGTGCCTGATGGTCAAACTGGCCAAACAAAACGCATAAGTTTTGCAGATGGAGAGCTCCCGCAAGGGGGCTTTTCTCTAATGATTACAGACTGATTACAGACCTGTTCTTGTAATTCATTTTCATTTTATATATCATTAACGTGACCCATTTTTAGAAGATGACTCAGTTTGCCGTCTCAAGGACGCGTTCTGTTGCTGTCGAATAATGTGGAATAATGCATTACGGGGTGTTCAAATGGAATCTAAACAATGGTATATGGAATACAAAATACATAAGAACAGACCCGGCCTTTTGGGGGATATCGCCTCCATGCTGGGGATGCTTGAAGTGAATATATTGACTATCAATGGTGTTGAGGGGAAAACTCGTGGTATGCTTCTTGAATCGGATGATGATGAGAAGATTCGTCTATTAGGCGAGATGCTTGCTAAGGTTAACAGCATTACCGTGTCAGCTTTGCGCCAACCGAAGCTAGTTGATATACTGGCTGTTCGTCATGGTCGATATATCGATCGTGATTCTGATGATCGTAAAACATTTCGCTTTACACGCGATGAACTTGGGTTACTTGTGGACTTTTTGGGTGAAGTATTTAAAAGGGAAGGTAATCAGGTTATCGGGCTACGCGGTATGCCACGCGTAGGGAAAACGGAATCCATTATTGCCGGTAGTGTGTGTGCGATGAAACGTTGGACCTTTGTGTCGTCTACCCTCCTTCGTCAGACCATAAGGAGTCAACTGTCCGAGGACGAAATGAATCCAAACAATGTATTTATCATCGATGGTATTGTTAGTACAATTCGTTCGAGCGAACGGCACTATAACTTGTTACAGGATATCATGACGATGCCAAGTACTAAGGTCATTGAGCATCCAGATATTTTTGTACAGGAATCTGAGTATGATTATAATGATTTTGACATTATCATCGAGCTTCGGAACAATCCAGGCGAAGAAATTATTTATGATACGTTTACGGCCAGCTACACCGATGAACTGTAAGGCTGCGTGAAAGATCATGAAATAGATTAGCACCAACTAGAGCATTTTGCACAATCCGAAAGATCAACTATCAAACCCATAGGATCTAGGGGAGACTTCGTTTTTCGTCTAGATCTTGTACCCTTGAGCATGTGGGATCGAATGATGCAAAATGCTGACTAAAGAGAAAAAGAAAAACTGAAGGAGGAGATGGCATGTCTGAACTGGGTCAGCAGTTGAGAGAGGCCCGGCTGCAAAAAGGGATGAGTCTTGACGACGTACAGGAAATGACTAAAATTCGCAAAAGGTACTTGGAGGCAATAGAAGCAGGGGATTACAAGGTGCTTCCAGGTAGCTTCTATGTGCGTGCGTTCATTAAAACCTATGCGGAAACGGTTGGACTGAACCCTGATGAGCTGTTAGAGGGTCACAAAAAGGATGTACCGGCAGAGGAAGCTGAAGCGACTATGGAGCCTGTTATTCAGAAGCGTTCCAGTCGTCCGGTCGAGCGGAACACTCGTTGGATGTCAGTCGCTTTAATGTGGACATTCCCGTTGTTAATTCTGGTGTTGCTTTATGCCTTTTGGTCTTCGGGCAAGGGTGGAGATGAAACTCCAAGTCTGGATGATACAAAGATTACAGATAGCCAGCAACAACCAGATGATAAGCCAGATCAACCTGCGGATAACGGACAGGCGGCTAATCCACCATCTACGGAAACAGGTGGAGATGAAGGTACTGCAGGCGGTAACGGTGGAGGTCAAGAAGATACGGGACAGACAGGTGAACAAACCGATGATTCTGAAGGCCAAACGCCAGAGGACGCAGAGGAGGAGCCTACCAGTCCACCTACAGGGGTAGCTGTGACTGAAGATGGCAAATCAGGCAATATCACAAACTTTAAAGTGAGTGGAAGTGCAGGACAGCCTGTGACGGTAACGATTAATGCTTCAGGTGAGAGCTGGCTTGAGGTGTACAAAGGTGAAAATTCCAGCGGCGAAAAACTGCAGTTCGGTATGACTGCTGATGGAAACTCATTTACGTTTAATCTGGATAGCACAGGTCTTTACATTAAATCCGGTCGTGCTTCAGCGACGACTATTGAGGTAGGCGGACAAGTGGTAACAGACGGTAAAGCCACGAATCGGATCCGTTTACAGCTTGGGGATGACAATGCTGCTACCACAACAACGGATAGTGTAGACTCTACATCAACGGACGGAAGCGAAGGCACAGCCACTGGCGAATAACCGAAGTCACTGCGGGGGACACTAATGTTGTCTTAACTTGCAGTTAATCTTCGGTAAAGCGAGGTGGAAGGCTATGACAGTCAGCTGGATCGTAACAGGTTTAGGGATTATTGTCAGCCTCCTGGGGTACTATTTAACCCCGAGCGCTTGGGGTTACGGAATTTTGGGCTTTGGACTTGCACATGTGATTTTGGGTGTGCTTGATATGTTCAGACAACCAAACCGCAGCAGGTATTAAGCTATAAGACAACAGTAAGAAAAAGCATTCTTGATCAGCCAATCATGGAGGGTCAAGAATGCTTTTTCTGTTGTTTATCTTCTCTAAAATTAGACTTTTCAATAGGGTATCCTCTATAATGTTACACAGAACATATGATAACTGAAAGGGTGACCGGTTTGAGTTCAGAAAATTCTTTTGATATCGTGTCCAAGATGGACTTGCAGGAACTGACTAATGCCGTAACACAAACGGAAAAGGAAATAGGCACACGTTATGATTTCAAGGGGAGCAAGAGTAGCTTGAAATTGGATAAGGATGCTCTAACAATTGTGTCTGATGACGAGACCAAGCTCAAGTCTGTCATTGATGTGTTACAATCGAAGATGGCTAAACGAGGGCTGCCGCTGAAGAACATTGATTATGGCAAGGTTGAACCAGCTTCTTCGGGAACCGTTCGTCAACGTCTGAGCTTCAAACAAGGAATTGACCAGGATATTGCTAAAAAAATCAATATTTTGATCCGTGATTCCAAGATGAAGGTGAAGAGCCAGATTCAGGGTGATCAACTACGGGTAACTGGAAAAAGTAAGAATGATTTGCAAGCGGTAATGCAATTGTTGAATGGTGCAAATCTGCCACTAGATCTGCAGTATACCAACTTTAAATAAGCCATACGTTCAGGGCGCTTGAAATTTACAAGCGTTTTTTGACACTGCAATGGGCGTATATTATACTAAGTGTGCATTGCTGGCAATCCATCATATTAGCCCAGTCATCATCGTTTGCTGACTTTGTGATATGCAGTACATTTTCTGGAAGTCACCGGAACGTTTTAAACGCTTTTACGTTTGAACGGTGGACTTTATTTTTTGCGTTTTTTACATAGTGAGGTATGTTGCTGAAGTGGCCTGTACAAATTACAAGTTTCTGATGATGCGTCTGGGATAAAGATGAGTGTTTGGAGTTATTGGAGGATAAGAGGGAGGGCGTCTTGTGAATTTACCCAACCGGATTACGCTTGCACGAATTTGCTTAATCCCTTTTTTGATGGTGTTTCTGCTTGTGGATTTTCCATTTTATCCAGAGCCGTTGCAGCTTGGAAGCTTTTCGCTTCCTTATAATCAATTGATTGCGGCTGTAATTTTTCTCATTGCAGCAAGTACAGATGGAATCGATGGTTACTTGGCACGTAAGAACAATATGGTTACTAATCTTGGCAAGCTGCTTGATCCTTTGGCAGACAAGCTGTTGGTGACTGCTGTACTCATTTCGCTCGTAGAAATGGGCAAGTTAGATTCCTGGATCGCTGTCGTGATTATCAGCCGCGAATTTGCAGTCACAGGTCTCCGCCAGATTGCATTGCTGGATGGATCTGTTGTAGCGGCAAGCAATTGGGGCAAACTAAAAACCGTTGTGCAAATTGTAGCTATTGTACTGCTTCTGCTGAATAATTTCCCGTTCTCTTACACAGGGGTTCATGTGGATGTTATCGCAGTGTGGGCTGCAGCGATTATAACAATCTGGTCAGGAATTGATTATTTTATTAAAAACAAAAACTTGCTTAATTTATCAAAAGCGTAATCGTTCCGGAAAACGGGTAATTTAGAAGGAACAATTTGTACTAAGGGCAATAGGAAAACATCCTATTGCCCTTTGAATACTCACAGCGTGCACAGGAGGATACAGAATGAAGGCAGAAATCATTGCGGTTGGCACAGAGCTATTGCTTGGACAGATTGTGAATACCAATGCGAGATATTTGTCTCGCGAATTAGCCGCGATCGGAATTGATGTGTATTTCCAAACAGTTGTTGGGGACAATCTAAGTCGCCTTAGTGAAGCAATCCGCATTGCTCAGAGTCGTGCAGATGTCATTTTATTTTCCGGTGGCATAGGGCCAACACAGGATGATCTAACTAAGGATGCATTGGCTGAAGTGTTAGGTCGTAAGCTGCATATAGATCGACTAGCGATGGACAAAATAGAAGGATTTTTCAGGGACCGAAATGTTACGATGACCGAGAATAATCGCCGTCAGGCTATTGTTATTGAAGGGGGAACACCTCTAGCTAACGAGACGGGGCTTGCAGCGGGAAATGCCATCTCGGACAATGGAAAACACTATGTAGTTATGCCTGGGCCGCCTAAAGAGCTGATTCCTATGTTTGAGCAGGAGGTTAAGCCATGGCTCTTCCAACATGTTCTGACAGAAGAGATGCCGATCTATTCCAGAATGCTGAAGTTTGCAGGTATAGGGGAGTCGGCTTTGGAGGATCGTCTGCTTGACCTGATCGACGGACAGACAGACCCTACGATTGCACCATATGCAAGCGAAGGGGAGGTTACTGTGCGTGTCTCTACCAAAGCACCGAATGAGGGAGAGGCGCAGGTTAAGCTGGATGCGATGGAAGTTCAGATTCGTGAGCGTTTGCCAGAGCATCTGTACGCCAATGAGGATGTGCCTATTGAGTATACGATCGTTACGATGATGGCTGATATGGGTCTGACTCTTAGTGCTGCTGAGAGCTGCACAGGCGGGCTTGTCATGCAGAGCCTGACATCCATTCCAGGCAGTGCGGCTATTCTTAAAGGTGGAATTGTATGTTATTCCAATGAGATGAAAGAAAAATTGCTGAACGTTCCTCATGATTATCTTGAGGGTGAAGATGCGCCCGGAGCGGTAAGTCCTGAGGTTGCTAAAGTATTGGCAGAGCAGGTGCGCATGATTGGTGATGCTAACTTTGGATTAGCTGTTACAGGTGTCGCAGGGCCGGGTTATTCTGAGCGTAAGCCACCTGGTCTTGTCTTCATTGCTCTAGCTGAGCGCGGCAAAGAGACGGAAATCCATGAATTACGTATTAACGGTAATCGGGAAACGGTTCGCATCCGTTCGACCAAATCTATCTTGTACCGATTGTGGCGCAAGCTTGTTGAACTAGATTAGTTCTTCCGCTTGGTTTGCTTTTGCAGTGCAAAACAGGTATAATTTTAACAGACGGAAGAACCGTAGAATCAGGCACTGTAGCCTTGTTTACGGTTCTTTTTTCTGTTTAATTCCAGGTTTTCTTGAGGAAGAGGCGCCTCGGCCTTTACAAAAAAAAACGAATGTATGTTCGAAAAAAAGCTTGGCAAACGTGTTAAAACAAGGTATCATTATCTTATAAACAGTAAAGGGTGTGAGCATATTGTCAGACCGTCGTGCCGCGCTTGATATGGCGCTCCGTCAAATAGAGAAGCAATTTGGTAAAGGATCCATCATGAAACTGGGTGAGTCGACCCACATGCAAGTGGAAATAATTCCCAGTGGTTCCTTGGCTCTGGATATTGCATTAGGAACAGGCGGCTTGCCTAAAGGCCGGATTGTTGAAATATATGGACCTGAATCTTCTGGTAAAACAACTGTAGCACTACATGCGATTGCTGAAGTGCAAAAAGTAGGAGGACAAGCTGCATTTATCGATGCCGAGCATGCTCTTGACCCCCAATATGCAAGTAAGCTTGGTGTTAACATTGATGAATTGCTTCTGTCTCAGCCAGATACGGGTGAGCAAGGGCTTGAAATTGCAGAAGCACTCGTTCGCAGTGGTGCTGTGGATATTGTCGTTATTGACTCCGTTGCTGCATTGGTACCAAAAGCTGAAATTGAAGGCGAAATGGGGGATTCCCATGTTGGTTTGCAGGCACGTCTGATGTCACAGGCGTTGCGTAAATTGTCGGGTGCAATCAGCAAATCCAAAACAATCGCAATCTTCATTAACCAGCTTCGTGAAAAAGTTGGGGTTATGTTTGGTAACCCTGAAACAACACCTGGTGGTCGTGCCTTGAAATTCTACTCCACAGTTCGCTTGGATGTTCGTCGGATTGAAAGTATCAAGTCAGGCAATGACATCATCGGGAACCGTACACGTATAAAAGTGGTTAAGAATAAAGTAGCACCACCGTTTAAACAAGCTGAAGTTGATATCATGTACGGTGAGGGTATCTCTAGAGAAGGTAGTATCATTGACATTGGTACAGAACTGGATATCGTTAACAAAAGTGGTGCATGGTATTCCTATGAGGGCGAGCGTCTAGGACAAGGTCGCGAAAATGCGAAGCAATTCATGAAAGAGCACAAAGAAATTGCCCAAGTAATTGAGCAAAAAATTCGTGAAGCAAGCAATTTAACGACGCTAGTCCCTGCTCCAACGACTGATGATCAGAAAAAAGAAGAAGCAGAAGAACAAGAATTGTTTGAAATTAACGAGTAATGTACTGAACTCCTGAGGCTTGTCTGATTGTGACTTGACTATACACAGGAAATAAGGTTTGTGGCTCGCATTGTCCAACAGCCTCTGTCCCATAGGACAGGGGCTGTTGGCACGCTAACTGTATAAGATATGGCCGGGCTAAACTCCCGGCCTTTTATAATAATATCTGATCTCCTGTAGAGAGCAGAGCTATATAAGTTCAACTAAACTTTTTACACGAGAACGGAGAGGACAGAAATAACGTGAAGAAGCGAAGCGTTCGGCTGAAAGCTTTCTTACAGAAAGCTACATCGGAAGCATAATCTATCCCCGGATTTTCCCTTTGAAGAAGGGAATTCAAAAAATCTGGGGATAACAGTGATCGGAAGGTTATTCTGTCATCGAAGTGACAAGTGTAAACTTCTTTAGTTGAACCTATATAGCAACGATGAAAGGAGATTAAGGCATGGACAAATACGATGAGGATTTATTCGAAGAAGCAGAGTTAACGGGAATCTCCCAATTTCCCGATCATGAGGAGTTGACCATTACACGGGTTGAGCGGTTACTGAAGGGACGAGTGGCGAGATATCGTATCGAGTTCGGTATGCACTCAATTACTGTTCTGGAAGATGTAATGATTAAATATCGGTTGATGCGGGGCAACACATTTATAAAAAAGGATCTTGAGGAAATCATTGTGGCTGATGAGCGCCAACAGACATATGTTCAGTCTTTGCGTTATCTCGAATTTAAGCCGCGTACACGGCATGAATTAAGCCAGCGTTTGCGGCAGAAGCAGTTTGCGCCTCCGTTGATTGAAGAGGTGTTGGATCGGCTGGAGCAGGAGAGATTGATTGATGATGAAGCATTTGCGAAGGAATGGACACGTCAGCGTATGGAGGGTCAGCGTAAGGGAAAACTGTGGATAAGGCAAGAACTTCGTCAGAAGGGCATTGCCAATGATCTAATTGCCGAAGCTTTGGAAACCGTGAGCGGGGATACAGAATTTGAGACTGCTTTG
The DNA here is from genome assembly GCF_022346845.1 of Paenibacillus sp. ACRSA. Lineage (NCBI taxonomy): Bacteria > Bacillati > Bacillota > Bacilli > Caryophanales > Paenibacillaceae > Paenibacillus > Paenibacillus sp. ACRSA. Next base: position 586,803 of record NZ_JAKRNP010000002.1, on the reverse strand, counting down.
ACGGCAGGACGCAAAAAGTGGAATCAAGTCAAAGGCGACATTTCTGAGAAGAAACGCAAAACGCTTCCTTTTCTGATGCGGCGTGGTTTTCCGATGGATATGGTGCGCCGTGTCGTTAATTGTTTAATTGAAGAAACTGAGGCTAAAGACCCTGATGATGACGACGCTTTACTGTGGGATTAGGAGACAGGACACTCTATGTCGCATTCTCTTGACAATTTCTTTCGTCAAATACTAAAATGGACATGAGTCTTATTGAAATGGAAACCCTTTTTCCTTCCAAAAAAGCGGTTTCGGTTCTTGAGATTTCAACCATTCATGATTATGGGTTCGCTTGAGAGCGAATAGTACGTGGTGAACATGTACACTTGAAATGAAAATCGGCGGGGGATCGCCGTAGGTAATCTTTATTCCCAAACATATGTAAGGCTTGAAAACTGAAATTGACCCAAGGAATGCCTTGGAGGAATCAACGAGGAGGTGAACAGTATGGAAACTGCTATCATGATCGCTCTCGTTGTAGCCGCGCTATTCATTGGGTTCGGAGTAGGATATTTTATTCGCAAATCTCTTGCAGAGGCTAAAATCTCTAGTGCGGAACAAGCTGCCGTACAAATCGTGGAGAACGCGAAAAAAGAGGCAGAGGCACTGAAGAAAGAAACGGTGCTGGAAGCGAAGGATGAAATTCATCGCATTCGCGCCGAGGCTGAAAAAGACACTCGTGAACGTCGGAACGAAATTCAACGACAAGAAAGACGATTGTTGCAAAAAGAAGAGTCGCTGGATAAAAAGATGGAATCACTCGAACGTAAAGAAGAGCAAGTGGCTAACAAAGAGAAACGTATTGATGAGACACAGCAGCAAATTGAAATGATCTACAAAAACCAGGTGACTGAATTGGAGCGTATATCCAATCTCACTATGGAGGATGCACGCAGTATCATACTGTCCAACGTAGAACAGGAAGTTCGTCACGAGACGGCTCAAATGATCAAGGACATCGAACAGCAGGCGAAAGAAGAGGCGGACAAGAAATCTCGCGAGATTATTACGCTTGCTATCCAACGTTGTGCGGCTGATCACGTTGCCGAAACAACAGTATCTGTTGTGACATTGCCGAATGAAGAAATGAAAGGCCGGATTATCGGTCGTGAAGGACGCAACATCCGTGCACTTGAAACCCTTACGGGGATTGACCTCATTATCGATGATACGCCAGAAGCAGTTATTCTGTCGGGCTTTGACCCGATCCGTCGTGAGATCGCTCGTACTGCCCTGGAAAAATTGGTGGCAGATGGACGAATCCACCCGGCACGTATTGAAGAAATGGTTGAGAAGTCTCGTAAAGAAGTGGACGAGCGTATCCGTGAGTACGGTGAGCAGGCAACCTTTGAAGTTGGCGTACATGGATTGCACCCAGACTTGATCAAAATTTTGGGACGACTGAAGTTCCGTACAAGTTATGGTCAAAATGTCTTGAAACATTCTATGGAAGTGGCTTACTTAACTGGGCTGATGGCTGGCGAACTCGGAGAAGACGTAACGCTGGCAAGACGTGCAGGTCTATTGCATGACATCGGTAAAGCGCTGGATCACGAAGTGGAAGGATCACACGTCGAAATTGGCGTGGAACTGGCGAAGAAATACAAAGAACATCCTGTAGTAATTAACAGTATCGCGTCCCATCACGGGGATTGCGAAGCAACTTCGGTTATTGCAATGCTGGTTGGCGCAGCAGATGCGCTCTCCGCAGCAAGACCAGGTGCACGCCGCGAAACACTGGAAACGTATATCAAACGACTGGAGAAATTGGAAGAGATTTCAGAATCGTTCGAAGGTGTCGAGAAATCGTACGCTATCCAAGCTGGACGCGAAGTTCGTGTTATGGTACAGCCTGAGAAGATCGACGATGCTGAAGCATTCCGTCTCGCACGTGACATTACGAAGATGATCGAGAATGAACTCGATTATCCAGGTCACATCAAAGTCACCGTCATTCGGGAAACCCGTGCGGTTGAATACGCAAAATAGAGTATTTTGGGAAAAGTGGCCGCAGTGATGGGCCACTTTTCCTGTTGATAACCATGTATTGCAAGTGTCGGAATCTGAAGCTTTGTAGGGAATGAAGGAGGCAGTACCATGAAAGTTCTGTTTATTGGTGATATTGTAGGCAACGTTGGACGGAAAGCACTGAAAGAAAATCTTCCGTACCTGAAAAATAAATATAAACCACATGTCATTATTGTTAATGGTGAAAATGCAGCCGCAGGTCGAGGAATTACAGGTGCAATTGCTAACGAATTTTTCAATTGGGGTGTGCATGGAATCACCCTCGGTAACCATACATGGGATAACAAGGATATTTTTGATTTTATAGATGATGAACCACGTATGATTCGCCCAGCGAACTTCCCTCCTGGCACACCAGGAAGAGGGTATACTGTGGTCAAAGGCGAAGGTAAAGAACTTGCCATCGTAAACTTGCAAGGACGGACTTTCCTACCTGCACTAGACTGCCCGTTCCGTGTAGCTGATGAAATTGTAGATGAGCTACGTCAGGATTATAATTGTATTCTCGTTGACATGCATGCTGAAGCGACTTCGGAGAAAATCGCGATGGGATGGCATCTTGACGGACGTGCGTCTCTTGTCGTAGGTACACATACTCATGTACAGAGTAACGATGATCGCATTTTGCCAGGTGGAACAGCTTACCTGACAGATGCAGGTATGGTTGGGCCACGTGATGGTATTCTTGGTATGGAGCGTGAAGCGGTGCTCCGTAAGTTCTATACACAACTGCCTGTGCGCTTTGTTGTAGACGACGGCAAATGGCATTTTCACGGCGTAGTGGTCGAGATTGACGAATCTACAGGTGCAGCAACACGAATTGAAAAAATCCGCCTGACAGAAGACGAGTGGCGCATGGAATAGGGGCAATGTCCCATTTTGCAAGGAAACCCGTCTAAAAAGAAGGAATTTTTTTGCCTCCCGCGAATAACATCTAGTAAGTGGAAACAAACATTCAACATTCCCAGGGAGGTACTTACCATGGAAGTATTAAAAGTTTCAGCAAAGTCCAATCCCAATTCCGTAGCAGGCGCACTTGCAGGAGTTCTTCGTGAACGTGGAAATGCTGAACTGCAGGCCATTGGAGCGGGAGCACTGAACCAAGCCATTAAAGCGGTAGCGATAGCCCGGGGATTTGTAGCACCAAGCGGAGTTGACTTGATTTGTATTCCAGCTTTTACAGACATTGTGATTGACGGTGAGGACCGAACGGCCATTAAGCTGATTGTGGAGCCCAGATAATACATGCATTCTTAGCAAAAACCTGTTTACGAAGTAGACAGGTTTTTTGCGTTCTATTCACTATATTAGCGTGGAAAAGGGGGAATTCGTATGAAAAAATGGCTCATAGCAGACTATCATTGTGATGTGCTTAGCAAAATGTTGACACAGCCGGGGATTTGCTTTCTAGATGCTCCAGAGCTTGATGTGAACTGGCAACGACTGCAGGCTGGCAACATTGGACTGCAAGCATTTGCTGTGTATTTACCCGAAGTGTTGGGCAGAGGTAAGTTTGAACATGTCATGAGCCAGTTGGAAATATACCGTACTAAGGTGGAACGTAATAACGAACGCGCAGAAGGCACACAGACGTTGTTATGGCGTGAACAGCTCACTCAGGAGGCAGGACAGCCTCATCCATGGGGGTTGCTTACGTTGGAGGGTGTGGATGGGCTGGAGGGAAACCTCTTCTATCTAGAGATCTGTTATCGGATGGGTGTTCGCATTGTGGGTATAACGTGGAATTATGCCAATTGGGCGGCAGATGGAATTATGGAACAGCGGGGTGCAGGTCTGACTGAGAAAGGCAGACAGCTGGTTCAACGTTGTAATCAGATAGGCATGTTGCTAGACGTGTCACACTTAAGCGAAAAGGGATTTTGGGAACTTGCCGATCTTAGTGAACGTCCTTTTATTGCATCACACTCCAACAGCTTTACCGTATGTCCGAATGTACGTAATCTGAAGGATGATCAGATTCGTGCGATTATTACACGGGATGGCCGAATAGGACTCACGTTTGTTCCTTGGTTTGTGAAGCAGGAAGGTGATGTTAAGATTGAGCATTTATTGCCACATATTGAACAAATCTGCTCTCTGGGTGGTCAGCATCATTTGATGCTTGGGTCTGATTTTGACGGAATTCCTACATATATCGAACAGCTTGAACACGCAGGACATTACCCGAACTTAATCAATACACTATGCAAGCACTACGATGAATCCTTGGTTCGCGGCTGGATCTGGGGAAACGGTATGAGCTATCTGAGCAAAAATTTGCCTGAAATCGAACCTGTAGCGAAACGTTAAAGTTTAAACAAAGTCATAAGGGGCATGATGATCTGAGAGAAGTGTGCGTCTGAGAAAGAAGGTACATGTTATCTCGTGCTATAAGATCATAACCATTGATGGGATAGAGTAGGGTTTTATCAAACGACAGATTTTCCAAAAAAACAGGTTTAAATCCAGGTGAAATAAGTGTATTTCATGAATTTTCATCAGTTCATTTTCATTTCACTGCAAAAAGGAGTATAATACCATTGAATTGTTAAGAGCCTAATGAGGCCATAGATAAACAAGGAGTGAAATTCACAATGAGTAAAACAGTACCTGTGGGCGTATCAGCCCGCCACATTCATGTATCCCAAGAGCACGTTGAAATTTTGTTTGGTAAAGGTTACGAATTGACTGAGTTTAAACCTCTGTCCCAACCTGGACAATACGCTGCTAACGAAACAGTAGCTGTGATTGGTTCCAAAGGACAGTTTGATAAAGTTCGTATCCTTGGTCCAGTTCGCCCTGAAACACAACTGGAAATTTCGATGACGGATTCCTTCGCTATTGGTGTTAAAGCACCTGTACGCGAGTCCGGAAGCATTGAAGGTACACCAGGCATTACAATTAAAGGACCAGCTGGCGAAGTAACGATCGATAAAGGCGTTATTGTTGCCGCTCGTCACATTCACTTCCATACGTCCGATGCTGCAAAATGGGGCATTGAGGACAAGCAAATGCTGAAAGTTCGTCTGGGCGGAGATCGTGGTCTGGTATTGGAAAATGTACTGGCTCGTGTATCTGATTCCTTTGCTTTGGACATGCATATTGACACAGATGAAGCAAATGCAGCTGGCGCACGTAACGGCGATACTGCTGAAATCATCGACTAGTCATTTGTAATGTGTCAATTGTGGAGTGGCCTTGGCGCTCCATTCATACAACAACCCGAGTACACCTTATAGCTGGATCATCAGCGGGGCTCGGGTTTTTTGTTGCATTTGAAGCACAGACAGGAAACTCTTTCGTCATCTGTTAGAGGAGAAGGTGCGTGCGCTTTGCATGTGGAACTAGAGCCCAATACATGTTATAATTTACTGTAATGCTCTTTTGAATTATGGAGTGCAAAGCTTATATGCGACCTAGAGATGAACTAACGAATTTTTATTAATAGAGGCTGTAAGGAGTGACCGAAGGAAATGGCTAAAGACTCAAAAAAGGATTACTCCCAATATTTTGATTTCTCCGATGCCAAAGTAATTTCGCAAGATGAATTCAGCAAAAAGATTCGAATTCGGGGCCGGGACATCAATATCAAATCGGAGCCGAATCATCGTCAGGAGAAACAGCGGGGCAAGGAAGACGTACAGGTATTATACGATAACGCCATCCCAGATGAACTGAAAAACATAGGGAAAGGCAAACACTATATTGTATATACGTATGGCTGCCAGATGAACGAGCATGATTCTGAAACGATCAAAGGGTTACTGGAATCCATGGGATACCAGTCCACAGAAGATCGCAAAGAGGCAGACATTATTCTGCTGAATACATGTGCGATTCGGGAAAACGCGGAAGATAAAGTATTCGGCGAGCTAGGGCACCTGAAAACGCTCAAACTCGAACGCCCAGGACTATTGCTTGGTGTGTGCGGCTGTATGTCTCAGGAAGAAGGCGTCGTTAATCGGATTATGCAGAAGCATGGTTTCGTCGATATGATCTTTGGTACGCATAATGTACACCGATTGCCACATCTGATTCAGGAAGCATTGTTCAGTAAAGAGATGGTCGTTGAAGTATGGTCCAAAGAGGGCGATATCATTGAGAATCTGCCGAAAAAACGCGAAGGTATGCGTGGGTGGGTGAACATTATGTACGGCTGCGATAAGTTCTGTACATATTGTATCGTTCCATTTACGCGAGGAAAAGAGCGGAGCAGACGACCAGAAGATGTGATCGCTGAAGTTCGAGAGCTGGCAAGACAGGGATTCAAAGAGATTACATTACTTGGTCAGAACGTAAATGCTTATGGTAAAGACTTTACGGATCTGAAATACAGCTTCGGTGACTTGATGGATGACATTCGCAAGATTGATATTCCACGGGTACGTTTCACAACCAGTCATCCACGTGACTTTGATGATCGCCTGATCGAGGTGTTAGCCAAAGGTGGAAACTTGGTTGAGCATATTCATCTACCAGTACAATCAGGAAGTACCGAAGTGCTCAAACGTATGAGTCGGAAGTATAATCGGGAACACTATCTGCAGCTTGCAAACAAAATTAAAACAGCCATTCCGGATGTCGTTTTGACTACCGACATTATCGTTGGTTTCCCGGGAGAAACGGATGAGCAGTTTGAAGATACATTGTCACTCGTTCGGGAAGTCGGTTATGACTTCGCATATACCTTTATCTACTCTCCGCGTGAGGGTACGCCTGCGGCGGTGATGGAAGATAATGTACCGATGGAAGTGAAAAAGGAACGTCTGAAACGGTTGAATGAAACGATCAACGAGTATAGCCAGAGCAGCAATGAGAAACAGCGTGGCAAAGTGGTAGAAGTTCTCGTTGAAGGGGAAAGCAAACGGAATTCGAATGTTCTGGCAGGACGGACGCGCAGCAATAAATTGGTTCATTTTGAAGGATCTAAGGATTTGATCGGTACATTCGTACATGTGGAGATCACAGATCCGATGACGTTCTATATTCGCGGGAACCTGCTCAACGAGCCAGTAGCTGCCAACCAGTAATATAACAATATCAGTAGTACCCACAACCCAATAAGATGGAAAGATGCGATGTGCACTTTGCTAATGCTGCAAATGTAGCGGAAGGATCGGAATCGATTCTGGAGAAGCGAAGCGCTCGCCTTTGTAACTGTATTTTACCCTTTGAACAAAAAATTCAAAAAAATACAGGGACAACAGCGATCAAAAGAACGATCCGAAACTGTAGCGTTGCATAAGCAGTCATTGTGGCTCGGTGCAGGGCGTGTATTCCATCTTATATTATCTCATAGAATGGAGCGATTTCAGTGGCGCAGGAGCAAGTGCAGTACAACCATTATGGTATGCCGACCTACGATACGCGCAATCTGGTCATACGCGACGATATTATGGGAAAAGCCAAAGAATTGGCGGATATGCTTGGAACTAGCGAGGAAGTTAGGCAGTTTCAACAGGCAGAATCCAAAATTCGCGACCATGAGCGCATTCAGCAATTGATTGCAACAATTAAGAAGAAGCAAAAAGAGATTGTTGCCTTCGAAAGTTTCAAAAATGCTGATATGGTAAACAAGATCGAACAAGAAATTACCGATTTGCAGGATGAACTGGACAGCATTCCATTGGTAACTGAATTCCAGCAAAGCCAGAGTGATATTAACTATTTGCTTCAGCTTGTAATTTCTGTTATTCGAGATACAGTCTCAGAGAAAGTAAATGTAGAAGCTGGCACGGATTCACCTCCGACGAGCTGCGGTTAAGTTGTAGAATGGTGCGGACGCAGTCCGCGCCTTTTTGATGTATAGTATGTGTGTTCAATTTCGGAACAGCCTCTTATAGGACGAAGCAAGGAACAGACTCGAATGTAATTAGATATTATATTGAGAGGCTCCACTTCGTGGGGTTATTTTGTGTGACATCAAGAGCGATATACACCAAAGAGGATAAAGGGGAAATCAATAATGAGTATTTTGGACAAAATGGTTGAAGAGGGCGAGGAGCGATTCTGGGGCTTCCTGGGCTGCCGATATATTAAAGGTGATGAAAAAGAAGTACAAATTGGACTCACCGCAGGTGAGCACCATACCAATTCCATGGGTATTATCCACGGAGGTGTGCTGACATCTCTGATGGATCAGGCGATGGGAATGGTGGCAACCGCTGCAATGGCAGTGGACAGTTGTGTAACTACGAATCTGAATGTACATTTTCTAGCTCCGATGAAACAAGGGGAATTAATTGTGACCTCGACGGTACTGCATCAAGCAGGGCGCAGCGTTACAGCACAATCTGAGGTTCGCGACGCTACCGGTACACTCGGTTGTATGGCAACAGCGACATTCCGTATTGCAGGGGTTAGAAAGCAAACTACTGAATCCAAAGGTTGACAAAAGATTTTATTATGTCATAATGAGATTATCAAATTGAAAATAGTCGGTGGTGCCCATGAGCGAAAACTACGAACACTTAAATGCTGATAGCGATGAACAAGCGGCTCGTGCTTATAGTTCCAAGAAATATCGTACTCCCGATGGCGTGCCAGCGGATATCGTCATGTTCACCTTGACCAAACGAGAGCGGAAGACGGTCACGAAGACCCTTCCTATTCGGGAACTCAAGGTTATGCTTATTAAACGCAAAGGATGGCCTTTTGCGGGAAGATGGGCTCTACCGGGTGGGTTTTGTCAAGAGAACGAGTCTATCTACGATGCTGCGAAGCGGGAACTGATGGAGGAGACAGGCGTCGATGGTGGACATTTAGAATATCTGAATGTATATAGTCAACCGGGGCGTGATCCACGGGGTTGGATTATCTCACATGCGTTCTTTGCACTGGTGGAGGAATGGATGCTGGAACACCGTCAGGCTGCAGACGATGCAGAAGATGTTGGACTCTTTACGATCCAAGAAGCGCTCGAGGAGCTTGAGCTTGCATTTGATCATCGAACCATTATAGAAGATGCGTATCGCCGGATTCAGCAACAAATGCTGGAAACGACGATTGCACGTCAGTTTCTTCCACGTGATTTTACGTTAAGTGAATTATATCAGGTCATTCAGAGTGTTGTCCCTGATTTTGAAGAACCGAATTTCATCCGTAAGATTACTTCAACGCGTAGCCGTAAAGGGATCGTAGAAGAAGTAAGAGATGAAGAGGGTAACTTACTCAGTTCCAATCAATATTCACAGCGTCCGGCGCAGCTCTATCGTTTCACAGAACTTGTGCCTCGCTTATCCATTTATACCTAACTGGCCAAGTTAACTTAGGATTGAATCAGGCTCAGACTATTCTCAAAATAAAGGGAGTGCAGACGATGAAAGCATTGATTGTCATCGATTTTACCCGAGATTTTGTGACAGGCGCTTTGCCTGTTGGTGGGCCGGCAGTTGAGATTGAAGAGACTGTAGCTGCAATTACTGAGAATTACTGTGATCATAAGCATGAAGTCATTATGGCTGTAGATTTGCACGAACAGAATGATCCGTACCATCCGGAAACAACACTTTTTCCGCCTCATAACATTAGGGATACAGAGGGAAGGCTACTATATGGACGCTTAGCCCAAGTGATGGAGGATCGGAAAGAGCATATTCGTTGGATGGATAAGACGAGATATAGTGCCTTCTGTGGAACAGATCTGGAGCTTAGGCTTAGGGAACGCGGAATTACAGATATTGCACTCATAGGTGTGTGTACCGATATATGTGTATTACATACAGCGGTGGATGCCTACAACAAAGGCTTTCACATCACGGTGTATGAGGATGCTGTAGCCAGTTTTAATGCTGCTGGACATGAGTGGGCACTAGGACACTTCCGTTCGAGTCTGGGGGCTCAAGTCGTGAAAGCAAGAGAGACTATTCTTGCCCGATAGCTTAATGAACCCTGCGAGCTGTAATTATGTTAGATTGGCGTTAAATATGGTGAATGAAATAAACCGGAGACTTTTTTGGATTCACAACGACATGGTTAATGTTATGTAATCGTGAAGAGAGTCTCCACATGTTAACCTGTGTTCAAAGGTAATGCCTATGAACATGAGCGGAAGTCAGAGAGGATGAGACAAATGCAGACGACTAGCCTGGCTTTACATACAGATAAATATCAGATCAATATGATGTATGCCCACTGGGTGAATGGAACTCACAAGCGAAAAGCGGTATTTGAAGCGTATTTCCGCAAGCTTCCGTTTGGAAACGGATATGCTGTTTTTGCCGGATTGGAACGCATTGTGAATTACATCAGCCAACTTCGCTTTAACATGGACGACATCAAGTATTTATCGAAACAAGAGGAAAATTACGATCCTGTCTTTCTGGAAGAATTGCTCCAGTTTTCATTTCAGGGCACAATTCATTCGATGAAGGAAGGGGCAATCGTATTCCCTGATGAACCGCTTATTCGGGTAGAAGGCTCTATTATGGAGACGCAACTTGTGGAGACGGCGATACTTAACTTCATGAATTATCAAACATTGATTGCTACAAAGGCATCGCGGATCAAGCAAGTAGCAAGCCAAGATACCTTGCTCGAATTCGGAACAAGACGTGCACAGGAAGCGGATGCGGCGATCTGGGGAGCACGTGCGTCTTATGTTGCTGGGTTCCATGCCACATCTAATATGCTGGCAGGAGAGCGTTTTGGAATCCCAACAGCAGGAACACATGCGCATTCTTGGGTACAGAGCTTCATGAGCGAGCAGGAGGCCTTTGACGTGTATGCCAAAGTATTACCAGATCAGGTAACACTGCTGGTAGATACGTTTGATACGCTGAATAGCGGTGTGCCTCATGCGATCAAAACAGCTAAAATGCTGGAGAGTCAAGGCAAGAGAATGAATGCGATTCGTCTGGATAGTGGTGACTTAGCATATCTATCGATTCAAGCACGTCAAATGCTGGATGAAGCAGGTCTGGATTATGTGAAAATTGTAGCCTCCAACGATCTGGATGAGAACACCATCTTCAACCTTAAAGCTCAAGGAGCACGCATTGATACTTGGGGCGTCGGTACACAACTGATTACGGCATCTGACCAGCCTTCACTAGGCGGCGTATATAAGCTGGTAGAACGTGAAGTTGATGGTGGTGAGATGCTACCTACGCTTAAAATATCAGCCAACCCCGAAAAAGTATCCACACCAGGTAAAAAGGAAGTGTTCCGGATCATTGATCCGAAACATGGCAAAGCAATCGCGGACTATATCTGTTATCCAGGTGAAGAGCAGCCATTGCAAGGTGGACCGCTCAAGCTGTTCAACCCGCTACACCCGTATTTGAAGAAGACGGTGACCCGCTACGAAGCAGTTAACATGTTAGAGCCTATCTTCGTGAATGGACGCAAAGTATACGAGTTACCAACCTTGGATGAGATTCGTAGCTATCATCGCGAACAGATGAATCTGTTCTGGCCAGAATATCAGCGGAAGCTCAATCCAGAGATTTATCGTGTGAACATCAGCCCGGCAGCTTGGAATATGAAACAGAAGCTGATTGCAGAACATGTTCAATTCACAGAGGAATAGCGCCTAATCATAGAGTAAGGCATAACCGGGGAGTTACTCGGCTTATGCCTTTTTTTCATCTGCGTGTTCTTTCCCTGGTAATTTGGCGAGCGTGGTATTGAACCTAAGAGGTCATGAACTCATCGAAGTTGTGTGATTCGTCATGGACAAGAAGTCAGTTGATTGAGATATACTACGTGTAACTGAAGCTGATCCTAAGTGGAAATGGCACCATTATTTCTCGGGAAAGCGCAGGAGACGCCAATTCTTGCAATCGACTAGTTCTTAGTTCGACATAACGTACCTCTCTTTACCAAATAACTTCACCGATCAGCCGCTGGATAGCTGTTTCAAGCCAACATTCGTGGGGGATGAAAGATAGAGGAGGTGTACATATGAGATGGGTTTTAGGATTGATATGGGTGGTTTTTGTCATCTATGCTTGGTTATGGGCACCAGGACAGCCACCTGGAGATGACCCCATATTTGGAGAACTGATTACGATGCAGAGCAGGGAACCGTGGCTACTTGTCGTATTTTCGTGGTTGGGGATATTCCCCGCGATCTATGCTTGCTTATTATTACGGACGTCACCTCAAGAGCGAGGTAGTCGCTTTCCGGCATGGCCGTTCGTTATACTATCGTTTGGGTTGGGAGCATTTGCGCTGTTACCTTATTTCGCATGGGTCTCAGCACATAAGTTAACTCCAGCATACACAAGCTTATCCTTCGGCAGTGATCGTAGGTCAGGCATTCGTCGATTGGCAGGAAATAAGTTAACGTATGGGATTTTGCTGTTATTGACCCTCGGGACGTTCTATTATGGGCTGACACAAGGCAATATGGAAGCATATTTGGAGGCGTTCAGCCAATCCTCATTTGTACACATAATGACTATTGATTTTGTCATACTGTCCCTGCTATCTGTGCTTGCTATATATAGAGATGCCGTAATTAGTAGACGTTCACAGGCTTGGGCTTGGATCGGTCTTGTTCCACTGGTCGGGTCGGTAGTATACCTTTTAACGAGTAGCAGACAGACTTAAGCAGTAAAGTGTATAAAGGGCATCGCTAACCGGGAAAAGGAAACTTATGAATTATTGTGATGAATAATTCACTACATGAATTGAATTTCGTTTTCCTTAGTTGCTTCCAAAATGAGTTACTTCAAAAAATAAAAAAACAATAGGAGAGGATAACGATGGAGAACACTTTTCCAGCATACGTAGTTCGAAAAGAACAAGATGGGGAGGTCAAGGCTTCTATAGAACAGCTTAGAAAAGAGGATTTGCCTAACGGAGACGTTACACTACAGGTTCAATATTCTAGTGTCAATTATAAGGATGGACTTGCTACGATTGAAAAAGGAGGCGTTGTACGTGAATATCCTATAGTGCCGGGCATAGACCTCGCGGGAACTGTGGAGGAATCTGTGAGCGGACGATTTGCCCCAGGTGACCGTGTAATCAGTACGGGGTATGAGCCGGGAGTATCTCACTTTGGTGGCTATAGCCGGTATGCACGTCTCCGTAGTGAATGGCTGGTTCCACTGCCACCAGGTCTCAGTGAAAAAGAAGCCATGGCGATTGGAACAGCAGGTTTTACCGCAGCACTTTCTGTCGATGCCCTGGTTCAAGCGGGTGTAACCCCTGAGATGGGCAAAATTTTGGTGACAGGTGCAACGGGTGGTGTGGGGAGCATGGCAGTAGCCATCCTAGCAAAGCTAGGATATGAGGTGACTGCCAGCACAGGCAAAAAGGATAAGCAAGAGCAGCTGCTTCGAGATTTAGGTGCTTCACACATCATTTCACGAGAAGAAGCAGACAAGCCAGCCAAAGGCGCATTAGGCAAGCAATTGTGGGCAGGCGTAGTTGATCCTGTTGGAGGCTCAGCGCTGGCTGAACGGTTAAAACAGATCCGGTACGGGGGAGTGGTTGCCGTTTCGGGATTAACCGGGGGAACAGCATTTGAGTCGACGGTGCTTCCGTTTATTTTACGAGGCATTCAGCTCAGAGGTATTGATTCGGTATATTGTCCTATGGAACGTCGGGAACGGTTATGGAAGCTGCTTGGTGGTGAGTGGAAGCCAGATCGTGCACTTGAACTAGGCATTCAAGAGATTACATGGGATCAGTTGCCTCAGACATTGGGAGCAATTCTGCAAGGAGAAGCTGTTGGGCGCACGGTTGTAAATACAATGGAGACATCAATTTAATTATTGAAATTATCGAATAAGATTCGATTCTCTTAGACATGCTAACTCTACCATACGATGTCACAGCATCGTGACGGAAGGGAAGAGTAGCGTGGATACTACAACTCAAGGTCGATCACCTAAAATGAAGCCATATGCACTTGCACGAACAAGCCTCATGTTAGCATTAAGCATTTCGCTGCTCGCAGGTTGTTCATCATCCTCCATATCACAGGAACGCAAAATCTATTCGGGGCAGGCCACGAATGAAGGGAATATCCGTGCACAATCGCAGGGGCATGGTCTGAACGGAGCTTTTATACAAGAGTTGGATCAAGCGTTCAACGAAAAAAGCATAAAGCTGATGAATAACATGTCTGCTGATGACGGTGAGGGTGGAATTACGTATATGTATCTGCTGAACGGAAGTGGACGGCATGTTGTAAAAGTTCATATTTTTGGCGATGATCATACGCGGACACTTCGAATGAAAGAAATGTATGGCAACGCTGAGGATCAGGCTGTATTGCAGAATGTATTAGGCAAAACATCGATTCGTAGTAAAGGATATGTATCTATGGTCTACACTGCTTCAGGTGGGCAAAAGGATGTCTATGAGGATAAAGTGTTGCAGGTGTTCGATCATATGTTATATAAGTTGGACTAAAATATGACTGTCTCATTCATTTCCGTGTGAACATTACGTTGGATTGACCGCACATAGCTCGGATGACGTAATTAAAAATAAAACAAAACAATGAAAACCCGTCTGAGCGCTCAGACGGGTTTGTATATTTCTCGCATTACATGTCGTAACTCAGGCACAACGAGTTTTTCCATAGCCAGCTTGACAGCTCCTCTGGAACCTGGCATAGAGAACACCGCTGTACGTCCGATTGTTCCTGCCACCGCTCGGCTGAGAATGGCTGCAGAACCAATATCCTCCGTGTAACTTAGGAAGCGGAAAATCTCACCAAAGCCCGGTAACTCCTTGTCTAGCAGTGAGGACACAGCCTCATACGTTGTATCCCGAGGTGCAATTCCAGTTCCCCCACTAAGCAGCACGGCTTCTACATCATCGCGAACAGCCGCATCCTGCAGGATAGCTCGAATCCGATCGGATTCATCGGGTGTGATAATGTAGTCGATAACTTGGTAGCCCGCTTCAGATAAGAGCTGATGCATAAGCTGACCACTTGTATCAGTATCCTTCGTCCGAGTATCCGAGACCGTAACAATCATACATGAAACCGTGTTAGGGGCTTCCTGACGATGTTGTTCCACTGAATTAATCATCTTAAATGATCCTCCTCATTTCATGTCTCCATAGCATAGACGATCCAGCGAAAACAGGCAATGCGAAGCGGACAGGATTATGTACATATTGCAAAGCTAATCCGACTTGGTGTACACTCGCTAGGGCGTGTCTGAAAACTCCGAAAGACACAGATTTTGCCGATTTTTCGTTCCAAGCCAGGAAGTTTTCCGCAGGCGTGCCGGTGCACGTCAAGGGAAAGTGACGCAGCAGGGGGCGAAAAGGCGGTGAAAGATGCACTTCAG
The DNA here is from genome assembly GCF_022346845.1 of Paenibacillus sp. ACRSA. NCBI lineage: Bacteria > Bacillati > Bacillota > Bacilli > Caryophanales > Paenibacillaceae > Paenibacillus > Paenibacillus sp. ACRSA. The sequence goes on along the minus strand of NZ_JAKRNP010000002.1, from coordinate 571,471 downwards.
CGAGTTGTCAGACATGTCCTAGGGTAGAAATTGATCATATTTTGATGGTCAGGCTAAAGAGGTGTATAACGATGAATGAAACGCTTGTAAAAGATCAATCCATCCCTGTATATATATTGTCAGGCTTTCTGGGAAGCGGTAAAACCACGCTGCTCGTTCAACTGATCAAACATTGGCAGCAACAAGGACTACGCCCTGCTGTGGTCATGAACGAGTTAGGTGAAGTGAATTTAGATGGACAAGTTGTGGATTCCTCTGTTCCGATGACCGAAATGCTCGGTGGATGTATATGCTGTACGGTACGCGGAGACTTAGGACTACAGCTTGCAGAGCTGATACAGACAGAATCTCCTGATGTTATCATTATCGAGGCAACGGGAGCAGCCAATCCGATGGAGATTCTCGATGCTGTAACGGAAACGTCACTGTACATGCGCTTAGAGTTGACAAGCTTAATTACTGTAGTAGATGCTGCGCATTTGTCTGGATTATATCTTGAACAGAAAGGTCAGACATACAAGCTGATGCAAGAACAGATTCGCTGCGCGTCTGTATTGTTATTGAACAAGATAGATCGTGTGAATGAGCAAGAACTAGACAGCTTGAAGCAATTACTTGTGAAGTGGAATGCTTTTGCTCCGGTCATCCCAACCGTTAAATGTGAGGTCGATCTAGATATGTTGCTTCAAAGTGGCGCTGCTGTCCACGGAAGTGCATCGCGTAGTGAATCAGAGCACCATCACAGTGAAGGACAACATGTCCATACGGAAGCCTGTGCAGCACATGGATGTACCCATGGACAGCATAAATCATCGCCGGATAATCCGGTAGGACATGATCACTCACATGAGGATTCCGATGGTTCTCACGGTGATCATCCCCATGATCATAATGATGAACATAAGCATGGGATTAATGATCAGCCCCATCCGCATGCATCACATGAACATGTGATGGTGTACACGCATTATTTCAGTGCGCCGGTGAATAGTGAATCATTTGAATCCTTTGTGTCACAATTGCCTCGGGATGTGTATCGTGCTAAGGGAATTTTGACTTTTAGCGATACAGCCAGCCGATTTTGGTTCCAGTACGCTTATCGTGAATCGGACTACATGAAAATCACCCCTCAGGGCGATGTGCCTAATGTTGCGGTGTTCATCGGTGAGCATTTTGATCAAACCATTATCCGAAACCAGTTATTGGCACTCGAAGCGGTAAAAACAGTGTAATGATTCAAGGGTCCTCCAGGCTGGGTATTAAGAAGCATAGGAAACTTTGCCTGGGAGGTAACTTTAAATGACACAACAACAAATTCAACAATGTATTGATGCTTGCCTGGAGTCCATGAATGCTTGCAACGTAAGTTACATATCAAGCTTGAAAGAATATGATCTAGCCATGTTGCGTGATTGCATTCGTTTGAGTCGAGAATGTGCAGAGATCTGTGGGTTTGCTGCACAAGCGATGACACGTGGAAGTGATTTTATCGCTGAGATTTGCGATTTATGTGTAAAAGCATGTGAAGCCTGCGCTGCGGAATGTGAGAAGCATAGACATGATCATTGCCAAGCCTGCGCGGAAGCTTGCCGTAAATGCGCAGAGGCGTGCCGCATGATGGCGGTAGTCGTGGCATAATGGTACGTGAATAAATAGCAGATTAGCCTAGTCCCCTTAAAGCAAATAACGTTTGCAGAGCATCTATGTAGATGTGTAAACGTTATCTCTAAAGGGGATTTTTGATGAGAAACGTTGAAATTTTGTAGACCCATTATGCATCTAGAGCATCAGTCGTACGAGATTGTACAACGAAGATAAAGTATTGGAAGTAAGGTTTACCAGTTGCCAAAGCAGGTATCAGTCTGTATAATGATGGCAATGAATTGAAACTTACCAATATCTGTGATCAGGAGAGTAACCAGACCCATACATGACAGCGAGCCGGAGCGGGTGGAAGCCGGTATGAAATGATCTGTGTGAAACGCACCTGTGAGATGGTTGTCCGAAGTGATGTTTACATGTCTGCAGTATTGTAACTCATCAGTTTGAGGGTAATCCGGCATGCGACCGTTAATCGCACCGAGCGGAACAGTAGTAGGACGAATCATTCGTGTACCTAGATACTGTTCACTTAGAGTGGTACCGCGGGAACTGTGAATAATAGCTCTCGTCTCTTGTTATAGGAGACGAGGGCTTTTTTTGTTTTGTAATTTACGTATATTTATTAATGATCAAGGAGTGTTTTATATGTTGAAAAAGCAGGCCGCTTCACATATTGCCCCCGTAGCAGGGCTCGAAGAAGCAGAGGTGTTCAAGCTTTTGGAAGTACCGCCGCAACAGGAGATGGGGGATATTGCGTTTCCGTGTTTTGTGTTAGCTAAGTCGTTGAAAAAGGCTCCTGTAGCCATCGCAACGGAGATTGCGAGTGCATTGCAATCGGATATTCTGGAGGCTGTTCCAGCAGGGCCGTATGTCAACATCCGATTTAAACGGGAGAAGCTGGCAGCGGAGCTGCTGCAGGAGTTGGGGCAGCCTGGATTTGGCAAGCTTGAGGAAGGTAATGCTGCTCGTGTTGTGATTGATATGTCCTCTCCCAATATTGCCAAACCGTTTGGCGTCGGACACCTGCGTTCAACGGTCATTGGGGCTGCGTTATATCGTCTGTATAATGAAGCGGGTTATACCCCGGTGAGTGTTAATCATTTGGGGGACTGGGGTACCCAGTTTGGGAAACAGATTGCGGCTTACAAACGGTGGGGAAACGATGCTGCATTACAGGCAGAACCAATCCGCACTTCGCTTGAATTATATGTTCGTTTTCACGATGAGGCTGAACATGATCCCTCTTTGGAGATTGAGGCAAGAGATTGGTTCCGCAAGCTTGAGCAAGGGGATGAAGAAGCTAAGCAGCTATGGGCTTTTTTCGTTGAAGTAAGCATGAAGGAATTCGATCGAATGTATGAGCGGTTAAACGTTCAGTTTGACCACACACTTGGTGAGAGTTTTTACAACGATAAGATGGGTGCAGTCGTAGATGAACTCCGAGCGAAAGGATTGCTGGAAGAGAGTGATGGAGCACTTGTGGTGCGCCTGGAAGAAGAGAATATGCCACCTTGCTTAATTATCAAAAAAGACGGAACAACGATCTATCCAACAAGGGACTTAGCTACGGCAATATATCGGCATGATGTAATGAAAGCAGACAAGATGTTGTATGTGGTCGGAGGTGAGCAGAGGCTGCACTTCAATCAGGTGTTCGCGGTGTTATCCCGGATGGGTCATGACTGGTCTGCGAATTGTGAGCATATTCCGTTTGGTCTCATGCGTTTCGAAGGACGGAAAATGTCTACTCGTCGTGGTAAGGTCGTCTTTTTACAAGAAGTATTAGATGAAGCGGTCTCCCGTGCAATGCAGATCATACAGGAGAAGAACCCCAACTTGCCTAATCCACAGGAGGTGGCGGAGGCAGTGGGTGTAGGGGCAATCGTATTTGGAGATCTAAGCAACAATCGCCTGAATGATATCGATTTCTCTTTGGAAGATGCGGTGAGCTTTGAAGGTGAGACGGGTCCATATGTGCAATATGCCTATGCTCGAATTAAAAGTGTGCTGGCTAAGGCGAGAGAAGTTGCCGAAATGGAGAAGGGTCTTGAAGAGGAGCTAACAACGATTGAACGCGAGAACAACAGCACGAAGCAGAAAGTAACCACGAGTGAACCAACTTGGGCGTTGTTAAAACTGCTGGCTCATTATCCTGAATATTTGAGCAAAGCCGTGCAACGCAGTGAGCCTTCCGTCATTGCCAAATATGCAATTGATGTTGCACAGGCATTTAACCGGTTCTATCATGCAGAACGGATCGCAGACGCACCACTCGAAGAGAGAGCTTTCCGGTTAACGTTAACCGAACGTACGGCAGAACGTTTGGCACACAGTTTGAACTTGCTAGGTGTAAAAGCACCAGAACGGATGTGATAATTTGGTGGGTTGGAGGACAAATACACGTTATAAGAACACAACCAACGTAGAGGAAAAGCAGACATATCATTCAGGAGCCGAAGGGGTTTTGCTTCAACAGGTAAGTAAACGTCTGGGCTCAGTTCAGGTGTTGAGAGAGATTAGTTTCCATGTAGCTGTAGGGGAGTGTGCTGTGTTAGTTGGTAGAAATGGTTCAGGCAAAAGCTCACTCCTACGAATGTTAGCAGGAATGACCCTGCCGAATTCGGGAAGCATGCAATCTTCCTTTAAGGGTCGAACAATGCTCGCCATTGATGGGCTTCCTAAGCTCCCCTTTACGGCTAAAGAGTACCTCATGACAATGGGAAGGATTCATGGCATTCGCTCCGCTGTGCTAGAACAGCGCATCAAACAATGGAGCGAACGATTATACCTGGGTGCAGCGATCGATCAGCAGCTCCCCATGTTGTCTAAGGGCACGCTTCAGAAGGTAAACTTAATTCAATCGCTGCTGCCAGGTCCAGGTGGACTTATCCTGTTGGATGAACCGTTGTCCGGCCTGGATCATGCGGCACAGGAAGCCATCGTATCACGGTTACAACAATGGAAAGAGCAAGGGACAACGATTATAACGGCTTGTCATGAACCCTTAATCATAGAACGTATGGCAGATCATGTGATCGTTCTGCAACATGGACAAATTCTTCGTCATTGGAGACAGTCCGATTTGGAATGCATTGGTCAACCTGACATGCGAATCCAGAGTGTAATGAGCCATGCGGTAGATTCGGGACAAGTAGATCAGATAGTGAACGCTACTGGACAACTAGGTGTTCGATCTGTTCATAGCTCTCGTGCAGAACGACATGAGGATATCGTACATAACGAATGGGTGTGGGATTGGAGAGTAAGTCGCAGCTCTGCAGACCAAATCATTGCACAGATTGTTGCTTCAGGTGGTTCCATCGTATCTGTTCAGCAGGATAAGAGTTTAATTCAGATGGAACGTTTGTTAGAAGGGGACTCACCTACCCAAGCGATAGCAGATGAAAAGGATACTTTATCTCTTGATGCTCCATCCGCTGCATCTGTTGTTAAGGAGGATGCACAATGAAGTATTTAATCAAGTACTTGTTACAACAGAACATTCGTTCACAGAAATACCTCTCACCTGTCGTGTTTTATACGATCGTTATGTTGCTTATATACTCATATAAACCTAATCCAGTAGCGGATAGTTATGGGGTAACAGCCATGCTGCTCTTTTTTGGATCAGCCTGGTTAGGTCTAACTGTTATGAACGCCGAACCCCCGGGTCAGATCCAATTATTGGTGCTCCATACGGGAAGTAGGCGAAAGGTAGCTATTGGGCAATTGGTCTGTGCAGCGGTTATGCAATTGGCCATGACCTTGATTACGATTGTATATCCTATCATTACTGGCATGTTTGAGAGGCAGCCGACCACCTCTGAATGGATCGTTGCTTGGTGTGGACATCTTGTGTTAGCACTGCTTGGCCTTAGCATCAGTGTTTTCTTTCAGAACGCATACATATCTCGGCTCAGCTGGAGCTTACCCATTTTCATCGTTGTGTTACTATCATCATTCGTACAAGTATCGTTATCGGAGCGATTACCCGAATCACTTCAATGGATATCGTACATACTACCACCTGCTTTCTACCTTGTTCAAAAGATGATGTTGTTTGATGGGGGCGGTTTAGGTCAGATTGTTCTGGTCTGCACATGGTCGGCAGTATATGCAATGTTGCTCTTGAGTACTCATATTTGGCTATCTGGTAGAAGGGATCTACGGAGTTAGAAGCCGTCCTCACCGTTAACTTGAATGTTAGTCCCGGTTTGGTTACGATAGAGGGACTTATAATGGAGTAACATTTACGGAGATGAGGGGGCGCTCGCTTATGCACAACACAGGCATGAAGAATGGTGACATGCTGGACAGCGAACACTCCAGAGAATTGTTTGCTTATTACGGGTTAGCGGTTTATTATGGACAGTCCCTTGAACAGCAGTTGGTTAATCTGATCTTATTAATGAAATTATCGCAGGGAAAAGTGATGACAGATGAAGATCTGGAGGATCTATACGAGCGGAAAATGAGCAGTTCATTGGGGCAGCTTATCCACGAAGTTCGTCATCACTTTACGTTCTCGGATGACGAGACCCGGCAATTAAACGAACTATGGCAACAACGCAATAGTATCGTGCATCACTATTTCAAGGAACGAATCCATGAGACATTTAGCCCTGAAGGGCGATCAAGGATGATTAGTGAATTAGAGGATTTTAAGAACCGTGCGCAAGAACTTGAAATGACCCTGCAGATTTACACGGCTGCATGGATTGCCCAACTTGGTCTGGATGCGGAGTCTGCCGCAGCATTGCAACGGCTTGAACGTATGCATGAGGAGAGCGTGCATTGTCGTTCAACCGAAGAGGATGAGGCATTGTGACAAGAGGAATGTCAGACAAGAGGAAGCCAAAGTTGAAGCGAATGATACTAATCTTCTTGGCATCCATCGTTGGTGGTGGATTCGTATGGGCTTTTATCACGGCTTGGCTTATCACGACGTATAGCGAGCAGGCATCAACACGTATTTCGGATGCGGCTATTATACTTGGCGCAGCAGTGGTAGGGAATGAACCTTCACCGGTATTTCGCGAACGTATTGAACACGCCATAGTGTTGTATCGTCAGGGTGCAGTAAGTCAATTGCTGTTCACTGGTGGTGCAGGCAGTGTGGAGCAGCGTTCGGAAGCTGAGGTTGGACGTGATTATGCTATAGCACATGGAGTAAATCCGGCAGATATTCAGCTTGAGACACAATCGCGCATTACAGAGGAGAACTTTAAGTATTCAATCGGTGTCGGAGAGCGAGCTGGCTTCCACACGTATACGATTGTAAGTGATCCTTTACATATGAAACGAGCGATGATGCTTGCCAGCGGTTTGGGCATGGATGTTGTGCCTTCTCCAACACTTACGACAGCTTACCAGACGTGGCGCAGCAAGCTTCCTTTTCTATTGCGAGAGACGATTATATACATGGGATACGTATGCAAAGGTTGGATAGACAATCCGCAGCAGCCATAAGGCTTTTGCGGATTGTTTTTATTTTCCCATATAAGTATGACTGTTTGGACAAGTGCAATTGGCATTCAGGTTCCTGGATAATTAATCGCCGCACTTATTAGAGCTGCTACGCTAAACCCGATAAGCCACCAGGGCCAACGAACCTTACGTTGTCTTCGAGTAGCTTGGTTTAAACCTACGAGTCCAGACAACAATACGATAATAGCTAAGGAAGTACCCACAATCCAACCGATGCTCATAACCGTTTCCTCCTTCTATAACGAATGGGGTGAATACGTACCTATGGTGAATCGTCCACCTCGAACTTGTGCGTGAATAGGGACGGATGCATTCCCATAGATGTGCTCTCCACGATCCAATTGAAGGGGGAACTCACTCTGTAATGCGCCTCCGACATGCTTACACTGCAATCGGAATCCTTCGTTTGGGTTAGGAACTCGTAGATTCACACTACATCCGGTAGCTATGCTATTCACCGATTGTGGCATAGTGGCTGAATGAATGGAGAGTGTTCTGCCCGTCGTTCTGGATTGAATATGGGAGAACTGACCTGTTAGCTGAATGAGTGAAGATGTCCCCTTAATATCTACGTTTTCCGCAGTTAAATTCTGTGATTTTATATGGCTGCCCACCATGCGTAAACTGAGCTGCTGTGTATAACCGGAAATATGCAGCTGTCCGGATGTACACCTACACTCGAAGTGGTTGATTTGAGCATCTTCTACAATAAACCGCGTACCTACACCTCGAATGTATACTTGTTCCAGTGTAGATGGAGGGAGTCCAATGGCTAACGACGTACGCTGAAAGTGAATACCGATTGGAAACGACTTCGAACGTCCGTCACCAATATGAAGTGAACCTTGCTGGTAACGGGTTGTGAAGCATCGCTTAATTGGAAAATGCACAGATGCTCGCTGAATAATTCGAACATGCTGTTCGGTACTCTGGTATAAGTGTACTTCACCTTGCATCCAGTCGAGAGAGAGGGAAAGAACAGGCTCTTGAACAAGCCATTCTTTGCGAATGATATGTGTGTTAATTTTCATTGGATGCATCTCTTGTATGTTGCTGAGTACCGTTAACGGAATCGTTATAGGCCCCCATCTCGTTATGTTGGTGGATAATCTGATCAATTAACGTGTTAGTAACGATCGGAACACCGATGGTGTGCATCATATGTTGCAAGAAGTGTAAACGCTCCTTTGTCTCCTCAGGTGTTCGGCTGAATAAGGTTGGATTAATCCAAATATTGATCAACATCAGAAAAATTTCCGCACAGGCTTCAGGATTTCCTATAGTGATCGAGCCGTCTGTAACGCCTTCGCGCATGATTGCAGCTATGATCGGGGCATCAATTTGAACCGTTTGCTGAATGCCTTTGACGATAAATAATGGATTTTTGATTTGGGTTAACAGCACTCGATCTAAGGAGTGTACCTGTTGATTAGAGACAATGTGTTCTAGTATATAGACCAATTTGTCCTTGGCTGAGATTGCGTTAGCATTCTCCACAAGTTGATCCAACATTTGAGCTGCAAAAGCAAACTGTCTCTCCATAACCGCATCAAGGATCTCTTCTTTGGATTTGAAATGATGATAGACCGCACCTTTGGACATGCCTAAATGATCAATAATGTCCTGAATACTCGTCTTCTCATAGCCTTTCTCGGTGAATAATTGTGCTGATACGGTAAGGATGTGTTCTAGCGTCTGTTCAGGGAATTTGTTTCTAGCCATAACTGTCTCCTCCTTTTAATACCGACCGTTGGTATGTATAATACGAGAAGAAGCTGATATTGTCAATAAGAGGAAATTGTAACAGAGAGAAAAGCTTTAAAAAAAACCGATGCATATTAACAGATGGGGTGTCTGCGATACACATCGGTTTATTTTCGTACACATTGTAGAATCATTTTAGCTTAGATGTAAACCAACATGATCCTTTACTTTAGGCATTGCCTCCAGCGAAGGAGGATGTGCGTATTGCTTCAGGGGCTGTGCCGTGAGCTTGATCAGCATGAACAGACTGAGCACCTTGTTGCAGTTGATACATCTGATAGTATCGACCTTGGAGCGCCATTAACTCATCATGTGCTCCTTGTTCAACAATTCGTCCACGATGCAGTACCAGAATCTGATCTGCAGAGCGAATTGTAGAGAGACGATGGGCGATGATGAAGGTTGTACGTCCTTTTTTGAGTACTTCGAGCGCATTTTGAATCAAGGCTTCGGTTTCGGTATCAATATTGGCTGTAGCTTCATCCAAAATAAGAATGGCTGGATCAAATGCCAGCGCACGGGCAAAGGAAATCAGTTGACGTTGCCCAGCAGACAGCGTGCTTCCTTTTTCAATAACCGGTTCATCGAAACCTTGAGGCAAATGGGCTAGAATACGTTCTGCTCCTACGTCACGAAGTGCCTTTTCAATCTGTTGACGAGTAATCTTTTGATCCCCGAGGCTGACGTTAGAGGCAATCGTTCCGGTGAATAGATAAGGATCCTGTAATACAATTCCCATATGTTCACGAATCCACTGTTTGGGCAGATCCTTCACGTTTTGTCCATCGATGGTAATCTTACCTTTTTGCGGGTCGTAGAATCGGAATAGCAGATTGATAATGGAGCTTTTGCCTGAACCGGTATGACCCACCAACGCAACCGTTTGACCTTGTGAAGCCTGGAACGAGATATTGTTTAACACAAAGTCTTTGTTGTAGGCAAAGGATACGTCATCAAAGACAACATTTCCTTTGTATCTTGGCATTGAACCATCGGTAACGGCTTCTCCTTTTTCATCCATTAGTTCGAATACACGTCCAGCAGATACGAGAGAGGAGTCCAGGTTCGCCAATTGGTTTACCATACCTGTAATCGGCTGGAACAGACGGCCGAGTACATCCACGAATGCGTACAATACACCTAGCGAGATAATACTGGTGCCATCCAGCACACTTGATCCGAAATACCACAGGACAACCGCAAAAGCGATATTCCGCAATACGTTAACCAGATTGTGTGAGGTAAAGGCGTTCAGGTTAAGCATTTTGTTCTGATGTTTCATATAGTCATCATTCAGATCTTCGAATTCCTGTTTGGTTTGTTTTTGATAGCGGAATACGCGGATGATGGACATCCCTTGAATGGACTCATTAATGATCGCGTTAATCTCGCTGAGTCGTGAACGAATGATCGTATTGTAGCGAGTAGCGAACTTACGATATAGCACAATCCAGGCAATAAGCATAGGAACGACGAATAAGGAGATAAGTCCAAGTCGAACATCGAGCAGGAAGAGGGCAACATACACCCCTGCGATCGTAATAATTCCCGAGAAGAAGTTTGACAGTACTGCAACGAACAGATCCTTAACGGCCTCCGTATCGTTGGTCACTCGTGAAACGACTTTACCTGCAGGCAGATTGTCAAAGAAATTGACGGGCAGACGCTGAATGTGGGCATACACATCATTACGAAGTCGTTGAATGACCTTGTTGGCGGACGATTGCAGCCAGTAGGTTTTACCAAACTCCATAATGACCGAGATCACAAGAAAAATCATGTAGTACACGATTAATTGATAGATGCTTGGCATCTCCGGTTTGTAAAAAGCAAACAGTTCTCCAGCCGACAGAGGTACTGCCGCATATTGCCCCGTTACTTCACCTGCACGAGTTACCGTCAGAGTGCCATCGGCATAAGAACGATCACCGTCAGATGTGCTTACGGGTTCATTTACAAAGTAAAAGCTACGTCCAGCTTGAAGTATGCGCACCTCGGCGCCTTTACTTTCCGTTGGTTCGAATAATCCTTCGCGTTTATAATTCTTTCCCTTATACACCGCCGCATCTTCTGAAGCAGATGTCTCGTAGAAGGGCTGTTCAATGGCTAACAAATGATTGTCGATCATGTTTTTGGCGATAAAAGGGCCGGCGAGCTCTGCCGCAACACCGATCGTAAGCATAATTAATGCGGCTATAAATGTACCTTTGGCTTTTAAGGCGTACTGTAATAGCCGTTTGCCTGTATTCGATTTCAAAGCGTTGACCTCCTACGTGGACAGATTGGACTCCACCTGTTGCCGTTCATATTGTTCACGATACCAACCGTTCATGGCAAGTAATTCCTGATGGGTTCCTTCTTCCGTAATTTTCCCGTGCTCAAGTACAATGATTCGGTCAGCATGTTCAATAGCGGACAGGCGATGAGTCGAGATCAGCGTTGTTTTACCCGAGCGTTTGTTGCGTATATTTTCAATGATTTTAGCTTCGGTTCTTGCATCAACTGCGGAAAGGGCATCGTCCAGAATGAGAATATCCGGATCTGAGATGAACGCACGCGCGAGGGATACCCGCTGCTTTTGTCCACCAGATAGAGCAATACCTTTTTCGCCAACGAGTGTATCGAGTCCGTCAGACAATGTTCCAAGATCTCCGTCAAAAGCAGCTGTGCGAATCGCTTCCATGATGACGTCATCACTTGCACCAGGTTTACCAAACTGAATATTTTGACGAACCGATTTGGAGAATAGCACTTGCTCCTGCGGCACATAACCAATCCAGCTATGCAAGTCGTCTTTAGCAATTTCCTGAATCGGGTGACCTGAAATGCTTAGTTTACCTGATCCAGCAGGGTATTCGTGTAGCAACTGCTTCAGCAGTGTGGACTTACCACTACCTGTGCGACCGACGATACCCAGCGTCTGTCCGCGGCGCAGTGAAAAGTTAATGTGACTAAGATTGTCTACGGTAGAACTAGGATAACGGAACGTAACATCCTGCATCACAATTTCTTCCGGATTCGAAATGTGAGCGGGTTGTTCAACATCTTGAACAGCAGGTTCTACAGATAAAGTCTCGTTGACCCGATCAAGAGAGGCACTACCGCGCTGCATCAGATTAATTAACTCACCGATGGCGAACATCGGCCAGATCATCATCCCCAGGTACATATTAAACGATACGAGATCACCTAGAGTAATTTCATTGTGGAACACAAGATAAATACCATAAGCAAGCGCAATGACATAACTTAGTCCAACGCAAAGTCGGATCGTAGGTTCAAATAAAGCATCCATCCGAGCGACGGCTAGATTTTTGCGGTACACGTCTTCGGTAACATCGGCAAATCGTTTCTCATCCAGACGCTCCTGAACATACGCACGCACGACCCGGATTCCCGCAATGGATTCCAGAACTTGGTCGTTCATATCACCGAAGGCATCTTGAGCGAGTGTATAGCGCTGATGTACAGCTTTACCATAGATCATCATAGCGATGGCGATGAAAGGCAATGGCAAGATGGCTGCCAGAGTCAGCTTCCAGCTAACTAGAAAACCCATGGCTAACAATACAGTTGCCAGGAAAGCAGTGGAGTCCGTTAACGTAAGCATGCCGAAGCCTGCCGTGGTTGCAATGGAACGCAGATCGTTGGTAGCACGAGCCATGAGGTCGCCAGTTCTGTTTTTTTCAAAAAAGGGCGGTGTCATCCGTAACAGATGATCCATGAAGCGCGAACGCAATAGACGTTCTACCAAGTTAGCTCCGCCAAATAATTTGTGCATCCATATGTACGTGATCAGATAGATAATAACGACGGTTCCTAAAATAAGTAAAATGTAGCTGGTAAGTGAAGCTCCTGTAATCGACCCACGTACAATCTCGTCAATGGCATTACCGAGAAGACGAGGGGGCAGGAGTTCTGCGACACCTACAAGAATGAGCAAAATGACACCAATCAGGTATCTTTTGCGTTCTAGCCGGAAAAACCAGGCTAGGTTTTTAAGTACTGAGAACAAGTGCTATCCCTTCCTTTCCATATCTGTGAAATACATTATCGTTCATGTGCCTACTTGTGACCACAAAAAAAGACACACCGCACGCAGGCGGTATGTCTTAGGTATCATTCATACGGCAGCATGGCTCCGAGAGCAGAGCCAACACCGTACATAATTATATTGTGAGTTCACAACATAGTGTATCTGATCAACAGATGACTATGATGCAGAAATTATGAACGAAATAATGATTTCGGGGCTGCTCCGGTATTCAGTTGTGAGTTAGTTAGAACAAACATATCTCTATTAAACACCGTAATCACCCTTTCTTTTTTTGGGAATAAATTCAATGTGAATCTCGTATGTTTGCATCTTAACACCGCATTTTGCAATCTGTCAAACTTTTTTCACAAATGAGCAATGTCTGGTTTAGAGAAGCCAGGAATGGAGTAACGGGTCATGAAGTAATATGGCTTTATACGACTGTTGTCCTATATTGCAAAATACAGTTATGGTCTCACCTTTTCATTTTATGTTCCATGAAGTAAATTGATTTCCTGAATATTGTTCGTTATTTGGTAATTTGTTCTGTTGTACAGTTTGTATTCCGACCATTCTAGCGATATGATGTAACATATATATAGAGAAGGAGCTGACACCACATGAGTACCATACATGTAACTGACCGTGCTGCGCGCTGGTACAAGGAAGAGCTTAATTTGAACGACGGGGATAGCATTCGTTTTTTTGCCCGTTATAGCTCAGGCGGAGGTCTTCATCCCGGTTTTTCGTTAGGTATCGCTGTTGAGGAACCAAGACATCCTGCCGAGCAAATAGAAGCATCCGGTATTCACTTTTTCATGGAGGATCACGATTATTGGTATCTAAAAGGTCATGAGCTTCATGTGGATGTTGTTGATGAAGGTCGAGATATTGAATACCGATACACTGAAGTATAATCCCTTACTCATAGATACACGCCTTTAGAACGTTCCGTAAGTTGGAGAGAAGTGTGTTGCACTGATCTGACTATAGATCTAAGCCGTCTCTTCGGCTTGGAACAGGAGGGGATAAATATTGAATCCGCCAGCCCGAGATTTGGCTCAGTATATTGCTAACCGAGCGTTTATCGTCGTAAAGGCTGCCATATGGGCCGAGAACGAACGTGGTGAAGTGTTATTGATCCAGCACGCAGACCACAGCCATTGGCGAATTCCGGCAGGACAGATGCGTCCGGGAGAATCGATTGAAGAGACTGCTCATCGAGAGCTGTGGGAGGAGACTGGCTGGACTACAGATCATATGGTGTTAGAAGGTCTCCATTCAGGGCCAGAGCTGAGACAGCTTCATACGAGTGGGGATGAAGACTATTATGTGATCGCCCTATTTCGAACTCGAATCATCCAAGATGACCTCGTAGAGTCTCGTGTGAATAGTGAAGCAGGTCTGAAGTTTTTTCACACTGAATCTCTTCCTGTCCTCAATGAGTTTACCCAAATGTTGTTAGCACGCTCCAACCGGAAAGATTGACCTAGGCACATACGAAGTACAAATAAAGCAAAAACCGAGTACAAACCGAGCGCAAATAATTACAAACCAAGTGCGAACGAAGTACAAATGAAGTACAAACCGGAATAATGATAAAAGCCTCCCGACAGGGAGGCTTTTATGTTTTATGATCCATCCATGAAATGCCAACTGAGATTGTTCTCAGCGGGTACACATCCACAATAATCAATATACAATGCTTACACCTGATCAAGTGACTCCTCATCCATTGCAAAGTCAAAGTCGTCAATATCATAAACTTGAACCGGAGCTGAGGATTCAATAATGCGAGCAATCAATTCGACTTGATCCGTAAGGATAGGAATGCTCAAACGTTGTGAAGTGAGTATTAATTCCGTCTCGATTGGGTCGAAATACTCGCCATACTGAGCCGTATCAACAGCGTTAATAATAGCAATGGAGACTTGATCACCGAACAGAATCGATGGACTTTTGGCCCATGGAGTAAGTAGCGCACGTTCTATTTTTTTCTTATTCAACGGTTCCTCAAAATAAGAAATCATCTCGTTAATTTTGGTCTTCACATGTTGATCATCCGCAGGGTTACCCATCAGAGGATCGCTGCTGGCTTGAAACTCGTATAATTCAAGGATGGTGGTGTATGGAACAATATATTCAACAGACGCGGGTGACGCGAGCAATTGACCATAAATAGCCACCATCACGGCTTCTGTAACAAACTGACGTGACATGATTCCTGAATCCTCCTGCGGCCATTATAGTTGCGAGGTGAATCAATGTTGAATGTTAGACGAACAAAAATCAAATTGATGTCTCCGCTATGGACTCGTGATATGAATAGAAGTATATCATACAACGGTGGGAATTACAGCCAGTTGACAGAAGGGAGTCAAGTCCAAATTCAATCAGGATTTGCCCAAAAGCAAGGATAAAATGCCTGCTGCAATAAGTGGACCTACGGGTACACCTTTGAACAAGGCAACTCCTAATACAGTACCGATGAGAAGTCCAGCGACGACAGTGGGCTGCGTACTCATCAATGTAGCACCTCTACCACCGAGGTAAGCAACAAGCAACCCAACACCAATGGCAAGAAGTGACTTCCAGTGTAGGAAGGACTCTCCGATGGTCTGCAAGCTTATTTTACCGCTGGCAAGTGGAGCCATTACTCCAATAGTTAGGATGATGATCCCAATAGTCAGCCCATACTTCTCAAGCCAAGGAAATGCTTGATTCAGATTCAATACACGCAGCAATAATAGAAATACCATAGCTACAGCCACTGGAGTATTACTGCTGATGATGCCAAGCGCGGCGAATCCGAGTAACAGCAGCGAAGTTATATCCATTGATTTCATTTCCCTTCGGAAAGTTTACGATTCTTGCTCACAATATGTTCTGCAATGTATTTTCCGTGCCAGCGCCCAGATTCAATAAATACTTCATTGGCATTACGACCTGATGCAATAACACCGCCCACATAAATGCCGGGAACACTACTTTCCATCGTTTGGGGATCATACTTGGGTTTATCCATATCTTCGGACATTTCCACCCCTACAGAAGTGAGCAGTTTACGATCGGGACGGAAACCAGTCATGGCTAATACAAAATCATTTTCCAATTCGCTGGTTGTTCCGTCATGATGTAATAGACGGACAGAATCATCCAAAATTTCATTAACACGTGAATTGAGATGTAAGGTAATCCGTCCTTTTTGAACCATGCTCTCAAATAATGGCCGTACCCAAGATTTAATATGTTCAGACAATCCGCTTCCACGGTACACCATATCAATATGAGCACCTACACGAACGAGTTCCATCGCGGCATCTACGGCAGAATTGCTTCCTCCGATAATGGCAACACGGGTCTGAGCGTAAGGGTGGGCTTCACGGAAATAATGCGTAACCTTATCTTTGTCTTCTCCCGGAATGCCGAGGTAGTTAGGATGATCGAAATACCCTGTAGCTACAACGATATTACGTCCTTCATGAATAACAGTCTGCCCACGTCGGTTCATCGTATGTACTTCGAACGTTCCATCGTCCTTACACTTGATTGAGTGAGCTTCCTCATAGTTATGAACACGAAGGTTAAAATGTTCAGCGACCTTGCGGTAATAGGCAAGGGCCTCATAACGAAACGGCTTGTCGTTAGGCGTGCTAAATGGAACATTTCCGATCTCAAGCAACTCAGCCGTGCTAAAAAATTGCATATGGGTTGGATACAAATAGATGGATTGTACAATGTTGTACTTTTCTACGATTACAGCAGATAATCCCAACCGTTCACATTCGATAGCAGCAGATAGACCACAGGGTCCTCCACCGATAATAATGACATCTTCCATGTTCTTACTCCTCCTTAAAATTCAGCAATATAATCCTACCGTAAATAACACTCTAATGCCAGCTTAGGGAGGTATATAGGCTAAACTGCCACGCAAAAATAAAGGATTTGACTTTGATTGGACAAAAGATTAACATCAAATTAGATTATCATCTAATCTATTTGGATTGAAATGGAGCTGAATCATTCATGCAGTTGGAGAAAATAGTGGCTTATCACAAAGCATTAGCTGATCCAACCCGACTTCGCATGCTGTTGTTGTTATCCCAAGGAGAATTGCACGGACAGGCTCTCGCTGAGCGCTTGAACTTGTCCCAGCCAACCGTGACACATCACGCATCGAAACTACGAGAAGCTGCACTCATTAAAGAAAGAAGAGAGAAGAACATTGTATATTTCTCCTTAAATCCTTCTTTCATTCGTGAGCATGCACAAGCTTCCGTTGATTTTATTTTTAAAAGTAAGGAGGTTACTGAGATGAGTGAGGTCAACGAAACGCTGAAGGCATCCGTGATGCGGAATTTTTTCTCTAAGGATGGGCGAATTCGCCAAATTCCAGCGCAATATAAGAAAAAGCTGATTGTTCTTGGTCATTTGGCCGAGCAACTTGAATTCGGACGTAAGTATACGGAGAAAGAAATTAATGCTTTCATTCAAAATTATCATGAGGATTTCGCGACGATCCGGCGTGAGTTCATCATGCACCAGTTTATGTATCGTGAAGACGGGGTTTATGAACTGAATCCAAAAGAAATGTGGACACGCTGGGATCAAGTCAAATAATTGGGCTTGACAACAATTCAGTAAGATGTGTAATATGTTGGATAAATCTACAAGATAATGTTCAAAAAGATCGGTTTTCAGTACCGAGAAGATAGGATGAAGGTAGAAATGGAGTAACGGAGCGTAGGCAAACTACGTGAGTAACTACATGTTTTCGAAGGAAACAAGCTACGTAAGCATCCACTTATTTCGGCTGAATTCAAGCTTCAATGTTGCGATGCCAGCAGGCATCCTTCGTAATCAAAAGCGGACTTTTTGAACAACATCTACAAGGGAGGCGATGTAATATGACAAACTTAATGGCACTATACGTTAATTTGAATATGAACAGCGTCTCCGGAACGGATCAAAGCATATAATTATACAACCACAGGACAGTTATGTCTGTAATGAGGGTATGTATTATTGCATGCATCAATGAAGCCACGGGTGACGTACCTGTGGCTCTTTTTGTTGCTATTAGGAATGTTCTTTTATTGCGGGTGGGGGATCTCTAACATAAGAGCCTCTGAATCTTACCCAATGAAAGTCATTTTCTAATTCATTTAACAATGATTTGCCACGGGTGCATGAGACTCGTGGTTTTTATTTTGGATACCGAACCGGGGCACACAGGTCAATCTGTCGTTATGTCCGAATTACATTATAATTTTGGGAGGAAACACGAATTTGAATAAACACTTGGAACAGTATGGATGGTCTACACAATGGCAAGAACTGTGGGTAACGTTAGATACGAATCATGACGAGAGGAAACCAGCTAGAATCATCGCAGATCATGGACATTTACAACGAATAATGACTGCGGATGGTGAAGGCTGGGGAAGATCAACAGGCCGATTACGCCGCGAGCATGAAGAGACTGGTACAGGTCTTACTGTAGGGGATTGGGTTGAGGTTTCGGGTCAGACGGGTGATGAGGTGATGATTCACAGTATGTTGCCGAGACGAAGCAGAGTATCTAGACAGGCTGCGGGAAACGTAACGAAAGAACAACTGATTGCGGCTAATGTGGATACATTGCTAATTGTCGCCGCGCTTAACTATGATTTTAATCTCCGACGGCTGGAACGTTATATGATTATGGCTTGGAATGGAGGCGTTAGACCTGTTATCGTGCTGAGTAAAAGCGATCTTTGCTCCAATGTGGAGGAACAGATGGCTTTGGTGGAAGGTATTGCCCCAGGTGTTGAGGTCATCGCCTTGTCGGCCGTACAGGATCAGGGAAAAGAACAACTTGAACAGTATCTGCAGCCTGGCATGACCGTTGCTTTGACGGGGTCTTCAGGGAGCGGTAAGTCGACCTTGGTCAACTGGCTACTCGGCGAGAATGTACAGCTTACTCAATCTGTTAGGGAGACAGACAGTCGGGGCAGACATACAACGACACATCGTGAGATGTTTGTATTACCCCAAGGGGCGGTATTGATCGACACACCAGGTATGCGAGAGCTTAACCTATGGGAGGAAGGTGATCAGGGATTAGCTCTAGCGTTTGGTGAAATTGAGCAACTGGCTACTGCATGTAAGTTTCATAACTGTAGTCATACTCGGGAGGCTGGGTGCGCTATTAAAGAAGCGATACAGAACGGCACATTAGAAGAAAAGAGACTGGACAACTACCTGAAAATGCAGAAGGAATTGCAATTTCAGCAGCGTAAGGAGCTTCAGGCTTCGAAACGTCGAAAAGCAACGAGCAAGCCAGTGAACAATCGCAAACCGAAGCATGCTCGAAGCATCAGAGAGTGGGATGAAGCTTGAAATCAGGCGGGCATCTGTGATGAGAATGGCATAGGATAGGTCAGGAGGGATGTTAGTATGCCGGATTACAACATCATTGTTGACCTATCAGACCATATGTTATATCTACTGGATGGCAACCAAGTGCTTAAAGGATATCCTGTGGCGACAGGGAAGATGCTCACTCAAACCCCAAGTGGAGAGTTTACGATCATTAATAAACAATCGAATCCTGGAGGACCATTTGGTGTACTGTGGATGGGGTTATCTGCACCTCATTACGGCATACATGGAACCAATGAACCCTCGTCTATAGGAAAATCTGTTTCACATGGTTGCATCCGGATGTATAACTCAGATGTGTTGGATCTTTCTTCCAAAGTATCTGTAGGCACCAAGGTAAAGATCCGGCCCTAGGGTCGGATTTTTTATAACGTTAATGGTATCTTCACCCTCAATGAGAAGGAGAAAATGATTATGCAGATTAGACAAGCCCGTGAAGGGGATGCAAAAGCTATCGCTTATGTACATACCGAGAGTTGGAAGACCACATACCGGGGGATTATACCCGATGAATTTTTGGATCATTTGACTACAGAAGCAAGAGTACCTCAGTGGGAGCAGATGATTCGTTCTGGCGAAAAGGAGCAGATTCTGTTGGTAGCCGAACAAGCGGATGGGAACATTGTCGGATTTGCCTGTGGGGGTAGAGAGCGAGAAGGCAAGTTGCCTTATGATGGGGAGATTTATGCGATCTATTTACTGCAAGCCGCACAGGGAAAGAGAATTGGAACAATGCTTGCTAATCAAGTTGTCCAATATCTTCATACACTAAAACTGCGGAGCCTACTGATCTGGGCGTTGGAGAAGAATCCAGCTTGTCGTTTCTATGAGCATATGGGTGGTACCTTAGTTCATAGCCAGACGTTATCTGTCAGTGGTGAGAATCAGCTCGAAGTTGCCTATGGGTGGCAAGACTTGCAGCATTTTGGAAAGAGGTCTACAAGCCAGGAATGATCGTATCATCACGAGGTTTTACGGACGGGTATGCACTCGCACGAATTGTCCTGTATAGGTCAGAGAGGTCTAAATTAACGTTTGCGTAATCCTTAACAAGGTTAATGATGTACTACACTGCATGATAAGTAGACATGAATTCTTGATTAGGAGGCGTATTCAGATGACTTTAATGGACACGAAGCAAACATGGACTAAACAATATATTAATGGCGAATGGATCGAAGGCTCCGGTGAGAAAACCATGGAGAATATTAATCCGTATACAGGAGAAGTTATCGCCACTTGGCGGTCATCTAATAAAGAAGACATCGATCGTGCATATGAAGCTGCCGAGAAGGGATCAGTGGAATGGAGTCAGGCATTACCTAGTCAAAAAGAAGAAATTCTGCGCAAGGTATCCATGCTGATGGTTGAGCGCAAAGATGAAATTATTCAGTTGCTCATTATTGAATCCGGAAGTACTCGGATCAAAGCTGAAGCGGAGTTCGCTGCGGCCAAGCGCATTGTAGACGAATCTGCATCTTTCCCTTATCGAATGAAAGGGGAGATACTACCTTCTAATACAGCTGGCAAAGAGAACCGAGTTGTGCGTGAACCCAAAGGAGTAATTGGGGTGATCGGACCGTGGAATTTTCCGCTACATCTATGCTTGCGTTCAGTTGCACCTGCCATTGCACTAGGTAATGGTGTTGTGATTAAGCCGGCTTCTGATACACCCATTACTGCAGGTTGGCTAATCGCAGATCTATTTGATCAAGCCGGATTGCCAAAAGGTGTATTGCATGTCGTTGCAGGAAGCGGAAGTGAGATTGGAGACCACTTCGTTGCTCATCCAATCCCAAAAGTCATTTCATTTACAGGATCAACAGAAGTCGGGCAAGGCATCGGTAAATTAGCTGGCGAGCATCTGAAAGAAACGGCGCTGGAATTAGGCGGTAACAATGCGATGGTTGTGCTGGAGGATGCGGATATTGAACGAGCGTCAGAGGCCGCAGTATTCGGAAAGTTTCTGCATCAAGGGCAGATTTGTATGGCGCTGAACCGTATTATCATTCATACCGATATCTATGACTCTTTTGTAGATGCATTTGTTGCCAAAGTAAAACAAATCCAAGCAGGGGATCCAGCAGATTCCAATACACTTGTAGGGCCGCTTATTCGTGAAAAAGAAGTAGAACGACTACTTGAACTTGTGAAGAACGCAGAAGAGGCGGGAGCCCGGTTGTTGCTTGGTGGATCAAGCAAAGGCAGTGTGTTACAGCCTACAGTGTTGGCTGACGTGAAGCCTGAGCAGGAAATTGTGCAACAGGAATTGTTTGGCCCGGTTGCTGTCTTAATGCGAGCAAAGGATGAGGCGGAAGCTGTTCGTTTAGCCAACGATACGCCATACGGCTTGAGTGGTTCGGTATTTACGACGAATCTGGAGAGAGGTTATCAAGTTGCTAAACGCATCGAATCAGGCATGGTTCATGTGAATGACCAGTCCGTAAACGACGAGGCTCATGTTATGTTTGGTGGAGAGAAATCTTCAGGCATTGGCCGATTCGGCGGCGACTGGGCGATAGAGAAGTTCACGCGCACCCGCTGGATTAGTTTACAGCATCAATATCGGACGTATCCTGGTGTGAGTGATGTCGACTAAAGGTCTACAGGACATGAACCGATTGCAGGATGAGACCTTGTTCGTGTGAAATCGACAATAACAAGCAAAAGCCCGTTTATACCTTTAAGGACGGGCTTTTGCACGTTTTTACATACCCTAAAAAGCATGTGAAAAAAAACGGTGAAAATGGGTTTGGGGAAGTCTGGATATGGTTATTTATGGATACACGGAAGAACAGATCCGTAAAATCCAAGGTAAAGGGGCTTGAATTTCATGTCCATTGACCGTTTTATTCTGAGGAAACTGAATTCATGTCAAGAAGAACATACACGGGCTAACCTAGTGCGATTGTTTGTCATTCGAATTCATAAAGCGGAGGTTGCAGAAGGTAGTGAGATCGGCTATAGCGTGAGCCGAGTAAATTAACCAATAGATAAGATTGTGCTTCAACATAAAAAAGGAAGCTTGTCCTTAATGGCAGCTTCCTTTTTCTTATAGTTCGTATAGAACGAGTGACGCAGCATCTCATTATAGATGAATTCACGTGGACTCGACTTAATATAAAGACAAGGCCAGAGAGTCATTTTCACTGCGACTGTGGAGAATGGCTTCTCCATTAACAATCTCAATACTAATCAAAGAGTGCAAACATTTTTGTAAAGCTCGTTTACCGTTGCTAATTTTGTGCTCTAGAGCACTGCTAAGCAATCTTAATGTCTTTTGCACAGGTTGTTTGTTTTCTTGATTGAAATATACAGGGATTGATTTGTTTTGAAAAGTTATTAGTGTTCTCACTTGAAATCACCTCACGGAGTTATTTCATACAGGTAATATTAAATACCAATGCTTAAAATTACCTTAAAATCAGCTTATGAAAACATAAAGGTGATGAATGTTTGAAAAGTGTTCACAATTCAATTGTGGGCGAAGGAATAAAACGGATAGGTAATGAAGTGTTATTCCCATTTAAATGGTAGAAAACAAACGTTTTTCGCATCCTCGCAAATTGAAAACGTAAGTCTGCCTCCAAAGTTCTGAGACCATGGGACGATATTTTAATATAAACGTGGGTCATATGTAACAAAATTACAGATAGTACATTGCAAACAAAGGGGTTATGTAAGAAAATAAGGGTTGAAACCGTGTTTCATCCGCTTTTTTTTGATTTAATCTGACATTAGGACAATTTACATATGAGACTATGGGAGGGATTTGATGATTCTTACCGTGTATTCCGGCCGGGAGGAAGGCGAATGGTTCGACATTGAAGTCCCGGATGAATGTACGATTGAACATTTGAAAACATTGCTTGGCGTCCGTATATTTGGACAGGCGCCTGGGGATGGCATTCAATATATCCTTGAAGCTAAGTTTCCAGAGGGACTGTGGTTTTCACCGCAGAATAGTCAGCAACTAATGGAAACGGGGCTAAGACAGGGTAGCTGTGTGCGAGTTCAACGTGCGTTCTCAACAACGTTAGAAGAAGCGCCGGTATACGGAAGACGCTCACTGTTCCAACAGGACAGCAACGAATGACGATTCAGAACGTATATATCATATTATCAACAATTAAAAAGGTTGTTCAAAAGGTTCGCTTTTGATTTTGAACACGTACTATTAAGGAGGTCTTCTCTTCGTGAATGTGTTATATCAGCGTTCTCCAAGAATGACGCCGGTTCTTAAGGAAGATAAGCTCGAAATTTTGAGGCCTCCTGCTGAACCTAGCAAACCTACATTCTCGATCATATCCATCGTTATTCCCATTATGATGACGATGGTGAGCATCGGCTTCTATGTATATATTAATCTAACAGGTAAATTTAGTAACCCTAGCTTTATGATGTTTCAGATGATGACCGTTATGATGATGTTAACATCGTATACTATTCCATTCTTTGTATATTTAAGTAACAAGAAGAATTATCGCAAAAAGATTGAAGAACGTAAGGCGATGTACCGTGCTCAGTTGGACAAGCATCGTGAAGAGCTGAAGGAAGCTCAAGCGGAACAAGTGAAGAGTTTGTATGAAATTCATGGCGATCCGGGTGTTTGTCTACAAGTTGTAAAGAACAGAAACAGTTCCTTGTGGGAACGTTCGCCAGAAGATGATGACTTTATGCAGGTGCGGATTGGTACAGGAGAAATTCCTTTTCGGATTAAGCTTCAGGTTCCACGTCCAGATGGATATGAAAAGGATGAATTAATAGAGGCTGCTCATGAGCTTGCTTCTGAATTTGAGACTGTACCCGATGCATCAATCACCCTACCGTTATTCCAATCGAAAGTCATGGGGTTGGTAGGGAATCGTGAGGAAGTGCTGACTTCACTGCGTGTGATCGTTTCACAGCTTACCGTGCGCCATTCACCAGATGAGCTCAAAATCGCTGCTTTTTATGAAGAAAAAGAAAGCAAGGAATGGGAATGGTTGCGCTGGCTTCCCCATATTTGGGATGAAGATCAGGGACAGCGATATATGGCCGACAGGCACAGCAGTGCGCATCAATTGGCGGACAGCTTGTTTTCCGTGTTAAACCGGCGGCGGAACAACAAGGAGGATCGTTACAAAAAAACGGTACAAACGCCTTGTTATGTGGTCATTTTGTCGGAAACACAATTAATTGAAGAAGAGCCACTGTTGCCGCTTCTGTTGGAATCGGCGCAAGAGATCGATGTGTGCACGATTATATTAGCCAATCGGAAGGAATCTCTTCCGATGCACTGTCAGCTTATTATGGAAGCTTCCAAAGGCAAGGGTGTATATATCAAAAAAACGGAAGATGCCGATGTCGTTCAGCAAACGTACACACCAGACGTAATCTCTAAAGAATCTGCAGAGGCGTTATCGCGTTACATGTCTCCGATCCGTTTGAAGCGTTCTTCCGCTTCGGATATTCCACAGGTGCTTCCATTGTTCGATATGTTAAGCACATCACGCGTGGAGGATCTGGATGTTGTATCACGCTGGAACCAAACTCGATATCCAGATACGCTGCCTGTCCCTATGGGTGTGCGTGCGGGTGGCAAGAAAATAGCCATTAACCTGCATGACAAAATTGAACGTCAGGGGCATGGACCGCATGGTCTAATTGCAGGAACGACCGGATCAGGGAAAAGTGAAGTCATTCAGTCCATAGTTGCATCGCTTGCGGCTGAATTTCACCCGCACGACCTTGCTTTTATGTTGATTGACTATAAGGGTGGCGGGATGTCCAATACGTTTGTTGGCTTACCACACGTCGTGGGCACAATTACCAATCTAGATGGAAATCTGATTGAACGTGCGAATATTTCACTTCGAGCCGAGCTGGTTAGAAGACAGAAAATATTAAATGATGCAGGCAACCTGCAGCATATCGATGAATATTACAAAATTCTACGCTCAAGGCATGAACAGCCATTGCCCCATCTCGTTATTATCATCGATGAATTTGCACAGTTGAAACGCGATCAGCCAGAATTCATGGATGAATTGATTAGTATTGCAGCTATTGGCCGGACACTCGGAGTGCATCTGATCTTGGCAACGCAGAAGCCGGCTGGTGTTGTCGATGATAAAATCTGGAGTAACTCCCGTTTCCGTATCTGTCTTCGCGTTCAAAGTGAAGGAGACAGTCGAGATATGATTAAGATTCCAAATGCGGCATGGATTACGAAGCCGGGTCGAGGGTATTTCCAAGTCGGCAGTGATGAAGTATTTGAAGAGATGCAGTTTGCTTGGAGCGGTGCACCTTATAATCAGCAAGAAGATAAAACCTCCGTTTTGCCCGTCATGGAAGTACGTTTGAATGGGAAGCGGGAGCCTCTGCTGACTGGTGAACGCAGAGCTGTGCTCAAAGGAGACGATGTCCCTAAACAGCTTCAGGTCTTTATCGATTATGTTGCTCAAGCCGCGGAAGAAGCTGGAATTGATCGACTGCCAGGACCTTGGTTGCCACCATTGCCTGAAACATTGGAATGGGATAGCCTTAACGACTGGCAGGAAGAAAAGAATAGGGAAGTGTTGCTTGATGGTGGTGCTAGTGGGTTGAAACCACTCGTTGGCTTGCTCGATGATCTACCGAACCAACGCCAAGAGCCTCTTGCACTTCCGATTGATCAAGGCCATCTCGTCGTATACGGCATGCCAGGACTGGGCAAAACGACATTTGTGCAAACCATGCTCATGTCACTTGCTAGATCTGAACGTACAGAATCATGGCATGGATACATTATTGATATGGGTCGCATGATGAAGGACTTTGCTGGTCTTCCACAGGTCGGTGGTGTGATGATGGCCGAAGAGGAGGATCGGGTCAAACGACTGTTCCGATATATATTGAAATTGTCTGCACAGCGTAAAGACATCATCTCAGAAGCTGGTGTCAAAACGATCTCGGCTTACCGTCGGACAGCTCACGAAGCTGTGCCTCAGATCATCGTTGTGATTGACGGATATCTTTCTTTCCGAAATGCTTATCCTGATGAAAATGAATTGTTAGAGACGATTCTTCGTGAAGGTGGAAGTCTAGGCATCACTTTTGTACTCACGGCTAATCGAGTCACTGATATTTTCGAGAAATTTAGGAGTAACATTCCAAATGCAGTATCTTTTGAATTATCTGATCCGAGTGACTATTATTATGCAGTCGGAAGACCTTCTAAAGCGCCAAGTCAGCTTCCGCCAGGAAGAGGGCTCGTGAAGGGACAAGTTCCACCACTGATGTTCCAGGCAGCCTTACCGTCGTCAGGTGCAGATGAAGGGAAACGTTCATCTGAGCTGCGCCGCACGATTGCTGAGATTAGAGGAGCGTGGACAGGAGAGCAAGCACCTCAGATTGCTCCACTTCCGGAAGAAGTGAAACTGAAAGATGTTCTTATTCGAACAGGTACGTATGGTCAAGTGAATGAGTCCTCTGTAACGGTTCCTGTAGGATTGCTCACAGATGATTTGGAGCCATTCCTTTTGAACCTGCGTGAGGGACCACACTTTATGGTAACGAGTCCGATGGAAGGCGGAAAAACAACATTTTTGTTGACTTGGATGTTATCTTTGGCGTATCATGCTTCTCCAGAAGTAGTACAAATATACACCGTGGATATGCGCTATGGTTCTGGCGGACTGGGTGAGATCAGCAGTTTGCCCCATGTCCGAGGACACGTATCACGGGAAGATCAGCTTGCGCCAGTGATCCAACAGTTGTACGATGAAGTACTGAAGCGAGGCGAGATTGCCGGTGGTCCGGAAATCGTGCTCACCATTGATGATGCAGAAACATTATCCAAACAATTAAATGATTTCAACGTGAAGGATCAATTAGGTGTAATTGTTCGTCAAGGTAGGGATCGGGGAATTCATGTTATCTTGTCAGGTGTTCCTGCTGACTTCCCGACCTTTGGATCTGATTGGGTAAGTGATGTAAAAGCTTCCCAAAGCGGATTGTTGTTCGGGACTTTAGACCCTAACGATCTCTCGTTCTTTCGTATTCCTTATTCCGAGTCTGGAGGCAGTTCGGCTGGGCTGAAGGTACTGCCACCAGGTCAAGGTTATTATGTAAAACGTAAATATTCCAGGGTTAAAGGTGCAGTTCCATGTGATGACAACTGGAAAATGAATGATTGGATTTTTGAAATTCGTGACCGATGGCATGTTGTAGTTTGAGGGGAGGTGGCTCATAATGTTGACGGTTCATGATTCCAAGCAAAAGGTAGTCACTTTGCAAATAAAAGAACTTTTTTTTCTGGCTGGTATTCTAGGCTCAGACCGATTGCTTGGCGTTGAAGATCCTTTCCGCGGGTATATGGCGGAAGACATTGCTTTGGAGTGGGAGCGCGTCAAAACCTCCTTGCTCGACAAAGGATATCTAATACAGGATCAGAACAGCAATGAACTGATCATGACACCGACCGTATTCTCCAGAGTGGCCATTGCCGGATTGTCTGACAGAGCTTGTTGGATTCGCTACACGTCGAGGGGCAAGTCCTGTGAAAGTTATATTCATTGCACGGACGAGCGCGTCGTCGAAGTGTCACGCGTTGTGGACGAACCGGAATCATTTCGGTTATCGGATCTGGGGAATGTTCGTGAAGCTATTGATTGTCTGATCGAAAGAATGAAGTGGAGTGGCCATTCTCCTGATGAGAAGCCAGCTCTTATGTGCTCTAAGAAAAAATTCTATGAAGTCTTGAATGAGTTAAATGGCAAGGAAGTTCAGGCAGTGGCAGATGAGCTAGCGCAGGAGACGAATGATTCGGATGGATCACTTGCCCTGGCACGCTGTTTGGTAAACAAGGAATCAGATGGAGAGCTGCGTTTGCTTGTGTGGAACGGAGAAGAATGGAATTCACAGTCAGCGGCGTTTACCGTTAGCTCGATTTCGAATTGGTTATTCCGTATGAGCACAGCCGCTTCAGATGATTGGCTTGTTGCAGCACTGACGACTAGAGAACAGTTTCACGAGATGCTGCTGGACTGGCTTAAACAGCCTGCAGGGGAAGAGGAAAGGTGATGGTAAATGCGCATTCGTGTGGAACCGGATGTGCTTCGGGCACTGAGCAGGCAGATTCAGTATGCGGCGGAGCAAATACAGCAAAAGATGACAGTATTGGATCAGGCAATTCATTCGTTAGACTGGGAAGTTGAATCTCGTGCTGCTGTGATGAGTGAATGGAACCACAGTAAGCGGGTCGGCGAAGATGCAGTGCGTCGTTTCCTGGACTTGAGCGTGCAATTGGGACGCAAGGCCGTGGTATTCCAACAGGTTGATATGGAGTATCGCACGGTGCTGGGTCATGTGAACACAACTTACAGCAATGCGGTTAATATGCTCCATGTGCTTGAGAACAATCATGCAGGAGAGATCTTACCCGATCATTCCGCAACTACTGCTATTGTATCCGATCCCCTTTCCGCGGTGGCGGCAGTGTATCGTGTACAGGATACCGCTCCACCAGCTGGTTCCCCAGCGACATTAATTCAGGCTATGCAGCCTGAACCTGTAGCATGGAGATTCACAGATCCTTCCTTTCGAGGAAGGAGAGGAACCGAACCTGTTGTTTCTTAGGCTTGTAGGATAGAGAGTCCCGAGAACAGCACAGTAGAAAGTGAATTGTTTATGTAAATAGTCTGTTAGGGGAAGTTTCATTGCCTGAAAATGGGGTAAATAGGAGTAGGTCCTTCGGCTTTTGTCCGATCGATCCTGGTATAGTACAATTTGAACAAGCAAAAATTTAATTGCACAAACCAAGGAGGAATTTACACATGGCAGGACGTATTTTAGTTACCCCAGAACAGCTTGATCAGGTTTCCAATCAATTTAAACAAAGCGGTGAGCAAAGTCAGCAAATCGTATCTACATTGACTCAATCCATCACTAGCATGGAAGGACAATGGGAAGGTATGACGAAGCAACGCTTCTTCCAAGAATTCCAAGAAGCAAGCAAACAAATGCAATCTTTCGTTCAAACGCTTAATAGCATTAGTGCGGAACTGACAGCTATTGCTAACAAATTCCGTACGGCTGACCAAACTCGCTAATCTGCTATACATAGATCAGGCCGAAATGTTGTCTGAGTTCGCCCTGAATATATGCAGGCAGCTAGTTGAAGATGTGAAACTGCAACAAAAACCGGGCGTTTTACGACACCCGGTTTTTGTTGCACTATGACAGTAATGATAGAGAGAGGGATGAGCATGTCTTTTCAACCGAATCCCGGGGATGAAGTTGTAATCAATGATATAGCCTATACGATTGGACAGCATCCTGCTGCGCCAGGTTTGGCTTATGCACAAGCCGGAAGGCAAGGGATTGTCTACCAATTGATTCCCCGTAATGGTTCTATACATGGGGCCAAAGCACTAAAAGTGTTTTTTCCAAAATTCCGTATTCCAGCTATGGTCTATCAGTCTGAGCATATGGAGCCTTATAGTGAACTGCCAGGTTTGCAAGTATGCAAGCGTGATGTGCTCACTCCGGAAAGAAACGGAGCGCTCATTGGAGAACATCCTGATTTGTTGTATGCGGTATTAATGCCGTGGGTGCAAGGTCTGACCTGGTTTGATGTAATCAGTGATCAGAAACAGCTAACCGCAGAAGAAAGTCTGAAGTTAGCGAGAGCACTAGCAGGAACAGGTTCGGCCATGGAGCAGCGTGGGCTTGCTCATTGCGATTTGTCCGCACCCAATGTGATGATTCCGTTTTTTTCCGAAGTGGAAAACCTGGGAGGATCAGCCGTTGAGCTTGTTGACGTAGAACAGATGTACAGTTCCAAGATGGATCGTCCGGATGCGCTCTTAGCAGGTTCACCTGGTTATGCAGCACATCGGACAGTGCATAGTGGATTGTGGAGTTCGTATGCGGATCGTTTTGCTGGAGCTGTTATTATTGCAGAGATGCTAAGCTGGTCTGATCCGATGATCGTCGAGAAGGCATGGGGCGAAAGTTATTTTGATCAACATGAGATGCAGACAGTCAGTGAGCGTTATTACGCTATGCGAGACTCATTGAATAAGCGCTGGGGCTCCAAAATGGCGGATTTATTCGTCAGAGCATGGGAAAGTCATGATCTTAGCAGTTGTCCCACATTCGGAGAATGGTATGTCGCACTGGCTGCTCTAGACGCAAACCAAGTACCTGCTATACCTACCGGTACGGAGGAAGATGTTGCTGATCAATCTCATTTGCCAAATGATCAAGAGACAACAGTGGCAGGTGGCATAAGTGGAACATTGGCATCTGACGGAGGCTCTGACCAAAATTCAGAAGCATCGACTCCGCCACCTGGTCAAGAAGCAGTGGTTCAACGTTTATTTCTTCAGGCACGAGCATTAGAAGAAGAGGGTAAGCCTGCGGCTGCACTTGAGGTGTATCGTTCATTGCACCACTTTATACCGAACAACAGTGCTATGCAGATCGAGGTTGCGGCAGCCATCAAAGAGTTGGATGAACGTATGAATCCTAAGGATGACGAAGGACAGCCTGTTCGGCTCCCTTTTTATAGATCCAAAAAATTCATGATTTCTTCGGCTGTGCTCATTGTATTGCTGGCGGGCTCTGTACCAACGGTCAAAATATTGGCTGATCAAGCAGAGGTAAAACAACAGGAGCAACAGGAGGCAGCTAGACTCGCAGAGATTAAGGCGGCGGAAGAAGCCGAGGCAGCAAAGGCTGCAGCGCTCAAGCAACAGGAAGAAGAGAAAAAACAACAAGAAGCTGCTGCAGCAAAACTAGCAGCTGATGAGAAGAAAAAGCAGGAGGAAGCAGAGAAGCAACTTGCTGAGGCCAAGAAGAAGGAAGAAGAGCGTAAGGCGCTCCAAGCCAAGTATGATAAACAGGCCAAGTACGAAGCGTATCTTGCGAAGCAGGAGCAACAGAAAAAAGAAGCTGAACGTAAGGCACAGCAGGAGAAATATGATAAACAAGCGAAATATGAGGCTTATCTAGTTTGGAAAAAAGAGCAGGAGGCTCTGGCTGCCAAGCAAGAAGCTGCACGTAAAGCCGCAGCTGAAGCTCAGCGCAAACAGGAGGCTGCCCAAAAAGCTGCGCTTAAGAAAAAGCGTGCTCAGAACGTAGTCACACTGATTGCACACTACAACAAAGCGTATAACGCACAAATTGGTAAAAAGACGGATAATGCTCTATCATATGCTCGGGATTTCAAAAATCTCTATAATACCGATGCTGCCTACTTCAAAGGGGTAGGTAAAGTGGCAGCGCGAATGAGCGCGATTAACAAGTTCCTCAGCAACAGCGATTATAAGCTACCGAACCTGTAATTATAAATGTGAACAACGACGGAGGTGACCTCATCCCAGATGAACTATACAATTCAAGCATCCCAGCGCACACCTGCATTGATTATCTATTTAATTGATATTAGCGCCTCCATGAACATGGTTCTGGAAAATCGTAGACGGATTGATGTGGTCTATGATGCATTGGCTCTGGCCATCCGCCAAATGGTCTTTCGTTCGACCAAAGGCAATCGATTGACACCTCGTTACCGTATTGCGATCCTTGCGTACAGTGATGATGTGTATGACTTGCTTAACGGTATTAAAGGCATCGACGAAATCGCTGCCGTTGGTTCGTTGCCTGACCTTACACCTAAGCGGTTCTCGGATTCGGCCAAAGCTTTTCTACAAGCGGAGAAGATTCTTCAGGCTGAGATTCCTAATATGCAGGACTGTCCAGCGCCGCTCGTTTGCCATATGACAGATGGCGTGGCGACAGGTGAAGATCCCGAGCCGATCGCTAAACGAATCATGGGCATGAGTGTTCCAGATGGCAATGTGTTGGTGGAGAATATTTTCATTTCCGATCACTTGCTGGAAACTCCGATCTCGGAGCCAAGACGTTGGAAAGGAATTTCTTCAGAAACAGTACTGCAGGATGAACATGGGGAGAAGCTACGGAATATGTCTTCCGTGTTGCCAGAGAGTTACCGTGAGATGCTAGTTGAAGCCGATTACCTGCTTGCCCCTGGTGCGTTGATGATGCTTCCAGGTACGTGTGCAGAACTGGTATCCATCGGCTTTCAGATGTCCGCTGCTACGCCTGTTAGATAGGAGGGGGTTTCATTTGAGGACGATGCGTTTGGCCACACTGCCCGAAGGAGATCAGAGAGTGCAAGCGAAGCAGAGGCGCGGCGACTTTCGTTATGTGAGTGTTCAGACGGGAGAACAGCCGTTAACCCGATATCAAGGTGTTCTTCAATGCCGTTATGGATATGGGAGAGCGGCTGAAACCGTGAATCAAGGAGATACAGGTCAAGATTTTGCTGCTGTTCGGTTGAACGGCAATGTATGTAACTTTGTTTTATGCGATGGCGTGGGTATGAGTTATCTAGGTGATTTTGCTGCAAGGTTTCTAGGTAATTCGCTGCTCGATTGGCTGGAAACCACATCCGTGCCAAGTGCAGAGGGGATCGAGAAGCTTCTTCAAGATCTCACGATCCCTGCATCGGAGCAGTTAGAGAAACTGCAGCCCTTAGATAATTCGCCATTGCTTCTACGTGAAGTGTTAATGGAGAAACGAAGTAGGGGTAGTCAGGCCATGTATGTGTGTGGTCAAATCATACTGTCTGGTGCTTCCAGAAGGAGTCGTGTCTGGATTGCCTGGCAAGGGGATTCGCGTATTCGTCTGTGGCGAAACGGACAAGAGCAATCGGCTACTTTTCAGAAATACTGCCGTACCAATGAACGGTGGTCTACACGTGAAGGGACTGTTGGCGGCAAACCGCATATTTTCGAGGCCAAGATGTCTGGGAGTGAAAATGTTCGCCTACAGCTCTATACGGACGGTCTAAACGATCTAGATGCGATACAAGCCTATATTCCGGATGAGCAAATTCAAGTGTTGCTTGATTCCAGGCATACCGGAGGGCTTGAAGATGATGCCGCTTTCATAGAACTAGAATGGTAATAAGATGAATGAATGAAGAAGGATCGCTGTGTAACACGATTTTCTTCTGCATGTTGATCTGTAAAAAAATAGGTCATGCTTGATTTAAAAGACGCTCTTTTTGGGTAATCTTGTGAAGAATATGCTTCATGATCATTATGAAGCAACACGTACATTCTTACATAATTGCTGAGAAAAGGGAGTGGAATAGATAATGACACAACATAACGGTAAATCACGCTTCGCCGGCAAGGTCGCCATTATTACGGGAGCAGGCTCTGGGATTGGAAAAGCTACAGCACTTAAGCTTGCTAGCGAAGGGGCTCACGTTGCCTTATTTGATCTAGTGAATGATCGTATTTCGAAGACAGAAGATGAGATTAATTCAGTCTACAAAGGTGCAGCGCGAGCATTCGATGTCGATATTTCGGACGCATCCCGTGTGGAAAAGGCTGTTCTGGAGACCGTTGAATTATTTGGAGGTCTGGATATCGTATTTGCCAACGCTGGCATTAACGGTGTATCTGCACCCATTGAAGAAATTCAGGTTGAGGATTGGAAACAGATCATTACAACGAATCTGGATGGCACCTTCTTCACGATCAAATATGCATTACCACATCTGAAGAAACGTAGCGGAGGCAGCATTATTATTACGAGTTCCATTAATGGGAATCAGCGTTTCTCAAGCTTCGGCATGTCGGCTTATAGTACGTCCAAAGCGGGACAAGTGGCTTTTGCCAAGATGGCTGCCTTGGAACTTGCTAAATTCAAAATTCGTGTAAATGTCATTTGCCCGGGTGCAATTGCAACCAATATTGATCAAAGTACGGTCAAAACAGATGATTTGCAACAGATTGTCATTCCTATTGAGTTCCCAGAAGGACAACAGCCACTTGCAGATGGACCGGGTCAGCCGGAACATGTTGCCGATCTGGTCGCTTTCTTAGCTTCATCGGAATCAAAGCATATTACAGGTGCAGAGATTGTGATCGATGGTGCGGAATCATTGCTCAGCTAACAAAATCATTTTGGGTGAGCAATGGATGTAATCAATCGTTAAAGTTAAACACGGTTTGTATTGGGGTCGTTCCTTGGGAACGGCTTTTTTTGTTATAATGCGACTATGTATGTTTAGGTGAGACATATTTACAAGGATATTTATGAGGGATTTTAATGAGGGATAACTCTAAGAATATTTTAATGTTTAAAATAAAAATTATCTATATATCCAGTTAAGTTAAGTGGATATAATAAGAGAATTTAATAAGAGACATGTAGCTTACTACAAATAAGTTAATCTCCTCGATTAATAGTAAGAGAACTTACTAAAGTGATATCAGACAGATTCATAGGAGCAAAAGAGCAGGACATCAAGTGGGAGCGATGATATGAAGATAGAATTACCGATACAACAGATTATTCCTGAACTGAAGCAGCGATTGCGGGAACAGGATACGGCTGTTTTGATCGCAGAACCGGGAGCAGGTAAGACGACAGTTGTTCCGCTCGAACTAATGTGTGAGCCTTGGGTTAATGATCGGAAAATATTGATGTTGGAGCCTCGCCGTCTGGCAGCTCGATCCGCGGCAGCTCGGATGGCGGCTTCTCTCGGGGAAAACGTGGGGGAGACCGTTGGATATCGGGTGCGCATGGATACACGAGTAAGTCAGACTACTCGCATTGAGGTTGTAACAGAAGGTGTATTAACGCGTATGTTACAGCAGGATCAGGGGTTAGAGGATACAGCGATGATTATTTTCGATGAGTTCCATGAGCGGCATTTACATGGGGATCTGGGTCTTGCACTGGCATTGGAATCTAGAGCGATGCTGCGTCCTGATCTGAAGTTACTTGTGATGTCGGCTACGCTTGACCCGGTTCCTATCTGTACATTGCTTGGTGAAGGGACGAGCTGGTTGGATTGTCCTGGACGTACTTTTCCAGTGGAAACGCGTTACGTCCATAGGCCAGCTTCTGCGCAGCTTGAGGAATTCGTTGCGCGTGCGACAGCTAATGCTGTAGCTGACCAACAAGAAGGTGACATTCTGGTCTTTCTTCCAGGAGCGAGAGAAATTCATCGAACTGCACGAGCGCTCGAAAGTATGATGCTTCCTGCTCATGTGTTAGTTCAATCGTTATATGGCAGTATGCCATTAGAACGACAGGATGAAGCGATACGCCCTGCACCGCAGGGCATGCGCAAGGTTGTGTTATCCACTTCCATAGCTGAATCAAGTCTTACGATTGCAGGCATTAAAGTGGTTGTGGATGCCGGGCTTAGCCGGGCATCCACATTTTCGGCACGCACGGGAATGAGCCGTCTTATGACAATGCCGGTATCTAAGGCATCGGCAGATCAACGGCGGGGGCGTGCAGGGCGAACTGCCCCAGGGGTATGTTACCGGCTATGGAGCGAGGAGGCTCATGGTGCGTTGCCTGAGGCAGCGCGCCCAGAGATTACCTCCGCGGATCTTGCGCCGCTGGCGCTGGAGCTTGCCGCCTGGGGAGTCCAGTCCCCTGCAGAGCTGCAGTGGCTGGACATCCCGCCTGCCGCGGCCTACGGCCAGGCACAGGCGCTGCTGCGCCAGCTGGGCGGCCTGGATGACGCAGGCCGCATCACGCCCTTTGGGCGGCGGATGAACACCCTGGGTGTTCATCCACGACTGGCCAGCATGCTGCTCCGCGCAGCGGAGCTTGGGCTGGCCAGCTACGCCAGCATGCTGGCAGCGCTGCTGCAGGAGCCCGCGGGCCTGCGCAGCAGCGGTAGTGCAAGCGTGGGCACAGATCTGCGCCCGCGCGTAGAAGCGCTGCTGACGGCTGACAGCAGCGGTATGCCGCAGGCGGCAGCGTCTGTCGCAGACGCGGCTGCCTTGCGGCGCATGCTCCAAGAGAGCCGCCAGCTACGCTCGGCGCTCGACCCGGCGCAGCATTCGCTCCGGCCGGATGAGGACAGTTGCGGATTGCTACTGTCCTTTGCCTACCCGGACCGGATCGGGCAGCGCCGGGAGGATGGCCGCTATCTGCTGAGCAGCGGCCGGGGTGTACGGCTTGCAGCGACAGAATCGCTGAGCCGTTCAGCTTGGCTGGTCGCAGCGGAGGCAGACGACCAGGGTGCGGATGCACGCATCCTGTTAGCTGCGCCAGTGCCGGAACAGCTCTTGCTGGATCATGCGACACATTTGCTGCATGAGGAAGATCGAATCGTGTGGGATCGCAGCACACGAAGTGTAAGAGCACACCGCTCCCTCCGTATTGGGGCAATTGTTGTAAAGGAGGGTGGCATTGCTCATCCTGCGGAAGATCAGGTCATGGAGGCGATGATCAGTGGCATTCGTCTGGAAGGGTTAGCTTGTCTACCTTGGAATAAATCGTCTCGGCAGTTAGTAGATCGATTACGCTTTTTGCATACCCATTTACCCGTTTGGCCTGAACTGTCTGCTGACGAACTAACTCCTGATTTTGAAGCACGGCTACGCCCCTTTTTGAGTGGAATGCGATCTGTCGCTGATCTCAAAAAGTTGTCGCTCCAAGATGTATTGCTAAGTGAACTGAGTTGGGAGCAGCGTCAGCAATTGGATCAAGAGGCTCCAACGCACATTCAGGTTCCAAGTGGCTCCCGAATTCCGATTGATTATAGTCGTCCTGATGACCCTACCCTGTCAGTTAGACTACAGGAGATGTTTGGACAACAGGAGACACCACGTATCGGTGGTGGACGTGTACCTGTTACTGTGCATTTACTCTCACCAGCGCAGAGACCTGTACAAGTGACAAGGGATCTGGCGAATTTCTGGCGTGAGACTTATTTCGAAGTAAAAAAGGATCTCAAAGGTCGTTACCCGAAGCATTATTGGCCAGACAACCCGTTAGAAGCAATGGCTACTAATCGAGCAAAACCTCGGGGTAGTTAAACGTACAGCATCTCACTGGATGAGCAGTGGATAAAACTGTTTTTTTATCATATGAACACATATTATTTTGGACGGAAACGTTTGAAAGAAATGAAGGCGGGTAATAACATAGCGAACCACTCAAACCAATGAGGAGGGATTCACTATGCAGAAAAAAATCGTAGGTGTTTTTGATACAGAACGTGAGGCATCGCAGGCTATTGAGAGTCTGAAAGCTCAAGGATTCAGTTCAGATGAGATTTCCGTCGTTACACAGGATCGGGATGATCTGAAAGCCATTCGTGAAGAGACTGGCACTAAAGCACCGGAAGGTGTAGCTGCAGGAGCTGCGACAGGTGGCGTACTCGGTGGTGTCGCTGGATTGCTCGCAGGTATTGGAGCGCTCGCCATACCAGGGATTGGACCAATACTGGCAGCGGGGCCAATTGCGGCGGCATTTACGGGTGCGGCTGTTGGTGCAGGAGCCGGCGGGCTTGTAGGTGGACTTGTCGGACTGGGTATTCCAGAAGAAGACGCCAAACAATACGAGGAATATGTGCAAGGTGGCAAAATCCTGCTTCTCGTTGACTCGTCGGATCGAGACGAGCATGTCTATGACGTATTCAGTAACCACAGCCAGTTGAACCGCGACAGATACAGTGCGGATCGAACGGATGTGCCTGCTGAACGAGCAGATCTTGATATGGAAGAGCGTAGACTCGAAGCTCAGACGAAGGCAGCACGCTTTGGCAATAATACATTCCTGTAAGAGGTTGCTTTGAATCTATCATTCATAACGACTTCTAAGATTCATAAGATAGGCATTAGCCGGTTTCCCTCAAGGAAGCCGGCTTTTGAACCTGTATAGGGAATGCAGTGTCTGCAATGGAGGTTGTGAACACTATTCACTAGGGAATAACAATACATACAATAGAACGGCCAAAGCGAGTCCTATGACGAGTATGGTAATGGTTAAGAATTGAATTAAGTGCGTAGTAGCTTGGAACGTTTGTTGATTTATTTGTTTGCATTTGCGATGATAGGAGCTTGCTGAAGTGAGAATAATGAGAATACCGCTCACCAGAGACGTCACTCCTGTAATAATTGCGGCAATATGAGCGACCTGATCATAGAGGGATGAGCTGAAGCCGAATCCAGCAGCAAGAAAACCTATACCGACCAAGGCAATCCCAGTCCGCACCCAAGCTAGAAAAGTCCGTTCATTCGCTAGATGCTGCTGTACATATTTCGAATCAATTGTAGTTTGTTCTTCCTTAGATTCCATGATGTGAATCACCCCGATTGGCAGAAAATGTGTACTGGCATATTGTACTTATTTTTTACCGTAAAACCAAGAAAGGCGGCTGAACGTTATGCCTCGAAAAGAACGAATTGTGGAAATTGAATCCCTTCGGGGGATGGCTTTTGCGGCCGTTGTGTTACAACACTCGATTGCACACTTTTCAATTGTGCCAGAAACCAAGCTTGAGGATGGCGTATTATTAGCAATCCTATTAATGCTTACGAAGTTCGCAGTGCCTTTATTTATTTTTATTACAGGCATGGTGCTCTTCTATAACACAGGCGATCAGCTGAATTACGGTCGTTTTATGCATAAACGATTAACGGATGTGATCATCCCTTACGTCATTTGGACACTCATTTATTTTGTCCTTACGCCAAATGGAATTAGAGGAATCGCGTGGCAGGAGCTACCGGAGCTGGGGTTGAAATTGCTAACAGGAAAAACGACCTCTCATTTCTGGTACATTATTATGCTGATTCAATTCTATGTGCTGTTCCCACTATTCCTCCGCTCCATTCGTTACGTATACAAACGTTTTGGAGCGAGGGGACGGGGGATAGTGTTACTTATTACCGGCGTGGTATATCTTATCCTTACTGATCAGCTTGGCAACATAGCTGCTTTCATGGAGAGACTGCACATTCCTGTATTGACTGAAGCGTTTACGACCTATGCAGACCGAAATTTCTTATATTTCTTTTTCTATTTTGTACTAGGTGCGGTGGCTGGAATCTCAGTGCAACACTGGAATATGTGGATATCACGGTTACGCTGGGTGTACTGGACCGTGTTTATTGTACTCGGATTACGGTTTACATATTTATTAATGCTGGAATATCAAAAACCGGAAGGCATTCGTATCACTTTTTACACCGTGAGTCTAATCAGACCTGACATGGCAATATTCCTCATTGCTTCGATAATGGTAATGTATCAACTGGCGGGCAAACTGCGGAATCCTTTTGCTGTTCGGTGGCTTGGATGGATTGGTGGAGTTTCCTACGGTGGTTATCTGATGCACATGCTTATGCTACGATACAGCTACATTCCGGATGAACTACTATATGTTGCTTGGGGGATCAACCCGACCATTCGTATGATACTTACATGGATTCTTGCACTGGCGTTATCTTGTGTACTGACATGGCTTATTTCGCGAATCCGTTGGGGGAAATGGATCGTCGGCACTGTGCCAGGTGGTAAGAGTAATATCCGAATAAAGCAACATATGAAAAATTCATAACAATTTCAATTAGACTAAACCGTGGAGATTTCAAGTGAGCGCTCTGTACCATATTTGAATTTTTTGGATTTTCCACCATCGGTTTAGGAGATCCAGGTTTTAGGTATATTAAAATCAAAATTTTAAAAATTCAACACCTGAAAAATTCACATAAAAAACCTTTCCTTCTACCCGCTGCCCTCTCTATTTCTTCATGATTCGTTCTTCCAGCGATCGTTAGACAAAGGGAGGATCGAATAAGGTCCAACAGGATAGAAGAGACGAGAAAAACGGAGAGAGATGGCAGAAACCGAACATAAGTTTTATAATACAAAGAGAAAGGTTAATGGATAGGAGGGGGAACCAACGTGGCTTTTATGATTGCACAACGAGCATTTATCAAACTTTATCTAATAACGATGGTAGAGCAGCATAGAGGATATGGGTATGAAATGTTAGAGGAAATGAAGCAAGAATTCAAGGATTATGGTTATGTACCGCCTCAGAGCGAGATATACCGGGCACTACATGAGCTGGTACAGCAGGGAATCTTTTATCGAACGAAAAAGCTCAAGGGCAACGATCCCAAAGTCGACTTTCAAGAGATTGTCTTGTATCACTTTACAGATGACGGAGCAGAAAAGGCCGAGTTGTACAAAAAACAGGTCAAAACAGACTTGGATCGGTGTCTCGGCATGCTCCATAAGGCAGAGCAGGATAACTACGGTACGAAAGGAAGATAAGCATGAGCAGACTATTACAGTGGGGCATTCTGGGTACCTCGACGATTGCAAGACATGCGGTTATACCGGCAATACAGCAGTCTGAGCGTGGCGAAGTGCTTGCCATTGCTAGTCGTAGTAAGGAGAAGGCTGAGGCCATTGCAGAGGAATTGGACATTCCTAGATCCTACGGTAGTTACGAAGAGCTTATCGCAGACCCTGAGATTGAAGCAGTGTACATTCCTCTGCCGAATCATATGCATAAGGAATGGACAATCCGAGCAGCCCAAGCTGGAAAGCACGTTCTATGTGAGAAACCTGCAGCATTGAATGCGGATGAAAGCTCCGAAATGATACAAATATGCAAAGAGTATGGCGTTATCTTCGCTGAAGCGATTATGTATCGTTATCATCCTAAGCACAGACGGGTAGAGGAGATCATTGCCAGTGGTGAGATTGGAACCGTTCGAGCCATTCATGGTAATTTTACGTGCAATACCGCAGATGATAAGGAAAATGTGAGATTCAAACGTGAAATGGGCGGCGGATCATTGTTTGATTTAGGGGTATACCCAATCTCCGCAGCACGTATGTATCTTGGGCAGGAACCAGAGGCGGTTACGGTGCATGCTCTATTTTCCGAAGAACATGATGGTGTAGATATGATGGCCTCAGGTTTAATTGAGTTTCCTGGAGGTGTAGCCTTAACCTTTGATTGTGGAATGTGGGCTTCTGGTCGAGCTGAAATGGAGATTCTCGGTACAGAAGGGCGTATTGAACTACCGAAGGTGTTTGGCTGGGAGAACAGTGATATTCCACCACAGATCATTGTGCATACCGATTCCATAAGTCGTGAAGAACGTGTATCCGTCTCTAATTCGTTTGTTCTGCAAGCAGAGACGTTTGCTTCGGCTGTGCTTGAGGGTACGCCGTTACCTTTTGAACCTGAAAATACAGTGAATAATATGCGTGTCATTGATGCTTGTCTGGAATCGGCAAGAACACGTCAGCGGATAGTGATTAACAAAGCGTAGATTTCCATACCACTTACTACCTTTGCGTCATTAACCTGGCACTACCATATAGCTTATAACAGGCTCCATCCTTCGGGATGAGGGTCTTTTTTGTATGTTTATTAACGACTAGTTGTAGAGAAGTAAAAGGGAATTATTATTGGTGAAAAGCAGTGTAAACAAAACGTTCTAAAAAACAACGATAAAATTATTTTCACGAAGGGGTTGTTTTTCGTTGAAGATTCGTTAAAATAATATTAACATTAAAAATATTTTAACGTTGAAAGGCGGACTAACAATGAGTGAAGGTGTAGTGGTACGCAAGCAGGGAATTGGAGAATTGTTACGTATCAGACCGTACGTGCAGTTTATGCTAGGCAAGGTTATAGCAAGGTTTGGTGATTCGATTGACTCAATTGCTTATAGTTGGATGGTGTATATCTTAACGGGTTCGAAGTTGCTAATGGGGACACTGCTCGCGGTTAATTTTTTGCCTAATATTCTGCTGGGTCTGTTCGCAGGAGCACTGGTTGACCGAATGTCGCCCAAAAAAGTGATTGTATTCACCAATGCAGGGCGTGGATTACTCGTTGGTATCACAGCATTGTTGTTCGGTTTGGGTCAATTGCATGTATGGCATCTGTTCGTTGTAACCATCTTGATTTCACTCCTAGAGTGCTTCACTTCGCCTGCAGAGATATCCAGTGTACCGCGGTTATTACCTCAATCCATGTTGCTTTCCGGTAATGCGATGTCGTCTTCAGCGTCAAGAGTGGCGGAGCTTGCAGGACTTGCGTTGGCGGGGGCGCTCATTGCAACAGCAGGCATTGCATGGACTATTTTTATCGATGCTGTATTGTTCGCCTTAAGCGCAATATGCATGAGTCGTGTTGTTTATCCAACCAGTCATTCACATTCTACCCATGAAAATCTAGCTATACATGATGATGCCGTGAATCAATCTACAATCACCAAAAGTATATTTTCTGAAATGATGGATGCCTTTCTTTTTGTTCGTAAACATGTCCTTCTGCTCATCGTCTCCATCTTGTTTGCCTTCGTCAATTTCTGCCTTATGCCCTTCAATGTTCTTCGAACGCCGTATGTCATGGAGACACTCCAGGCAGGAGCGGGCGGATTGAGTCTGCTTAGTGGACTGATGGTAGGGGGGATGGTGCTTAGTGGACTATGGATGTCACATGCAGGAGCGAATTATCGCAAAAGCATGCTGGTCATTAGCGGCATTGTCATGCTCGGTCTTAGTTATGCATTAACTGCACTGCCTGCCTATATGTCGGACTTCCAATTGCCTGCTGCTGCCGCATGCTGCTTGCTGATGGGATTCGGGATCCCACTCGCGACGACACCACTGGCCTCTTATCTGATGGAGGTTACCCCTTCCGAGATGCTCGGTAGAGTATCAGCTCTTCAAAGTATGTTATGTCTCAGTGTTGTTCCGCTTGGTAGTTTAGTTGCTGGAGCGCTGGCAGAGTGGATTGCATTGCCTGTACTGTTCATCGTATTTGGTCTGCTGCTTGCGTTGTCTGTTATTATGATTCTATTTAGCAAAAGTTTTCGGCAGATGTCGTGAATGAATGACATGATTCCCAAAGTCTAAGTTGTGAAAGTTCACATTCGTTCTACTAAACAAAGCTAAGAAGTCTTTGACCCTTTCATATTCTGGAGCATTTTGACCAAAGTCCTGTTGGAACGGTATAATATAGAGATAAGCCCGGAAATGAGGATATAAGGGATGCAGCACATTGTACTTTCAACAATAGAAGAGATCAAAGTGTATTCTGATCCGTACCGTATACAGATCATGAACACATTTCGTAAACAGGGAAGACCCTCCACGGTGAAAGAAGTAGCGGACTTGATGGGAGAAGTGCCTGCCAAGGTACACTATCATGTGAAAAAGCTGGAGAAGATTGGACTGCTTACCCTCGTCTCCACACGCGAAATCAATGGGATTATTGCCAAATACTACGAGCCTTTTGAAGGCGAGATTCATCTTCATCATGAAGATGAAGGGGATTCACCACTCAAGCAGGTCTTTCAATCGGAAACGCTGAAGTTATTAAATGAA
Source organism: Paenibacillus sp. ACRSA (assembly GCF_022346845.1). Lineage (NCBI taxonomy): Bacteria > Bacillati > Bacillota > Bacilli > Caryophanales > Paenibacillaceae > Paenibacillus > Paenibacillus sp. ACRSA. Next base: position 527,973 of record NZ_JAKRNP010000002.1, on the reverse strand, counting down.
ATGTATGAGCAGAGTCGTGAGAGGTTCATGAAACAGGCTAATCAAGGTGATCGTATGTTCATCTCTGACATGACCTTATATGCAACGAATGAAGAAGCAGAGCAGCTCTTTAAGGATATTACGAAGTTATGCGAGCCTTATTTTACAAATGATAAGAAACAAGATGCTCAAGAAGAGTTTCGGTTATTCTCCAGTTTGTCCAAACAATTGGAGGATGAGCCGGATTCAAAGACCGAAGTAAAGCCGTCTAAGAAAAGGAAGTCCAGTTCTAAGCCGAAGTCATGATCAGGTTCAGTCTTAGAGGAATTGGATTCGTCCAGACCTCCTGATTAACCAACCGTAATGTCATCTGAAGATGAGCAATGGGTATTATAAGACAAGTGGATGTGAACGTAGAAAAAAGCCGCCAATGGCGGCTTTTTCATGCGTGCTGAGAACAATCGCTGAACGCAAGGAAGGTATCGCTGACCAATAGATCAGTTAACCAATTCCATGTAGAGAATTATGATTGAAAACTACATGTTCTCATCATAATCTCTTACTTCTCGTTTGGCAGCTGTTGCTGGAGAGTTGGACGTGCCATACTCACTGACCGCTTCCCAAGCGTCTGCATGATCGAATTTACCAGCATTGCGCTGTCTGACCTCACCAGCACCAGTTGGAGGCATGGTCATCACTTCTTCCTCGACAGGGCGATCGTTGCTTAGATCACGCTGCGGGGTATCGTCGATACAGTAGGCGGTGTAGGGAATGGCTTCCAGTCGTTCAAAGGGTATATCCTTACCACAGGTGATACAGGTTCCATAAGAACCATCTTCAATTCGTTCCAACGCCTCGTTCACCTGATCAAATTCATCGCTCAAGGTATCATCTACGGCGAGATCCCGGCTACGCTCAAACGTTTCTGTACCTGCATCCGCTGGATGGTTATCGTATGATGACAGCTCACCGGTTGAATCTTTGAGAGATTCTGCTGGAGCTCCATCTTCCATGCTGGATTCAAAATGGCGCTGTAAGTTTTCACGTTGCTCCAAAAGAGCATCCTTTAATTGGTGAAGTTGATCTTTCGTTAATGTACTCATATCGACTTGCTCCTTTCCCGTAATGGGTGTGTAGTCAGTCCTTACCCGATTTTAACGAGGAGCAATCATGTTTTGCTTGAAATAGAGGCTACGCTGGTTTCATATCTGAACGATAATGTGTTATAAAAAATAGAGAGAGAAATGCTGCAGACCTATAAAATTAATATGGAAGTTGCTGCGCATTTGATATAATGGAGGTTGTCATTATGGATGAACATATGAAACGAAGATTGGATAAACAAAGACAATTGTTCAAGCAACTTGGCGTGCAGCTCGATGCATTGTCAATTCATGAGAAACAATTTAACTATAAACTTCGTGGATATGACCCTGACGAGGTTGATGCATACCTAGACTTGGTGATCAAAGACTATGAGCGTTTCTACGCCAACATAGCGGATCTAATGGATAAGTGGCAGGAACAGCAGATCGTCATCCGGGATCTGAAGTCGACGGCCAAGCCCGTAGATGATCCAACGAAGATTGACCGTAAACAACTAGATGATATCGTGAAGCAACTTGAATATAGTGTACGGCAGCTCAAAATCAGGGCACGTCCTGAACAGAACCTATTTCCTGAATAAATAAACAGCGAGTTGCTCTTCTAAATTGTGATGGATTGAACAAGCATCTGAAATTAATGTTTGGAAATGTTAATAATAAAAGTGCGTGTTCAAAAAGGACGGTTTTCAGTACCGAGAAGATGGGATGAAGCTAGAAATGGAGTAGCGGAGCGTAGGATAAACTACGTGAGCAACTACATTGTTTCCGAAGGAAACAACCTTCGTGAGCGTCTACTTATTTCGGCTGAGTTCCATATTCTGACGCTGAGATGCCAACAGGCATCCCTCGTAATCAAAAGCGGTTTTTTTGAACAACCTCTAAAAGGTGGTTAATCATGAGTACTCATTTTTCGGTCAGTGTGCATTGCTTGTTACTGTTGTCCTTGGATGCCCCTGAACGAATCACTTCTGCAGAGATTGCAGGTAGTATTAATACGAACCCTGTCGTCGTTAGACGGATTCTAGGTGGGCTGAAAAAGGCAGGTCTTGTGGATTCATCTCCAGGAACAAGAGGATTCTATCTAGCGAAACCTTCCAGTGAAATTACGTTAGCCATGATCTACGAAGCTGCTAAGGATGAAGGGCCTCTCTTTCCGATTCACGGCAATTGCAATCCAGACTGTAATGTAGGTTTACGGATCGATGGATTGCTGAACAATCTATATAAGGTAGCTGAAGAGAAGGTACAGCAGTTTTTTGCATCAATTACCCTTGAAGATATGGAACGCTCTTGTTTGGAAATGGACGAGGTTTCAACGCCGGCGCAATGATGGAAACCCATTCTAAGTACAGAGATAGGAAGGTGTGCAGTAACATGAAAATTATCGTGGTCTCGGATACGCACTTACCCAGAAGAGCACGTGAATTGCCTGAGCCTCTAGTACAAGAGCTGTCTGATGCTGATCTTATTTTGCATGCAGGCGATTGGTCTGACTGGAGTGTGTATAAACTGCTAAGCAACTATGCGCCAGTAGCTGGCGTTACAGGCAATACGGATCCTCCTGAAGTTGCGGATAAGCTTGGATTTTCTCGTATTGTCGAGGCAGATGGTCTTCGGATTGGGCTCGTGCACGGTCATCAGGGCTCAATGTCGACAGAACAAAATGCAATTCAGACCTTTGCTGGACAGCAAGTGGATGCTATCGTATATGGACACTCCCATATCCCGGTTATGCATACGGTAGATGACGTGTTGGTGTTCAACCCTGGTTCACCTACGGATCGACGTTTTCAGAAGCAGTATTCGTTTGGCATTATGAAAACACATCTTGGCAAGTTACAGGCAGAGCATGTATTTTTTGATCGGAAGTAAGTGAGCTGTGAGATGAGTTAGTTCACATTCCAATGCTGTGCATAGATTAAAGTGCTGACTTTCTCTTGAGAGAATGTCAGCACTTTTTTTTGTTTTTATTTTGAAAATCTGCTCTACGGATTTCTAAATTCTATGCCTTTTATATAAATTGATATACTCATACACATGATCAATGAGAAACGGGATGGTACGATTTTTTATTACATATCTGTGCTCCTCTTCAATGGTACCAACGTATTGAGCATATGCATCTTGAATCGCAAGTTTTCCTAGTTCTCCATGGACACATTTGTTTCTAATCTCTCGCAAAATCTCTGAATCCTTATACCATGCATCTGTGACAATATCCTCGCTATGCAATCTTTCGATGATTCTTGCTATAGTTATTTTCTCATTTTGTTCGCGCAATCGGATCATGCTCTCATATAACGTATAGATGTAGATATAAATTGAGTTATTATGTATTTCTTCTGGAGAAAGTGACGCTTCCTCATTCATAATTCGATCTATAGTTTGTTTGCTTTCATTCATTCTGTTAATGATTTGAGTTGGAACCTACCAAACTCGTTTATTTTCCTAGCATATTCATTAATCTTCTCATCATCTAGCAAATCTTGCTCATGATCCTTTTTAAGGTTGGCTATTAATTGATCGTGATTCTCCACCGTTATTGTTGCTGATTCTGCCATTGAAGTTAGTGAATCCATCGTTTCTATCATTTCTTTGTGACGTGATTGATTGAATTTCTTCATATACCGCTCTACAGCTTCAATTTGTTTTGTAATCGTTTTTGATTTTTCGTTAAATTCAGATAATAGCAATCCATGTGCCTCCATTTCAATGATGTAATTACTACATCGTGAGATAATTTAAAGTTTTTCAAGCCTCTATATTGTATCAGCTCCGCATGAGAAATCCACGCTCACTTCTTTCTTGATAACAAAGTGTTATCTCTGAATGGGGAAAATGGTCTAACAGTTATCTCTCATTCATCTGTTAACGAAAAGACCTGTTGACTCTGTTCAGGGAGTGATACAATGCGCTTACAACCTTAAAATGAATACGTTTACATAAGGAGATGATGGGTTTGAAATGGTCAGTATTTACGGTAGCAACTCCTGATCTCAATGCGGAAGAGTTAGCAGCAGCGGCAGCTTCAGCCGGAATAGAAGGGATTGAATGGAGATTTCGCGGAATACCGGAAGATGCTTTGCAGGAAGAGCCGTCCTATTGGCGGAACAATCGGTGCTCCATTGATCCCGCCTCATGGGAGGAGCAAACTCCAATATTCCGTGAGGCAGCGCATAAGCATGGAAGGCAATCTATAGCGCTTGTACCTTATCTGAGCTGTGGTGACTTGCCAGCAACTGAACAGGCATTTCAGACGGCTAATTCGCTCGGTGCATCTATGATGCGTGTCGGTGTGCCGGGATATAATCGCACCACAAGTTATCCTGAGTTATATCGGGAGGCCGTGCGTTATCTGAGTGAAGTTCAGGAGATGGCTAAGCAATACAAGGTGAAGGCTTTAGTAGAGACACATCATCAGACGATTGCCCCAAGTGCTTCTTTGGCGTATCGACTGGTTCAATCATTGGATGCAGAGCATGTAGGTGTGTTATATGATCCAGGCAACCTGGTGCATGAGGGATACGAAAATCATCGAATGGGATTAGAGTTACTAGGTCCTTATCTCGCACATGTACATGTTAAAAATGCAGGATGGTTTCAGGATGATGCTGTTGAGAAGTTTTTGTCTGAACGACCTGGTAAAGATCAGAGTTCCTCACTAACAACGAAATGGAATTGTCCATGGCTCTCTTTAACAGAAGGAGTAGTGGATTGGGTACAGGTTGTAAGGGATTTACGAGCGGTTGGATACGATGGATATTACGGTATTGAGGATTTCAGTGGTGCGTTTAGCTCCGCTAAGATGTTACAGCATTTTGCAAATGTATTTCAGGCTATTAAGCAACAACTTGAAGAGGAGGTCGGCGTATGAGTTTAGTTCGGGTCGCAGTCATTGGAATCGGAAACATGGGAGCAGCACATGCCAGAACGTTAATCGCTGGAGAGGTGCCCGGTGCAGAACTTGTAGCGGTGTGTGATGTGAGACAGGAGATGGCCAAGTGGGCATCGGATAACTTTCCTGCTTCGGTAGTTTATTGGCAAGATGCAGAGCAGATGATGGGGTCAGGCACCATTGATGCCGTAATTATCGCAACACCTCACTACGACCATCCGGAGCAGGCCATTCAGGCATTTCGTCATGGCTTACATGTCATGATTGAGAAGCCGGCAGGTGTGTACACGAAGCAGGTACGGGAGATGAATGAGGCAGCAAGTGCTAGTGGAAAATGTTTCTCAATCATGTACAATCAACGAACTAATCCTTTATATATCAAGCTTAAGGATCTTATCGCTTCAGGCGAACTGGGCGAGATTAGACGGACGAACTGGATCATTACCAATTGGTATCGATCTCAGAGCTATTATGATTCTGGTGGCTGGCGTGCGACTTGGGCGGGCGAAGGTGGGGGCGTTCTGATTAATCAAGACCCTCACCAATTGGATCTGTGGCAATGGACGATCGGTATGATGCCTGTTCGTATGCGGGCGTTTTGTTCTTTTGGGAAGTACCGGAATATTGAAGTCGAAGATGATGTGACCGCATATGTGGAATATGCGAACGGCGCAACAGGGGTTTTTGTAACTACAACGGGCGAAGCGCCGGGCACGAATCGATTTGAAGTGAATGGTGATCGCGGGAAAATTGTAATTGAAGATGGAAAATTAACCTTCTGGCGTCTCCGTGAATCCGAGCCGGAGTTTAATCAACGATTTACTGGAGGGTTCGGACAGCCGGAATGCTGGAAATGTGATGTTCCGATTACCGGAGTAGAATCAGGTCACCCAGGATTAATTAGGAACTGGGTTGATGCAATCCGTACAGGTGCACCTCTTATCGCTCCAGGTGAAGAAGGCATTCATGGACTTACATTGTCTAATGCGATGCTTCTCTCAACATGGACAGATCATTGGGTTGATTTACCGATAGATGAAGAGTTGTTCTACGAACATTTACAAGAGCGTATTGCACAATCCGTCACGAAGAAAGATCAGGGCTATAGCAAGAATCAACCAGCAGACCTGACACAAACGTTCAAGTGAATGGATAGAATTGATGTACTTGTATTCAAAATAGAAGCGGGAAGAAGGGAATCACATGGCTAAAGATGGAATGTTCTATGCACCCAAAAGTGTAAAAAAAGAGGTCGTATGTGGTGAAGGTGAGTTCACAATCGCTGCTGTAGCATTGGATCATGGGCATATCTACGGCATGGTAGGGGGATTAGTTGAAGCGGGAGCGACTCTTAAATGGGTATATGACCCGGATCCCCTCAAAGTAGAAGCATTTCGTAAACAATTTCCTCAGGCTCAGGTAGCTCAATCTGAAGAGCAGGTGTTTGCTGATGATGAAGTGAAGCTGGTAGCAAGTGCGGCAATTACTTCCGAACGTGCACCGCTCGGCATGAGAGTTTTGGCGTCAGGCAAAGATTATTTTACGGATAAGGCTCCCTTTACAACATTGGATCAACTATCTCGTGCGCGTGAAGAGGTCAAGCGTACCGGCAAGAAATACATGGTCTATTATAGTGAGCGACTGCATGTTGAAAGTGCGATCTATGCAGGGCAATTAATTGATGAGGGTGCGATTGGAAAAGTCGTACAGGTAATGGGCACCGGACCTCATCGATTAAATGCGCCAGCTCGGCCAGACTGGTTCTTCCGTCATGAACAGTACGGTGGTATCCTCTGCGACATCGGTAGCCATCAGATCGAACAATTCCTGACGTTTGCCTCATGTACGGACGCAGAAGTGGCATTCAGCCGTGTGCATAATTTTAATCATCCACAATACCCTGAACTGGAGGATTTCGGAGAAGCTTCCCTGATTGGTAACAATGGATCATCAGGTTATTTCCGAGTAGACTGGTTCACACCAGATGGACTCAGAACTTGGGGCGATGGTCGTACCGTAATCCTCGGGACAGACGGTTACATTGAGTTGCGTAAATACATTGATGTAGGTCGAGAAACGCAAGGAGATCAGATTTATCTAGTCAATCACGAAGGTGAGTACCATTATGGTGTGAAAGGGCAGGTAGGGTATCCCTTCTTCGGAGATCTGATCCGTGATTGCCTGGCTCGGACAGAGAATGCGATGACCCAAGAGCATGCCTTCAAAGCGGCTGAGATCTGCCTGATTGCTCAGCACAAAGCGATGAGTGAACGAGTCATCTGGAGCGGTGGGACGAAGTAAAAGCTGTTATTCGTTTGAATCTAGTTAATTAAATAGGGTGATTTAAATTGAAGGCAGCCGTATGTAAAGGCTGCTCTTTGAGATGTAATTGTAACTTTTAAATGGAACAATATGGTTTAAACTAGATTTAGTTCGGAAAAAGATCAGAAATTTTAGTATTTACGAAGTTCATAAATTTGACGTTATCGGAACAGACTTGCAATAGGGTTAAAGACCTTGAGTAAATCGGACAAATATTGAAGGATCAAGAAGATATATGAAAAAGAAATCGAATGACATTGAAGAACAAAAACGATTTTTAGAATCGAAGTGAAATAGAAAAATAAAGTAACATTGAAAAGATCAAAAAACGTTGAAGTTCAAGGACAGATTGAAGAACAAAACAATGTCAGTAAAGGTCATAAAACCAAGAATCATGAGAGTCCGAAAAAACATAAAACCGATTAAGATGAAATAATGATTGGTAGAACAAGAGCAGTATGTAGTAGATTCGAAGAGGACAAGACCGTCCGATAACATAATATTCAAGCTGCGGCTCCTGTTGGAGCCTTGGTCTGCGGTAAGGAATTCGAAGAGGGGTTTCAGCAGACAACCCCGTTGGGGTTCATGAATACGACAACGTTAGGTGAAATTATCAGAAAGAAGGAGAAATATATAATGACTCACAAACTAATCATAGTTGATGGCATACCAGGCTCTGGGAAGTCAACACTTTCAGAAATGATATCTAAAGAGTTGGCTAAACAAGAAATCAACAATATTTTTTATCATGAATTAACTGAAAATCACCCACTATTTATATATGAGCGTAAATTTACAACCTTTAAAGATGAAGAGGAAGCAGAATATTTTTTAAATCGAGTTGTTGAATTGTTTAATAGTTTTGTAGAATCCCATAAGAATGAATCGGAAGTTATTATTATCGAAAGTGTATTATTTCAAGATACATTAAGTTTTGCATATAACATGGGAATGAATAGGCTTAAAATAGAAGAACTATTTAGAAAATTAGTAGATATATTAAGAAATATGAATCCTATTCTCATTTATATCTATCAATTAAACGTTAGAAGAAATTGGGAAATACTCGGCAAGATAAGAGGTGTAGAATGGATAGCTTCTTTACATACTCAAGAAGGATTAGATGAAGCTGAAAGAGATTGGAAACCGAATCAAGAATTTATTAAGTCATTGATTGAAGAATGGGAGATACCAAAATTAATTATTGAAAACAAAGATTATTTATGGGAGGAATATAATGAAAGAACTAAGGAATTTTTGAAAGCTAATTCAATGTTGTCTCATAAAATCACCTAACATCACATTCCTACTGCGGGGCATTCGCCAGAGGCGTTTCGAGGAAGAGGTTCAGGTGAAACATTGATTTCCCTAAGATAAGAGCTATCTAAGGGAATCAACTTCAGGAATGCAGGAACCTTAGAAGAAATAGACTGTGAAAGGAAATATATATGATAACAATCTCATGTACTAAGAAGCTATTTGATTCTAGCTCTTTTATCGAAGAACAGGACGATGAATTAGAGGATGAACTCTACAAATAGCATGCCAATATCTTTCGAATGGCTAAAAAGAATAACTTGATTATTATGAATAATAAGACAAGGTATTGCTTTATTTTGTTCGGAATTAGGAAGGAGCACTATAAGAATTTTAAAGATATTTTTCTAAATGCACTTATAGAAAATTTAAAGGCGGAAGGAATCTCTGAACCCTTAATTAACAACTACATTAGTAATGCCAACAGTATAAAGTTCATCAAGACGAATGATAGAAGCGTTCTTGGCTCAATGACAGATATGGTTAAAATAACTGATTTCATGATTGAAGATTATTTACCAATACAAGAAATGAATATCATTGAATTAAATAAAATAAACAACGGCACTCCATTAGTAAAGCTGAAAAAATTCCCAAATCAATTTATGAGGGAGGCTCTTAGTATCTGAGCCTACAGCCTCCGTCTAACATAATATTAAAAGCAGCGTCTCCTTCAGAGCTTTGGTCTGCGAGAAGGATTTCGGAGAGGGATTTCAACAGACAACCCCGTTGGGGTTCGTGAATACAGGAACGTTATATTTAAGGTCAGCAATTTGAATTAAATAAATGAAGGTGAATCAAAATGAACAAAACATTATTAGTCAAGTCTGCTTATTTGGTTGAACTGACTGAGAAAGAATTCTTAAATAAATATGATGAAATCATGTTATCAATTTCAAATGTTATAGGTAGAGATATTTCGGTTAGCTCTAATAAATTGCAATGGGAGAGTATCTCCACAATTTTACTTGATCCAGAAACAATAAACTGCGGTAGATGTAATAATTGCAAAAGTTGGGTAACAGATCGGGAAAAAGAAAATCATATTGATGAATTAAATAATGGTGCAACTGTTAATGGTAAAATACTTTGTGATGAATGCCTTCCAGAAGGTCACCCATGGGCGTTTTAAATAATCACAAAGAATTGTAAGTAAATTCAAGAAGGCTGATTCTTCATATAACATTGAATTCACGGTTTGGGCTGGCGTTCGCCGTCCCTCGGTCACCCGAGGTATGTAGTAATAGTAAAAGCAGGCGACACACCCGCACCACATGTTAAGTCCCTAAAGAAAAAATGTATGAATTGTGTGTGGATAGAAGATTAGATAAATGGGAAGGTGCAAAAATATTAGACGTGCCTGAAAAAACATTTGTTGCTTGGAGAACCCAATTTCGTTGTAGTCCAGATCATTTAAGATATGATGATGCTCCTTCCAAGCCACAGTCTACGGGGTGGATTTCAAAGAGGCATTTCAGCCAAGAACTAGAAACTTAATTAAAAGGAGAATTCTTTGAAGAAAAAGCTTGAAGAAGTTTTGGAATTATATCAGCAGTTCCAGCACAGTGGACAATCGCTGTATCTAGATTTCGAAGATTTACAGTACAATTTTGCAGAAGAGTTTAGAAAGCATGTACCACAAGATATAATTTATGCAGATTTTAGTACCTATACGGCATATACTTATGGGTTATCTTCAGGAGGTATAATCCAAAAACTTGAAGATCCATTAGAGCGATACAAAACGAGAGAATGGCTACAGAAATCATTTTTTGAATGGTTTCCAAAATACAGATTTATTGAAAGATATCAATTAAGTGAATATAAAACTCTTGATAAAGAATTGGAAATGATTAATGAATTGAGAAAAAAGCTGATTGAATTAATTGATTTGAAAGACAAAGAGTGAATTTGAAGCAGCTCAAGAAGAGTATTACTTCACATAACATAATATTCAAGCAGCGGCATTCGCCTTGGGTTAGGCAGTAGCCAGACACTCAGAATGCGCTGGGTCGTGAATACAGGAACGTTATGTGAAATTCTCAATTAAAACAAAAAGCAAGGTGAATGAATGAAGCAAATAAAAACTACTCAAATGCCTCCATACTTTAAGATGCTCAATTGTAATACCTTGAATGTTCTAGAAAAATTTCTAATTGGCGATAATTCAATTATGTTTTTGGATGTATATTACGAAGAAGATGTTGATACATTTTTGACCAACAGCAGTCTAACTAAATTGGATCATGTTATACAAGTTATTAATTATTCGAATAGAATTTGCTTTATTCCAGATATCAAGTCAGCGAAGGAATTAAGCAAAGAGTTTATGAACCAAGATTGGGGATTTTGTTGCATTGTTTTCGATAATAATTTAAAACCTCTTCTTTATATCAGAGGAATAGAGGAAGAAGGGGTACATGGAGTTAGAATTAAAGAGTTGGAGACTGGTGTTTACAACAAATATTTAATGAATTATCAAGAATAATAGGCGAAGTATTGCGCTGATTTATAAAGATTGTAAGAATTAGAGGTGAACTATGGAAATTCACTCAAAGAAAAATGAGGAGTTCAAACCAGATAAATTGTCTATAGAGATGAAAATTGAGGAAAGAAAAATATACAAGAATATAACAAAAGTGAAAGGTCGAATGATTTCTAGCGTTGATTGGAGACTAATGTTATACATCAATGAGAACAAATTAGATGAAGATGAAGTATTTGTTGTAGAAGAATTTTTTAAGTCTTTACTTAATCCAGGAACATATCCTCTATTTACATGCAGCTGTGGAGTATTTGGTTGTGGTGGTTACTATGTTGAAGTCGTTCATGAGACTGAAGGAATAATTTGGTTAACTGAGCAATCTCCTTTCAATGATCATACTATCGAGAGTTCTAATAAGTTTATTTTTTCATGGGTTCAGATTATAAAATTTTCTAAAGGATTAATACAAGAATTCGAGCATCTTAAAAGCATAATGAGTGCCAATGAGTTAGAATTTAATTTTGATATTGAAAAATATAACCTGATAATTACTGGAATTAAAGAAAGACAGTTAAACGCTAAAAATTTTTAAGCAGAATGAAAGAAGTTGCAATATATCATCTAACATTATATTTACGCTGCGAACATTCGTCCTTGATCTGGCATTTGCAACACAACGCCCTACAGGGTTCATGAATACAGTAACGTTAGGCGAAATCCATGTGAATTCAATTTAGGAGGGATTAAAGAAGATGAATAAGAAACTATTAGAACAGTTTGGAAATTTCAATAATTTTGTAAAATCAATTGATGATGTAACTTGGCAAAAGCCGATCTCTCCTGGAAAGTGGACGGTGAAGGAAGTCGTGGCTCATCTATGGAATTGGGATACATATACGTTGAATACGATGCTCCCACACATCAAAGATCAAGTAAAACTTCCAGAGTTCGTCGATCATGATACTCACAATTTAAAAGCGATAGAGAAGGCTAAAGAGTTTAAAGACAGAGAAAGTATGATTAAAACCTTTATTGAAACTCGCACTCATTTAGTCAATCAATTCCATAAGGTAGCTCATTCAGAAATTCAATTTTTTATAGGCAATGATAAACGACCTTATACCTATGAAAGATATCTAAAAATATTCGTACATCATGATGAACATCATAAGAAACAAATAGAAAACCTATTAGGGTGATTATAAAATAATGAAAAATGGGGAGGATCATTATGCCACTTTAAGATGCATTTATTACTTTTCCTAAGCTTGAAACAGAGAGGTTTATATTAAGAGAATTACGTTTGGAGGATGCGAAGGATTATTATAGTTATTTGTCGGATGATGAAGTAACAAAATATTGGGGATATAAAGGACCCAAAAATATTGAGACAGCTTCAAAGATATTCACAAGATTTGAAAACGCATTCAATATGAAAGTAATGATCACTTGGGGAATCGCTACCATAGAAGATGATAAAATTATTGGAACTTGCTTATTGAACGATTTCGTTAGAGCATCCATGGTTGACATATCCTACAACCTATCGAGAGAGTATTGGGGAAAGGGAATTATGACTGAAGTGCTCAGTACCATTATTCCGTATGCTTTTAATGTACTTGATATGAATCGAATACAAGCTAAAGTAATGCCTGAAAATAATTCATCTGTAAAACTCTTATCCAAGGTGGGGTTTGTGCAGGAGGGGCTACTAAGGGATTATATATTTGGTGAGATAATTACAGATACCTTGGTATTTTCCATTCTAAAGAAAGATTTAATTGAAGGCCCCTTAACATTAGAGCTACCTAAGGGGGTGAACACCAGAACTTTAGGTTAAATACCTGCTTTAATAAAAATCTCAGATAGAACTATTAGTATTAGTTATTTATAAGGAGGAGTCGACATGATTATTGTGCATGCACTTTTGAGAACAGAGTGGGAGTCAGCATTAGCAAAAGGAGTATATAAAGGAGATTCTCAAGAGAAGGAAGGATTTATTCATTGCTCCCCTATTGAGAAAATTGCATCTGTCGCCAATTATAATTTCAGAGGAGTAAAGGGATTAATATTACTTTGCATTGATGAATCAAAAGTAAAGTCTGAAGTTAGATGGGAAGATTTGTACAATGAAGGAAGAGAGTATCCACATATATATGGTGAGATGAATATAGACTCAGTAATAAAGACTGTTGATTTCGATCCTAATGAAAGCGGGACGTTTTTGTTACCTAAAGAATTAGAAGAGATGATATAAATAGAGGATTATAGACTGAAATTTTGAGGTGATTCATTGTATGGGATCTAGAATCATGCATTTGATTATAGGCTATAAAATTGCCGAAAGATTAAGCATTAAAGATCGAACTTCGTTTTTACTTGGTAGTGTTGCACCCGATGCTGTTCAGACAAAGGATGAATCTCATTTCTTTAAGGGCGAACACCAGAATTACTCCAGATATATTGACTATCATGGATTTTTTGATAAATATAAATCGCAATCTGATATCTATTATGTACTCGGATATTTTACACATTTAATTGCAGATGACCAGTGGCTGAAGGGATTCTTTATGCCATGGTTAAAGAATCGAATGGAAGCTGATACTGCACTGTATTCCTTGTATCATAATGATTTTAGATTACTCAATGGGAAGTTACTAGAACACTATGGTTTCACAGATGATATGAAAGAAGCACTCTACGGTTCACCGATGGTTATTGACCTGCAGGAGGTTAAATCCAATGATGTTAAAGAATTTGTGCCATATGTTTTAAGTGACATGGATTATGATAAAGAGGTCATTAATGAACCACTTAATGTCTTTAATTTTATACAGATTGAAGGGTATATTGAAACATCGGTGAATGTAGGGATAATGCATTTACAACAAATAATATAAATGTTTAACAGTGATCTCTGCGAGTTCAGGATAGGCAGGAACAGCATATAACATCATATCTACACCGAGGGCTTTGTCCTAGACTGCAAGAGGCTTTTCAGTTGGACAACCCTGAAAACCCTAGCCACTGTCGTGGCTGGCACATTAAACGAAGGAGATAATTTATGAAAGGTAAGATACTCTTATTATTTTTTATTACAATAATGCTATCATCTTGTCAGAATATTCAATCGACTACGTTAAACAGCGAAAATAAATCAATAAGTAACTCTGAACCGTCTTCTGATGTAGTGAGTGCAGATAATGAAACAGAATCAAAAGAAATAACGGAAAATCCATCAGAAACTTCTAACAATAAAGTGTTACCCATGAGCATTGGGAACCTTGATTCGAAAGGAGATTTTTCTGATGAAATGCTTCGAAATCCTATAGATTATGATTATGAAGAAGAATTTAATGAATTTCAAAACTCTAATGAGATTGTTACAACCATGGAATGGGGGGCGTTACAAGGTAAATATACAGAAATATGGGATAAGGAGTTGAACCAAATATATAAAAAGCTTCTTTCTAAGTTGGATGGAGAACCAAGAGAAGCCTTAATTGAAGCGCAAAAGGATTGGTTACAGTATCACTTAAAGGAAACAAAATTTGTAGAAGATACATTTATTTATAATGGTTACCTTGGATCAAGAGGACCGGTAAGCTTAGGCACAGTTATAAAGGAGAGATTAAGGGAGAGAACAATACAATTATTTGAATATCGATATTTAATAGATGGTGAAATTGAGTTTTTATACCAAGGTACAAAATAGAGTTGGAATCTTGATCAAAATTTTTTGAATGATGATGCTTCGAGAACAGTAAAGACACATAAGGTTGCATTTCGTAAATACAAGAACATGATGTGCAATTGGATGTCAGGGCAATAATCATAAATAGCATGTAATGGAGAGAACATGAATGAATTATGAGAAAGTAGCTCAATTCATCTGGACACATGGAAGATTAACAGAATGAAGATGGTGGATTCGGCAATGCACTTGAACCAGATCTACGGGCACCAGGCAGTCAATCACTTTATATGGAATTTGCGTTACGAACCTTATGCGATTGCAATATTAAAAATGAAGAACTTGCTCAAAAAGCATGTAAGTATATTGCTAAACACGCTGATTTAGAGAAAGGGATTCCAACTATTTTTTTCTCCTCAGCCCAATATCCAAGAGCAGAGCATTGGCAAAATTCATTTGCCACAGAACCATCATTCAGTAGGCTAACCGGACTTATCGGACTATTAAAATGGCAAGGTATAGATAATCCGTGGCTAGAAAAAGCAGTAGAAAGTTGTTTGGAGAACATTTCGTCTAATATATATGAAGATGCCCATACTATTTTGACTGCATTTTGTCTTTTAGAATGTTTACCTCAAACCGAGTATATCCGAGGGCTGTTTTTGAAATTATCTAATGAGTTATACTCCTCAAAGTTCTTCCGCATTGATGCCGATTCGAAACAATATGGTCTTTCACCTTTAGAATTTGCACCATCATCAACGTCTTACTGTAGAAGGATATTTACTGAAGACTTATTACTTAAGCATGTAGAAGTATTAGCAGCACAGCAGGAAAGTGATGGTGGATGGCAGATCAATTGGGAACCACCTGGAGAAACGGCGCGATTAGAATGGAGAGCTTATGTTACTCTAAAAAATTTAATGATATTGAACTCATATAAACCCTATAAATTAACCCTCTAAAAAGGATGAACAGAAAAATTGATAAAATCTATTAGTATTGATGAGTGGAATGGATCCACCTTTAATGAAGAAGTTGTTGTGAATCCTACATGGCCAGAGACTTTGGCTTTGTTAAGAAAACTTGATGGAGATAAATTTACATTAGTCTTTTTGGAGATATCAGACACAGATTCAGCATTAGTTGGAGGCGGGCCGGAGAATTTTATAGTGTCTATAACAATCGATGGCAATATATATACTCTTATGAACGACAAACAGGGAAAAAGTGAAACTAATCTGGTTATAGGTGGTCAGTTAGGGAATTATTGTGATAACATTTGTATAGAGTTAAATCCCATGCTTGAAGTAATACAGTATTATTATGAAACTGGAAAACTACTTAAAACACATCAATGGAAACAACAATAATCAAAGTAACTAATATGCTAAATTTGAGGTGTTGAATGTGTGGGAGAAACTATCAGAGTGTTGGAAAGCTAGTTTTGAAGAAGCTTGGGAAGCATATGCTCACGGTTCAATCCCTATCGGTGCAGTTATAGTTGATGCTAATAATAGAATAATTAGTAGAGGTAGAAATAGAATTAACGAAACAACGGCTCCAATCAAGCAAACGTGCTCCAATAGATTAGCGCATGCAGAGATAAATGCATTGTTACAACTGGATACGTTAGATTCAGAAGAACACAAAAACTACACACTTTATACAACGACAGAACCCTGTGTACTTTGTTTTGGTGCCATTATAATGTCAGGAGTTAAGAAAGTAAGATTTGCTGCAACTGATCCTATTGCAGGAGGTGCCAATCTAAATGATGCAGAGAATTCATTCATCAAGTCAAGAAACCTCGATATCAAGTGTGCTGATACATATCTAGGAGAACTTCAACGTGTGTTAAGGACTGACCAGGTTATAAGGGCTTTAGGCAAAGAGCAAGCAAATCGATTTTTGGATAAGTACAGAATGAAGTACCCTAAAGCAATTGAACTAGGAATAAAGTGGAATAGAGAAGGCAGATTACAAGAAGCATTGAGGAATAACGATCCTGTTGAATTGATTATTAATAATATATCGAAAGAGATTAAGGAGAGTTAAAATGTTAGAAGTTTTGCAAGTTCCCTATGAAGACAAAAGTATCCTAAGCAATTTGATCCAGTTCTATCGGTACGATTCGAGTGAATTTGATCAAAATGAACTGACTAATCATGGAATTTATCTTTACAAATACTTAGATCACCAGTGGACAGATGAATATCGAAAGCCATTTTATATAAAGGTTGATGGAGAGTTTGCAGGTTTCGTTCTTGTTTTGAAGGATATTCCTAAAGAATATGTAAAGGTAAGCACAGCAGTTCAGACAAACATAATTAGTGATTTTTTTATAATGCGTAAATTTAGAAATAAGGGATACGGACAACAAACAGCGAATTTCATTTTCAACACTTTTAGAGGTGCGTGGGAAGTAAGACAGACACCACAAAATAAACCAGCTAATTTATTTTGGAAGAAAGTAATTAATGATTTTACGGATGGAGATTATGAAGAATTTATTTTAGATAATGAGAGATGGAAAGGGCCTGTTCAAGTATTTGAAAATAAAGAATAATAATAATACGATCAAATGAGAGCGCTTAATCAATAGGCATATAGAAGGGATATGATTTCAATGAAAAGAGTTGACGTCGTTTACTCACTAATAACAGACCAGTTTAAAACTAAAGTTCTTGCAGTGAAAAATGCTGATCGAGCAAGTTGGTCTCCTCCTGGGGGAGCCGTTGAGTTAAATGAAACATTAAATCAAGCTGCGATTCGCGAGGTAAAAGAAGAGACAGGACTTGAAGTTAAAGTCCATGGGATTGTTGCGATCAATGAGTGCAAATTTGAAGACATTAATGAACATGTCATTTTTTATACGTTTAGGGCAGAGATTGTAGGTGGCGAAGAACAGATCATTAGACCAGATGAAATCTCTGAAATAGCATGGCTGGACATAGAACAAGCTGATGAATTCATGCCTTATTATAAAGGAGGATTTAAAAAGTTAATTCATGGAAATGAGAGTATGTATTTTAATGAAGGAAGAAAGTTACTGCAGAGTTGATTAAATTGGTATGAGCCGAGAGATAAGTGTTTCATAGACAACGAATTTACGAGTTAGCAATAATGTATAGAGGAGGCACATTTACATGAAGTTAGTTATACTCTTTGGGCCACAAGCCGTAGGAAAGATGACGGTGGGTCAATGTTTAGAAGCTAAAACAGATTTGAAATTATTTCATAATCACATGTCTATTGATTTTGTGTCTCCTTTTTTCGATTACGGGACACCTGCTGGAAAGCGAATTAGAAGCTGATTTGGAAGAACGTAAAAAACGAAATACGACTGGAAATAGGTTAGCACATAAACCTACTAAAAGAGACGTGAAATGGTCGGAGGCCGAACTGATTAAAACTTATGAAAAGCATAGGCTGAATTCAATGCCAGGGGAGATTACCAAACCCAATTATATGAGAATTAATACCATTGGACTAGAAGCAGATCAGGCAGCCGAGCTGATTAAAAAAGAATTTAATTTGTAAGGTAGAGATTCAATCAAAAAGGGTGGGAAATATGATTAAAGGAATCTTGTTTGATTTGGATGGGACATTGCTTGATCGTGAGCAATCATTAATTGCCTTCGTTCGTAATCAATATCATCGAATTCAGGCTTTTCAAAGCGTTGAGGAACCCATTTTTGTACAGAGATTTATTGAATTAGATCAGAAGGGGTATGTCTGGAAAGATAAAGTTTATCAAACGCTAATCAATGAATTTAATTTAGATCTGAATTGGGACGAATTATTGGAGGATTATATTCAATCATTTCAACATCATTGTATTGGTTTTCCAGGATTAATCGAGATTCTTGACTACTTGAAAGGCAAACAAATGAAATTAGGTATTATAACGAACGGATTCGGTAGATTTCAGATGAATAATATTAAAGGACTAGACATTGATCATTATTTTGATGGAATATTCGTTTCTGAAATTGAGGGTTTGCGTAAGCCAGACATTAAAATATTTAAAAGAGCCTTAGATCGTTTAGGATTGGAGCCTCAAGAATCGATATTTGTAGGAGACCATCCAGTAAATGATATCGATGCAAGTATTAACGCGGGTATGAAAGGAATTTGGAAAGAAGATGATTACTTTGGGAAACCTTCAACAGATTATTTGTCCATAAAGGACTTGGTAGAGATAAAGAGCATCATAGAACGTATTTCAAAGTAAATCATAATACCGAGAGATACATTTACAGAAATAGAGAGGTGACTGTTTGAAGGTATTTAGGAAGCAAGTTCGGAAAATAACTATAGACGGCGTTTTGTACTTATATGTAGTCGATGAACAAGATAATAATATCGTTTTACGCATCTATTCGAATCAGTTTAAATCCACATTTGCTGAATATCTCATTCGTTGGGGAGATCACTGGGATATTGGTGTTTACGAGCCAAAGTTGATTGCAAGACTAATCCAATATGCAGAATCAACCGGCTGGGAGAGTAATACAAGAAATAATAAAATTAAAATTGAGAACGCTTCAATGCTTATAAGAGAAATGATCAAAGAGAATCTATAATCTTTAAGGGAAATTAACAAGGAGCAAACCAATGAAAATGATCTCTTTGGAAGAGGCCAAAGACTTAGGTGTAGAAACGGCGTATCACCTTATGGATAACGGTGAAAAGCGATTTAGACTAATTAATAAAGATGGCAGCTCATATATCCGCACCCAAGGTCCCGAGAATGGCTCGTGGCAGAACAGTCACTATCACCAAGCATTAAAAGAATTATATGTTGTACAAGAAGGTTGGATTGCTTATGCAGAACTTGATGAACAGAATCAATTTTCTTTGAGAATCTTAGAGAAAGACGACAGCGTCATGGTTCCTCCATTAAGACCGCATAACATCTACATGTCATCATTAGCGGTTACCCATGTTATTAAATTTGGTGGAAATCGTGAGATTAAGCCAGATTGGTTTGCTTCACCTCAATTAGACCTTCTGACCAAGCACATTTCAGAGATAGACTTACTTACAAGTAAAGGATGATAAGAGAAATGGAAAAAGGAAAAATTATATTTTTGAATGGTGTAACCAGCTCAGGCAAAACATCCATCGTAGAAGCAATGCAATCATACACTGAGCCGTTTTTTTATGTTGTAGCTAATGATCTTTTTGAAAATACGATTGGGGATAAGCATCTCCAAACAGACTACTGGAAGTACTTAAGTGAAGCGATTATTATGATGTATCACACAGCAAAACTATTTTCAGATCATGGAAAGCACGTATTAATTGATGGAATACTTGTTGAAAGACCAGAGTTACAATCGCATTATGAACAAGTCCAAGAGATTTTTGCAGGGTATCCTCTGGATATCGTTGAGGTGCATTGCCCATTAGATCTATGTCGGAAGCGAAATATTGATCGTGGTGATCGTGGTGAAAAGCAATCAGATGAGCAACACAAAATAATGGCTAAAAACATTCATTATAGCTATTCCATAGATACAAGCTTGAACACGCCAGAGGAGTGTGCTGACAAGATTATCGAGCATTATTTCCCACAGTGAAGTTAGTATTGAAAGATCTCAAGTGAAGTATATGTGAATGATGAGAAATAAAAGGAGCGAAGCATATGATAGATATCTCTCATATTGCACCAACAGATCCAATTAAAATTATTATAGGTGCTTCTTCACAAAGTTATGAAGGGTGGATACAAACTCAAGAGAATGAATTGAATTTGCTACGATTGGAAGATTGGGAGCAAAGTTTCAAAGATCGAAGAATCGAGGCCATCTTATCAGAGCACGTCTGGGAGCACATGACTTACGAAGAGGGAGTCCAAGCCGCTAAGATATGCTATAAGTATCTACATACGAAAGGGTATATTCGCTGCGCGGTTCCGGATGGTTATTTTGCAAATGAAGATTATCAGAATCTAGTTAAGATTGGCGGTCCAGGACCTCTCGATCATCCAGCGGCAAGTCATAAGATCATACATAATCATAAGACACTCACTCGTATGTTTGAGGAAGCCGGCTTTGAAGTTGAGTTATTGGAATACTGGGATGAAGATGGACGTTTTCATTCTCGAGATTGGAATCCAGAAAAGGGATACATCTATAGGTCTAAGCGATATGATCATCGAAATCAGAATGGTAATTTGGGTTTTACCTCTCTAATTGTAGATGCGGTTAAGAAATAGTTACCTTAAAGCTCGCTGACTCAAGAGGAGTTATGGTTGTACCATCCTGTGCAATTAAAGAAACAGTGACCTCAATAGTGCCTTGATTCTCTAAATGGTCTAAATCAATAGAAATGGATCTACGTTGAAATTCATCAAATATCCCCTCTGTTTTCATAACGGTATCATCGTTAAATATTTGGCCTTGTGTATCTTGAATCGTAACTTGAAAAATCCGATCTGGAATGTTTGCAGTTTGATTAGGTTGATAGTTCTTTTTACGGTACCATAGTCCAAACTGAAGTTTTTTTGACTGGGGTAGGTAGTAAACTTCTGTGAGATGCACATCCGGATTGGATAACGTTTGATTTTGCGCTGTAAGCTGAATCGGTTCCTCATCGTTCTCATAAGGATCATCCCACTGTAATGGCGGAGTTGTACCTGTTTTGAGAGCGATAATTTCCCTGTCTTTATATAGATAAATTCCCGTTAGAATAATGACTACTGAGATTATAGCAATAAAAATTTTGTGTTTCACCAGTCATCCCACCTTTTTAAATGATATAGCCTAGCTGCCTGCCTATTAGGGTTGATATATACCGTTCTTCATAATCGTTAGTTCAGATAACTTCCCCACTATAGTAAAACTCGGTAAATCTTCTCTAGGATGATAAAATCCCTTAGCTTTATGTCTCGTTATTTTTCAGATTTTGATTATAATTATGATTAAACCATAAAATGGTTTTTAAATACTTTTGAAATTAGAACGCTATCACGAATAAACATAGTAATAACGATGTTCTTAGGAGGAATGAAATGAACAGCCTATTTGAACAAGTTCATGCTAATGAGATTGTGGAGCGTCTCAACCAATTACGTCCGGATGCGGAGCCCCGATGGGGTAAGATGAATGTTTCACAAATGCTGGCTCACTGCTCGGCTTTTCAGGAGATAGCAAGGGGGAACTCTACATCTGCAAGAAGCTGGCTAGGATTAGTCATCGGTAAACTAGTGAAACCCGTATTTTACAACGATAAGCCATTGCCGCAGAATATGTCCACGATCCCTGAGATTATGATTGTAGATGAGAGGGAGTTTGAATTAGAAAAGAAAATGTTAATCCAGAAGATCATTACGTTCCAACATGATGGACCTGAGAAATGTACAAAAAAACCGCACCCTTTCTTTGGCAAGCTATCTCTCGAAGAATGGGGTAAGGGGCTCTATAAACATCTAGACCATCATTTAAAGCAATTTGGCGTGTAGGTAAACGAAAGAAGGGGCTATGTGATGGCGAATGAGATCCTGTTACGTAAATTTCCAAATGTTAAACTAACTGAACTCACAGGTGGGTACACCAATAAGACAATATTACTTGATGGTTCTAATCCACTTGTGGTTGCGAAAATCTTTCATAAATATAATAAGGATGCTAGGAATGAAATAAGTATTCTACATCTCTTGAACAGTTCAGATGTATCTCCCGGCATCCATGATTATTTTGAGGACGACACATCGCTGTACATTATCATGGACTACATACCGGGGGGCAATGGGCAGCAATTTCTAGATTCAAATGACATGGATACTGCTAGAGAAATCTACAGGTTGCTGGGCATTCAGTTATCATCCGAAATTCATTCGATACGTTGGAACGATCAGGCATCAGAATTACCAATCATTGAGCTGGTGGATGACAGTCTAGATTTACTGGATTTTGTACCCATTGATCTGAAAAATGAAGTAAAACGCATTGTAAATATACATGTGAACGATGAAAAAACGATAATCCATGGAGACTTTGGTCCACATAATACGATCGTAACTGGGGATTCGCTGGTAGTTATCGATTGGGAATGGGGAGGGTGGGGCAACCCTCTTCAAGATATCGCATGGGTCGTATGGTTTGTCCACCTCCATTATCCGGATGTAGCTGATGAACTATCTGGCATTTTCTTAAAAGCGTATCGTGCACATTCACCCGTAATAGTCACAGAGGAATGGATCAAGGCCTTTGCACTTTCTAGAGTAATCAATATATTACATCGCATTAAGAATGCTGATATGAGCGTGCAAAAGGAGTGGCTTAGAAGATTAGAGTGGACATTAAAAACCACTTTTTTGGGTGAAGTAACATGGGATGTGAATTCAAATAAAGATTAGATTCAGAAAAAGGAGAAGTGAGCTTTGAATACAAATGAATTGAAATCAGAAATAATTACTAAGCTTCTTCAACTTGATGAAGAAATTAAGCTAACCTACAATACAACACTCGATAATTATTTAGGGATTCAAATTCTGCGGTCGGAAGGTACTATGTATGAATGTACACCTGAGGATGCCAAAGTATTCGCTTATACAGGAATGGGCGGAGACCATTTTGCATTTAGTACACAGCACGGTACGATTTATGATTTAGACCAAGCACCTGTGCTATTTGTACAACCGATGATTTTTGATTGCCCAGTAAAGGTTGTGGCTAGAAATATTAGAGATTTCTTTTCCTTGTATCTCTCGCTAAAGGAAATATATATTTTAGAGAGATTTGATTGGTACAAAAGCGAAAAGGATATGTTTCTTGATATCGAAGAAAACTATGCAGAGAGCATCATTGAACGATCCGATGACATTAATTTCCTATCAGACAAGTTGGAACAATATCTAGCGATTAAACCGATCGGGAACGCGTATTCATATGTGGTAAGGACTAGAGAAGATATTAAGTGCTAAGTGTATACATTTAACCAAGAGAGGATGTCGTAGAATGAGATATAAAATCTTTTTTTATGGTAGCTATAGATGCGATTGGTGGCTCAGGGAAGAGTGAACCTAATGAAGAATACGATAAAAGTTTTGATCAAGTACAGTGAATTGATGAATTATTAAACTCTCTTAATATACACAAGGCTGATATTTTGTGGGGTATCCTACGGTGCCTATTTATCCTATTACTACACCCTTAAGAGAAAAATGTCATACATAGTGCCGTCTGTTTAGCAGGAAGAATTCCCACAACTCAAATAGAAGTTATGAGCAGGATCTATTGTCCAACTATCCTAAGGCTATACAAAAGCTAGATAAAAACCAAATTCAATATAAAATCATAGCTGACACAGGTCATGCGATAAATCATGAACGTACTGAATGCGTTAACAAAGAGATCAGTCAATTCATTTTAACGGTAGAACGATAGAAAGCTATATATTAAAAAGAGGTGGAACCCATATGACTGTATTTGGACTTATACGACATGGTGTTACGGATTGGAATTATGAATTTAGAGCGCAGGGACATACGGATATTCCTTTAAATGCCGAGGGAAGAAGGCAGGCAGAATTACTTGCTAGACGAATGGAGAACGAAGAATGGGATGTTATATATTCAAGTGATTTATCTAGAGCACTCGAAACAGCAGAAATCGTAGGCAAATTGAAGAACATTGAAGTGAGAACCGACTTACGTTTAAGAGAAATGAATGGCGGACTTATTGAAGGCACAACCGAACAAGAGCGAGTTAATCGGTGGGGATATAGCTGGTCGAAACTAGATTTAGGTATAGAGCCACAGACTGATGTTATTGCAAGAGGAGTAGACTGCCTCGCGGATCTAGCTCAGAGACATCCGAATCAAAAAATACTGATCGTAAGTCATGGCGCAATACTTGGGTTGACCTTGAAAAAACTCATTCGGCATGTGGATACGACAGAAAATCTTCATAACACATCGGTAAGCATAATAAATAAAGAGCAAGTGAGATGGAATTGTGAACGTTATAACTGTATATCTCATTTAGACGGTGCTTAACATTTCATATAAAGGGAGAGACGATGAATAAAACACAGGTGAAGGCTTATTATAGCCTATTTGGTGATCATTTTGATCCGAATGAAGTGACCTCGAAGCTTGAATTTACTCCAACAAGTATTACCAGAAAAGGGGATATCATTAATGCAAAACATAGTCATCCAGAAACATCTTGGACATTAAGCACTGAATATGAAGAATCTCTAGATGTTAATGAGCAGTTGAATAAAGTTATGAATGTATTAAAAGATAAAGTAGATGAAATCAATACGATACAGGTACAAAATCAACTAAAATCTAAATTTTTTATTGTCATCGTGATGGAAGATGGTTACACACCTGCTCTGTATTTCGACTCTAATTTTATTAAGTTCGCTGATTCAATTCATGCTGAAATTGACGTTGATCTCTATGCAAATCCATACTCAGCAGATACAGTCTGAACAAAAGTGAAAGAGGAGATGGGGTAATAAATTTTGGGTCAAGAAAAATATTAAGCTTAATCAAATGGGTTTCCTAACAGATATGACAGAAGAAGTAGGCGCTACGTTGATAGGGAAGACGTTATATAAAGATTAGGTACATATTATTTTTTACTGAGAGGATGAAGTTATATGAGTAAATTGCCTTTATTTGTTGTTACAGGTGCCAGTGGAACGGGCAAAACCACGGTTTGCGCACTGGTGCGTGAGAGCCTTCCTGAATTTGATGTATTTGATATGGACATTATCGACAATGTCGACTGGCAGATTGCAAAAGCAAATTGGCTAAGAATTGCTTATAGTATTTCATTAAGTGGTCGCGGCACCGTGCTCTGTGGAACGATGGTTCCAGAAAACATTGAATCTGCTGATCACAAGGATAAGTTTGAGACAATTCACTACATTAACTTACATTGCGATGACGAAACACGTGCAGCAAGATTGTTAGCGCGAGGCTGGGGGAATGAAGCTGTTCAAGAACATAAGAATTTTGCCAATTGGTTGGTGCAGAATGCAAGTGTAGCCTTTACCCCTCCGATGCCAACAATCAACACAAGTGAACTGACACCTGAAGAAGTAGCAAAAGAGATTAAACATTGGGTTTTAAGTAACTGGTAATTATGAAAATCCATCATTCCTTGAAAGTGAGTTGATTAGCTATGGCTTCCTCAGGCATTGGACTTGATCTAGAACGTATCATTTTTATTGGAAGAACTTTTGAAGAATATAGGGATATATTTAAACTCTCCAACGAGGATATTCTCAATAACAAAATACTAGATTGCCCTGCTGGCGCTTGTTCCTTTACCTCTTTAGCGAATCGGTTAGGAGGAGATGTGACAGCTGCTGATATTGCATACTCTTATCCGGTTCAGCAGCTTAAGAACAAAGGGCTGCTAGATGTAGAACATGGCATTGAGAATATTGAAAAGGTTAAACAAAATTATGTTTGGAACTACTTCAATTCAGTTGATGAGCTGCGATCAAGTCGAATGAGAGCTTTGACAGATTGCACCGATGATATGCTTGCAAATCCTAAACGTTATGTTGCCGCGACGTTGCCACAGCTACCATTTCAGGATAACCAGTTTGATATCACATTGTCGGCGCATTTCTTGTTCATGTATTCTGATCGACTAGACCTGAGTTTTCACCAAGCGACCATACGAGAGCTTATGAGAGTAACACGCAAAGAAATTCGAGTTTTTCCTATTGTGGATTTAGCAAGTGAAAGATCAGCACATTTGGATTCTATCATCAACTTGATCGAAGAGGATGGGTGGAATTACGAAATCCAGAATACAGGTTATGAGTTTCAGCGAAATGTGAATCAACTGTTGCGGATATACAATAAGAATAGCGGTATTTAAATAGAGAATTTTGGTGAAGTTCCACATGTTTGGAGTGTATACGATGTTAATGTCCTATCAACTAGAACGAGCAAAAGTACGGATGAGATCGAAAGAAATAACCGTCGTTGTATTACAGCAAAAAGATATAAATGTTGAAATAAGAGAAGAGCTAGGTCGATTATTGCTAATGGATGCGGCTGACTGCCAAGAGATGTTTCTCTTATCAAGTCTTTTTAGGCATAGTATGCAAACTCATGATGTTATATTTTTAGAACGTGATAAGGATTCGAATATGGATGTATTTATTTTCAACGGAGCTATCCACCCACTCACAATGAAGGAGCTAAGAAAAATCAAGGCTTCTACTCGATTCACCAAAACAGAATTATACCGTCTAACTTTAGAAAATAGTCATGATGATTCAATGTGGGACACGTGGGAGCATTGGAAATACGAAGAACAATTGAGGATTAAGACTGATCAAGATATCGGGGTCATCAATGCATCGCAACTGGGATTGGAACTTCTGTTTCATCAATGCGCCTATCTTGCGAGTTCATTTACGGGACATTCTCACATGGATTGGAATTCCACCCAATCCTCCATTGAATTAATCATTCGAAATATAGCTCGAGATGATTAATAACGACGGATAAATGGATTTAACGCATTGAATTTGCAAGCAACACCATGATGTGTATCCGTAGCTTAAGGGGAGATAAATATTGGATCGAGAAATCGGAGTCGAAGTTATTAATCAATATTTCAGATCATGGGTCGAGCAAGATTTTAATCTCTTGTAGGAACCATTCATGAAGAAGCAATTGTAAGGGAGTGCACGGGAGAAGTAATTCAAGGTCGAGATGAACTGAATCGATGGTTTAAACAGTGGAACGGGAGCGGCAATGAGGTTATGTATTGGGACATTCATAATATTGGTCTCGATTACGAGCAGATGACGGCTTTTGTTGAATGGAAGTTTAAATGCAAGTATAAGGGCACAACGCTTGAATGGGATGGCACTAGTATAGTTTACTTTGAGAACTCATTAATTATAGAACTGAATGAATATGAGATGAAGAAAGATAAATCTTATCCATACAAACAAGATAGCGTTGCTATCTAGTAATCTGAGTTCTACTGAATTGCTTTGAAAACAAGCTTTCCGCCCTTAAAGCGTATGGGATAGGGTTTTTAATAGATTGGACTGAACAATATAGTTTCATCAAAAGGAGGTCATCTATTGTCTTATTCAATACATGAAATGACCGTAGGGTTTGCTGAAGAGATACTGCATTGGAAATATGAACAACCGTATGATTTCTATGATAATGAACTTTCATTAGAGGCATTGGATGAATTACTAAATAGCTCCTATTACGTTCTTTTAGATATTCATGATGAACTGATTGGGTTTATGTGTATGGGGAGTTCAGCTCAGGTTCCGAATGAAACTTATGTTTATGGTGAAAATTACATCGATCTTGGAATAGGCATGAATCCAGAATTAACAGGAAAAGGGCAGGGAACTTCATTTTTCTCAAGTGTATTGAATTTCATCGTGGATACATTTGACCATAGTTCTTACCGCTTAACAGTCGCAGCATTTAACCAAAGAGCAATTCACCTTTACGAGAAATTCGAATTCATTACTGTGGATCGATTTAGTAAAGGAGATTATGAGTTCATTGTCATGATCAAATGAATATAGACATTTAGTGCATTAGTGCGTAATGAATAACTTAACGCAAGATGAGTTGTTGTCGGAGAAGGAAGCACATGCCATAGTGGAGAATCAAAAAGGAGCGTGATGGAGATGACCAATGAACAGCTAATGCTTCTGCTAAATGCTTACGATGTGGATCAGCCCGAACCAACGTTTCTTAGACATAACGAAAATAGGACTTACCGGGTTCTGGATAGCGCTGGCAAGCAGTACCTACTTCGTATTCATGATCCCTTTGTGCAGGAGATGAAGGGATTACAGCACACTGAAGCAGGTGTTTTGGCAGAACTGGAAATGTTGGAGCAATGGGGTCAATGGTACCAGGATGAAGTGCAGAAGCCGGTGCGGAACCAAAGCGGCTACCTTGTCACGACTCTTGAAGGAGATGGATACAGACTGAATGCATCGCTCCTTACTTGGGTGGAAGGTCGTGATCTGACGAAGGAAGATACACAAGATGTAGAAGTTATCAAGAAACTGGGCACGCATATGTCGGAGCTGCATGCCTTTTTTGGTCAGTACAGTCCAGTCGGCATGGAAGCACGACCGAGCCAGGGGAAAGCTTACAACGAACGAATGGCACAGGTGATCTATTCAGGTGTTCCCCAAGGTCTTTTTACATTTGCCGATGCGGTAATTATTGATGATACGTTACGATTGATAAACTCTCGTTTATCGGATGAAGGTGGGAATGAAGGGCCAGATCTCATTCACGGCGATGTAGGCTTGGGGAATGCGATCTTGACGGCGAATGGCGACTTGCGGTTTATCGACTTCGGGTTCTATGGAAAGGGATACGCACAAACAGATGTGGCAATGGGAGCTCTGACGCTACCTTCAGATCACCGTGATGCTTTTCTTGAGGCGTATTATGGTGGAAAGGGTTGCTCGGAGAATGAGTTGTTGCAGTTGGAAGGTTTTATGCTTGCAGCGATCATCGGGTTCTATGTTTTTCAGATTGGGAACGAGAAAATGCATGATTGGATGCGTGAACGAATGCCGATATTGTGTGCCGAACGCTGCAAACCTTTTTTGCGAGGAGAACGGATTTTATATCAATAATGGATTTTCTAAAATACGTATTATATTGACGAAGGGAGAATGCATGAGGTATTTAACGAGAGAATGGTACGATCTGTGCCAGCAGACACACCTTCATTTTGGGATGAGAGTACATAGGGGAGCTCAGATTCGAGATGAAGTTCTTTATTTGCGACTTTACAAAAGAAAAGAAAAGGAATTTATTAATTTGCATCGTGACGTTTATAATGTAGATCCTCGTTATATGCTGGAAGGTGATGGGGCGGTTATGATTCCTGTAGAACAATTTGTCAGTGGGGATATCCGTCAAGAAGATACGATAATTTATCATATGCCTGACGACGAAAAAGAGGAAATACAGAAAAAAATTGCTGAATATGATGCACGCCCTCTGTTTGATGTGGTGAACTGTAAACAAGAATTCAAAGACAATCTAGAATGGAGTTGTGCAGATAAAGGTAACCAATTACCGAGCGAGCTCCTTGCTAAGATCGCAGATATTCGCGTATTTTCGCTAGGTTACTGTACCAAAGAGGTTATGAGAGAGTTGAAGAAATTAAGTAATGAAAACAAAAGAAAAATGGAGCATATATCTAATGAGTATGTTCAGATGCAGCAGTCGGAGGATATCCCCCAACATATTCGGAGTCGATTTGGTTTTCACGATTGCCAAGTGACTGAAATACTCTTTGGTAAGGACATGATCATTCGACTTGAAACGCGGAGTGGATTCACCGATTTCAATAAAATTACGCTTGTTGCTGCGGAAACCATTAAACAAGAGGGACAAATCGTAGGCAGTTACTGGATTTATGATGAATTGTATCGTACAGGTAGTGGATATGAAGTGCATGTACTTTTTTCTGGTGTAGGAGATCCCGAATGCATTATTCGTTGTGAGGATATTATTATAGAAGAAGAGTGAACAACATTTTAATGATAAATTTTACATAAGCATGATCCAGAATTCATTAAATTCTACACCACCTTGGATATACTTAGTTTGCTTGAATATAGCGAATGAAAAGGACTAGGTGGTAGAAAAAATGTTGAAAAAACGTGACTTACACGAATGCCATTCACTTTATAGCTTGATGACAGATCCTATGGTGTTTCCTTACGTTCGTTATGCATGTCAGACCTATGAAGAATACTTGTTTGTAACAAAACAGTTGATTGCTGAAGAAGAACAAAACACATCTATTTCGAGAACCATTCTGAATGAAACGGGATCTCCGATTGGTACGATTGATCTATATCATATTGTGAATAAAACGGGTTTCTTAGCCACATGGATTGGTAGTCCGTATTTTGGAAAAGGATATAACCAAAGAGCGAAAGAATCTTTCCTGGTTGAACTGTTTCTTGAACATCATATAGAGACGGTATTCATTAAGATTCGTGAGCAAAATATTCGTTCGAGAAAGGCGATAGAGAAATTACCTTACGTGAAGCTGGCGAATGAAATATATTCGGATGTTTATCATACGATTAATCGAACAGAGAAGATCTATGATCTATACCGTGTCGAGCGCGTTAATTTTATAGGAAGCATTAAAGAGATCCAACACGAGATTGCGACGTAACAGCCAATTTTAAGAACGCATAAGAAGCGAATAGAGCGGATCATAAAGTACCAAGGAACGTCGTCAGTGTTGACGGCGTTATTTGCTTTTTCAACAAAATGGACGGTAATTCTATTAATATATGTGCTACAGGAAAAATTAGGTTTATAATAACATAAATATAATAATCAATATGAAACTGGAATGTATGAGAGCCCTGTTAATGGCAAGGAGGGATAGTCTTGACGGATCATGAAGAGGTGCTTGCGGGTGGAAACGTGAACGAAGTAATCAAAATCGGGGGCACCGTTCGCCGTAACTCACAAAATGCATACGTGAATGCATTGCTGGTGCATCTTGAAAAGGTTGGTTTATCTTCTGTTCCTAGATATCTAGGTATGGATGAACAGGGAAGGGAAATCCTATCTTATCTTCAAGGTACAGTTCCCGGTAATCAGTATCCTGAGATAGAGAGATATATGTGGTCAGACGAAGTATTGATTCAAATAGCGAAGCTTTTGAGGAGCTACCATGATGCAACTGTCGGATTTACAACATCACTGAAGTCTCAGAATGATTATCCTGATCCAAGCCAACATGAGGTTGTCTGCCATAACGACGCTGCACCCTATAATATGGTGTTTCAAGACAAGATTCCCGTGGGAATCATTGATTTTGATATGGCGGGCAAAGGGCCGCGGATATGGGATATCGTATATACACTCTACACATCTGTTCCACTTTCTGGGTTTTCGCCAGGCGAGGCTGATCGTACTGTGTTTCCCTACAATTCAGCAAAGCATGCTTTTATGCGTAAAAACAGAATTAAGTTATTTTTTGATACCTATGGTATAGATATACCAACAGATCTTAAACAGTGGGTTATACAGCGTATCCGCAAGATGTGTAGCACTCTAACTGAGCGCGCGGCGTCTGGAGATGCAGCATTTTCTAAACTCATTGAAGAAGGCCATCTAGCTCATTATGAAGAAGAAAGACGATTTCTTGAAAAGCATTTTGATGATTGGAGTTAAATTCACCAATTTAATCACCCGTACAAGACAATTAATATCAGACTAACTCCTCTACAATGTTGTTTGTATTAGGAGAAGGATGAAGGATCTTTTAATCAACAATAGGTATACAAAGCTATCTAGAAACGAAGGAGTTGATCGTTTGAATCCAATCTTAATGGAGTTTCCAGACCAATTTACTACCGAAAGATTATTGATCAGATGCCCTAGACCGGGGGATGGAAAGGTTGTCTATGAATCTATCATTTCGTCCATTCAGGAGTTGAAAGAATGGCTTCCTTTTGCCCATAAGGAGCAACGAGAAGAAGTGGTGGAAGCAAATCTGAGAGAAGCTCGGTTAAACTATTTGAAGAGGGAAGACCTTAGATTGCTTATTTTCCATAGAGAGACTAATGAATTTATCGGATCATCTGGGTTGCATCATCCCAATTGGGATGTCCCCAAATTCGAAATAGGTTACTGGATCGATAGTCGTCACAGTGGGAAAGGTTATATGACTGAGGCGGTAGAAGGCATTACAGAATTTGCATTCAATGAATTGAAGGCGAGAAGAGTACTCATACGTTGTGACACACTCAATAACAAGAGTAGAGCGATCCCAGAAAGGCTAGGATTCACTTTGGAAGGTATACTGCGAAATGATGATACAAGTGTAGATGGAAGTACACTTCGAGATACATGCATATTTGCCAAAGTGAAATGAAGAGACTGGAAGTGGAAGATGATTTAGTTTACTCATTCATTTGCTTGGATGCCAGGGAGGAATGACTTATGCAATATACAGAATGGTCTACGGATATTCATGAATACGCTTTATCAAGTGAATACGTTATTCAATTAGCGGATCCTGAAGAGTGGGGCAAGTATTGCTCCGTTTATTATAACATGCGTTATATCGGTTTTTTTAGGGAAGAGGGCTTCAACGCTTCACAAAGAAATGCGTACTGGATCTATAAAGGAGAGTCAAAAGTAGGTGGAGTAAGAATAGCACCTAATGTGATGTATCATTTATTTTATATTCCCCCGTTCCAGGATTCATTTGAAGTATTGAAGCTTCTTAAAGAACTCTTAATGAGTTGGTCTGATCGAACTAAACCAATTAAAACGTATGAGATTCTTTCGGATCAAGTTGATTTATACGCTAGAGCTGGATTTTGGCCAGATGAGTTCAGATGTCGATGGATGCAACGTCCCACAGAACAGTACAACATCGTACGGGATCATAATTTTAGCATTGAAAGTCCACAGATTATTGACAATCAGCAGGGGGCTAAGAAATTTAGTAAAGAAGACGAAATTGCAAATTGTGATTTTAATAGCTTTAAAGGGAGCCTAGAGGCAGTAAGGAGAAAGAAGTTTTTGCTTGCAGATTTTGTACCACATGAAGATCCTAATTATACAAATGAGATATTAAATCAAGCCTCTACCCTTGTGTATGATCAAGAAACGGGTCAGCTTATTGCGAATTGTCGGCTTTGTTTACAAGATAATCAAGCAGCTGTTTACAGTGTAGGTGTCATTCCTGCATACCGAGGAAAAGGGATTGCTACACTTATGTTGCAACGAGCCTTGACGATTATTAAAGATCATTATCCAGTCCTAAGGCTTTATGTAATGGAGGGTAATGATGCCCAGTCACTGTACTACAATCTGGGCTTTGTTCAAGGAGAGTTGGAGGTACAGACGATGTACATCCCAGCGATTGAATCATAGGTACATAATGACGCTGTCTACGAAAGGGTAATCTCTTGAAACGTTGAACATGAGGAGGAAAGAAATGAACAGTAGATTGATTCTCATTGATGGGATGCCTGGTTCGGGTAAATCCACAACAGGACTTGCTATACATGAACAATTGAAAGAGCAAAATATTGCCAATGTATTCTACCATGAATTAGATGATCACCACCCACTTCGCATTTACGATCGCCAATTCACTTCATTTTCTATTGTAGAAGAGGCAGAGTGGTTTATTGGGAAAGTGGAGCAGCTGTTTACTGACTTTGTCAATAATCCAATTCATCGTAATCAGATTACAATTGTGGAGAGCAGCGTTTTTCAAAATACAATTGGCTTCGCATATAACATGCAAATGAGCGAAGATCGAATAATGGATCTGACCTGGAGGATTCAGAATGTACTTAGCGCTCTTAACCCTGAACTTATCTATGTATATCAAGACAATGTAGAGCAACATTGGAGATGGATATGCGATATTCGTGGATCTGAGTTTACGCAAGGGCGCTGTGGACTCTATTCCGATGATGACTTTGTTGAAGCAGGAAAGTTTTGGACGAAAAATCAAGATTTCGTTTGTAATATCGTTCAGCATTGGGATATTCCCAAACTCATCATACAAAACAAAGAATATACGTGGGATGAATACAAGCTCAACATATTTGATTTTCTAAAGTTAGCAGATTCTAAATAACAGTCCACAATACAATTTCAGTAGGAGCATAGCCAATGAATTTAAAAGAAAAGTTAATCTTGATTAAGAAAAATGATTACGAAGCACCTCCGGATACCTTCCCTTTGGTACAAGAAATGATCAGCCAGATCGGTTCATTGGATGCCGAATTACGAGATGATCTCATTTATACAACGTTATCACATTGGATCCCTGGCAACATACTAGCTGTAAACGAGTTAGAGCAACTTCTATCCGTTGTCCTGGATCATAACCATTTGCTATATAGGCTGGGTGAATCAAACACAGATTCTGTGTTCACTCGATCATTCTCCATGCTCGTTATCCCACTTTTATTGGCGAGACATAATGAATCACCGTTTCTCTCGAGTGAGCAGATCCATCAGATAAAAGAGAACGTATTCTACAACGTACAACAAGAGCGAGACTATCGTGGTTACGATGAAGACAAAGGCTGGGCTCACGCCATAGCACATGCAGCGGATGCTTTGGATGATTTGGCGCAGTGCCCTGAACTGGACAAGAATGATCTGTCCACGATGCTTGATCTAATTTATGAAAAGATGACGATAACAGATCGTGTCTACTCTGATGGGGAAGATGAACGTATGATCAGACCCATCATTCAAATTTTAAATCGTAGAATCCTTAGTCGGACGGAGCTAGAAGAGTGGATTCAACGTTTTGGTGCAGTGGAAAAAAGTTCAGAGTTTCTTCCTGCCTTCAGGCAGAAAAATAATATAAAGAACTTTCTGAAAAGTTTGTATTTCCGTATTAAATTTTATGAAACCGATGGGGAGCTTTGCCCGATAATAGAACGTACTTTATATCAAGTTGAGCCTGTATATTACTCCTAAAATGTAAGAACAGAGGTGACCGAATGATATATGATCTTAAAGGTGAAGACAATATGTCGCCCATGGTAGGGGTGTTATATTCCGCAGTGAAGGAGAATAGTGAGCGACTGCAACGCATCACCGAGGGTATGTCACAAGAAGAGATCGACTATAAGGGATATAATGGTACGTTTAATAGTACTGCACAGCTACTTCGGCATATTCTATATGTGGATCTGAATTGGGTCTATCGAATAAAGGGTGAACCACTTCCGCAGACATCTATAGAACAGTTCGGCCCTATGATTGATGAACACTATAAACTTCCTATGGTGAACAATATTCCGTGGAATATACTAATCTCACAATATGAAGGTGTACTTCAAATGATTAAAGATTCATGTGATCAATTAACAGATGATGATCTAGATCGAGTTGTCCTATTCGGACATGAAAATGAAAAGCAAGCAACGATACGTTGGGGATTGTGGCACATGGCTGATCATAGCCGATATCATCAAGCTCATATTAACCAGCTTAGAAAGTGGTTTAGCCAACAGAGCTGAGCAAGTAAAGGAGAACCAGGTTGAAGAAATACATTGAAATTGGTGTAGGCAATACATGGTTTATTCGAACTGAGTTGGAGCATGAAGATGGAACAGAAACGGAAATTAAGGGAATCTATTCGCCTTTCCAACTAAAATCAATATATATCCGAGTATGGTTCGGTAAACGTGTGTTCATCATGGATACGAGAGAAGGCATGAAGTTAGCGAAGAAAAATAAGAAGAAATTCAAGCTCATTCTTGGATTTTACGGCATATAGATCACGAATTGGAAAGGAGAAAAAGATGATGAGATCCATTAAACAATCGCTGCGTATATGTATTGCACTTTTTCTCTCCATCATCGTAATTTCTGGATGCCGAGCAATGGATGATAGTACCGGTTCTATTTCAAGCTGGGCGTATTCGTTTGTTGTGTGGAACAATCACACGTATAGCATGACCAATGAAACACTAACAAGAGAAGAGATCGATCATGACATAGGTCAAGTGAAACATTATTCTGACAAAGAAGGGTCATATAGAGATGGCTTCTCCAACAAATATCCAGTAGGCACGAAGTTATATAAGATCAAGGATGTCGAGACAACCGAATGTATAGCTGTAGAAATACAAGAAGATCAATTCATCAAAGCTACCAATGAAAATTTATCCGGAGAGAAATAGTAATTGAAAGGAGAAATTAATGCATTCGAGGAGTGGAAGATGAAAAGAACAATGATTGGATTACTCAGTGTAATTATTGCGTCTAATGTCATATGGGGCTGGCTGTACTTCAATAAGGAAGATGAGCAAACCGACCATGGTTCAAGTAATACAGCAAACAAAGCTGTACAAATGTATGAATTGAATGGAACAGGAGATATGTGGGACGTTTCAGACTATAAAATTATTATCACATCGAATCAGATCCAACGAGGTCATGCAAGCTTAACGTTTAAAGGTGACCCAAGAAGTATCAGTGACAGCAACTACTATAAATTAGATATACAGGAGAAAGATCCTGAAGGTAATTATAGTAAGATGCTTTCGCATGTAGCCACCTCTCACGATGGTTCTATTACAATTCTCAATAATGATAATCTTAAGAATATAGGCTATGTAACTAGTGATTATGCGTATGATGAGCTGAAGAAGGATCGACAGAATTATGCGAGTACGTTTCTTAGGGTCACATGGAATGATAATGACGGAAAGCTACATTCTGAGGATATCTATCTCACGATAGAAAATGAAATCACTCTGGAGTAAGCAGTGGGAATGAAAAATGTCAAACAGTCTATTACACTGGGGGAGAAAAGGAGAACAACTATGACGTTACATATAACAGATGTAAATAATGATGAAATGAAAAAAATTGTGAGAGACCATGTGTTCTATTATAACATGCAGCACTTTCCAGATGAGATCAAAGGCAGATATCAAGAGATACACCTATTTCTTCAAGATGAAGAAGGTCAAGTTTATGGTGGAATCCTGGGTGAGACGTGCTGGAACTGGCTTGAGATTCATTATTTATATGTTGAGCCTAGTCTAAGAGGCCAGGGGTATGGGAGGAAACTGATTCAAGAAGTAGAGAAGATTGCTCTGACGAAAAAATGTGATTTCATCAAAGTAGACACATTAAGCTTTCAAGCCTTGGATTTTTATAAAAAAGAAGGCTACGAGGTGTATGGCAAGATTGAAAATGCAGGAGGCTACAAACATTATTATATGAAAAAAGAATTGAATTCATAAAAAATAGGTGACAAGTGCAGTTGTTAAAGCGTTCTAGTATAGAGGTGGAAAATATGAGAAAAGGTAAGCTCTTCATCATCGTTGTACTTCTATTCATACTATCCGGCACATTGAACGTATTTCAGTATGACAAGTCTAAAAAACATGAGAACTATGAAACGGCCGTCGAAATTGCCTTGAGTTATTTTAACTCACAATATAGGGTGGGATCAATTCATGGTGCTCTAGTTGAGGCGATATCAAGCAGTAAGTTATACATTGGTGAACAAGACGAGTCCAGTAATGTTATACACAGGAATTTTCAACATTTAAGTGTGATGCACAGAGAATTAACGTTATTGTACGGGCCGATCAGTTCTTACGCGAATTATACTGATGTTAGTAGTCTAAGGGAGAATAGTATATACGATATGTTTGTCGATTTTTCATTATTTTTTGAGTGCTTAGGTATGCAGCAAGAATGGATTGTATCGGACACAAGTGGGAGGTATATCGATCTAGAAGGGTTAAGCAATGAATTATATCGTGGGGTACGCATTGTAGAGGATATTACGGGGCAACTCGAATTAATCCGCAGTCGCAGCTATGATAACAAAATGGGTAGTGATCAAGAGGCATTAGCAGATTATTTGATCAAAAGTGCAGCATATTTCAAGTCCCAAGAAATTCAGGAAAACATTAAATCCATCCGTAAGATGAATGAAGAACTGCTTTCCAAGATTAGCAGTTAAGTTGGAGAAGAATAGTTCAAAGGGGCTGGTGCGAGGTGACTGAGTATTATTGGGACAAGCAAATAGAGTACCTCAGAAATACACGGGGGCTCTACTATAACGATGATTATTTACAATTTCTAGTGCAGTCTGTTTGGAAGATAAAGAAGCCTTTGAATATAATTGATTATGGGTGCGGATTCGGATATCTTGGTCTTAAACTGCTTCCTTTGTTGCCTGAGGGCTCAACCTACACGGGGATTGATAAAGGGGAAGGGTTGATTAAAGAGGCTCGGGAGATATATTCAAAACTCCAATATAATACTCAGTTCTATGTGTGTGATCTGGAGACAGCTGTTATGGAAAGAAAATATGACATGGCAGTGAGCCATGCATTTCTACTTCATATGCATAATGCGAAGCACATCCTTCAGAAGATGAAGGATGCGGCTGCCTATCTTAATGAGTCAATTGGGATTGAAACAAGTGGAATGTCGAATCAGTGATAAGGTCAACTTCTTAGATCAGAATATGGATGTCGCGCAGAAAAATAAATTATATCATTCTCTAAAGGAAGAAGGCATAGGTCAGAACCCTGGTGATGCAGAGCAGAATATCTATAACTTGGTAGCTAGAGGATTAAGTTCGGATGAAGCCAAGCGACAATATGAGGCTGAACTCGCCTTCTCCTCCGTTTTCAACCCAGATTCTTGGTTGATGTATGCACCAAATATGAAAATTTCGTTTGGTACGGTGTAATGAGTTTAGAATGAAGAAAAGAATTGAATGAAGGAGTTATTTATGAACCTTCCATCGAATAGCAATCAAGAAAAACGCAGTGATTATCAATTGAATCTGTTATATCGAGCACAAGAAATGATACCTGCTAAACCGCCAGAGCCTTGGCGTAATGAAGTGGTGATCCCTGCGGCAGGTTGTATAGCTTGCGGCTGGAACTCAGATGAGAATCTTGTGCTGATTAGTAGTTCAGGCTACAGCTTGAATGATTCTGATACAGGTCTATCCATCCATAGGGATCGAGATGCCAACAACACCTATGACAGTATGAGTCCAGATCAGTTAACATTCCGTATCCCATATAATGACGAATCCGTTCCTATTTTTGGATTCGATTCCGGCGATGGGAATCGCGTCACTCATGATGGTTGGAGTGTGGAAGTAATCTATCCATGGTGGCCTCTAGCATCAGTCATTATAGAGAATGTATTTCAACCGAACTATAACTATCTAGAGGGTGCAACGATGATAGATTTGAATCGACTGGATGGATCGATTAAATGTGGTTTTTCCGCTTCTGGGAATAAACTAGTTATTCTGGGATCTGGAGGAGCACTGATCTATACAAGAGAATAATGGATTAAATAGTTCATATCAGCAGATTGGAGCAGGTGATGTTTATAATCGAGGTTGAAGATGTTTTTGAAGTACAAGGCAAAGGTGGAATGATTGCGGGTAGAATTTTGAACAACAGTTCGATACTGAAGGTTGGGGATAACCTCACTAGTTCAGAGGATGGTGGAGTCAGCATTCCCGTAAAACAAATCGAATTGATGAATTACGAAGTAGGCATACAAAATATAAAACATATAGGTATCTTAACCAATGTGTCGGTAACTAGTTTGAAAGAACATGTTGGAAAAAGGCTGTATAAGAAATAGCAAAACAAACAACATCAAGGACGTGACAAGGATGAGAGCATATATACAGGTGAATCAGGATGGCATGTTCTACAATGTGAATGCATTTATTGCTTATGAAGGCTTTGTTTCATTGGGATGGGAGATTGTTAAGTTCAATGATATCCAAGAGGTGAATGAGAAGAATCCAGAACATATTGTTGTAGGTGGAATTGGCAATGTTAGAAAACGTCTTGAGTTATTGGGAATTGAGAGAAAGCAAGGGGAAATAGATTATCCGCCATCCTTATCCCAGTATTATGGTCGTAAAATATGGAGCACAACCATCCAAGACATTTTTGCCAATCCTCAGAATTGGAATGTATTTATTAAACCCAAAGATACAACGAAAAAGTTTGCTGGAAAAGTAGTGAGAGAATACAAAGATTTTATAGGACTTGTTGAAGAAAACGAAGATACGACCATCTGGTGTTCGGAGGTTGTTGACTTCAAAACAGAGTGGCGTTGTTTTATCCGATATGGACAAATTCTTGATATTAGACAGTACAAGGGTGCATGGGATTCCACATTAGATGTAAGTGTAGTGCAACGTGCAGTTAGAGATTTTGTGGATGCGCCTGCTGCCTATGGGATGGATTTTGGTATAGATCCAGATGGAAATATGAAATTGGTTGAGATAAACGATGGGCATTCTCTAGGATCGTATGGGACAAGCTCGTTAAACTATGCGAAATTTCTTGCAGCTCGATGGTCAGAACTGACAGGCACTACGGACGAATTGAGACATATGTAGATGGTAGGTGAAGTGGTCTTGAAGCTTGATACAATCATTCCGATTATCCGGAAGTTGGAAGAAAACAATATCATGTACTCACTTGGTGGCAGTGGCCTACTGTACTATTTGAACCTGGTTGAGTCCATTAACGATT
Source organism: Paenibacillus sp. ACRSA (assembly GCF_022346845.1). NCBI lineage: Bacteria > Bacillati > Bacillota > Bacilli > Caryophanales > Paenibacillaceae > Paenibacillus > Paenibacillus sp. ACRSA. The sequence continues at coordinate 487,096 of NZ_JAKRNP010000002.1, read as the reverse complement.
GGGATATCACTGTAGATTGTTCTAAAGAGGAATTATTAAAAGCACTAAACGGCCATGACTGTCTAGAGTTAGAAAGTGGTGATTATCCCTTCGCGAGTCAATATAGGCTGAGTTTTGAGACACAACATATAGACTTTATTGGTGGATTTGCCTTGCATGCAGAAAAAGGAATACTTCAACTACCGCTAGAGCGTTTAGGAGAATGGAACGGAATACACATGGCAAGCCCTGAAGTGTGGTATGTAGCTTATTATCTAATGGGGCGACAATCCAAAGCTGATTTACTTTTACATTATCTTCAGAATAATGCTTGTACAATAAACTATAGTTTAATTGAAGATCTTCTGAAAAGCTTTTCTCTAGGTCAGGAATTGAGACAATCTCTTACTTCGCTTGTTATAGAAGCTAAATCTTATAAGTCATCTGATTGAATTATTTGAAATTTTGCTTTGTTAAGTAGGGGAGTGTTCATGGAACTAATGTCATCAGATGATATCTTAAATGAGATAATAGCCCAGATTGAAATGGTTTATGGCTGGACTACGTATCGTGCAGAACCTAATCATTTTGGATACGCCAATCTAAAATGGAAGTTACATACGGATGCAGGAATACGCTTTGTGAAGCAATATAATGCAGTACGATATTCAGATCAATTGTTGCACTCCGTTGAAACGGCATTAGGATTACAAGATAGATTACAGCAAGCAGGCATTCCGTGCCCTAAGATTTTCTCTGATCAAGGTCGTTATATTCAACGAACTCCATCTGGCGAACGATTCATGGTCACAAGTTATTGTGATGGTTATATGGTAAACCCAGGAGAGGTAAATGTAGATCAAATGTATCATTTAGGTCAAATTACAGGTAGGCTGCATCAATGGCTCCGTTTAAATGCTCCATCCAATTATCCTTTGCATTGGCAACCAGAGTCTAAGGCATCCACGTTAGCGACTTGGGAGAAGAACTGGAATGATGCACATACTGTAGGAGCACATAAGTACATTTCTGCATTAGAGACACAGCGGAAAATTATAGGTGGATTTAACCTCAATACGTTTCAATCGTGTGAAGAGGGTTGGGTTCATTGGGATCTATTTGTAGATAATATTTTGTTCCATTCCAATCAGGTGTCTGCCATTTTGGATTTTGATCGAATGCACTATATCTATCCGGAGTTTGATATTTCGAGAGCTATTCTATCTGGCGCGATATTAGAGAATAACATCAACTTAGAATCAACAAAGGGATTTGTGATGGGATATCGTGAGAGCAGTCCGTTAACTGTGGCAAAACTTATTCGATCTATCCAGTTGACGTGGTGGAAGGAAGCAGCCTGGTTAAGTATTAAGTCGGAAGAATATCGAACCTTACGGAGATTCGCCCATGAATTAATGTGGGTGAGTGATAACTGGTTTGCTCTAGAAGAGATATTGAATGAGATATAGCAGAGCACCACTATGAAAGTAGGTAGAGTATGCACGAGCTACATAAAGAACAGTTTGATCTAGTTCTGCCCTGGCTGGAAGATATTCGAAACAAAGCAGTGTATGCGTTCTCGGTTATTGAACTGATCCAAGAGGGCAGGGTGTTTGTGAATCATTTAGACAATCCGACAGCTTGTTTTATAACGAGTTCAGGTGGCTTCTACGGTTTGGCTGGTAGAGAAGATGATGATCTTTTCAATCAAGCGGTTATTCATTATATGAACAATCCCGCACATCACAACGGATTTTTTGCCTTAGGTGTGTTTACGGATGCCTGGGAAATTGAATTAAGCAAATATACAATACATCATTCGATTCGAATTTCACGATCTTACTTCAGTTTTAATCGGGATAAATTTGTTCATACATATCCAGATACAGATATGCCACGTAATAAAGACTACGACTATATTCCTCTGAATGAACAGATTTCAGAAGAATATAGGGAGCACTTCTATCCATATTACAAGCTAGCCTGGAGTTCCAATGCCCAATTCTGTGATTTTGGAGTAGGGCATTTTCTTAAATATAAACAAGACCTAGTCAGTGTGTGCACATCTCCATACATTGGAGGGGGATTTGCTGAGATTGATATCATTACAATAGAAAGCTTCATGAGAAGAGGTCTTGCAACTTGGATGGGTACTCAGTTTATTAAAGAATGTCTTCACAAACAATTGACACCTAACTGGTGCTGTAATTCAGATAATGTGGAATCTAATCATCTAGCTGCTAAACTATGCTTTGAGAAAATCGATGAGAGACCGATGTATTGGTATCATAACGAGTAATTAGTTACTAAGATTGCGTAACGTTATCCAGAATTGAACTTTTTACGAAGAGAGGCGACTCCATGAATATATACAAAAGAATGGTTATTCTCGTTCTGTTGTTACCATTAATTGGATGTAGCACCTCGAGAACAAATGAAAACGATCTTATGGTTGAACAATATGTCCTTGATCGAGGGTATACGATTGTTCATAATGAGGGCATTGTTCATGAATATATACTAGATAAGAAACAACTCGTGGAGATGCCTTATGTTCAATATTGGAGCGTTCAGGATGTAGATCCCTTAATGTATGTTGGTGAGAAAATTAGCACAAGTAAGTTCGCGGTGTCGGGTCATCCGCTAGATGAGAACAGTGATTATGATAAACCACAAACAACTGTTTATGTTATGAGTTCAGCCACGGGGATCATTGGTGGGTACAGCTATCTGACGCACAGTGAGATGAACGATGGATGGGTATATACCATAGATGGCCAAACGCTTGAGCAGCACACGGGAACATCTTATAGAGCCTGGTTAGAACAATGGCAGGATAAATATAAATAATGTCTAGTAGAGAGAAGGTAAGTAATGAATGAAAGACTACGCCCAGATCGTCAAAGTTTCAGAGGATGAGAAGTCCATACTAAGGCAACTTATCGAATTATATGAATACGATTTCAGTGAATTTAATGGAGCTGATGTGAACGCTCAAGGCTTCTATGGGTATAGCTATCTGGATCATTATTGGACGGAAGAGAAGCGACAAGCGTACTTTGTAAAAGTCGATGGACAATATGCAGGCTTTGTACTGGTTAATGATTTTTGCTATCTAGTTCAGGAAAATGCTAGATCCGTTGCTGAATTTTTTATTATGCGAAAGTACCGTCGAAATGGATTAGGACAACAGGTTGCTAGATTGGTTTTTGATACGCATAAAGGCAATTGGGAAGTCCTTCAGCACGGAAATAATGACGCTGCACAGCACTTCTGGAAACGAGTCATTCATGAATATACGAATGGTGACTATCGTGTTGAGGATGTGAAAACAGAGTATTGGGAAGGTAAAGGTATGGTGTTTAACACATCTGAAGAACAAGTGAAAGGCGACGTATAATATGGGACTCGACTATCGTTATGTGCTGGTTATTCAAGAAAATCAGCAAGCAGAGTTGCTGAAGTATGTCAGTGAACATGGAATTATTAATGGGACAGATTGCTTTTCCATATATTTTAATGTAGATTCTTCTGTTCTGAAATATGTAGAAGGCGGGTTCAGTTGGAAGCCTAAGGATGATCAAGATGAGGTTAAGCATAATTTCAATGCAGATCACCAAGCCACAATAGGTTGTATCTATTATTCTATGGAGAAGTTGGATACGAACTGCAATGAGCTCATCGTTAGTTTCACCGCAGCAACATCGGATATGAGTCTGTTATTTGAAGAATCGAAGGTGGTACAAAAATGGTTTATTACCTTAAGTCATCATCTCGATGCTCGAATCGCTTACTTAAATATGGAATCTGAGGGACACAGAATCCTCTATCTGAATGGCAGTGAAACATGGTTGGAATTTAAGGGTGAAGGTTTCTTTTACATGAAAAAGGAGAACTACCTCAGCATTCTGAATGAGTTTAGTGTTCTTCTCCCGGGTATGCTCCGCTCTTATATAGAAAACAATTACAAGTTTGAAAAGAAGTATTCAGTCGTCATGAGCAAAGATCATGTCGACCAATTGTATCAATATATTGAGCAGCATGGCGATTGGCATCAGGAACAGGATCAACTTGGATTGAAGGTAGATGTAGACTCTACCATACTTAAATATCTGGAAGATGGTCATGGAGAAAGGGAGTATGGTATATCGCAAGGAGTAATCCCCCGTTTCCGCAAAGAACTCGTCTATAAATACATCGATTCCAATCATCAAGTGCAGTTAAGTGCAATTGAATGTACTCAAGAACTCGTACCTGAGGATGAAGAGAACATCGTCGTACATTTTACACCAAAGAAATGGCAAGTGGATCAATTGTTTGAACAATCCCTGTCCATTCGCCAATGGTTTGTAAATCTCAGTCTCGCAGTTTCAGCCAAGATGACTTTCCAAAGTGTATGGCTAGATGGATATGCTCATCGAATCATTGTTTATGAAGGTGAAGAGACGGATGTAGCATTCACAGGACATTACGATCTAGAGGTTGAAACCTTCAGTGGGATTTACAACGCACTGGCTAATGTGATCAAGCATTTCCATGACTAACAGTGACGACAACCAAATAAGATAATGAGTTGGAAGAAGGCGGTGAAGTACTCATTAACAGTCTATTGAATCCAATTAGAGCAGTGAAACCAGCAACAACTAGGCAAAAAGTCGTTTCTATTCTGTACACAATCCTGTTGGCTGTCATTATGGGTTTAGCAGCCAAGCTTGTTGATGCACCAGGAATCAATCCGATATTTGACGATATCGGTGGACGTCTTGGCATATGGGTATTCGTAGCAACGCTGTTATCGGTGTTCAGCTATTCCCCTCGCGTGGCAGCCCTTAAAGCATTATCATTCTTCGGCTCTATGCTTACGGTGTATTATGTTTATACCGTATGGATCCTACACTTCTTTCCAGCAAGGGAAATGCTATTCTGGGGAATTTGTATGTTGATTACTCCGCTATGTGCCTATCTGATGTGGTATGGGCGTGGTCATGGTTTATTTTCAACCATTATTGCTTCTCTTCCGATCACAGTTATATTGTCTGAGGGATATCAATTGCGTTACGCATATCTCCCTATTCACACCCACTACTATTTAACTCCATTTCTAATGGGAATCTATCTGATAATGGTCGCTGTATTACTATTACTCGTTCCAAAGAGTAGAAAGAATAGAGTTTTAATCCTAACTTTGGCTATCATCCTATCCTGTATCATCATTTATTTTAACGTGTTAGGTCGGATATTTGGAGGAATGAACGGATATTTATGAAGAGGGATGATTTTGTTGACCCCAAATATGTTTGCGGCGTATGGTGGAGAATGGACTGTATTGGACTAAAATTTGGGGGATCGGCTATGAGAAAAATCTTCATTATTGGCATTGTAGCTAGTGGCAAAACAACTCTGGCGAAACGTTTATCGAATCAACTCGGTATTCCTTGGTATGAATTAGACAACATTGTTCATCATCACACGTTAGATGGAAGAAACAAGCGTACACCTGAGGAACAAGTTGAAGTTATTTACAATATCGATCGTAGCGGAGATTGGATTTTTGAAGGAGTACACAGGGAGTCATATAGTTGTTTATTGGATATGGCAGACACAATTATATTTCTCGATCCTCCCCTATGGAAGCGGAAAGTTCGAATTTTGACTCGGTATATCAAACAAAACCTGGGTCTGGAGCATTGCGATTATAAACCGGATATAGGCATGCTAAAAATGATGTATACATGGACAAGTGACTTTGAACATGATAGACCAGTGTTTGCAGCGAAGTTGAATCTTTACAGTCATAAAGTTACGAGGGTGACGAATAGTGAGGCATTAAATGATAAGCTGTTTCGAAGTGAAGAAAGAGTAGTAGAAGACAGTGAAGGAGTTACGCATGGATGATCTAAAAGTAAAGGCATATAAGAGTATTTTATTTCAAGCATTGCTGGACATCAGACAGCTTTCTGGATCAATTGTATGGGACGAACAACCCCGAGCAGAAGAGGGAATACAGCAGTCGTTAACGACAAATGTAGTACAACAGACACAGGAAATTTTCCATATTAGCAATGCTTATCACAACTTAGGCGATGCATTGATTAATGATTTAGCCGATTTTAATGAAGAGAATTTTTGGAATCAGATTGATCATTTAAGCAGCACCTTTGCCAGCTTCAAGCATTATAAGTTGTTGTATGAACAATATATGATGAAGAAAAAATGATAGATTAGGAGGTTCCGGTATGCGTAACTTACCCACGGTAACACTTGAGCGGCTGTTATTACGTCCGTTCCAACTGCATGATGCAGATTCCGTTCAACAGTTAGCAGGGGATCCTTACATCGCGGAAATGACACTCTATATCCCTCATCCGTATGAGAATGGTATGGCTGAGGAATGGATTCGCACACATGATAATCAATTTATTGAAGGAAAATCAGTTACATTAGCTATTGTACACAAAGAGGAATCATATCTAATGGGTGCAATAACTATAGCGCTCCATACTAAGTTTAATCACGGTGAACTGGCGTATTGGATTGGTGTTCCATTTATGAATAATGGTTATTGTACAGAAGCGGCCAGAGGCATGATGGCGTATGCGTTTGACGAATTAAAGTTAAAGCGTGTGTACGCTCGTCACCTAGGTAAGAATCCAGCTTCAGGTAAAGTGATGGAGAAATTGGGCATGAAATTTGAAGGATGCTTAAGGCAACATGTTAGAAAGGGAGATGCGTATGAGGATCTCGCATATTATGGTTTACTTCAAGAGGAGTATTTGACCGAAAGGAGATGAATATGAAGCTTTATCATTTTAGCGAAGAATCGGATATTACATTATTTGAACCAAGAACGATTTATAATCAGACGGATGCGAAAGTGTGGACGATTGATGCGTATCATGCTGTACATTACTATTTCCCAAGAGAGTGCCCCAGAGTGTGTGTATGGTCTAAGGAAGATGCGGAAGAACCTATCTTAGCTCGGGGATTTGGAGTAACTTCTACCAAACGTATGATTGCGATTGAATCGGATTGGTATGACCGGGTGCGCGAAGGACACATCTATAGATATACTTTCAATCCTGAGCATTTTGAGCTAGAAAACGAAAATGCAGGTTATTACACTTCGAAATGTACAGTTCGACCAATCGCTGTGGAACGCATGGATGATTTAATCGGTGCAATTTTAAAAGAGGGCATCGAGTTCAGAGTCATGCCTTCACTGATGCCTTTGAAACAAAAAGTGCTGGAGTCGAATGTACAATTTTCGATGATTCGAATGAGAAATGCGAAGGAGTGATTACGATCGTCACTTTTCCAATGATTGAAACGGATCGATTAGTTCTTAGAGAGCTGACAATATCGGACGCTCAAGCGGTGTTCCAACATTTCTCGGATGCAAGCGTTACTCAATTCATGGATATTGAGCCTTGTGTGAGCCTTACTGAAGCAGAAGAGATCATCCAATTTCATATCGCAGATTCAGGTTGTAGATATGGTCTGTTTCTTAAGCTTAACCATGAGTTTGTAGGCACATGTGGGTTCCATTGTTGGGATCAGGGGCAGCCTGCCAAAGCGGAAATTGGCTTCGATTTGACTGCATCCTATTGGGGTCAAGGTCTAATGCATGAAGCGCTGACCGAGGTCGTGAAAATCGGCTTTGATCACATGAAAGTTGATTACATTGAGGCTACGGTGGAGCAAGCAAATGCTCAATCCATTAGACTCCTGCAAAAGATACATTTTCATAAACATGATGAGCTTGTTGACAATCTACTCTATTATACGTTGACCAAGAAAGAAGCAGCAGTTACTTCGTAGCGCACAAATCTAATAAAAAAGGGACAGGTGAATGTTATGGACTCGCCCCAAATCACATTACAACGTATTACGAGAGAAAATGAATTAGCTTGTATAGCTCTCAAACCGCGAGAAGATCAATTATCACTCGTTGCTACTAACGCTGATTCCCTTGTGCATGCGCTGAAGGAGGTTACTTCAATACCTCACGGAATCTATGCAGATGATCTTATGGTCGGGTTTGTCCTATTTGACAACGAAGTGTATTCAGATGGATACTACTGGATCTTGCGGTTGATGATTGACGAGAAATATCAGGGTCGGGGTTATGGGAGAAGTGCGATCAAGCAACTTATTAATCAATTGAAAGATAGAACGGATTGTAGACAAATTAGAGTGTCGCATGTGCCTCACAATACGGTAGCTAATCGCTTATACAAGCAGTGCGGATTTCAAGAAACAGGTGAGTTTGAAGACAATGGAGACATCATTTTGAGCTACTCATTTGAGGTGAATGGATATGGTGATTAGAACAGTTTCGCTATGTCTAATTCGTAAAGGGGATTACATTTTAGTTCAGGAAATCGTTGATCCAGTTGTTAAGCAAACCTTCTACAGACCCATTGGGGGAACCGTAGAGTATGGTGAGAACAGCAAAGATACAATTATCCGAGAAGTACAGGAAGAAATAGATGCGGAGATCGAAGAGCCGAAGTTGCTGTGTGTCATTGAGAATATTTTTGCATACTTAGATGATGTAGGTCATGAAATTGATTTTATATATGAAGCTGAATTGGTCGATCGAAGTTTGTACAACACCAACGAAATTCAAGGCGTAGAAGGGGTTACTTCGTTCAAAGCGGTATGGAAATCGATCCGTGAACTCTCATCACTTACGTCGCATGCACAAGGGAAACTTGTCCCCGATGGGTTGTTAGATTTACTGTTATCGGGTACCTCAGAACCAAGGAATCCAGTTGAACATTATAGAAGTCGCTCAATAAGGAATTAACCAGATCATATACAAATACGTGTTAACTGCAATTTCGACAAAGGCTAACGGTGTATCATATGATATTTAACCAACACAAGTGAATGGGTTTCATATATAATGAAACTGTATTCCAACATACATATACTATCAATCGCGAGGAGCACCACACACATGCCAACCATCTATGATTTTACTGTGACCAAAACGAGTGGGGAACGATTCCCGCTCTATCAATATGAGGGTAAGCCTGTGTTGATCGTAAATACGGCAAGCAAATGTAAGTATACCCATCAGTTTGATGATATGCAGAAGCTGTTTGATCAGTATAAAGATCAGGGTTTACAAATTATCGGTTTTCCTTGCAATCAGTTTGCAGAACAAGAGCCGGGAAGTAGTGCAGAAGCAGAATCCTTCTGTCAGATTAATTATGGTGTGAAGTTCCCGATGTTCTCCAAAATGGACGTGAATGGTGAAGCGGCTCATCCATTGTATGACTTTCTCAAAAAGTCGGGGCCATTTGCAGGTTTTGATGAGACAGATGTGCAGGCGAAGTTGCTGAAGCTAATGGTTTCGGATAAGGCTCCAGAGTGGCTACATGGAGATGCGATCAAATGGAATTTCACTAAATTCCTGATTGATAGCGAGGGACGTGTTGTTAAACGTTTTGAGCCGATTGATTCCATAGCTGATATCCAGACTAGCATTGAGCAACTTCTGTAACTGGACAAGGGGCAGAGTGCGTTATCATTAGTTTGTAGTACATGCTGTTCCATAGAGGCCATGACACGTAACGTATTCATTATATGTGTTCATGGCTTCTGTTCGCTGTAAGGAACCAAAACCTCTCTCCAACAGGAGGTATTATTGATGCCACGAATGATGCAATTTACGAATCCGCTTGAATATAGTTATCGCTCCACCAGTTTATTTAACGTGGGGAAGTCGGATGGATTCCATGCGCACGCTCAGTATGAGATCTATTATTTTCATGCTGGGGAGTGCACATACATCATTGGAGATCGTGTCTATGTGCTAGCGCCGGGAGACTTAGTTCTAATGCATGGCATGACGCTCCACAGACCCCACCCCATTGCGGGTAAGCGCTATGAACGAACGACGCTGCACTTCGATCCTTCAGCAGTTCGTAGCCATCTACATCCGGATCGAATGGATGAAGTGCTCCAGCCTTTTGAACAATTAGGGAATTGCCGAATTAATCTAAAAGGAGAAGTGCGATCAGAGTTTGAACAATTGTTATTGCAGCTTCATCAACTTTCATTGCATACAGGCTCGTTCGTACAGGAACGGTTGAACGTTCGATTGTGTGAACTTTTATATGTTATTGCTGGTATCTGTCAGGGCAACCTGGAAGAGCATCGCCCTTCCTCGGATAAAGAACGACATGTCCAACACATCATTCGATATGTAGACATGCATTATATGCATGATATTAGTCTAGATGATCTGGCGAATGAGCTTCATTTATCGAAGCCATATATGGCGGGTTTGTTCAAGGAAACGACAGGCAGTACGATCTTTAAATATCTGTACGATCGGCGAATCAACCAGGCGAAGGTATTATTTCAATTTCAACCCGGCATTAGTGTAACCGAAGCTGCCCGTCTGTCAGGGTTCAAGCGCTTGTCTCATTTTAGTCGTATCTTCAAACAAAGTGTTGGCTGTGGTCCGGATCTGTACCGCACTCGTCTACATCAGTGATTGTAAAGAAGATACAAGTCATTTTTCAAAATTGAATCATTACATTGGATTAAGGTCGGTCAGCATATGTTGGTCGGCCTTTTTGTGATATCGATACAAAGCTGCAGATACGCCACTCCTTTTGTTTAGAAGACAAGCAGAAAAGGTAAAGAAAGGATAAAGAGAAGATCAGCATCTCAATTCGAAGGAGGCGTTTAGAATGGAAAACAACAAAGTGGGCGATACTACATCATCGAAACAGAAATACACGAGAGACCATCCAGAGCAGTATGCCACCGAGAAGGAAAGTTTGTTCGATAAATATGAAGAGGAACAGACGGTAGATCCGATTCCGATGGAGGATCTGAATATGGAGAAGCAGGAAGAGAAACGCAAGGATCAGACGAAGAGCAATTCGTCCACAGAGGAAAAATACCGCGCAGATTATCGGAAATCGTAAGGTTTTGATGGATGTCATAGCTCGGAGAGTATGCATTGTATTGTAATGAGGGATAACAGCGTTTGTATATTTAGTGAAAATAAAATAGTTTATTGACTAATGTTTGTTACTATATTATAGTTACTAATGTTGGTATAATGAATGACAAATTTAGGAGGCGAATATGTAATGTCTACAACTTTCTTTGACGCATTGAAAAACAGAAGATCTTATTATGGAATCAGTAAAGAATCCACTATCTCGGATGCTAAAATCCAAGAGATCGTAGAAGAAGCGGTGAAATACACGCCAACTTCATTCAACTCACAAACATCCCGCGCAGTGGTATTGCTGGGCGAGCAACATGATAAATTGTGGAATCACACAGAAGAAATTTTGCGTGAGGTTGTAGGTAACGAAGAAGCATTCAAATCTACAGCTGAGAAAATGGCAGGATTCCGTAGCGGTTATGGTACGGTTCTGTTCTTCGAAGACAACAATGTAATCGCACAACTTCAACAGAACTTTGCAGCTTATGCGGATAACTTCCCAATCTGGGCTAACCAATCCAATGGTATGTTGCAACTGGTGATCTGGACAGCATTGGAACAAGAAGGATTGGGCGCTTCTCTGCAACACTACAATCCACTGATCGATGAGAAAGTTAAACAAGAGTGGAATATTCCAGAAAACTGGAGACTGATTGCTCAGATGCCATTTGGTAAACCGACAGCTACACCAGGTGAGAAGGAATTCCAACCGATTGAAGAGCGTGTAAAAGTACACAAATAAGCTACATTACTTTTAGTTGCTTTCAATCCAATTCCCAACATTTAACCACATACGGCCTCGCTTCAATTTGGTACGATGATCTATGATCGTACTCCAATGAAGCGAGGCTTTTTAATGTGATAAATGGAAGAAAGAAATTAACCTATAAACAGATATTTAAGCTGGTATTAAGTGGAGTGGTTCTACTTGGCTCGGTGACGAGTTACAACACTAACGTGGCTCAAGCTGCGAGCGCTACACAGCAATTTCAAGACATCAGCAATAGTTATGCTCGTGTTGCTATTATGAATCTAGTAAATAAGGGAATCGCCGCGGGTACCAACGACCGTACTTTTGAGCCTAAGAAAGCAGTGACCCGAGCTGAGTTTGCCACTTTTGCGGTTAGAGTACTGGGATTGAAACCAGTGAAAAACAATCTGAATCCCTATCAGGATACGAGTTCAAATGCTTGGTATTATGGCAATATCTCTGCGATGACAAACCTTAATATTATGGAAGGGAAGGGTCAGGGGATATTTCAACCTAATGCCAACATTACGAGAGAGGAAGCAGCAACACTACTCGTAAGAATGCTGAAACAACAGGCAGGCTCTACAGGACTACTTCCTTATACTTATGCAGATGCATCTCTTATATCAAGTTGGGCCAAACCTTATGTTCAAGCAGTCTATCAATTAGGTTTAATGCGAGGTAGTGATGGATACTTCCGACCACACGATCAGGTGACTAGAGAAGAAGCGGCAGTTATGCTTGATGCGATTCTGCAGAATAAAGCATGGTCTGAGCAGCTGCAAACACCAGATCAACTGGGGATTCAACTTGGTTGGCAATATGATTCAACGACAGCAGAATTTAAGCAACAGGTGCAACAATCGGAAGTGAACACACTCGTGCCGCGATGGTTCTTCCTGAATAGCAGTATGCAGGTGACTGACCATACCGATTCGACATTGTTAACATGGGCAAGTTCTACGGGGCGGGAGGTGTGGCCTCTTCTGGGGAACCGTTCGAATCCGACACTAACCCATCAGATGTTATCTAGCGCTACGAATCGAGCCAATGTGATATCCCAGGTGGTTGCTTATGTGAAAAAATATGATTTACATGGCATTAATGTGGATTTTGAAAATGTACAGCCTGCTGACCGAGAGGGGTTGACTTCATTTGTCACATCCCTGGCCACATCTCTACATGCTGAAGGTGCTGTTATATCTGTGGATGTGTCCCCTAATCTTGGAACCGATTGGACAGCGGCATTTGATTACGCTAGGTTAGGGGCAGTATCTGATTACATGGTACTGATGGGATATGAAGAGCATTGGAATGGTGACCCCATTGCTGGTTCGGTTGCATCGCTGCCATGGGTAGAACAAGGATTAGAGACCATGCTTACTGACGTTGTACGCTCCAAAGTAATATTGGCACTCCCGCTCTACACACGGGATTGGTCATCACGGAACCCGTCTACAAGTTCATGGGATATTACGCTTGGGGAGCAAGGCATGCGAGCCAAGGCCCAAGGCTCTGTGAGACAATGGAATGCTAGTCTGGCACAGTATGTTATTGGTTATTCAAGTAGCGGTATTCCACGATATATCTGGGCAGAAGATAGCCGTTCTTTAACTGCCAAAGTGAGGATGAGCACAGCAAGGAATATTGCTGGTTTAGCGTACTGGTATATGGGTGGAGAAACCTCAGATGTGTGGAACGCCATTTCAAATGCTAATCGCTTTGAGTTATATGTATTTTAAACATCTAAATTCAACCCAAATGAACCGAGTTACTCGCGGACGGTTTGGGTTGTTTGCTTTGGAACAAACTATAGGTAGGCGTTTGAGTTAGTGTAGTTGGTTTAATGTATATAAGGGTTTTATGAAACTACACATAGAAGAATAGAAGATGATAGCATTGGAGGAGAGAGAGCATGCAGAATTATGATTGCATTATTGTAGGCGGAGGAATTGCAGGGCTTCAGGCAGCTATCCAGCTGGGACGCTATAGCTCACATCGTGTGCTTGTAATTGATGCGGGAGAAGGACGATCCACCCTGTGCCGAACCTATCACAATATTCTTGGTTATCCTGACGGCGTTTCTGGAGAAGAGTTACGTGCCAAAGGTAGAATGCAGGCAGAACGAACCGGAGTTGAATTTCAAAAGGGTCGTGTGATCGAAGCTAAGCGGAAAGGGGAACGTATTCAGCTTACCAGTGATAATGGGATGACTGTCGAAACGAGCACCGTTCTACTAGCCACTGGACTTTCTGATCGAATACCGGAAATTGAGGGGTTAAACCCAACACTTGGCAAGACGGTGTATGTGTGCCCAGATTGTGATGGCTATGAGATACAAGATCGTAAGACCGTCTTATTAGGTTCTGGAGAAGCTGGTGCGAATATGGCACTAGTATTAATTGAACGAACCAGTGATCTGTTATATGTGAATCATGAACATAAGCAAATCTCGGCTGAGCTTCATCGTAGAATGAAGGAAGAGGGAATTCGTTATCTGGAAGCCACTGTGCAGGAAGTGCAGCAATCAGAAGATGGTTATATTACAGGAATCTTGACGGAGGACGGTCAGATGTTTGAATCTGAGCGGGGTTTTATCGCTTTTGGAGGCAACCGGGTACACTATGAATTAGCAGAGCAATTGGGTGCAGAGATTGCTGACAATAGACATGTGAAAGCTGACCCACGTACAATGATAGCAGCTCCGAATGTTTGGATTGCAGGGGATCTCGGTGTGCACGCCGAACAAGCGACAGTAGCGATGGGAGAAGGCGCCATTGCGGCGATCTGGATTCACAAGGAATTGCAGCGTATTGCTAAGGAATCAAAAGTAAGCCAGATCTAATCAGGTATAAATTATCTGTAATCGATATCACAAAATTCTCTAGTCGATATCGCAAAATAATCAAGAAGAAAAAGTCCTTTTACCCTGAATAGGGTAGAAGGACTTTTTTGATTCTGTAGCCAGTGTTATGAATCTTTTTTATCAATTTGTTCTTTTTTGGAATTCTTTTTGGGGTGAGCTATATTGTCTACAATGTCCCCAACAGCATTCTCAATCATGTCCGTTGGCCCCGGATTATCTTGGTCTGGGTGTAAGATGGTGTTTACACCGGGTTTGAGATTTTTATTCGTTTTATCTTTTTTTGACTCACTCATCATTTGTTCCTCCTTCTGATATGAAGTACAAGGTATACCTAACATCTGCAATTGTTGTAATCTATATGTAAACGATTAACCAATTCGTTTCATTTGAAACGTGGTAAACGGAGGGATCGAGTGTAAGTGGTCAAAAAAGGTGTGATGCTCCTATTACTGGCGGTGTTATGTATTTGGTCTTACTGGAGAACGAGTGGAAGTGATCAAGATCCTTATCTAATCACTGATTATAGTCGTCTGCATCCTGTAAAGGTGGAGCGTATTGTACCAGGACAAGAGGAAGAGCAGCTAATTAAGCTGCTACAGGACGCCAAAAGGCATAATTTGACCGTATCGATTGCCGGGCAACGACATAGTCAAGGAGGCCATACTTACTACGAGGATGGAATTGTAATTGATATGACATCGTATAATCGGGTACTTGAGATTCTGCCTGATGCGAAGAAAATGACAGTACAGGCGGGAGCTACCTGGGCAGATGTACAACGGGCGATTAATCCCTATGGACTATCTGTGAAAAGTATGCAGTCCCAAAATATATTTACGGTCGGTGGCTCGATTAGTGTAAATGCACATGGACGTGAACTCCGTAACGGAACATTAATGGAGAGTGTTGAATCCTTTCGGCTGCTAACAGCAGAGGGGCAGATTCGTGAAGTCAGTCGTACGCATAATGCCGAACTGTTTTCTTTGGCATTAGGTGGATATGGGTTGTTTGGTGTAATACTAGACGTCACGTTAACGTTAACCGATGATGAATTGTATCATTTGACGACGGATCAGGTTCTCGTCGAAGATTATCCGTCGTACTTCCGTAAAGACATCTTAGGGGATTCGAGTATGCGGATGCATCTGGCACGCATTTCGTTGATACCGGGTGAAGGCTATTTTCAGAATATGTATGCCATCAATTACGCTTTAGATTCTGCAGGTGACTTGAATGATTACAATCTTCTTGCCAAGCGAGAGCAGGGTGTATTACCAGCCAAAATCCTGTTTAATCTAAACCGAGAATTTCCGTGGGCAAAGGACGGGTTCTGGCAATTACAGCAACGTTATTTTGAGTCTCAGGATGGCCAGCGGATTAGCCGCAATAATGCAATGGCTTCTCCGTCCGCATTTATGGATTATCATCAGCCTGGAAGCAATGACCTGCTTCAAGAATATTTTATCCCGATTGATGAATTTCCAGCCTTTGTGCAAGAGATGGGGAAGATTGTATCCGAACAAGAGCTGGATTTGCTCAATATAACGGTACGTTATGTGAAACAGGATGAAGAGGCTATGCTTTCGTATGCGACACAGGATATGTTTGGGCTTGTCTGTCTTTTTCACGCTTCTTTATCGGAGGAAGAACAGACTACGTTCAAATCTGGTCTTCAGCGGATCATTGATGCAGCTATTGCGCACAACGGTACATATTATTTGCCTTATGAGGCTTATGCCACATCAGAACAATTCGAACAAGCATATAAGCATAAGCAGACTTTTTTTGCGGCCAAAGAACGATATGATCCTGAGCACCGTTTTATGAATTATTTTATGGAGCAGTATGGGGGGGAACGTAAATGAGTATTCAATGGCTTGTCCGCTCACAGAGCATCGTCACCCTGGCATCAGGTATGATCTACCCGTATTATTTACTTTTCCTCAAAAATCTAGGCAATAGCTTCTCGAAATACGGTCTAGCCTTTGCCATCTTTACGATCAGCTCTGCAGCAGCTTCCCAATGGCTCGCACCTCGTTTAGATCAACATGCGAAGCAATGGCTTATCGTTAGTTCACTAGGTATGGCGGTTGCCATGATCGCTTTTCCATGGGTCCTGTCGTATATATGGGTATTGATATTACAGATGGTCATGGGCTTGTGTAATGCAATGCAACGTATGAGTGAGCGTACACTACTAGCGGATAATACCTTACCGGGTCAGCGTGGACAGGCTATGGGGAACTATCATTTTTGGACATCGGCGGCTTCAGGCTTTGCTGTCATTTTGGGAGGAGTGCTGATTGATTGGCTCACGATTGATGTACTATTTTATCTGAGCGCAGCGTTATACGTAGGAGGGGCATGGGCTGTGGAGAGATCCACATCTTCAGTGGAAACGAAATGATGGTAAAAAGTAGCATGTAGCACTGGCTGATTAATCTTTGAGCAGAGGTTTATATTATAAGTAGTTATATTAATCACGCTCAAGGAGGAATTCCGAATGACTGAAAACAACCATGTTATTCATAAAGATGGGCAGGTCGCTACAGAACAAGTAGAAGGTGCAATCAACAAAATTCCTTCCGAACAGAGGGATAACATTTTAGAAAACTTTGATGCCTTTAAAGAATACCTTGGTAAACGTATTGCCGTTGGAGAGTCCATCGGACTAGGTGAAGAACAAATGGCCAAAATCGCTGAGAAAGTAGCCGATTATCTGGCTGCGAAGGAAGAGCCGCGTAACCGGGAAGAGAAATTGCTGCAGGAGCTATGGAATGTGGGCAAGGAAGAAGAACGTCACTTGCTTGCTCATATGCTCGTCCGGTTAGCGCAGCGTGCACAATAGTCGATAACAATAGAGACCTTGGATGAGAACATCCAAGGTTCTTTCATTATTATTACTTTATTTCTAATCTCAGTGTTGTCCGTCATTATCGTAGTTAAGGAGAGCAGTGGTAACGTTAATTGTAACTATTTTTCATCTGGCTGATACTTTTGCAATATCGACTTCACGTATGATATAGAAAGTTAGAATCAACCGATTAACTCATGTAGCGTTTGAGATGGAAGGCTTACGGTTAAGGAATAGTAACGTTCATATAAGGAGAGATGCTGCCTATGAAGAACGCGGCGAAACAATGGAAACTACGAATGCTGGGTATTGCGGTTGCGGTGCTGGGCATGATTGTGATTGCTACATATGTATTAACACCTGCTAATGCAGAGGAGAATGCAACTGCTAATCCGGCTGCTGCCAAGCAAGTTCAGGCTAACAACTCTGAGATGTTTACAGCCTATGTAGACGATTTACAGCAGGAGAACGGCAAGCTGTATCTTGTGGTCGATAAAATTGGCTGGTATCAAGGTGAAGAAGCAGATAAAGTATTTGAACAACGCAATCCGAACTCGGGTCTAGACGGTGCTCCTGATGGGTACTATATCGTCAATGATAATGAGGAGCAGGAGAAGTTTGAAGTGAGTGCAGATGCTGAGGTGTTGATGCAACTGTATGACCGAGATGGAACGATTCAGGGTGCTGATATTCAATGGAATGAGTCAATTGAACTCAGTACATTCGAAACACTTTATGACAAAAAAGATATTTTGGATCTTGCTGTATTTCCATATCACCTGACGGTGCAAGACGGCAGTGTGGTCAAAATTGTTCAACAGTATATTCCTTAAAGGTAAAGGACAAGATTGAAGCATTCCTTCCGTTCGACAAGAGCGGTTAGGAATGCTTTTTTTGTTGAAACCATTCCATAGTACTTTCAGCTATTTCCAAATCGTTACAAAATCAATGATAAATACGGTATGAAAAGGGCTCAGATATGACAAATAATCGAAGAAGATTGTAATTCATTGTAGGTACAGGTATCATTAGAAGAATGGTTTTTTTACATATCTTCAGGGGGATGGTCATGCTTAAAGACATGATTGCTTTAACAAAACCAGGATTGCTGCGGTTGAATGTATTTGCGGTAGCCGTAGGCTTCTGGGTCGCTTCAAAGTGGGATATTTCTTGGTTATCCTTGTTCATGGTCGTGATTGGATCTACATTGGTCATTGCCTCAGCTTGTGTTATTAATAACTATTGGGATCGGGAACTTGATCAGAAGATGGAACGGACGAAGAAGCGGATTGAGTACATCAATCATCTGAAGCCGGCATTTGTTCTCTGGTACGGAATTGTACTTGGTGTCGCAGGGTTCATTGTATTGTATATCATGGTTAATCCGTTGTCGGCATGGCTCGGCCTGGGTGGATGGTTTGCTTACATTGCGATCTATACCATCTGGCTGAAACGCAGCTCGACCTGGAGTACATCCCTTGGGGGAATCGCAGGTGCAATGCCACCCGTCATTGGATACTGTGCTGTTACGAATCAGATTGATATCGGTGCATGGTTGCTGTTCGCTCTGTTATTTCTCTGGCAGCCGCCCCATTTCTGGTCACTAGGTATTCGGCGGGTAGAGGAATATCGCGCGGCTGGATTCCCCTTGTTGCCTGTTGTCAAAGGGGTGAAGCGCACGAAACTACAGATGATTCCTTATGTATTGCTGCTGCTACCCTCGGTGTTTCTACTGTACTACTACAACTATGTAGGGTTGGTATTCCTGATCGTAGCTCTAGGCGGCGGACTTCTCTGGTTAATTCATACGTTGAGTGGAATTAAAACGAAGGATACGGAGAAATGGGCGAAAATTAATTTTTTGATCTCGGTCAATTACCTGATGGTGGTATTTATCGTGATGGTGGCTAATACGACTTGGTCGTAGCAAGTAGTCTCTGTAAATAACCTCTAAAAGCATTCTATGGAGAATAGATGGACAACCTTTGTTGGCTATTCAACCTCCCTGGGGTGCTTTTTTAGTATATGATATAATCATAAGATGTACATAAAAGGATGTTTATGGGAGAACGGAGCATAGAAATGAATGAATTACAGCAGTCTATTGCGTTAAGACAAGAGGGAAAAGCCGAAGAGGCGATTGTATTATTGAAAAAAATAATGGATCAGGAGCCGGCTCATGCTCAGGCATGGTATCAGCTCGCATGGGCGCATGACAACCTGGGGTTGGAGCGGGAAGCTGTTCCTTACTACGAAAAGGCGATACAGCTCGGACTAGATAAGGAAGATCAAGCTGGTGCTATTCTTGGTTTGGGGAGCACCTATCGAACATTAGGGGAGTACACAGAGGCTGAGAAGTGGTTGGCGCAAGGGATCAAGTTATTCCCTGAACGTCGTGAATTTGAAGTGTTTTATGCCATGGTACTGTACAATCTCGGTAAACATACTGAAGCAATGCAACGTCTGCTGATCCAATTGGCAGATACCTCTAACGATTCAAATATTGTTGATTATCAGAAAGCCATTCGTTATTACGCAGATCAGCTTGATCGCGTGTGGGAGTAATACTTAAATTCGGGAGGTATCCGCATGCCTTTTCTTAAAAAAGTCGTACTTCGATGGCACGATTGTCCACCGGAGCAACAAGATCTGTTTCCCTATCATATCCCCGCATTACGTAATCTTGATGAACTGGAATTCAGACACAATGTAACTTTCTTGGTGGGGGAGAATGGTTCAGGCAAGTCTACGCTGCTCGAAGCAATCGGCGTAAGTTGTGGTTTTAGCATTGTTGGTGGCAAGGATCTGGTTATTACGAATGAAAAAGACGATGCCTCATTATCAACCATTATGAACCTGCAATGGATGCCGAGAGTGAAGCAGGGATTTTATTTTCGTGCTGAAACCTTTGACACATTTGCCAAGTATATCGATGAACTTGCAGATGATCCTGACGTTGGCAAGAGCGCGTATGCACCGTACGGAGGGAAGTCTTTGAATGTACGATCACATGGGCAGGGATTTCTTGAATTTCTGACCAATCGTCTGAGTACAAAAGGATTATATTTACTGGATGAGCCCGAATCTGCTCTATCGCCTCAGAACCAGCTTGTCTTGTTACGGATGATCCATGAGATGGAGAGTAGTGGGTCGCAATTCATCATTGCGACGCACTCCCCCATATTAATGTCGTATCCAGGTGCTTGCATATACGAGTTCAGTGAAGAAGGGATTATGGAAGTGGCATATGAAGATACGGAGCACTTTCAACTGACCCGTGACTTTCTTAATTACCGAGAACGGTATTATAAGCAGTTGTTCGAGGGTTAGGGCATGTCCTAGTTGGATTGCGGCAACCATTCCTGTACATTTTCAATAAATCGACGTGATGCGGGTGCAAGATTACCGAGTGAGGTACAGGCTATACCAATGGTACGATAAGGCTCACCTGTAATGGGGACAAGAGCGAACTCATCGGTGTGACCCTGTACCACCATTTCAGGCAACAGGCTGATTCCAAGCCCATTTCGAACCATCGCCATGATGGCTTGATCTTCGGCAACTTCGTAGATTACGTTCAGTTTCACGGCATGCATACGAATTAAACGTTCAATTTCGTTGTCACCGCCCCATTTCGGCAAAATGAAAGGTTGTTCCAGTAATACATCGAAACTAACAGATGTGTTGTGAGCCAGGGGGTGATCTAGAGGCAGGATGCACATCATCCTGTCTTTTTGTAATGGAATCGTTTCATATGGTGTAGTTTCACCAAGGGACAAAAATCCAAGATCAATCGCCCCACCGGCAAGCCAACCCTCGATTTCTGCATAATCACCCTCCCATAGCTTGATCTCGATTCCGGGATGACGCAGCCGAAATTGCGTAAGAATTCCAGGCAGCCATTGCGTTGACACACTGGCGAATGTTCCAATGCGAACGGTACCCACCTCAGCACCTCGGATCAGAGAAATCTCTTGATTCATTAATTCTGTCCAGCGAAGAATCTCGCGTGTATATCCCAGAACTCGTTCACCCTCGACTGTAATTCGAACCCCTGAACGTCCTCGGCTCAGTAGAGGGAATCCACAATCTTTCTCAAGACTGGCGATCGCATGACTAACAGCCGATTGCGTGATATTCAGTGCTTCTGCCGCTTTAGTAAGGCTGCCATATTCCACGATGGTATTGAAAATTTCGTATTTAATTAACGACATGAGCGCATGATTCCTCTCGTTTCAAATTGCATGAATTTATTTCATGTATATCATTATAATTATTCATTTTAATAATGCAAAGAGATCGTTTATACTTGCCAAGGCGAATTCATTTGCGCTGACATATAAGCAGATAAGATCATACAGAATGAAGGTAGACGTAGAATGAGTAGAGTAAGCAGTAAACCTATTAATGGAGCGAGAAGAGCTGACATTCAGATGTTGCTCGCAACCGTTATTTGGGGATCATCGTATTTATTTATGAAATCTGGACTGGAATCGATGCAGGAATTAAACTTAGTCGCTTTCCGGTTTGCAATTGCATTTATTGCCGCCGCCGTTATTTTTCACCGTAGGTTATTCCGAATGGATGTCCGCACATTTGTAGCTGGGGCGGTAATGGGAACAGCATTATTTGCAGCGTTTGTGTTCATTACATATGGCGTACAACGAACAACGACATCACAGGCTGGTTTTTTGATTAGTTTAGCTGTTATTTTTGTACCGATCCTAACAACCACTATCCATAGACGTATGCCAGATAGACGTCTCATGATGAGTATCATTATCGCCGTTACTGGGCTGGGATTGTTGACTCTTCAGCACGAGCTCAGCTTACATACCGGAGATATCCTATGTATTGTTGCAGCATTGATCTATGCGATCTACATTATGATCGCTGGCAAATTCACACCGAAGCATGACCCTTTAACGCTGGGAACGGTGCAACTAGGGGTTGCTGCTATATGGGGGATCGCGGCAACCTTTTTGTTTGAGAGTCCTCGTCTGCCGGATTCACCTGAGTCTTGGGCGGCGATTCTAGGGTTGGGTGTGTTGTGCAGCGGTATAGGTTATATATTGCAGACATTAGCACAGCGTCATGCTTCACCGACTCGGACAAGTCTAATATTCTCTTTAGAGCCACTATTTGCTGCTGCGTTTGCTTTTAGTTTTCAAGGCGAAACCTTAACGCTACAAGGATACACAGGAGCAGCACTCATGTTGGTTGGGGTATTAATTACCGAGATCAAAGCCGTTGACATGATGTTCTGGCGTCGCAAGCAACCTAGTATACCCACAGAACTTGGAGAACGGGGAGCACCTGGGGTATAGTCGATCTTATCTTTAGTGATATATAAGGAGTGGGGTATCTTTTCATTCAAATGAAGAGAGCCCCGCTTTTTTGTTTTGCATTTTCAATCTAATAATGGGTTATCAATTATGCTTTTTCAAAAAAAATATTGCCCTAACAACCAAACAAAACAATAACTTGTTTTGTTGAATCCTCGTTTTTGTGCTACACTGGATGAAAATAAGGGAAAACGGGTGAGTCGTATGGCTAAAAAGGTAACGATGCAGCAAATTGCCGATGCTGCCGGCGTATCGAAGTTTGCTGTCTCTCGTGCTCTGACGGGGAAACCTGGAGTAAGTGAATATACACGTGAGATGATTGTAAAGACGGCAGCTCAGTTAGGTTACTTCAAGGCTGAAACGAAACGTTATCCGATCGAACAGGCAGTGGAGCAGGATCATATTGCAGATAACACAGGAACCATTTTGGTGCTGTTCCCTAATATTCGATCACAGAATCGCTCTTCTCTCTACTGGGGACCAGTTTTCGAGGGTATTTCAGCTCGCTTGAATGAGAAGGGGTTAGACATATTAACCCTAACGGAACCTTCATCAGATCGGATGTTCTCTGTACTGAATCCAGAAGCGATCAGGGGAATTATCACGGTAGGTGCAATCTCTACTACTGTATTACTGGAAATCTATCGGTTGCGAATTCCGCTTGTGATGGTGGATCATGAGGAACCGGCGGTTCATGCAGACACTGTGTTCACAGATAATGTCAAATGTATGAGGGAACTCGTGCTTATGCTGATTGGCAAAGGGTACAGGCACTTTCAGTTTGCCGGCGAGCTGCCTGATGCAGCGAGTTTCAGAGAGCGCTGGTTTGGCTATCGTTCAGTGCTGGAAGAGATGCAGATTCAATCCAATCAGCAGCCTGGACTACTAGGGCCAAACAATGAACATATTCGCAAAGCAATTGAAGAAATGGAGATTGAAGATCTTCCCGAGGTCTTTGTCTGTGCCAATGATTTTACAGCTGTGGTCGTGCTACGTGCCCTTAAGAATAAAGGGATTGATGTCCCAGAGCGCTGCTCTGTTACTGGCTTCGACAATACAAGGGCTGAGGAGCCGATAATGGCTTCCATCCATATTGATAAGGAGCATCTTGGTAAGAGAGCGGTTGATCATTTATTGTGGCGAATTGAACACCCTGATCAGCCTTTTGAGCGCAAGTTAATTTACTCAGAGTTAGTTGTACGTGATATGCATCAGACGAAACTACTGTAGAATAAGCGTATAGGCTTCACAGCATAAATGGACAGAAGTTCCACAAAGACATGGGGTGGGCATGTTGCAGCCTAATGTCTTTTTTTGTTTGCCTGAATAAACCTAATGTAGACCAATCACAAAACCACTGTTGACTATTCTGAGGTTGTCATGTTATTTTTGTTTTGTAAGTTATTTGTTTTATGATAACAAAACCTAACAAAATGTTTTGATAATGTTTGCAAAAAAAACTTTATTCATAACGGAGGCCATGATGAGTACGATACAATCACAGGTTTTTCAGAACTGGACGTTTAAGGCATGCGAGGATCAAGAATGGTTACCCGCACAGGTGCCGGGCTGTATACATACGGATTTGCTGAAGCTGGGGAAGATTCCAGATCCGTTCTATGGAACGAATGAGAAAGAGGTTCAATGGATTGATAAGAAAGATTGGGAATACCAAACGAAATTTGATGTTCAAGAGAAGTTATTTGCACAGGAGCATCTGGAGCTTGTATTCGATGGACTAGACACCTATGCCGATGTTTATGTGAATGATCAACATGTGTTGTCTGCTGACAATATGTTTCGTGTGTGGAACGTTGATGTGAAAGCGGTTGTCAAAGCGCAAGATAATATACTTAGAATTCGTTTCCGTTCTCCGATTCAGGAAGATCTGCCTAAGCTTGAGAAGCTTGGATACGCACTGCCTGCAGCAAATGATCAATCCGATGTAGGCGAACTTGGAGACAAAAAGGTGAGTATATTTGCCCGGAAGGCTCCATATCACTATGGATGGGATTGGGGTCCACGGTTCGTAACAAGTGGCATCTGGCGTGAGGCTCGGTTGGAAGGCTGGTCTGAGGTGCGAATAACTGATGTATTTATCCAGCAACAGGAAGTGAGCGCGTCGGTTGCTTCATTAAACGCTGTGGTAGAGATTGATGCAGACCATGCGGGTGATACCGTCATTCGGATCAGTACAGATGGTCAGGTCTGGGAACAGGCTGTAACGTTAAAGTCAGGCCTACAGACCGTAGAAGTTCCTGTTATGATTGATCAACCGAAGTTATGGTGGAGTCGCGGACTTGGCGAAGCACATTTGTATTCTTTTGTGACAGAAGTGCTTGCTGGAGAGCGTGTGTTGGCGGAATCAACGGTTAAGACGGGTATTCGTTCAATTCGTTTGGTTCGTGATAAAGACGAGGTTGGGGCGTCCTTTTATTTTGAGTTAAACGGCGTGGCGGTTTTTGCCAAAGGAGCTAACCATATTCCGAACGATAGCTTCATTACTGAAATTACGGCTGAGCGTTATCGCCATGAAATTGTCTCCGCTGCGGAGTCCAATATGAATATGTTAAGAGTATGGGGCGGAGGCATCTACGAAGAGGATGTATTCTACGATTTGTGTGATGAATACGGTCTGTTGGTATGGCAGGACTTCATGTTCGCGTGCAGTATGTACCCTGGAGATGAAGCGTTCCTAAATAGTGTGAGACATGAAGCTATAGATAACGTTAAACGTCTGCGTAATCACCCAAGTATCGCATTATGGTGTGGTAACAACGAGATTGACTCAGCCTGGGCTCACTTTAATGAGAATGGTGGCTGGGGCTGGAAGAAAGACTTCAATACAGAGCAACGCGAGAGCATCTGGGCAGATTACAAAGCCGTTTTCCATGATCTATTGCCAGAAGTAGTGGAAGCCTATGCACCTGGTATTGATTATTGGCCATCTTCACCGTTAGTATCTCTGACAGATGACGAGAAACAACATGCTCATCCTTCTACATCCGAAGGAGACATCCATTACTGGGGCGTATGGCATAGTGTTGAACCATTTGAGAACTATAACGTTCACGTTGGCCGCTTCATGAGTGAATATGGATTCCAATCCTTCCCTGAATATAAATCAGTGCGTACTTATGCCGAGGAACAGGATCTGGCTCTTGAATCCGAAGTGATGCTGGCTCACCAGAAGAACGGAGCAGGCAATCGTCTGATCAAACAATACATGGATATGTACATGCACGAACCGAAGGATTTCCCTTCCTTCCTGTACATGAGTCAAGTTCTTCAAGCAGAAGCGATGAAGACAGCTATTGAAGCGCATCGTCGCCGCAAACCGTACTGTATGGGCACGCTCTACTGGCAAATGAATGATTGTTGGCCTGTAGCTTCATGGGCAGGTATGGACTATCTCGGTCGTTGGAAAGCATTGCAGTACTACGCTAAACGCAGCTTCAGTGATGTACTGATTTCAGTAGATGGTACCAAGGAAGATACAACGGATATCTACCTAATCTCTGATCAATTAAAGGCTGTGGAAGGAACATTGCAACTACGGCTCATCGGATTTGATGGAACTGTGCATCGTGAAGAAGAGCATGAGGTAACGCTTGCGCCGAATTCCGGCCAACAAGTGCTATCCCTCAATCAGGCAGAATGGTTACAAGAGCTTAGTCCAGCGACAACGTTACTACGACTTGATCTGAAGCAAGAAGGACAGGCGGATATTGTGCAAGAGCACTATTTTGCTCCTTCGAAGGATATCGGCTTGAAGCCGGCTCAGATTCAGGTAAAAGAAGTTAAGGAGAACGATACAGTGTATCTCGTACTTGAAAGTGATGTTCTTGCTAAACAAGTATGGATCTCGTCAGAAGCAGAAGGCGTTTTCTCGGATAATTTCTTCGATCTCATTCCAGGTATCCCTGTTAAGGTGAAGTTTACATCAAGAGCCGGACTACAAGATTCAAGTGCAGTATCGTCTGCGGGTACCATTCAGGTTCGTTCGATGGCTGACTTTATTACGTTATAATTCACAGGTTCTGAATTAAGAAGTGAACTGATGATTACAAGGCTGTTGACTCTCCCTTTGCGGGGGGGAGCAACGGTCTTTTTTACTTATATCAGATTTACTTCTTCCTCAAAGGAGTAACGAATGTTCAACTTGTGCTTCAATTTGTGGTGCAAATTCGTTATCATTGATAATTATTATCATTTGCATGTGATGTAGCTAGGTTAGAGTGATCTATAGAAAGTTAGGGGAAAGGAAAACAACATGAGTGTGCATGATCATATTCAATTATGGGATCAAGTTCAGGTACGTGTTCTGGATGTACGTTTCACGATTATCCAGAAGAACGAGCAGATGCGACGATATGTACTACCTACAAGTACATTTATATTTATAAGCGGGCGGGGACAACTGTGGTTGAACCATGAGGTGTGGTCTTCGAGCCGATTTTTACTATTACATGGAGGCAAAGGCCGATACTTGACGATTGAGGCTACAGAGCCCATTGAAGTTTATTTCATTTTTTACAAAGCAACGTTACCATCTAATGTGCTGCGAGAGTACCATATAATGCTGCTTAACAGTAATCCTTTTGAGCAGAACTGGGCAGAGGAACCGGAACATCCACTGGAGCTACGGGAGCTCTCTCAACATATTCATCGCTGCTGGAATGAACAGGATCACCTGGGCAAACTGCAAATCAAAGGGTACTTTTTTCAATTGGTCCAACTTGTGTCCCGGCAGAAGGCAGAGAGACAAGGCAACGAACAGCTTCCTTCACTGACTGAACAGGTTTTGCGTTATATCTTGAGGCATTTTCGGGAACAGCTCTCGCTGGATACGTTGGCAGAGTCATTGAATTATAGCCCGCAGTATCTATCTCGTAAGTTCAAAGAACAGACAGGGGTTACACCGACGGAATACATCATTCAGATGAGAATGAACGAAGCGCAGAACTTACTTATTTCAACAGAAGCGACTTTAAATGAGATTGCTGCCTATGTTGGCTACCCAGATCCCTTTTACTTCAACAGAGCTTTCAAGAAGGAAATGGGAACAACACCGGGTAAGTTTCGTATTGAGCATCATAAACAATCAAATTGGGTTTCGAAAAACACAAAAAACGCAGCAAATAAGTCCATTGTAAGCGGGCAGCTAGGACGTTATCCTTTAGTTGATGATGATAATCATTATCAATTTAATGGAGATGAGGAAGCGGAAATGTTTAACAATCTTAAAGCAGCACTGATGTCACTTGTGCTGATCTTCACATTGAGTGCTTGTGGCACAGCCACGCAGAGCGCCGTATTGTCTGATGCAGCGGCTGAAGATGTCGAACAGCCTGCTGTTGTAGAGATGAAAACCGTGAAAATAGCATTTGGGGATGTAGAAATTCCTGCAGATCCGCAGCGAGTTGCCGCCATAGATTATTTGGGAACAGTACTTGCTCTTGGTGTGAAGCCCGTTGGTGGAGGGCAATTTCTGATGAATAGTCCGTATCTAGAGAGCCATTTGGATGGCATTGAAGTCATTGGAGACTCCGTTGAGCAATTAATGGAACTGGAGCCAGATCTCATTATCACATTGAATCCCGACAAAGCAGCTTATGAAAAATACAGTCAGATTGCACCAACTGTCTCGATTGCATCGATTACCTTCCCAGCACTTAAGGATGAGGTGAATTATTTCGGCGAGGTGCTTGGCAAAGAGGCAGAAGCCCAGGAATGGCTGGCTAACTTTGATCAAGAGATTGCTCAAATTAAGCAAAAGGTCAATGATGTTGTTCCAGCCGATACAACATTCTCGGTCATGCAGGAATATGATCGGCAGGTCTTTATATTTGGTAATCAGTCGGGACGTGGAGGACGTAACATTTATGAGTTGCTTGGCCTACAAGCACCTGCAGTAGTACCTACCGAGTTAATGGAGGGTGCATATCATGAATTCTCCATTGAATTGCTCTCTAAATACGCAGGAGATTATCTCATTTTGACTAGCAAAGCACAGCTTGAGGAGCTTCAAGCAGATCCGGTGTGGGGCTCATTGCCTGCTGTTCAGAATGGACGTGTGTATTTGTGGACTGAGGAAGAGTCTTGGTTCCGTGATCCGATTGCTCTGCTGAAGCAGACACAAGATCTGGCTGAATGGATCATTGATCTCAATACACAATAATAATCACATGAATATTAATTATTCAGATTACGTATTCCATGTAAAAAAAACGTGCTGCTCCGTTTTCTCCGGTGCAGCACATTTTTGTAATATGTAAGACTTATAGTGTGTGCGAGAGAAAGTATCCGCCGTAAAGGAACATTGGGCAGGACTTAGCGCTTGCAAGCCTGGAGTTATTTGCTCTGTTCTTCACTTTGAATTTGGTTCAATTGATCGAGACTTAATGTAAGGTCATTTTCGGGATTGGCACTGACAATCACTGGAGATGTCGTTTGTTGCTCTGTAGACTGGCTGGATTTGCTAGCCGGTTTGATCACATACAGACTTTGGATGGAGTTGAGGAGACTGGCGGGTGTGTCTTCATAGGTTTCAAGGAAGAGCACATAATCCTTCGTAGGAATTAGTGAGACGTGGTCATCATTGATAATCTCAGTGTTATTTAGTTGTCCTCCCAGTTGTTTAACTTCAAGCGTATCCCCTGCTACGAATGCACCTTTGTAGGATTCGGCAACTTGAATCGTATGAATGGTGTAGATTTTGTCAAAAGCAAGCTCTTCATTCCCCGCCTCTAACGTAACCTTCTGGGCATTCTCCTGATCAGCTTCGGGAGCTTGTACTCTATCATTCAATACTTCTACACGAGTTTGAATCACATTACCTTTAATGATGGTATCCGCTCGATCAGAGAGGTCGTTGATACTTGAATAGTTGGGAAAGTCTTCAGAAGCAATTACAGTGATCGGAGCCTGAGGTGTTGATGCCGTTTGGGTCGTGACAGAAGAGCAACCTAGTGTGGACAGAATGAAGATGGAAGAGGCAAACAGGGTTAATATTTGGATTTTTCTCATGGATATAGTTCCTCCTTGGAATTGGTTTAGTAGGGAGAGGTATTAGAACGAGGCGTTAGTATCTGGATCTAACATTGTTGATATCAAAGGTCTGCGGCTTGGTCATAGAATTGCGATTACGGGTGTAGGACATGATGGAAGGGCTAGACGTAGTGGGGTTATCTCCAAGCCAAACGGAGTGGCCTAGTTCGTGCACGAACACACTCTGAATGAAGTTAGATAAGTTGGTTGCGTCTGCTGATATGGTAGAAGCGTTGAGTTCAATGCGGAAGCTTACGACTTGACTACCTGATACAGAAGCATAATTGACACCATAAGCAGTGTTATTGAAGTTTCCAGCGGTGATGGTATTAGGGGAATTGTTTGATTTGGTGAACTGTACTTTGGCACCTGCGTTGTTCCAGTTGGTGATAGAAGCGTCCATCGGGGCTTGCCACGTAGAGGTGTAATTATAAGGACGAATAGGAATAGTGGAGCTGGGATAACCGTAATTGAGAAAGGTTGCGGCGTAGATCGTGCTGCCAAACATCGCGAGGGCTGAGAACAACATGATGCTCATAAGAATTTTCCTTTTCATACTTAAAACATCCAATAAATGTATTATTTTACTCTGTTAGAGTAACAGGGAATGGAGCTGTTGAAATGAGTCTGAAGTCATTGTTTTAAAGGATAAATCTACCTTTTTTTCATTAAAATTAAGCTTATTTCGTCTAATTATCTGGATTACTGTCGAATCATAACAGGCTCAAAAATATGTTGAGGGACACCGAATCTGTGATTATTAACAATTGATGTAAGCTAGAAGTTCAAGAAGAAGCATGAAAATAAGACGAGTATTTTGTACAGTTATACATGCATAATTTCCCTCCGAATACAAACAATACAAACAACTTAGAGAGGGAAAGGAAGTGCCTTGAGCATGTGCAACCGATTTTCGTTGGCAGCAGATTTAGATGAGGTTAGAGATCATTTCAAAATACAGCGAGTGATGTATTATTACAAAAATCGTTATAATATCAGTCCTACCCAGCATACGCCAATCATTCTTCATCAGGATGGGGAGCGTGTATTGGATGAGTTTCGTTGGGGGTTCATTCCATTTTGGGGACGTGATGCGGTGAATGCGAACCTGATGACTGTGCATGATAATCCTTCATATTACAAACTGGTGGAAACGAAGCGGTGCGTTATTCCATGCAACGGTCTCTTTTACTGGCGTCAAGAAGGCAAAAAAAGCTTTGCTGTTCGTGTAGTTATGCCGGATCGTGGATTGTTCGGAATTGCCGGATTATATGAGATTTGGAAAGACACTCGAAAACAACCGCTTCGTACCTGCACGATGCTAATGACGGGAGCCAACATGGTTACCCGGGAGTTTGGCAGCAAGATGCCTGCGATCTTGTCGGAAACGGAGATTGATACATGGCTAGATCCTGCGAACACTCGTGTAACGCAGCTTCTACCACTCTTGAAATCTTACAATAGTTCAGACATGCATCTGTATCCAGTGACACCAATGGTTGCGAATGATGAACATGACTGTTATGAATGCGTAGAAGAGGTAGAACAGAAGCTAGCATATGTGCGCAGCTACTAAATCAACTCAACCAATATAGAGCCCATTAAAGGCGGAAAGTTTCTAGGGTGTGCCTGATCACTCCGAAGGACGCAGATTTAGCCGAATTTTGTTCCAAGCAAATGAAGTTTTCCGAAGACGTGCCGGGGCGCATCAAGGGAAAATGCCGAAGCAGGGGGCAAAAAGGTGGTAAAAGATGCACTTTAGGAGTTTTGAGACACGTCCTATGCTTCCCGCCTTTTTTCGGGTTTGAGAGACTGAATTTCCGTTTAATGGAGAGGGTGCTCGTTCTGCTGAGAAAAGAAAAGTTGAAATGCAATCGAATAGTAACTATAATAATTACAGTAAAAAGAAACACGTATTCATATATCTATTAAAAGAGATATTTATATTCAGGAGGGAAACCCAAAATGAATCCAAAATTCAACAAAATGTTTGAACAAGTCGCTCTACCCAATGGCATTGCTCTCAAAAACCGGATTGTACTTGCGCCAATGACACATATGTCTTCTAACGCTGATGGCACCGTATCCGATGCGGAGCTTGAATATTATGCACGACGTACCGGCGGTGCAGGCATGTCTGTAACAGCTGTAACCTACGTTACACCGAACGGTATCGGCTTCCCTGCACAATTTGCAGCTTATGATGATAGCTTCATTCCTGGACTGAAAAGTCTAGCAGATACAATTAAACAACAAGGCTCCAAAGCCGTATTGCAAATCTTCCACGCAGGTCGATTGACTCCTGAACAAGCTGTTCCGGCAGGTCAAGTGGTAGCTCCAAGTGCAGTTGCCAGTGAGCGTCCAGGCTCTCCATTACCAAGAGAACTATCCGATGAAGAGATTACGTCAATTATTAAGGATTTTGGTGAAGCTACACGCCGCGCGATTGAAGCTGGATTCGACGGTGTTGAGATTCATGGTGCGAACGGATATCTGATTCAACAATTCTTCTCGCCACATTCGAATCGCCGTGAAGACCGCTGGGGCGGTAGTGTTGAAAAACGTCTGACGTTCCCACTTGCGGTTGTTGATGAGGTTCAAGAAGTTGTGGCAAAACATACCAAACTACCATTCATCGTTGGTTATCGTTTCTCACCAGAAGAACCGGAAACACCGGGTCTGACAATGGAAGAGACGTATGCACTGATCGATGCATTGAAAGAGAAAAACTTAGATTATTTGCATGTATCCCTGAACGAGTTCTGGTCTAAACCAAGACGTGGTGAAGCAGATACACGCTCTAGAATGGAGTTTATCCTTGATCGTGTAGGCGGTAAATTACCAGTCATCGGTGTAGGTTCAATCCATACAGCGGATCAAGCAGCTGAAGCGCTCGAGAGTGGTGTACCTTTGCTCGCCATTGGACGTGAGCTAATTATCGAGCCAGATTGGGTAGAGAAGATTGAAAGTGGCCGTGAAGAAGATATTGAGACCATTCTGACCAAATCGGATCAGGAGCGTCTAGTCATCCCAGATGGCTTGTGGAATGCTATTATCCATACACCGGGATGGTTCCCAATGGCTGATGACAAATAATGACCGATTCCATTAGAATCGATCATAGTTGATTCTGATCCAGTAATGCAGGACTCATGAAGATTAAGGGGGAGCAGGAGCTCCCTCTTTTTTGACATGGTTTCGAAATTCTCCTTCGAAGGGCACTGTGGTATGATGGATGAACAGAAAAGTCTTGGATAATCAGGCGGTTTGGAGTGAAGGAATATGCTCGTTGCGGAACGGTATGAGAAAATAGTGGAATGGGTGGACGCACAAGGGAGCATGCGTGTTACAGAGCTAAGTGAGCGCTGCGGTGTAACCGAAGAGACGATACGGCGAGATCTGGACAAGCTAGAGCAGGCAGGTAGACTCAGGCGGTCACATGGTGGAGCGGTCACGATTAAATATAAAGATGAGGGACAGCCGGAGATTCCATATCCGGAGCGGGCTGTAACCCATGCCGAGGAGAAGCGTAGAATTGCAGATGAAGCAGTCAAACTGGTCGAGTCTGGCGATCGAATTGCCCTCGATGCGAGTACGACAGCTTGGTATATGGCGGCAGGTTTACCGAATATCCCACTTACAGTTCTAACGAATTCGATAAAAGTGGCGGCAGAGCTTAGCAATAAGGAACAGATTCGCGTGATTGCGACAGGAGGTCAATTAGCCTCAAAGTCCCTGTCCTTTGTAGGGCCGCTGGCTGAGCGTTCTTTGGACGCATATCATGTGGACAAGGTGTTTTTATCATGTAAAGGCGTGCATCTAACCAAGGGAATTAGCGAATCGAATGAATTGCAGGCTCTGGTGAAGCAAAAGATGATAAGTATTGCGGACGAGGTCATTTTGCTGGCAGATTCGAGCAAGTTCAATATACAGGCGTTTACTCGGGTCGCACAGATGGAGAGTGTGTCGAAAGTAATCACGGATCATGGTCTGGATGAAGAGCAGGCTAGTATGCTTGAAGAACAAATGATTGAATTAATACGAGTCTAATCGTTGACAATAACTATCGTAGTATGAAAGGAATGAATGTGTAATGAAGCATCCTTTTCACTTAAAGGCTGTATGGAATGGTGGACGCAACAGTGAGGGACATATTGATGCTGGCGGATTGAAATCCGTTATCTCCATTCCACAGGAGATGGGTGGCCCGGGAACAGGCACGAACCCAGATGAAATGTTGCTCGGAGCGGCCGCTACTTGTTACGTCATTACGCTGGCAGCGATGTTAGAGCGTTCTGATATTACACCTCATGAATTGACTCTGGAATCAGAGGCAACGGTGGATGTCACGAATAACATTTTTACGTATGAGCGAATTGTGCATCGACCTAGAATTGTTCTGCAAGCAGATGCCGCCGAGTCTGATGAAGTGAAGGCAGAGCGACTGGCTCACAAGGCAGAGGAATCTTGTATGATATCAAGAGCTGTAGCAGGAAATGTAATCATTGAAACGGAGCCCGTAATTGTTAAAGCAAGTGTAGGTACGGTGTGACCAGCAGTAGTATAGACGGCATTAGCTGTCATTTTGGGTAAGATGAAGGGAAGTTCAGTATGAGCATACAGAAAAATAAGACTACCCGATTTGCACGTTTGGGACGTGCCATGAAGCTGAATTTTCTCAAATTGTTACGTGCTCCAGGTGGTGCTCACAAAGTATCGACGGGGTTCGCCATAGGGTTTGGATTGGAACTGATCGTTATTTCTACTGCATCGCTAATTTATCTGGTGTTCTATCCGATTGTTCGGTTATCAGGTGGGTCTTTACCAGCCGCAATTGTAGGGAATGTTGTTGGCAAGCTTACATTCTTACCCATCATTCTAATGCCGCTTGCGAAGCAGATTGGTTCTTGGATCTTGCCGGCACATAGCATGGGAAATGGGATTGTGCATGAAAGTGCATGGATGGAATTGTTCCGTGGGAATTGGTCAGCTCTGAGCGAGCTATTGTTAGGTGGACTTGATATTTTGGCAGGTATGTCGATCTTTGGGGCAACGCTGGGGTTGATTTCTTATTTTGTCGTGAAATTCTTCTATGTAAGGGCGCTAAAGCGTCGGTATGAACGCCGATTGGAGAAACGCCATCAAGCGGCGACATCTCCATCGACTGCTGTGCTAATTAGGAAACCATCACAATCATAATAGGCAGTATGCCCATGGAAGCGACGGTTGTCCATAAAATGCAGCGGGATACAAACTGAGGCGAGGCATTGAACTGTTCAGCGAGTATAACTGCGTTTACTGCCGTTGGCATGGAAGATAGGATCAATAGCACGCTGAACAACGTTCCCTCAACTTGAAGCGCACGAAGGATCAAGTAGGACAGTATAGGAGCTGCAGCTAGACGTACGATAAGTCCTGTCCAAAAGGCACGGCGAACGTTCGGAAGCCACGGCTCTGTTGATCCGCGGGGACGCAGCATTTGTGCTCCAAGGATGGCAAGTACGACCGGAGCGTATCCTGTTGCAATCATTGAGATACCTCCATCTAATGCTTCGGGCAATCGTAGTTCGTTTGCACGAAGGACAATGGCGATAGCTGCCGCATAGATTGAAGGCATACGAAAGACGGACAACATAGCCTTTCGGACTGTGAATTCAGATCGTGCTGCAAAAAAGATACCTAATGTGTTCACAATTATCATCTGTCCAATCACATAAACAGAAGCCTTGTCTAGTCCAAGCTGACCAAAGGCTAATAGCACAAGCGGGAGCCCGTAATTCACACAGTTTGTAAACGTGGATACGAGGGTGAGTCCCGCTTTTTCGCTTGCACCTAACTGAAAGAGTCGGCTCAATAATTCGGCAAGAAGCCAGAGGGCGACTAGATTAATAATCGAAAACCAGAGCGTGCTCGTCACGTCTGTCCATGTAATCTCGGCGTGAAGCAATGTATCAAAGATAAGGGCTGGGCTCAAAATATAAAGGGAAAAGGTTGAAAGTGGCCTTGTGTCCCAATTCTTGAATCGTTTGAGCAGAAGACCTGCGATCACAGGAAGTGAGATCGGGAGAAAAACGTGATAGAGCGTCAGCATAAATGAGTGCAACAACATTGTTCAGTCCTTTCTAGATGTCAAACCTCTCTCATCATATCAGAAATGCTTCCTAGGATGAATGGATTGGCTATAATCGGGGTGCATTCGCGTACTAGTAGTATGGCTTGTCTCCAGTGCTTGGAGAGAGGGTGGATTGCTATTTTGATATGACAGATTTATTATAGAAGAGGTGCAACAAGATTACATACACATAGAGGAGGAAACTATAATGAGTGAATCAAAACGCTTGATCGTACTGACTGGCTCTTATGCCGAAGCTGAGAATGAGGGCATTTATGCATATGAATTGAATGAGGATACAGGAAGTCTGGCGAAGCTGGACGGCATCTCCGGGGTGAAGAACCCAACGTTTGTTAATGTTGATACAGAAGGCAACAAGCTGTATGCAATCGGTGAAGCAACTTCTGCTGAAGGAAACAAAATGTCTGAAGCGGTAGCACTGAGCGTTGATCCTGCGACAGGCAAGTTGTCCTTGCTGAACCGCAAAAACTCCATTTCCGCTCCTCCTTGTCATATCCAGCGCGACCCATCCGGACGTTACTTGATTCTGTCGAGTTACCACGGTGGATTGGTTGGTCTGCAAGCTGTTACGGATAACGGCGAAATCGGTGAGCTATTGGATGAGAAGAAACATGAAGGTCAAGGCGCACATCCTGAACGTCAAGACAAACCACATGTACACTCTGCATTCTTCAGCCCTGATGGCAAATATATGATGGTACAAGATCTCGGTGCAGATAAAATTGCAATCTATTCCATTGATGCAGACAAGAATGAATTGGTACTGCACAGTGAAACGAAAACTCACGCGGGTGCAGGCCCACGTCACTTGGCGTTTCATCCAAACGGTCAATTCGCTTATGTAATCAATGAGGTGGATTCTTCGATTACATCTTTCCGTTATGATGCGGCTGCGGGTACGTTGACAGAAGTATCTACGGTATCTACACTGCCAGATGGTTATGACGGTAAGGAGAATACAACAGCTGAAATTACGGTTTCTAACGATGGACGTTTCGTCTATGGTTCCAACCGTGGTCATGACAGCATCGTTGTGTATGCTGTGGATGCTGATGCTGGACATCTGAAACTGGTGGAGCACGTATCGGCAGAGGGTGAACACCCACGTCATTTCGCGTTGACTCCAAACGGTAAATTGCTGATTGCAGCTAACCGTGACACAAACAACATCGTGACGTTCACTGTAGATCAAGAGAGCGGACGTTTGAAATACACAGGACACAGCACAGGTGTATCCAAGCCGGTATGTGTGAAGCCAGTATATCTGTAAGTTACATGTAGGCTGATTGTCCTGATCTAGGCATTGGTGTGATTGGTTTATCTCATCCGTTGCCTAAACATATTACAGGGATGTTCAAGAGATCACTTCCTTTTTCTAAAGAGGAGTGGTCTCTTTTTGTTCGCTTTAGACGCAATGGATGGAGTAGAAAATTGATTTAAAGTTCTCATAACAACGTAAATTTATTAATAGTATCGTGCAAGTAACTACCTCACTTCAAAGTGCGTACTTCCAGAATAGATAGTCAGGGTCTACAATAAATGAGTAGCAACAACCAAACTTTGCATGCATCGAAGCAGATGGAATGGTGCAAGTTAAACATTTAGAGTCACTTTACAGGAAGTACGCCATACTCATATTTGAAAAACAAAGGAGAAATAAATTATGAAATTACAACTCGCATTGGATCTCGTTAATATCCCTGATGGTATCGCACTTGTTAAAGAAGTTGAACAATATATTGATATCGTTGAGATTGGTACACCAATCGTAATTAACGAAGGATTGCACGCTGTTAAAGCAATGAAAGAAGCTTTCCCTAATCTGCAAGTTCTTGCTGACCTGAAAATTATGGACGCAGGTGGTTACGAAATTATGAAAGCTGCTGAAGCAGGTGCAGATCTGGTAACTGTCCTTGGTGCAACCAACGACATGACGATCAAAGGTGCTGTTGAAGAAGCTAAAAAACAAAACAAACAAGTTCTGGTTGATATGATCAACGTACCTGACCTTGAAAAACGTGCACGTGAAATTGATGCTCTTGGCGTTGACTACATCTGTGTACACACAGGTTATGACCAACAAGCAGCAGGACAAAGCCCATTTGAAGATCTGCAAACGATCAAACGTGCTGTAAAAAATGCAAAAACAGCTGTAGCGGGTGGAATCAAGCTCGACACACTTCCAGAAGTAATCAAAGCACAACCGGATCTCGTAATCGTTGGTGGCGGAATTACAGGTCAGGATGACAAAGCAGCAGTTGCAGCTGAAATGCAACGTCTTGTTCACCAAGGGTAAGCGGATGAGCACAAACCAATACGCAGCAGATATCCTGAAGGAGCTGGAGCGTACGTTAAGCCAGATCGACGATGCGCAAATGCAGGCGATGGCTGAGCATATTCTGGAAGCGGAACAGATCTTTGTCGCAGGTGCAGGTAGATCTGGGCTAATGGGTAAAGCTTTTGCCATGAGATTGATGCAGATGGGTCTGAGGGTCTATGTTGTAGGTGAGACTGTTACACCAGGCATTAGTCCAAAAGATTTTTTGTTGCTATGCTCTGGCTCAGGGGAGACAGGCAGTCTCACAGCAATGGCTCAAAAGGCGAATAAAGCTGGAGCACCTGTTGGTCTGATTACCATTAAACCAGAGTCTACGATCGGGCAAATAGCGGATGCTGTCGTACGCATTCCAGCTTCAGCCAAAGAGGATACTGCCACTGCTGGAGCAGATGTCACCATTCAGCCAATGGGTTCCTTGTTTGAACAGGGATTGTTACTAGGCATGGATGCACTGGTTCTTACGTTGATGGAAATGAAGAGTATGACCGGAGCAGACATGTTTGGACGGCACGCTAACCTAGAATAGTAGATTTGTCATCGTGTTCGATGAATTGTAATAGTAATAAATAGATCGATGGAAGACCGGAAACCTTTGAATGCAAAGGCTCCGGTCTTTTTCCTTGGAGGTAATCAGCAGTCTGATTTTTCATCTGACTTTGCATCTTGTCCCTGCTGTAGTAGAATTAATAACAAGCTTTATTAAAGGTATGTACTTAATATGATGTATGAAACGACGAGCATACTCGTGTGTGCAGTGTGCATGCGATAGGTTTATGTTCGCGATATACGATTTGGAGATAGGGGGCTCGGTGAATGGCATCCGAAGTCAAGGAACGGATTAACCTGAAAGAGATTAACTGTGAGAAGGAACTAACGCTGGCTGTGATTGGCGGCAAATGGAAACTGATTATTTTGTGGCACTTAGGTTTGGAAGGTACCAAACGTTTCAGTGAATTGAAGCGACTGATCCCTCACATTACGCAAAAAATGCTGACCAACCAACTACGTGAACTAGAAGAGGATCAATTAATTGAACGTAAAGTGTACGCTGAGGTACCTCCACGTGTAGAATACACTCTTACAGACCATGGACAGAGTCTGATGCCAGTGCTACATGCAATGTATAACTGGGGTAAGAACTATGGTGAGAATGTCATCTGGAAGGCATAATTGCCTCCGTAAGCAATATCCTCTGGATCGTTCAATACTTACGTCGAATATATATATATGTTTGAAAATAGTATAGAAATTACTTCAATCGCAGGGTTTGTATGGAGCACGTCCATAACCCTGCGATTTTTTCACGTTCTGAACATAGCCTGAGAATTGATGTTGCTTTTATAAATTGAACGAAACATTTACACGAGAACGGAGAGGACAGAAATAACATAGAGAAGCGGAGCTTTCAGCCGAAAGCTTTCTGCAAGAAAGCTACTTCGAAAGCATAAACTATCCCCGGATTTTCCCTTTGGAAAAGGGAATCAAAAAAAATCTGGGGATAACAGCAATCGGAAGGTTATTCTGTCATCGGAGTGGTAAGTGTAAATATCCTTTTGTTCAATTTATATTGAACAAAATTTGAATCAAAAGTCTCAATTTAGGAGATGTCAGGTATAGTTGTTCTCAATATGATAGGATGAGAGATATTGGAAATGTAAGGAGGATAACGAATAACGATGGAAAAAATACGTACACGCGCTGAAGTCATGGAGGAAACAACATGGAATTTGCAAGATTTATTTGCAACCGATGCAGAATGGGAAGCAGAGCTTAATTCTCTCCCAGAAGGAGCTGCACATGTCGAAACATTCAAAGGTCGCTTAGGTGAAGGTGCAGAGCAGTTATTGGCTTGTCTCGACGCCTTAGAAGCACTTCAGGAACGGATCGTGAAGACTGCTTCGTATGCTCGACTGAAGCAGTCAGAGGATAGTACGAATCCTGAGAATATTGAGAATTCTGCGAAAGCAGGGGACATCCTCTCTCATTTGTCATCGTCGTTGTCCTTTGTTCATTCTGAGATTACAGATCTTCCTGAAGGTACAGTGGAACGTTATACGCAGGAGCTTCCAGGTCTACAGCCGTATGCTCGCAGTCTGAATCGATTAATTAAAGACAAAAAGCATCGCTTATCTCCTGAGACCGAAAAGGTACTCGCTTCACTTGGCGAGGTATTGGACTCACCGTACCGGATCTATCTGCGAGGTAAATTAGCGGATATGAAGTTCGATGATGCGCTCGATGAGGAAGACAACGATCGTCCGCTGTCTTGGTCTTTTTATGAGAATAATTATGAAATGTCTTCGGATACGAAGCTACGTCGCTCAGCCTATAAGGCATTCAGTGCCAAGCTGAACGATTACAAAAATACGTTTGCTGAGGGTTATGCTACTGAAGTGAAGAAACAGGTCGTGATGTCTCGGTTAAGGGGTTATGATGATGTGACGGACATGCTCCTTAATTCACAACAAGTGACCAAAGAAATGTACAACAATGTGCTGGATATTATCCAGACGGAACTCGCTCCACATATGCGAAGACTTGCTGCGCTTAAGAAAAGAGAACTCGGCTTGGACAAGTTAATGTTCTGTGATCTGAAGGCTCCTCTTGATCCAGAATTCAGTCCAGCGATAACCTATGAAGAAGCATGTAAGTTAATCCAAGAAGCACTTGCTGTTCTGGGACCAGAGTATGGTGAGATTGTAGAGCGGGCGTTCAATGATCGCTGGGTAGACTATGCGGATAACGTAGGTAAATCCACGGGAGCGTTCTGTTCCTCGATCTACGGTGCACACTCTTATATTCTCATCTCTTGGGCGAATAACATGCGCGGAGCCTTCACACTTGCTCATGAAGTGGGACATGCCGGACATTTCATGCTTGCTGGGCGCTACCAGCGTCTGACGAACACAAGACCTTCTTTATATTTTATAGAAGCGCCTTCGACAATGAATGAGATGTTGCTCGCAGACCATCTATTGCAACGTTCCGACAATCCGCGAATGCGCCGCTGGGTTATTTTGCAGCTTCTCAATACGTATTATCATAACTTTGTTACCCATCTATTAGAAGGGGAATTACAGCGTCGAGTCTATGCTCTAGCGACTAAGGATCAACCGATTACGGCCCAAACCCTGAGCCAGCTCAAAGGTGATATTCTCTCCGAGTTCTGGGGGCCGGAACTGGTCATTGACGAAGGTGCGAAGCTGACCTGGATGAGACAACCTCATTATTACATGGGATTATATCCATACACCTATGCGGCTGGCCTAACTGCATCCACTGCCGCCGCTGTACGTATACGTGAAGAAGGACAACCTGCAGTGGATCGCTGGCTCGAAGCACTTAAGTCGGGTGGAAGCCTTGATCCGCAGGAATTAATGAAGCTTGCTGGTGTGGATATGTCCGGGCCAGAACCCATTCGCTCGGCTGTAACTTATGTTGGCAGTCTGGTCGATGAACTCGAACGTCTGTATTCCTAACTAGGGTCATATAGTATATGGACGGACAAGGTAAGTAGGTTAATTACATGCACCGTCTCCTTGAAATTGGAGGCGGTGCATCTCATTTCTAGCGAAAGGAACGATGATGAATGAGTTTACAACGTAAATGTTCATCTCTGGTACATTAACTATGGATGGGTTCGGTGTCTTTGGCGACATGAATGGTGTACCAGGATTTGAGGGCAGTCAAGGCGGTTTCTTTTCAGGATTTGGCTCATTCGAGATGCTGAGCGCATGGATACCAATAATGTTTGGTGTGGTGTTTGTGGGAATTGCGGGAATTATTGCTTATGTGATTATTTCTAACTTACGCACCTGGTCAGCCAACAATGCTGCTGCATTGCTCACATTACATTCCACAATCGTGGCGAAACGGACACAGGTAAGAGGCGGAGGAAATAGCAGAGCTTCAACTTATTATTACGTGACCTTTGAACTGGATAACGCGGAACGTATTGAACTGATGGTTGGAGGAAGTGATTATGGAGCTTTGGTCGAAAGAGATCAGGGAATGCTTACTTACCAGGGAACTAGATTTAAGCATTTTGAACGAGATCTACAGCAGCAGTCTGGGATCAGTACTGGACGTTTCTATACGTGAATAAGAGAATGGTGGCTCCTTCAAGGTGAAAGGAGTCTTTTTGTATTCAGCAAAAAGAAAGAAACACAGGGTATTCAAACGCTTACAACAATGATATACTCGTAAAATAAAGCTAAACAGTATAAAACAAAAATAAACAAACAACAAAACGCATACCAAAGTACAGAAAAATGAAGTCAGCGATTGACAGAGAAACGCCAGATAAAGAAATTCCTCATTATACAATGATATAGAAAGGTGGGTATATAGCCGTGAGTGTACTGGCGTATGATCTTGGCGCAAGCAGTGGCAGGGCGCTTCTTGGGCATCTGAATGATCGAGGCATTGAGACGCTCGAAATCCATCGATTCCAGAATGAACCGGTGAAGGTTGGAGAGCGAATGCATTGGGATATCCTGCGGTTACATCATGAGATATTGGCAGGATTGAATCTAGTGAAGCAGTCGGGAGAGCAGCCAGAGAGCTTGGCTATCGATTCTTGGGCTGTGGATTTTGGGTTGCTAGGTAGTCATGGTGAACTGTTAGGTAATCCGTATCATTACCGTGATGCACAGTTTAACGGCATGATGGAGCAGGTGCGTGAAGAGTTAACACCGGAGGCAATATTCGAACGTTCGGGAATTCAATTTCTTAGTTTTAATACGATATATCAGTTAGCTACACTTCGTCGCCATCAATCGCCGTTGCTTAATGAAGCAGAACGCTTTCTGATGATACCGGATCTGCTTCGTTACTTTTTGACAGGGGAAGCTGTGAATGAATTTACGAATGCTACGACAACTCAGCTATATAACCCAACAAAGGCTCAATGGGATCATGAGCTGTTAGCGCATATTGGCATATCCGATAAGTTATTCGGTGAGGTCGTGATGCCGGGAACGCATATAGGTCAGGTTCGAAACAGCATCTGCGGTGATCTTGGGATTACCGCCATTCCGGTGATTGCAGTTGCAGAGCATGATACAGGTTCAGCCGTTGTAGCGGTACCTGCTACGGAGCGTTCATTTGCTTATCTTAGTTGTGGAACGTGGTCATTAATGGGCACTGAGATTGATCAACCGGCCATCAGCGCAGAGAGCTTGGCGTTGAACTTCACGAATGAAGGCGGGGCAGGAGGGACGTTCCGCTTACTCAAGAACATTATGGGACTTTGGATATTACAGGAGTGCATGCGTGAGTGGGAGCGTCAAGGACAAGCGATTAGTTATGCTGAATTGTTAGCGAAAGCAGAACGCTCGACGCCATTTGCGAGTCTTTTTGACCCGGATGATGACCTGTTCCTTGCTGCTGGCGATATGACCACACGCATACAAAAATATTGCAGGGATACGGGGCAGACGCAACCTCAAGATCAAGGCGCGATTGCTCGTGCGATTTTGGAGAGTCTTGCACTGAAGTATCGAAGAGTGCTCGGGTGGACTGAACAGCTCTCCAAACAATCTTTTAATGGATTGCATATGGTGGGTGGCGGTATTCAGAATCATCTGTTATGTCAGTGGACAGCGAATTCAATAGGCAAACCGGTATGGGCTGGCCCCGCAGAGGGGAGTGCAATCGGAAACATGGCGGTGCAGTGGATGGCAAGTGGAGCCTTTAAAGATATTTGGGAAGCTCGTAGAGCCATCCGTGATTCATTCCCGATTACAACGTATGAACCTCAAGACAGGATAACTTGGGAAGAAGCGTACGGCAGATTCATACGCATCACAGATTCATTCCGGGCTCAATCTGAGAGCGAGGTGTAACATGCTAGCAGCAGAGCGGTATGACCGGATTGTAGAGTTGGTTAATGCAACCGGCAGTATGCGTGTATCCGAACTGAGTGAACATTGCCGTGTGACGGAAGAAACCATTCGTCGCGATCTGGATCGATTAGAACAAGCCGGACGGTTGAAACGTTCTCACGGTGGGGCGGTTAGCATCAAGGAGGATCAACCAGAGATTCCATATCGGGTGAGGGAAACGACGCATGCGGAAGAAAAGAAACGGATTGCCTTGGCAGCGGTATCCATGATTTGCCCCGGTGATCGCATTCTGCTAGATGCCAGTACAACGGCAGGTTACATGGCCGCCAATATGCCAGATATTCCGCTTACGGTGTTAACTAACTCGATCCAAGTAGCCACAGAGCTGAGTAGTAAGGATCGAATCGAAGTAATCTCCACAGG
The DNA here is from genome assembly GCF_022346845.1 of Paenibacillus sp. ACRSA. Classification (NCBI taxonomy): domain Bacteria; kingdom Bacillati; phylum Bacillota; class Bacilli; order Caryophanales; family Paenibacillaceae; genus Paenibacillus; species Paenibacillus sp. ACRSA. The sequence continues at coordinate 442,533 of NZ_JAKRNP010000002.1, read as the reverse complement.
AGGACAGTTGGCTGGACGTTCGTTGTCTTTTGTAGGGCCACTGGCGGAGCGCTCTTTGGAGACGTACCACGTCGATAAATTGTTCTTGTCCTGCAAAGGCGTTCATCTGGAGAGCGGAGGTATTAGCGAGTCCAATGAGCTTCAGGCTAGATTGAAGCAGAAGATGGTTGCTATATCGGATCAAGTTATTCTGCTTGCAGACACAAGCAAGTTCGGTGTTCGTGCTTTTGCTCGTGTAACTGAGCTTGGTACTGTTCACGCGATCATTACAGATCAGCCGTTAGCCAACGATCTTATAGATCGGTTGAGTGGACATAACATAGAATTAACGATTGTTTAAGAGATGGAGGGCGTAATCATGAAAGTCTCCTTGTTTATTACCTGTCTAAGTGATGCCATCTATCCTCGTGTTGGAGAAGCGATGGTTAGATTACTTGCCGCTCATGGTGTTCGATTGCATTTCCCACCTGTACAAACGTGTTGTGGTCAGCCTTCTTATAATAGTGGCTATTGGGATGAGACACGGGTCGCAGCCAGAACGATTTTGGAAGCGTTTGATGACAGTGATTTTGTTGTGTGTCCTTCAGGCTCATGTACGTATATGATTCATCATTATCCTGAGCTATTTGCCGATGAACCAGAATGGCTGGAGAAGGCCAAAAGATTGGAAGCGAAGGCGTATGAATTCACACAATTCCTAGTCCAAGTGTTAGGGATTACCGATGTCGGAGCACATTTCCCACATAAGGTAACCTATCATCCATCCTGTCACGGTAGCCGTCTGCTCGGAGTAAAAGATGAACCGATGGCTCTGTTATCTGCGGTAAAAGGATTGGAGTTTGTTCCGCTCCCGTTCAGTGAAGATTGCTGCGGGTTCGGGGGTACGTTTGCTATCAAAATGTCTGATATCTCTGGAGCGATGGTTACAGAGAAAGTGGATCATATCAAAGAAACAGATGCTGAGGTATTAGTTGGACTTGATATGGCGTGTCTAATGAATATCGCAGGCAATCTGCGATATCGCAACGAACCGGTGCGTGTGATGCACTTGGCCGAATTGCTGTATGAGGGGGTGCAGACCGGATGAGCCAGCCAGGTGTAATGGATGTTACGGTAAAGGAACGTGCTGAACTAGCGTTGAACGATGATTTTTTACGTAAAGCCGTTAAATTCACGACCGAACGTTTACGTAATGGGAAGAAGTCGGCATCCGAGGAGCATGGTAACTGGGATGAATGGCGCGAGCGCGGACGTCAGATTCGGCTGCATACGATCGCTTATTTGGATTATTATCTGAATGAATTCGTAAACAATGCACGCGCAAACGGAGTTCATATTCATTTTGCAGAATCCTCCGCACAGGCGGCTGCGATTGCCCTTGATATCGCGGCTCATAACGATGCTGCTTCTGTTGTGAAGTCTAAGTCCATGGTTTCTGAAGAAGTTCATTTGAATCATGCCTTGGAATCGGCAGGAATCGAGGCGATTGAGACGGATCTAGGTGAGTACATCATCCAATTGGCCGGTGAAGCCCCATCTCATATCGTTATTCCCGCCATTCATAAGAACCGATACCAGATTGCTGATCTCTTGTCCAAAGAAGCAGGCGAAATTCTAGAGCCGGACACGACCGTGCTTGCTGGCTTTGTTCGCAAAAAGCTGCGTGAGAAGTTCCTTGAAGCTGAGATTGGCATGACAGGCTGTAATTTTGCCATCGCAGAGACAGGGTCTATGGTGCTATTTGAAAATGAAGGTAATGCTCGCATGGTATCCACGGTACCCAAAACACAAATAACACTGATGGGAATGGAACGGATTATTCCTTCGTGGACAGACCTGGAAGTGATGGCTACGCTATTGCCACGTTCGGCAACAGGTCAGAAGCTTACGATGTATATGTCTGGTATAACCGGTCCTCGTCGTAGTGAAGATGGGGATGGCCCAGATGAAATGCACATTATTATTGTAGACAACGGTCGCTCCCTCCAGCTCGGTGACCCAGAATTTCAGGAATTGCTGAACTGTATTCGCTGCGGTGCTTGTCTCAATGCTTGCCCGGTCTACCGTCATATCGGCGGTCACGCCTATGGGGGAACATATAGTGGGCCAATCGGTGCTGTGCTGACTCCTGCATTGAATGGCAACATTGATGAATGGAATGATATTGCAAGTGCTTCAAGTTTGTGCGGAGCATGTTATGAGGCGTGCCCAGTCAAAATTCCGCTCCATGATATGCTCGTGTATTTACGTAGACGCAAGGTGGAAGAAGGTCATGGCAACAAGCTTGAAAGTGCAGGCATGAAAGGATTCGCCGCGGTTGTATCCAATTCCAAACGATTCAGCGCGGCCTTACGTCTCGGACAGTTAGGTCAGAAAGCAGTTGTACGTAACAACGGTATATCACTTAAGATCGGCCCGCTAAAAGGATGGAATAGTTACCGGGTTGCACCGAGTCTAGCGAAACGTTCCTTCCGGCAACAATGGAACAAGCTGGATCAAGAGATGAATCTGGAGCCGAAGAAGATGGATGCATCCGTCCAGAATCGCATGGAGCAGATCCTGCGTGAACGTACGGAAGGAGGCGGTAAGCATGAGTAGTGAACACCAGCAGTGGTTGGATCAATTAGAGAAGAAGTCTCGTGAGCAGCAGGAGCATTTCATGAATGACATTGCTTCCAAATTAAGAAGACCCAGACAGAGATATGCTCCAACGCAGCCGTTCCGTGGTGCACCTTCGTTCTGGAATGAGCTGGAGTGGGATGAGGAGAAGCGTATTCAGGCGTTTACTGAAAACTTTGTGAGTGTGGGAGCGCATATCGCTCGCGTTCAGAATTTAGAGGAAGCCTCGCAGTTTATTACAACAAAAGCGAATGAGCTTGGTGCCAAATATCTCATTAGACAAAATGAGCAAGCGATGACCGATTTGGGACTCGAACAAGCCCTCCCCGATGTGCAAATATCTGTCTGGAATACGAAACCAGATGAGAACTGGCGAGCACGTGCTGCAGAAGCGGATATCGGCGTAGTTATGGCAGATTATGCGACAGCTTATACAGGATCTGTTACCGTGCTGTCTTCACCTGAAAAAGGAAGATCGGTTAGTTTGCTTCCTACGGTTCTAATCATTATTATTCCGGTCGAACGCCTGTATACAAGACTAGGTGAAACGCTGAATCGATTTGATGACGTTGGACGAGAAAATCTTCCTGCGGGTATTCATTTTATTTCAGGCCCGAGCCGTTCGTCGGATATTGAAAATGATCTGACCATCGGTGTACATGGACCGGGTATTGTCTATGGACTTATTATGGGCTAACTATCTGTATCACAGTATATCTAGCTTAATAATGTTATTCAGAACTGTCTGGAAGCGGCTAATCGTCTGCTAAGGGCAGTTTTTGTTGTCCTATGGTCCTATGACTTTGAGACTGTTGAAGATTAGAGCTGGAAATGTTAGGGTAAAAGAGAGAAGGAAAGGGCATTTATCGAATCATTTCATAAATACCCTGAGTGGAGACTCATTTTTTTTACTCCAAATTGACTGTTATACCGATTCGGTCAGTTAGTCTAATTGTTGTTTTTCGGTAATTTGGATTAAATGTGAATATTTGCAGAGAATGAAGTTATGCGGCTATACCTAATGTATGAATCGTGAGTTAGGTTTGTCTAAGCAAGTCATTATTTCTTGTAGTACTCATTACTTGGAAAGAGGAGTGAGCATGATGTCATCAATTTCAGTACCACAACCCAAAACCTTTGGCCCACTAGGGAATCTGCCGCAGTTAAATTTTGATGAGCCGGTACAATCTTTAGTCAAAATAGCCGAGGAGTACGGCCCGATCTTCCGAATGGATTATCCCGGACGAAGCGAGCTATATATTTCAGGCCATAAGCTCGTAGCCGAGGTAACCGATGAATCCAAATTTGATAAAAGAGTGTGGGCACCACTGGCGAAGGTGCGTGCTTTTGCAGGAGATGGCTTATTCACGAGCTGGACGGAGGAGCCGAATTGGAAAAAGGCTCATAATGTATTGCTTCCGAGCTTCAGCCAGCGTGCAATGCAAGGGTATCACAACAAAATGATTGATCTAGCGGTGCAGTTAGTTCAAAAATGGTCACGTCTGAATCCGGATGAGACGGTGAATGTTCCTGATGATATGACACGCTTGACACTGGACACGATTGGATTGTGCGGCTTCAATTATCGGTTTAATAGCTTTTACCGGGAAGAGCCTCATCCGTTCATTACAAGTATGGTACGTGCGCTAGATGAATCCATGAGTTCACTCCAGCGTCTACGTCTGCAAGACAAATTAATGATTACGAAGAAAAAGCAGTTCGAGCAGGATATTCGCTCCATGTTCTCACTGGTGGATCATATCATTGCCGAGCGCAAAGAACAGCCACAAGAAGGGGCAGACGATCTGTTGTCTCATATGCTCAGCGGCAAAGATCCTGAGACTGGGGAGACACTGGACGACGAAAATATTCGGTACCAGATCATTACGTTCCTGATTGCTGGTCATGAGACAACCAGTGGATTGTTATCCTTTGCAATTTACTATCTGATGAAGAATCCGGATAAGCTGGCCAAGGCTCAAGCGGAAGCCGATCAAATATTGAAAGATCCAGTTCCAACGTACAATCAGGTTCGTAATCTGAAGTATGTACGTATGGTGTTGAACGAAGCGCTGCGACTGTGGCCAACGGCTCCAGCGTTCTCCTTATATGCGAAGGAAGATACCGTTCTAGATGGGCAATATCCGCTACAAAAAGGAGATAGTGTGAGTGTTCTAATTCCGAAGCTTCATCGGGATGTGGAAGCGTGGGGAGAAGACGTCGAGGAGTTCCGACCAGAACGTTTCGAAGATCCAAGTAAGGTACCACACGATGCGTACAAACCATTTGGTAATGGTCAACGTGCGTGTATTGGCCAGCAGTTTGCGCTGCAAGAAGCTACGTTAGTGCTGGGCATGGTCTTGAAACATTTTGAACTGATCGATCATGCGGACTATCAATTGAAAGTAAAAGAGACGTTGACACTTAAGCCTGATAACTTCACGATTCGTGTTCGTGCCCGCGGAGGACAACCCGTGATGGCTGTGCCAGGCGTGGTTATGGAGGAAACGACGACTCAAGCGAAGAAAAAAGAGCCAGATGCTGTTAATGCCCATCACACACCTATGCTTGTGCTGTATGGCTCTAATCTGGGTACTGCTGAAGGCATTGCACGCGAGATTGCAGATAATGCTAGATATCAGGGCTTCCGAAGTGAGGTTGTTGCGCTAGATGAACGAGTAGGCAAGTTGCCTAAGGAAGGCGTCGTTGTCATCATTAGTGCATCCTATAACGGACAGCCGCCAAGCAATGCTAAAGCTTTCATTGATTGGATTGAGCATGCTGATGCAGGTGAATTCCAAGGTGTGAAGTTCACCGTGCTTGGTTGTGGAGACCATAACTGGGCGAGCACATATCAACGGATCCCTCGTTTAATCGATGAGCAGCTATCTTCGAAAGGTGCAGAACGTGTATCCCCAATTGGCGAAAGTGATGCGAGTGGTGACTTCGAGAAACAGGTAGGCGATTGGACAGAACAGTTGTGGCCTGATCTTGCTCGAACGATGGGTCTGAAGCTCAACATAAGCTCAAATAGCGAACGTAGCTCGTTATCCGTGCAGTTCGTCAGCGGCCTCGCTGTTACGCCACTTGCCGAAACGTATGATGCTCATGTTGCTCAGGTGTTAGAGAATCGGGAGCTCCATGATGCTGGAAGCGAGCGGAGTACACGCCATCTGGAAATTAAGCTACCAGAAGGGGTCACTTATGAAGAAGGTGATCATCTGGGTATTCTGCCACAGAATCCTCCAGAGCTCGTAGAGCTTGTACTTCAGCGATACGGCTTCACAGGCACAGAGCATCTCGTTTTAGATGCATCAGGTCGGAGTGCAGCTCATCTGCCATTGCATCAGCCAGTCAACCTGTATGATCTATTGAGTCACAGTGTTGAGCTTCAGGAAGCAGCAACGCGAGCACAATTAAGAGAGTTAGCGGCATATACGGTGTGTCCTCCCCATAAGAAGGAGCTTGAGGCACTATTGGACGAGTCCGTATACATGACAGAAGTACGGAATAAACGGATTTCGATGCTGGATTATTTGTTAAAATATGAAGCCTGTGAATTACCGTTTGAACGATTCTTGGAACTATTACCGTCCTTAAAAGCCAGATATTATTCCATATCTAGTTCACCACGTGTTCAGCCTGAACAAGCAAGTATTACGGTTAGTGTGGTACGTGCGCCAGCGTGGAGTGGACAAGGAGAATACAAAGGCATTGCTTCGAACTATCTTGCAAACCTCCAGCCAGGTGAAGAGGTTGTGATGTTCGTTAGAACACCTGAGTCAGGATTCAGATTGCCAGAGCGTGCGGAGGTTCCTGTGATCATGGTTGGGCCAGGTACAGGAGTTGCGCCATTCCGCGGCTTCCTTCAAGCACGTCATGTTATGAAGCAGCAAGGGCAACAAGTCGGTGAGGGTCATCTGTACTTTGGATGTCGAAATCCAGCGCATGATTATTTGTACAAGAATGAACTTGAAAAGGCGGAACAGGAACAACTCGTTCAGCTGCATACAGCTTTTTCCCGCGTCGATGGACAAGAGAAGTGTTACGTACAGCATTTAATGCGGGATGACGCTCATCAGTTAATTCCTCTGTTGGAACAAGGCGGACACTTGTACATTTGCGGTGATGGTAGTAAAATGGCCCCGGATGTGGAAGATACGCTGAAGAAGGCATATGCTGAGGTGGGTGGTCATACAGCAGCAGAAGCTGATGCATGGCTCGATCGCTTACAACAAGAGGGGCGCTACGCGAAGGACGTGTGGACAGGGATTTAAGTATCCATAACCACACCGCTCATTTTAATTAGGCTCGAATTTTAGTCGTGCAGGTTGTAATAATGTATGTACAGGCGGTGGGTCAGAGAATGCTCTGTTCCTCACCGCTTTCTTTATGGCCTGTGAACACCAAGCAATACATCATGAGTTGAACCAAATTTCAACGTTATACTTCAGCTCTGCTCTGATATTTTGATCTCACAATCGGCCAGTGGTATTTATTTTTTTCTGTGTGTTGTTGACCGATAAATGGACTCCACTTGGCTCAGGGGAAACAGGATGCGGGAAGGGAATTTTCCTTTGCCCTGTAGTTCTAGGTAATCTCGGCCTATACCTACCAGTCGGATATTGTTGAATTCATTTCCTGACGGAAAGACCGTACGAATTCCTACACGAACACCTCGACACGTTGGAGGAATATCAAATACACGAATGGAATAAAGACTAAGTGGAATGAACAACTGCCGATTGACTTTAATAAAATGTCGTGTGTATACACGCGAGATGCGACCTGGCTCTAGACCAGACAGGGGAGCATTAAGCTCCGCGAGCTTTCCTTGAAGTTCAGACAATCGTTGCTGAAGGCTTTTACCCGTATGAAGCGGTTTCCTGTTCATAAGTAGTCCTCCGTTCTCCATTTATACCTAATATATGAATGGATGGGGGCAAGGGGTGAGTATAGGTTAGCCCATGTTCATTAACAACCTAATTGGATAACAGACATAAGGAGTGATTGAAATGATCGTGGAAATGTACAAAGATCTCATTCGAGATGACCGTGGAAATTATTATATTGCTGTGCAGATTGAACAGAATGTACTTACACTTGTGAATGCCTTTGTAGAGGCATCCTTCACACCCGAACTGATCTACAATGAAGAATTTCGTACAAAGTATAAGGAACTTGATGGTGGTTTTGTTGGCAAAATTGCAATGGATCTCCTTCGACATGATGTCGTGATGGGCATGAAGGAGATCGACCGTAAATTGCTGAATCTCGCGGAGGTTGAAGAGCATTATACGGTGAACTTTATCGATACCATCGAATTTTATCGTCATCCGGCATGGGAACGTAAATCATAAGCTAGCTTCCCTGATTGCAATGGAGGAAAGTTAGATTGCACCGCATGATATATTATGGAGTATCTTGTTTCAGACGCTGGAGCTCTCCAATAATGATTGTTGTTTGCCCACTAAGATGCCTCAGTTCCTGTAAGGAACAATCCGCATAATTCAGTGGTAGCAATTGTAAAAACAATTTGAACAAGGAATGCTGCTCGAGGTACAGCTTTTTATCCATGCCGTCAATTAGATTAATCGTTACACCATAAGTAGAGAAGATGTTTTTGATATTATTTTCGAGAATGTAGAGGTTCGTATCGTTAGTGGAGTCATGACTATGAATGTAATGATCAAGCTCTTGATGATAAGCAGTCATGGTTAGGATGATGTTATGATATGAAAGGTTCGCAGATCCTTCGATATGGTTTCGAAGCTCATGATAATCATAGACGTAGCTTGCCAGGATAATCAGGCTTAGTGCCGACAATAGCACAATCATATATTTTGATGACTTTATCTTATGCATCGTTAATTCCCTTATATATATGTATTCTCGTAGATGGATAGAGTTATTGATCATAACATAAGAAGCTTATCTGAGATAATGGATAAAAGAGGAAGAGCCTAAACGTGCCTGTAGTCAGGTTCGTTTAGGCTTTTGTTGTTACTTATACGGAGCTGTGTCGCAACTCATTTTCTGGCCGCAAACGAATGTTCAATTCCTCGTCTCTTGGGCATACGAGCTTGCCATCAACGAGATCTAGCCTGGCAGCTTGAATGGAAGAACGACGAGCTGGCTCACTAGCGTGGTCGACACCTTCAACACGGTCAGGATGAGTGAAATAGAAAATATAGGCTTCGTTATCCTGAACAACCACATCAGCATGCAGACCGATTACACCATCATCCATTCGAACTCCAGGTTGATCCAGAATCCGATTGTTCCACTCCCACTGCTCTAGATCATCCGAGCGATAAACGGCTTGTCCCCGCCACTCGTCCACAATCATCCAATACGAATCGCGGAATCGAAATACATTAGGGCCTTCATGAGCTGAACCTGTTATTACAGGGCCAATGACATCCCAGTGATAGAGATCAGAGCTGTCAGCTGCATAGGTATGAGCACCGTTGGCTTCGTCTTTGTACCACATGCGAAAGCGTCCATCAGGAAGTGGGTAGATGCAAGCGTCTATGACACGATCAGAGCTAAGCTTCAATGTGCCATGGAATGTCCAGGCCAACAGATCCGGACTTGTGTAATGCAAGAGGTGACGAGAATGACCTGCCCAATCGTGAGGTACGCCTTGGATGTAGCTGACATACATATGATATATTCCATCATGCCAAAAAATCTCTGGTGCCCAGAACGTATTATGTCCCCACTCGTGCTCTAGCCCGGTTAAAGTACCTCGATATGTCCAGGACTGTCCTCCATCCAATGAAGAAGCTACGCCTAGATCTGTGCCGTGAACCCATGCGAACTTGGGACCTCCTGCCGTAGCTCTGCGATTGGTGTAGATCATCCACCACGCTTGTTCCACATGATTCCATACAACAACCGGGTCGGCAGCTCCATCATAGATTGGATCTCGAAATAAAGGTGCACTCATTATTACGCCTCCTATCGAATAAAAGCAGAATAATTTTAATCAACTAAGCCATATCTTCAATCTATCCTAGTAGAAAATGAATGGAATTACAATATAGATACTCCAATTATAAAGAATTAATATATGTATTAATTTAAAGTTGTGATGAAATTACATATTATGTAGTAGTCCTTCTGACTTTCTTTTAATAAAACATCGTGTACGATGGGAAGGAAAAATATGCTAATATTTATTTTAGTTAGGAATGAGTAGATGATTATCTATCATTAGAATGTCATAGGAGAGATGAAAATGATTCAGACGAGATTGAATGAATTAGGTATTATATTGCCACAAGCAAGTGCACCTGCAGCCAAGTATGCAAACGCAGTCATTGTGAATGGCATCATGTATGTATCCGGAAAAGGGCCAAACACAAAAGAACGTGGCAAGCTTGGCGAAGCTTTTTCAACAGAGCAAGGATATAATTTTGCTCGAAATGCAGGCATTGAGGTTTTGGCTGTCGTTCAGGACGTGCTCGGCTCACTTGATCGCGTCAAGCGTGTCATCAAAGTGCAAGGTTTTATTAACGCGACGGCTTCTTATCAGGAACATCACAAAGTGCTGAATGGCTTTTCGGATCTCATGATGGATGTATTTGAAGAACGCGGGGTTCATGCTCGTTCTGTATTTGGAGCCGTGTCTGTCAGAGATAACTTGCCGTTAATTATTGATTCTATTTTTGAGGTTGAGCAATAAAGGTTAACGAAAGCGAACGAATCCTATTCGCAGCTGAAGCCTGTAGCTTTACATTTTAATGTAAACGGTTCATAACACGGTTAGTTGGGGAGAGACGCTCATGAGACTACTAGGTCAAGGTAACACCGCTGATGTATATGAATATTCGCCTACTCAAATTATGAAGCTGTACAAAATGGGTTATCCATTGGATGCGGTTCAAAGAGAGTTTCGAATTACCAAGTTAGTTCGTGAAAAGGGATTAAATGTACCTCAAGTTGAATCGTTTGTGGAAAGTGAGGGACGCAACGGTATCGTATTCGAGCGGATTGAGGGTAGTACAATGTTGTTGCTTATGATCCAGCAGGCTCAATTAATTGAGGAGCTGTCAGCGCGTTTGGCACGTTGTCATTATGATCTACATTCTCTAGCTGATCATGAGGGAACGCTCCCAATACAGAAAGAGATATTGATAGGTTCAATTCACCGTGCTCCACTCCTGTCAGATCAAGATAAAGAACGAATTATGATGTATATAGCGAGCCTGCCTGAGCGCCAGCAGATTTGTCATGGGGACTTTCACCATGATAATGTCATGTATAGTGAAGCCAAAGATCAACTTTGGCTGATTGACTGGATGACAGGCATGTCGGGCGATCCAGCGGGTGATGTCGCTCGGAGTTGGGTAATATTAATGAGCGGTTCATTGCCTGAAGATGTCGACCCTACGATGAAGTTAGGTTTCGAAACATCTCGCAATACGTTGGTAGATCGGTATATCCAACATTATTTACAAATCTCCGGCTTACGTTGGGAGGATATAGACGCGTGGGTCTTACCTGTTGCAGCTGCTCGACTGGATGAACACTTATCGGAACGAGAGGCCGAGCGAGTGCTTACTTTTATACACGATCGTCTGATTCTGTTAGACTGATTCATTGACATTACATAACGAGGTGAAAGTTGTATGCTGCAATCCTTAGAAGCCATTCAATTATTCAGATCAGAACACATCATAGAGGCAGAGCAGCAGCCCTGGCTGAAACTGCTTGTGGAAGCAGAGCAAGTGAACATTAATCTTGAACGTATTCATTCGATAGCGGAGCTTGAAGAAACGAATCTCGTTTTGGATTATGTGGAACGCACGCTTCAGGTGCTGGATCGACTTGAAGTGTCGTTTTGGGTGCGTGAAATTGTGGAGGAAGTGCTGGCTTGGTCGGAAATTGCTAAAGCGGGATCGATGAACCAACGCCGTGCTTGGCAGAGAGCGGGTATCAATCTATTCGTGCATAACATCGGTTCTGCACAATTGTACGATCTGTACCACAGCAAGGGTCACTTTGTGAGCAGTGAGGAAAGAATAAATCATGCTCGTGATAACAACAATCTACCGCATGAGCTTTCAACTGAATCTGCTGCCCATAACTCCAATCATCACACGACACGATATGAGATTATTCGAACGCTAATTGCAACCCACGGACTCGTGGGTCAGTATATCCGTGGGGAAATTCCTTTTGCTGAGAACACACCGCTGCATACGTTTATTACAAAAGGATGGCTATCAGAGAATGAGCTTCATACCATTCTCATGACATTGAACGAATGCATTATTGCTGGCGTTAATTCTGAATTGTGGCAACAGGTGGGTAGCGAAGTACAAGAAATTATAGGCTGGGTCGTGACGGAGCCAGATCATCCGGATTGGGCAATGAAGGAACGGTTGTCTCGTTTGAGAAGTGCTTCAATCCGCAGAGGTGAGGATGTATATTCCGCTTATCAAGCAATACAAGCTGAGTGGGATATAGAACAGGCACTATTGCCATTAGAACACCGAACCTTGTGGTATGTAGAGTCCGCGTTGCAGGACTTTTCATTGCAGGAGATGATTAAGGTTCTGCTGCTGACCATACATCGAGTCCCGATCCAATCACTAGCGCTCAATATTACCACGCCTACCGACGAAAGTACTGTTTCGCTAGTTCAACACATTAGCTTCGAACCCTTGATGAACAGCATGTATTACGACTACAAAGGTGTTAAGAAACTGAATGTGTATAAGAAAAGAATGATTGAAAAGTATCTGGATCAGTGGTCATGGGCGCAGATTGAATCAGATCAAGAGATCGTATATCCTCATTTGACTCATCGGGTAGAGCACAACCCTGAATTACCGGATACCGTATTTGTAAATTTTGAATTTTCGCCGGCTGCCGAGAAGTTAATTGCCTTCTGTATTGAAGCAGAGAAATCACCCTTGTATGACAAGGCTGTGCTGTTGTTATTTGATCTGTTTGGATTACGGCGTGATGCTTATGATCGATTTCATAATGAAGAGACGTATCTTGCAGATATGAATAGCTCGGGTGACTACAAAAAAGTTCTGCTCGATTATATGGTAGGCAAACGGGTGTTAGATATCGGCCCAGGTGGTGGGGTATTACTGGACTTGATTGAACAGGAGAAGCCTGAGCTGGAGCCGATCGGAATTGATATCTCAACAAATGTAATAGAAGCGTTAGAGCGTAAGAAGCAGTTGGAAGGTCATCGCTGGCAGGTCATGAAAGGGGATGCACTTCAGTTGCATCAATACGTACAGCCAGGAACGGTGGATACTGTAATTTTCTCATCGATTCTACATGAATTGTATTCCTATATTGAACAGGATGGTCGAAAATTCAATCAGGATACGGTGATTGCTGCTCTTCAAAGCTCGTTTAACGTGTTATCTCCTGGTGGGCGCATCCTCATCCGTGACGGCGTCATGTCCGAACCTGTAGATCAGATGCGTCGCATTCGGTTTCTTGAGCCTGACGGGATACGTTGGTTGGAACGATATACGCAGGACTTCCAAGGACGGAAGATAACGTATGAAGCATTGTCTGAGGATGAGGTGCTGCTTCCGATCAATGATGCAATGGAGTTTCTGTACACATACACTTGGGGTGAGGAAGCCTATGTGCACGAGATTCAGGAGCAATTTGGCGTATTTACACCATCTGCCTATGAGCAATGTATTCGTGAGGCGTTGGGCGATGAAGCGCAGATCATTACATTGCAGCATTTCCTACAACAGGGATACACAGAAGCACTTAGCGGACGAATTGAATTCATGGATGAACAAGGGCGTGAGACTTCACTGCCAGATAGCACCTGCCTAATCGTGATCGAGAAGAGAAGGGATTGACACATGCATGAGCAACGATGTCTTGACGACGTTGTATTTTGTAAGACACGCAGAATCCGAGTATGTGGAAGGGCTAGAGCGTGAACGTGGATTGACAGAACAAGGTAAGCATGACGCCGAGATGGTTTCATGCTTACTTCTTCATAAGAACATTAATCTGTTTTATTCAAGTCCGTATAAGCGTGCGCTGGATACCGTGCAAGGGCTGGCAGACAAAATGGGAACTGAGATCGTAACCAATGAAGATTTGCGTGAGCGTGCACTATCTAGTTCCAATGTGCGGCATACCAACTTTCGATCAGCTAAGCGTAAGCTGTATGAAGATCGCTCATTCGCCTTTCCTGGTGGTGAATCCAGCATTCAAGCTCAGCAGCGTGCAGTTCAAGCTATATCAGACATCTTGGAACGGCATTCTGGGCAAAAGATTGTGATCGGCACACATGGGGATGTAATGACCCTGATCTTCAATTATTATGACGAATCCTATGATTATGGCTTCTGGGGAAGCACCTCGATGCCAGATATTTATAAGCTGGAGTTTAATGAAGATCATAAGCTCATGCACGTAAGTCGGTTATGGGAGCCCTAATACTTAGAAGTAGAGAGGAGATAGTAATGAAAACTACATTTCTTAATCATACATACACCATCGAAGATATACACGTTTCACCGTTACAGGGGCAAACATATTGCATATTTGATCTCGAAGGCACAGGGATCTTACCAGATCGAGAAAGTGTGACGCAATTTGGAGCGATGTTATTCAATAATCGTGACCAACTACATGAGACATTCTCGACATTATCACGAGCAAAAAAACCGATACCGCAAGCCGTTGCGCAATTAACGGGCATTACCAATGAGGATATGATTACGGCTCCCTCATTTATAGAAGCCTTTCATGCCTTTACCGATTTCATCGGAGATCGTGTACTTGTGACACAAGCGGGATATGAATATGATTTGCCGATTTTAAGACGTCATTGTGAGCTGTATGGACTGCCGATGTTTAACAATGATGTACTGGATACCAAAGCCATGTTTACATACATCCATCCTGAGATAACGGAAGTGATCTCCACGGATTTTCTGATTCAATACTACAGCTTGGATACGGAAGGCATTCAGAGACATGATGCACTCGCAGATTGTACCATTATCGCACTTATATTCGAACGTATTTTAGAAGAATACCGGGTGCTTGGTCTGAACGATTTTACAGCGGATCCTGCTCGCTCAATGAAAAGATTTGTCATACCAGAGATGTATCTGAATGATAACTAGGGGACGAACTGAAGTGATGAACCGACTGACGATGAGAAGTGTGGGATGGATCTTTTTTGTGTCCTATGTCATGGGCATTTTGTTCACGGCGTGGATTAGTTCGAAAGGCAGTCCACATCACGATAATCTAATGTTATTTCTCGCATATGTAGCAGTTGGTCAAATCGTACTCAACGTGATACCCGCTGTGATCTGGTGTCGATACCGAAAAATATCTCTTCGCACAGCATTTAGGCTACATAAAGTTTCTTTGCGGAATATCATCCTGTCTTTGTTGATATTTGCTCTAAGTCAGATTATCTTGCTGTTTTTCCACCAGATTACCGAGGTTGTCTCTCAATGGTTAGGGGTTTCTTATGCAACATCGTATTATCCGATTGCAGACTCCCTGTTTTCCTTAAGTATTCTCCTGTTGAGCATCGGAATTATTCCACCGATCTGTGAGGAGCTACTGTTTCGAGGAGTTCTACTGAGCGGGTATGCCACACGGGGTCTTTGGTTTGCTGCAATCATCAGTTCTTTTCTGTTCGCATTGTTCCACGACAACCCCTATCGATTAATTGAACTATTCGGATCGGCTCTCGTTTCAGCTATCATTGTCATTCGCTCAGGCTCCATCATCCCAGGCATTATTGTTCATATGATCACGAACTCCACGTATGTAATTAGCTCATACATCCAGGGAGGAGATATGCTGGAAGGGATTTCTACCCCTGAAGGACCGAGCCTATCCATCCTGCTGTTGACGGGTTTTGCCTCATTAATTACTTTGATGATCTGTAGATGGTTGTATGCTCGGTTTGATCATCCTGAGAAGGGATTAAGAGCGAAGAGGACTAGTGCTTCTGCTGGAATCCGTTCGTTGGCTTGGATTATACCGATCCTGCTGTCTATAGTTGTGTTTGTTATCAAGTTTTGGATAGGAAAATCTGCTTGATAAGGGAGCGTTAGTTCAGATCGCCGTAGTTGAGTTTTGACACGGGCAAGTCATTCTAATGGATTAAACGGTTTGATCATATAATCGTCCGCTCCGGTGGTGACTCCCGTGATTTTATCAATATCCTCTTCCTTCGCGGAAATGTACTTTGCAGTTGATGCCTCATCGTCTCATCCATCTCGAATAATAATACTTTAGTTGATTGCTGAACCTGATTATTAATGTAGCGTGTAATTGCTCCAGTACCCGATCCAAGCTCGGCTACAGCTTTGGCTTCAAGCCAAGGTGCCTGACTTACCATTTTGCTCGCTAAGAAACGAGAGCTGGGAATGATGCTGCCTACATTTTTGGGACTGCGAAAAAAGCTTTTCAGAAAAAGAAGAGATTCATTCGTTTTCAATGTTGGTTCCTCCAAGATGTTATTTATATGAAGCTAATGTTTTCCTACAACGTATGCAATCGTGATGGCCGTTAACAATCCAGACAAAATACAGCAGTACGTTATGAATGCATTGATTACACCTAAATGGCTTAATAAGGCTCCACTGATGATCGTAATTTCATTCGGAATTGGAACGCCAAATGGACCAAGCGAGAAGGCAAAATAAAAAAACAGATAACCATACTGGTGAAGTAACTCTAAGATTGCATTGCTGGCCATTGTTTTACCTCCGCTTTTTTGTGAATATAGACATGATAATGAAAAATACTGAGGAATTCGTAAGAATAATTCTGAAGAAAAACTAAAGATTTCGTAGATGAAAAGTAAATCTGCGCAAAAAAAACGATTGTCAACGAGATGTTGGCAATCGTTTTTAGTGTTGTTGTGATGATAATCAATGGATGAGGAATCACTGGATAGCATAACGAACAGGGCTACCGAGAAAATCCCGATAGCCCTGTAAAAGCATATATGTTACCCATCATAAGTTTTGTACGAGCTTAAGCTTAGAAGTGTCTATTCCAGAAGCCCGCCAAGTTAGTTCTCATTGCATGCATAACGCAGTAGCATGTCTACCAACTGCTCTGTCATCTGTACATTAGGTGGAGAGAGATCATCTGAACGCCGTGTGACCATCTTCTGAAGTGCACCCATCATCACGGTAAATATAAACTGGGCAAGTTGGAGTGGAGAAGTGGTGTTCTTAATGCTTTCGTCAGCAATTCCTGCATTCAGCACATCTAACAGGAAGTGATTTTCTTTCCCAATCTGATTGAATTGATCATACGTTTCTCTTAGTTCAGGAGTGAAATCATAGACCTCGTAATTGATGTCAAACAGTTGAATGAACCGAATATGATCCGGATGGTTCCGTGCAAAGCTGATCCAGGCATGAAGCATGGATTTGAGCTGTTCACGACCATTTAACCCATTATTACTCGAAAGACTAACATGATCCGTTAAATTCACAACCAATTGCATTTGAATAGTAAGAAGCAGCTCATCGAGCGACTGAAAGTGCTTATAGAAGGTCACTCGGCTTAGCTCTGCTTTGGAGCAAACGTCCTTGATCTTCACCTGAAGCAGACCGTGCTTCAAAAAGAGCTCTTTGCCTGCTGCGATCAGATCATCACGATGTTTATTTCTAATCTGCTGATGCCAGTTTTCATTCACTAGTAGTTTGTAATCCTTTCTTGGACCGACGTGCATTGAGCGTTAGTGATATTGCAGCAAGAAGCATAATTGCACCAAAAATATACGGGAAGTTCAAGTTTTTGTCAAACAACAGCCCTGCAACAAGCGGCCCAAATACAGTACCTAAACTGGAATACGTCGTATTTAAACCCGAAGCGTATCCTTGTCGATCCCCGGCGTTTTTGGAAATGAGTGTACTGACTGACGGCCGTAAAAATGCATTAAAAGCAAAAAATAAAGCAGAAGCGAACAAGAGATACACTAAGTTGACCTTAATTAACATAAGTAGTAGTGCAATCGGCGCCATGATTAGAGAGAGTCGAATAAGCTTAATTTCGCCGATTCTTCGCACTGACCAATCAAGCAGCCAGATCTGAACGACGATACCGATGATGGCTCCCATGGTAATAATAATGGAGATCGTTGCAGCGTCAAAGCCATATTTTTGCTCTGCAAAAAGAGAGAATACGGTCTCATAACTCATCAGACCAAAGGTCATCACGAGAAGCAGAAGCAAATATTTGAAATAAGGGACTTGAAATGAGCTCCAGATATGCTTGCCCAGATGATTACCTTTCTCCTTCGGCTGAGGAAGGGTTCTTTTCTCCGGAGGTAATGTCTCTGGTAGAAGTAGAGTAAGCATACCTGCGACAAGCCCAAGACCAGCCGCGAAGAAATAAGGCATACGAATGCCCATCTCAGCGATGAATCCGCCAAGACCAGGTCCGAGAACCATACCCAGATTCATGGCTGCACCGAAATAGCCCATACCTTTGGCACGCGTCTCTGGCGTAGTAATATCGGCGACATATGCGAGATTGGCAGGAACCATCAATCCTAAGCTGATACCTCCGATAAAACGTGCGATGTATAGAAGCGGCAACGATGTAGATAGGGCAAATATGATATCCGAAACAACGGAGAGAAACATGCCGGCAATGATTAATTTTTTGCGACCAAAGCGATCAGCCCATTGTCCACCAAGCGGTGAAAATAAAAATTGAGCCGCCCCAAAGGCAGCTACCAAAAATCCAGCGACTGTACCTCCCGCATGAAATAACTTCAAATACTCTGGCAATATGGGGATAAGCATACCCTGCCCTAATAAAGCGATAAACAGATTTAACATTAGAATCAAAAGCGGGAAACGAACAGATTTTGGCAATGTACCCATGAACGTATATTTCTCCTTTGTTTACACAGTGTTAACCTTTACGATATGTAAACCATAATAATGCAGTATAATTGATTTTGTAAATCATTTTTTTTGGGGGAAGGATGAGTCTTATTGATCAATCATAACAACCTTGAAGAGTACCGAGATCCAATGAATTATGACCTTGAGTTCGGCGGTGAGACGAACAAACACGATTTTTATCTGGAGATGGCAAGATCTAATCCTGGGAAAGTGTTAGATCTCGCTTGTGGTACGGGCATGACAACGATTCATCTGGCTCGTGCAGGGATTGATATCACTGGTGTAGATATAGCTGCCTCAATGCTGGCATATGCACGTGTAAAGGCTGAAGTTCTTCCGGTGGAGTTTATTGAGGCGGACGCTCGCACTTTCGAATCCGATCATCGTTATGCAATGATCTATTTGACAGGGAACGCGTTTCAGGCTTTTTTGAGTGATGAGGATCAGAAGGCATTACTACATACCGTTCACGAACTTTTGGAGCCGGGTGGTCTGTTTGTTTTTGAAACACGTAATCCTGAGGGCAGCGATCTAAGTGATGAAGGGGAAGAGAGCTGGGGAACATTCGTCGATATCGATGGGGTTACAGTCAAGGTATCTGGAACCCAAACGTATGATGCAGCCAACCAGATCATGCACTGGTTCACGATTCGAGATTGGGGTTCTAGGCAAACAACTTCACGAATCGCCTGTCGCTTTACAGACAATGCTACACTTCATGACCTGCTGGTGAGTCAAAACTTTACTATTGAACATCAATATGCAGACTGGGATAAAACGCCTTTTACCCCGCTGGATTCATCCATTATTAGTGTTTGTCGCAAAAATTAGTACGGATGGAGTGGCCTCTAGAGAGGTCTGTCCTATTATCCTGTTAACAGAACCGACTTACATTCCTTTGATAAGGAAATTAGTCGGTTTTTACTTTTATGATATTTTCGTTTATTTGACTTAGTCAAATAAAATGGATATGATGAATATAATTGACTAAGTCAACTAAATTCATTCCATTATGCAGGAGGACACCATGAATTCCCCAACATCGATCATTCCAATCATTCGCCGATTTAACCGATACTATACTAAGGTGCTGGGTTTACTGGATAAGCATCTCCTTGATAGCGAGTTTTCTCTCTCGGAGGTTCGGGTTCTTTATGAAATAGGTCAGTCTAAAGAATGCAAGGCCAGCATGCTCATTGAGCAGCTAGGACTGGATCCGGGATATTTAAGTCGAATGTTAAAACGGTTTGAAAAACTAGGATTAACCCACCGTGTGCAATCCAAGGAGGATGGAAGAGCGTCCTTTCTGTATTTGACAGACCTCGGTGAAGAAACGTTGACTCACTTGAACGAATTGTCCGATGAACAAATAAGCAACATGATTATTGAATTTTCTGAACAAAGTCGGTTAAGTATAGCCAAAAGCATGACCACGATCCAGAACAAGTTATCTGGTAATTCGGAAGAACGTACAATAGAGGTACGGACTGAATTAAGACCAGGAGACGTCGGAGCATTGATTCATCTTCATGGTTGGGTATACGCCAAGGAGTGCGGCTATAATCATATATTTGAAGGGTATGTCTGTAAGACGTTCTATGATGTGCTCCAGACTTACAATCCGGACAAGGATCGGTTTTGGTTGGCAGAAACCGACAACGAAATTGTTGGCAGTATTGCGGTTATTGGGCATCCAGGAAATAGAGCCCAGATTCGGTGGTTTATCCTGCATCCAGATTGCAGAGGGATGGGTATTGGAAAGAAACTCATTCATGAGGCCATTGCTTATTGCAAGGAGAAAGGATACTCTAATGTATTTTTGGAAACAACGGAGGATCAGAAAACAGCTATAACGATGTATAGCAAGCAAGGTTTTGTTAAAACGAAAGAACAAGAGAACGAAGCATGGGGAGTTCTTCACATCGAACAAACTTATGAACTGAAGCTTTGAGGGAAAATAGTCGCTGAATAAGCGGCTTTCTTATTTTCATGACTTTCATAAAATCAGCTACTTTTTAATTACCGTATGCAACTATTTATGACCATACATGGATCTCCTGGGAAAACGTACATAAACACAGAAAATACTCAACCAACTGTCCTTGATTGCAGTAGTGCGACATATCTTAGAGTGAAGGACGATTCGCAAGGGTCAAATGCCTTTAAGCACAGCCATATCATGGCAGATGGGAGAGCTGTAATGACGAAACGGGTAGTTCTGTTGGAGGATGGTACGGCAGAGATGAAGGGACTTATAGGCAGTCAAGGAGCCGGTCTTTCCGAGTTACTTCATGCTGGCTGGCCTGTTCCAGCCGGGTTCGCTGTAACAACGGAATGCTGTCGCGAGTTCAGTACCCGTCTTGGACATTGTTCAACTGATGCAGCTCAGGAGGTGGAAAGTGCGATCCACCATTTGGAACAGCGCACGGGTAAGCTCTTCGGTGATGTCAAGACACCGCTTCTACTTTCCGTTATGCCGAATGAAGTTCGTTCCACAACGAATGAACGGGAGTCCTTCCTTTATGTTGGACTAAACGATGTGACGGTGGAAGGGCTCGCTGACCAAACGCAAGATCGCTGTTATGCACTTCATTGCTATCGAAGCTTATTGCAGGACTTTGGTTATTTGGTACATGGAATTCCATATGAATTATTTGGCGAGTTCATAAGTGAGCCTGAGATACAGGACGAACTTGAATTAGAACGCATCATCACCGAACACAAAATAATAATTGAAATTCATGGTAGGACACCATTTCCTCAAGAGGTGAAGGCTCAACTCTACCAAGCACTAGGAGCATTCTCCCATTTGCACTGTAGTCCAGTTCTAGTCCAGGTAATGATGAACGAGGAATATGGAGAGCATATGAGTTCAGAAGCAGCATGCAAGACGGCTGTCGATATGGTGAGTGAAGGTTTGATTACAAAAGAAGAAGCTTTATTGCGAATAGAGCCATCACAAGTGACGGAATTAATCGAATTCATAGAGCAGCCGTCACAGCAATCATTGGCCGTGCAACAGTTGCTTGAATGGGCTGATGAGGTGAGGTCTGTATTGGTGCTTGCCAATGTAAACCATCCAAGGGATGGTGTCCTCGCACGAGCGTTAGGAGCAGAAGGGATAGGGCAATGTCAGATCGAGACAATGCTGTTATCACCATCCCGAATACCTTTTGTCCAGAAGATGATCACAGCTGACAACGAATACGAACGTAGACGTGGGGTAGAACGTTTGCTCCCGATGCTGCAAGCAGACTTTGAGCATTTTTTCGAAGTGATGGATGGTTATCCGGTAACGATTAATCTGCTGGACCCGGCATGGGATGAACGATTGCTTAATGTTGAAGCTGATATACTTGATATGCAGATTGAAGCGATTTTTCGCGCAGCCTTAAAAGCTATTCGTCAGGGACTATGGGTACGACCCGAAATTTTGATTCCACCTGTAAGCGATTCCAACGAATTGCAGCGATTGAGGGAGCTGGTGGATCATATAGCTGACCAGATTTTGGGCGAGGAAAAAAGGCATTGTCTATATAAAGTAGGTACAACTATAGAAATTTCTAGAGCGGGCACAATCGCAACTCAAATGGCTCGCCATGCTGACTTTTTCTCATTCAGAGCGTTGGATGTTCAAGAAAATAAAAATCTTGTGGAAATGAGCGTTGTACAAGGTAAAGCCCGTAAACCGTATCTCAGGTCAGGAGTCTGTGGAGAACAAGCTGCGAATGCAGCTACGATTGCTTACTGCCATCGCATAGGATTAGATTATGTGAGCTGTTCCCCAGAGCAAGTTCCGTTTGCACGAATGGCGGCTGCGCAAGCGGCGATTAGAGAACAGAAGCAGGGCAAGAGCATACAGAGTCATGACATTTCAACGACAGCGTAAATATCAAATATGAACGATTGAGGGGTATGCGTAACACTACATGATATAATGTGTCTGTTCGCATATCTCTTTTTTTATCGCAGAATGAATTAAGCTGTACTCGTAATTTATACATAAGAGGGGAGACAGTAACATGACCACTCCGAACATACGAAACGTTCCAACACAAGCGGTGTTTATAGACCGTGATGGCACAATTGGAGGTTCAGACAAGATTGAATATCCTGGTGAGATGCAATTGTTTGATGGTGTGGCAGAATCGATCAGCACACTATCACAGCATGAATTCAAATTATTTGGCTTTACGAACCAGCCTGGTATAACATCAGGACATTCCACAGTCGAAGCTTTTCAACAAGAGATGAAGCACTTCGGGATCGAGCATACGTATGTGTGTCCTCATCCGGCTCATGAACAGTGTAAATGTCGCAAACCGAGACCTGATATGTTGATCCAAGCAGCAGAAGATCATCAACTGAAGCTCGAACAGTGTATTGTCATTGGCGACCGTTGGTCAGACATGGTTGCGGCACGTGCTGCAGGGTGTTTATGCGCACTCGTTATGACGGGTGCAGGTATGCGTGCATTGGAAGAAGATCGGTTTCGATGGGACACCATGGAAGCAGACTATGTAGCCACTGATTTTAACGATGCGGTGAATTGGATTGTGCAGAGAAGGGTTCAACCTATTCAAGATATAGTTATCCGTCAAGCTACGTCAGAAGATGCGGCAGCTCTGCTAGAACTACATCGGGCTTTGGATCGTGAGAGTACATATATGCTCTATAATCCGGGCGAGCGTAAATCAACCATTCAAGCACAGGCACGGTTCATAGTCCAATTAAATGCATCATCTAATAGTACAACCTGGCTTGCAGAACATCAGGGTCGTTTCATTGGTCACCTTACTGTCATTGGAGGCAGCGCCGAACGGATTCGTCATAGAGCAAGTATCGTGATTGGTGTGCGTAAAGCTTATGCTGGACAAGGCATCGGTACGCGGCTTATGGCAGCATTGGAGTCGTGGAGATCAAGCGCAGATATAACACGATTGGAATTGACGGTCATGAGTCATAACAACACAGCGATCGGATTATATAACAAGATGGGTTTTGTACAGGAAGGAAAGAAAACGAAATCTCTTCTAGTTGATGGTGCGTATGTGGACGAATATATGATGAGCAAACTCTATGAACAGGATGAAGACCAACTTAAACTAACGAAATAGAGGAACTACTGCTCGCGTTCGAGTCGTAGTTTTGCATTCTTTGGCATGGGACAACCTTATCCGCAGTTTTGCGCCCGAACCTCCATGGAATACATAACGCAAAACTGTTATACTGAAATATGCGTTTTGTAAACAGAACGTAAAATTTCGGATAAGGGTTGAAAACGACCATGTATAATTCTAAATACGAACGGATATCATCACGAACATTATTTATCGTGTTATTTATCCTCTTGCTGCTGAAGCTCACGCTTTTGCGGTATTTCTTTTTCCAAGGCCTCTCTGGCATTGGTTTTCTCACAGATACACTTGGTGCTCTAACCGTGGTCTGTGTGCTTGATTTAATTGTACCTAAGCGCTGGAAACGTATGGTGTACGGGGGCTTTAATTTGATTTTCTCTCTTGTACTGTTTGCGGCAACGTTATATAACGTGCATTTTAGCTCAGTTCCCACGTACACAGCACTAAGTGAATTAGGTCAAGTGGCTCAAGTACGAGGCAGTATCGGACCTCTCATTCGACCTGTGCATTTTATGTTTTTTGTGGATATCGTGCTTGCACTGCCACTTTGGTTTATCCTACGCTCCAGACGTACTTCCCGTAGTCAAGGAAGTTACAGTAACAGCGGACTGAGCTTTGGAAAAAGCCGTAGAAGATATTGGGGTAAGGTCGGAGTCGCACTTACGGCTGCATTTAGCATCGTTCTGTCAGGTAGCTTTATTGTCAAAGGTGAAACGATTGATAATGAGCTGGTTCGAGCAGAGAATCTTGGTTTTCTTAACTACCAGGTGTCCTCAGCCATTCTGACGAGCAAAGAAAACGAAGCCATTGCTAATGGCAACATTAATGAGACCATTGCGAAGATCAATCAGTTAGTGAGTCAATATCCATATCAAGATAAAACAAGTCAGGGCTCTCCAGTTAAAGCGAAGTATTTTGGTGAAGCCAAAGGCAGTAATCTGATTGTGTTACAACTAGAATCTTTTCAGAATTTTCCGATTCACGCTTCACTGGGTGGTCAGGTGTTAACACCAGTGTTGAACGAATTAGCGAGTGAAAGCTATTATTTCCCTCATTTCTTCCAACAAATTGGTCAAGGTAATACATCGGATGCTGAATTTATGTCGAACACATCAATCTATCCTACAGGCGTAGTTCCAATGTCTGCCGGATATAGTGACCGTGATTTACCTAGCTTACCGAAACTGCTTCGCGAGCGTGGATATCAGTCAGAGACGTTTCATGGCAATGATGTGACGTTCTGGAACCGAAACAAGATGTACCCTGCGATTGGATTCGATCGGTATTTTGACAAACCAAGTTTCAAGAATGATCGATTTAATGATTTTGGTCCATCTGATGAAGAATTGTATCGTGTCGGTGTGGAGAAAATGACTGCACATCAAGCTGCGAACGAACCGTTCTACGCACAGTTTATTACAGCATCGAGCCACTCACCGTTCAAAGTCCCCGCTGATCGGGCACGAATTACTGTTCCTGAGACAATTACGAACACATTGCTGCATGATTATTTGCAAGCTATCAATTATACCGATTATGCGGTTGGACAACTGATTAATGAATTAAAGGCAAGTGGACTGTGGGACAACACAACGTTAGTCATTTACGGTGATCACTTCGGTCTGCCAGCAAATGATGAAATCACGAAACAGATTCAAGACAATCTGAATGTGCCATATGATGGGAATGTGAGTCGTTTCAATATTCCACTAATCATCCATACACCGCAGCAGTCTAAAGGGCAAGTGGTTGAACAGCCTGGAGGTCAGTTGGACATCATGCCAACGGTACTGAATTTGATGGGCGTATCGTTGCAAGAAGAGCAGTTTACGGCCTTTGGGCATGATCTGCTTAATATGGATCATAATGCATTTGGCATTCGCTATTATTTGCCGACAGGCTCATTTGTTAATAATGAGATCATGTTTGTTCCTGGTGCGGGTTTCGATGATGGGAAGGCATATTCGATTACAACGTATGAACCTGTCACTGATCTGGAACCGTATCGTGCCGATTATGAGCATGTGCTCAGCTTAATGAAGCTGTCGGATGAGTATGTGAAGCTATTGCCTAAACGGGCACCCTAATTTGTAGTGTTCAGTATCATGCAAAACGTCACCTGTATTCATATGGGTGGCGTTTTTGGTTACTTTATTCATCCGGATAACAGATAAGGAAGAGTTTTATTTTGAAACTGTAATTATTAATGTTACAATGGTATAAGAATTAATTTGGCGATACTTGGTTTAGATCTAATTAGAGACCCATATAGACACAGTGAGAGGAATGAATAGATATGAAATTAAGTGTGCTAGAACATGGACATATCAACGAAGGACGTACGGTGCAGGATACGCTTCAAGAGACGGTTACGCTTGCGAAGCATGCTGATGAACTTGGTTTTTCGCGTTTCTGGATGTCAGAACATCATGGTGGCGGTGCACTTTCCTTTTCAAGTCCTGAAGTCATGATTGCGCATGTCGCTGCTCATACCGAACATATTCGGGTAGGATCAGGTGGTGTAATGCTGCCACATTATAGTGCATACAAGGTTGCAGAGAACTTCCGTTTGTTAGAGGCATTACATCCTGGTCGTATTGATCTTGGGATTGGTAGAGCACCTGGTGGGATGCCGATTGCAAGTCGAGCTCTCAATGAGGGGAAATCCTCTAACGTGCAATTTTTCCCGCAACAGATTGCAGATCTGGGGGGTTACTTTCATGAGCAATTGTCAGAGGATCATCGCTTTGCCTCTCTAGTAGCTGCTCCATCCGTGCCGACAGTGCCAGAGGTATGGCTGCTTGGTTCTAGCTCCGAAGGTGCAAGAATTGCAGCCGCGCAGGGAACGGCTTATGCGTTTGCTCAATTCTTTGGCACACCAGGCGGGGAAGAGGCCATGAAGCATTATCGTCGACATTTCAAACCGTCGATCCTTAATGATCGACCTCATTCTATGATTGCTGTCTCTGCGTTCTGTGCGGAGACTGAAGTGGAAGCGGCTGAGCTTGCTCGAAGCAATGAACTTTTCTTCTTACGCTTAGGCCGTGGGTTGGAACAGAGTTCATTCCCATCCTTAGAGACGGTTCATAATTATCCTTATACCGCTATGGAAATGGAACAGATTCGCCAGCGTCGTTCATTCTCCATCGTAGGGACACCGGATCAGGTGAAAGAGAAAATTACAGCAATGGCTGAGCGTCATGAAGCGGATGAAGTGATCATCGCCTCAGCAATTCATTCATTTGAAGCACGCCTTCGCTCATTCGGCTTGATTGCAGAAGCCTTCGGCTTAAAGAAGGATTAAGCGATTATGTCGGGAATGTTATAGTATAAGTATGTGTTTCCAAAGTCCGGTTATTTCTGCTGAATTCCATCTCCTGATACGGAGATAGCGTCAGATATTCATCACAATCTCAATCGGGCTTTGGTAACAACCTCTATAAGAGAGGAAGGATTCACATTCGTAGATGTGTTATAAGTGATATTCATGGCTGTTACGACGAATTCAATGCCCTACTTCACCATGTGAGCTATGATTCGGTTCAGGATGAATTAATTTTACTTGGAGACTATGTAGATCGGGGGCCTCAGAGCAGACAGGTCGTTGATCAGATCATGAAGCTTAAGGAACGTCATTCTATCATTGCGCTGAAGGGAAATCATGATGCGATGATGGTCAAAGCGTTGACCAATGATATCAAGGAATACGATAGCCACTGGATTCGCAATGGTGGGTTACAGACACTTGCTAGTTATGTAGACCATGTCACAACATGGGACGAGAGTGAATTGGACTGGGATGTCTATCATGAAGCCAAAGTGTGGGTGCGCAACCACTATAGCCATCATCTTCAGTTTCTGGATCAACTTCCGTTGGTATATGAAATTCCGGGCTATGTGTTTGTACATGCAGGGATTAATCCTGACGTACCGGATTGGCGCAAACAGCCAGAGAGTGACTTTATGTGGATTAGGGAACCTTTCTACTCCAGACCTACGGCAATTGAGGAAACGGTGGTCTTTGGGCATACACCTGTGAAATATCTGCACGATGAGATGGGCATTTGGTTCGCTTCAACGGGAGATAAGATTGGTATCGACGGTGGATGCGCTTATGGTGCTCAATTGAATATGCTTATGATTAGGGAAGATGGCAGCCTACAGACGTTCTTTGTGAAAAAAGCGGAGAACCCAGAGGACGCAGAGGACGTGGATCTTTAACGTGTGAGCATTGCTTATCTAGGTTCCATATGCTAATTTATAAGTTTATGTCATATCATTATACATACGATAACAAAGCTGAGGGGAATGAAATACATTTTGGCTATTTATAATTTAGATCAATTGCAACATCATATTTTACTTTGTAATGGTGGTACCTGTATGCGCAACGAGGGGGAGGAAGTTACTCAGGCTGTGCGAGATGAGATCAAGAACCTTGGGGCGAGTGAATTTATTCATACGACACGGACACGTTGCAACGGACGCTGCGATGATGCATGTATGACGATTGTGTACCCACAAGGGGATTGGTATGGCAAAATGACACCGGATTCAGGTAGAGCTCTTGTTCAGGCTCTGTGTGAAGGTGAGCGTTTGGAGAGCCATCTCATCGCTAATGTTGCGACAATAACTGCAAAATAGAGACCAATGATCTATATCATTGGGACTTGAATGATTGTCTTGAGAATCATTTGCAATGAATACGGTGTAAGGGGATTGGAATTAAGCCCTTTTAACGCTATAATCAGTAAGGGTATGAATTATAAACGACATTGATTATTCTAAATCAGAATTGACGGAGGGCTATCAATATGGAAAAAGCGTTAATCTTCGGACACAAAAATCCTGACACGGATACGATCTGTTCAGCAATTGCTTATGCGGATCTCAAAGCAAAATTAGGTCATGAGGTTGAAGCGGTTCGTCTCGGAGAAGTGAATGGTGAAACTCAGTTTGCACTGGATCATTTCAAAGTGGAAGCACCACGTTTGATCAAAACGGCAGCAAATGAAGTAAACAAAGTCATTCTGGTTGACCACAACGAGCGTCAGCAAAGTGTTAGTGATATCGAAGAAGTAACAGTGGTAGAAGTTATTGACCATCACCGTATTGCGAATTTTGAGACAAGCCAGCCACTGTATTTCCGCGCAGAGCCTGTGGGCTGTACTGCAACGATTTTAAATAAAATGTACAAAGAGAACGGCGTAGAGATCAGCGCACCAATTGCTGGACTTATGTTGTCTGCTATTATCTCTGACTCCTTGTTGTTCAAATCGCCAACTTGCACGGAGCAAGATGTAGCGGCTGCACGTGAACTGGCTGCTATTGCTGGTGTAGATGCAGACAGCTACGGATTGGACATGCTCAAAGCAGGTGCTGATCTGAGTCAAAAAACGATTGCTGAATTGATTTCTTTGGATGCCAAAGAATTCGTAATGGGTCAAGCAAAAGTTGAAATTGCACAAGTCAACGCTGTTGACGTTAACGATGTACTTGTGAAAAAAGCTGAATTGCAAGCTGCAATTGAAGCAATCATCTCCAGTAAAGGTCTTGACCTCTTCGTATTTGTTGTAACGGATATCCTCAACAACGATTCTGTTGCTCTTGCATACGGCGCTTCGACGAATGCAGTGGAAAAAGCGTACAATGTATCGTTGGCTGATAGCCAGGCTCTTCTGAAGGGCGTAGTATCTCGTAAATCACAGATTGTTCCGGTTCTGACAGAAGCATTCAACAGTCTGTAATAACCGTCTCATGTTTGGCACATGAGTATCACGTACATCAATCAAGCCTGTTCTGATCTGTCATAGGTCAGAACAGGCTTTTAGAGGTTGTTCAAAAAGTCCGCTTTTGATTACGAAGGATGCCCTGAGGCATCTCAGCGTCGAATATGGGATTCAGCCGAAATGTCCGTTGCTCACGTAGTTTTAACTACGCTCCGCTACTTCATTTCTATCTTCACCCCATCTTCTCGGTACTGAAAACCGCACTTTTTGAACACGAACTTTTATGATAAAGGAGGCAGTTCGTTTGATTAAAAATGAAAAGATCAAAGCATCGGAAGTTCATGTAACCGGGATAAACGGTGAGGATCTCGGAATCATGTCTACGCGTGAGGCGCTTGCCTTGGCGAAGCAGTACAAAGTAGATCTGGTCTGTACCTCTCTCATGACCAGTCCACCACCGTGCAAACTGATTGGGGCTGGAACAGCCAAAGCAGAGGCGCAGCAAGAGAAGAAGAAATCAGGTAAATCACCGAATAAACGAAAGGTGAAGGAGATCCGTCTAACTTTGCAAATGGAAGATCATGATCGGGATACAAAGCAAGCACAGGCAGAGCGTATCCTGAAAAAAGGAGATTCCGTGAAGCTGGTCATTCAGGTTCACGGAAATAAAGAAGGCGCATCTGGCAAGGAATGGGCGGAGCAGCTATGCCAAGCTTTGGCTGAATTCGGCACCAAAACGACGGGGGTACAAGTGAGCGGTAAACAAGTCGTCGTTCAGTTGGATCCAAAGGTGTAACTCTTCATGTGAAGCATCAGGTTCGCAAATAACGACTACCACCTACACGAACATATAATTGTCCAGGTAACACAGGCGTCGATGGAGAAGCTGGATTGGCATTATTGCTATTCGCAAAACGTGACAGATAATAAAAATCAGGGTAGATGACAGTATCCATCAGATAGGCGGAAGTGCGGCTCCCTGGGAAGCGGAATTGATTCAAGGTGCGTATGATTTGTTCGCCTCGAGCAATACCGATTCCGTGACCGTAATACCAATCTTCACGAAGTTTAATCGTATTCTCTCCTTGCCACTCTGGGGTTTCGGGAGATACATCCGGATTTTTGAAATAGAGTACATCTCCAGGGAGTGCACTGTCACTACCGTTCTTCTCTGTTAAGCGCAGGTCGCTGTCATAGTGCCAGTCGAAGAGAAGCAGGTTACGGAATAACGAATTAAAAGCATCTTCTCGGATGCTACCCAGCACGCCACCATATAATACAATGACAGTTGCTGTTGCGCATTCAAAGGCGTACAAGGACCCGTTTCTCCAAATATCACGAATTCCCTCTGCGGGGGTAACGTTGGGTCTTAACTCAAAACCACCTTGGGCATTCCGGTTCCAGTAAACGGGATTACATCTGGATTGTTCGAACGAGGCGAAGCTAACACCACTCGCATTAAGTCCCTCTGCCGCTTCGACAAGAGAAGAACGCAGTTTCCACTCAAAACGAAGATGCTCCATGGATTGGTACGTATACACTGTCGAACTATTTTGAAGTTGTTGAAGCCAGTTCCATTCAAAGGGAGTCCAGTCTGTGGGACTTAATTGGAGAGGTTGATTTGCAACAATAATCATAATTGATACCTCCATGTCGTTGGGATGTACAGAACATATTTAGATGAAATCACCTAGGTTTGTTTGAGAATATGGTGTAGCCTATAGGGTCGAGTCAGTGGTTTATTGGCTTGGTGGGGTTACAAGATAAAAGATGTCGATACTTGCCAAAATTTCGTACAAAAAAATCGTTATCAATGATAGGATTTGGGGTACTACTCTATAGAAGAAGTTATGTATTGAAGTAAGCTTTCATTACGAAATGGTTGGATAACTGAAAAGGAGGATAAGCGGTGTCGAATCCAATTACACAGAACCGTTTGCTGTTCGAACAATTATATACTCATGCGCCGATCGGCATTGCTGTTGCTTCACATGTGAATGGTCGTTGGCTCCAGCTCAATCCCGCCTTTTGTGAGATGTTGGGGTATCGTGAAGATGAATTAATTGATAAGTCAATCATACATATGATCTATGAGGCTGATCTGGATATGGATAGCTTCCGGTCTGAGTTTTACGATATGACCAATGGTGTTACCATGATGTACGAAACTGAGTTCCGCTTGAAACGCAAGAACAATACGCTCCTATGGGCATGTGTCCGGGCATGTATCGTCAAAGATGAGATGACGGATGAGCCTATATATTTACTCGTGCAAGCAGCCGATATTTCGAAGCAAAAGGAAGCGGAGGAGCGTCTGATCATCCAACGCCAAAAGTTGGAGGAGAGCAGCCAAATCTCTCGTATGCTCACAGAATCATCCTTGGATATGATCGCTATCCATGATGCGGATGTTGAGCGAACTTTCAAATATATATCGCCTGCCTGCGAAATCATGCTTGGTTATCAACCGGAGGAATTAGTAGGTCACTCCGGCTTATCTGTCATATATCCAGAGGATATTCCTTTAGTGAAGGCATATGTTACAGGTCAGATTCAAGGCCTTGCTCCGGATCGAATCAGTTATCGTCTCCGGCATAAAGATGGATCGCCAGTGTGGGTGGATACGTTAACACAGTACGTGTATGATGAGCAGGGCAATCTTCAGGAGATGATTGCTGTAACCAGAGATATGACCGCTAGAAAGCAAGAGGAGCTTCGTCAGCAGGAATATCAGTCACTATTCGACTACAATCCATTGGGGGTAGCGTCACTTGCTCCAGATGGAAAACTGCTTAAGGCAAACTCCGGGCAAGAGCAGCTTACTGGACATACCAAAGAGGAGCTGTTAGGTGGCTCGTTTGAACATCTCATTGATCCAGTTGATCTGGAGAAGACCCGTTACTATTTTGAAGAGAGTGTGAAGGGGAAAGCTCAGAGCTACGAGATTGGATTAATTCATAAAGATGGTCAGCGTATTGAAACGAATGTAATTAATGTTCCGATTATTCTTGAGGGACAAGTCGTTGGTGTATTTGGAATTACGAGTGATATTACAGAATCTAAACGATATGTTGAGGAAATTGAAAATTTAAGTTATGAACGTGCCCTCATATTAAATGCAATGTCCGAAGGGGTTATTGGACTGGATCGAGATGGACATATCATCTTCGCCAATCCGGCTGCAACAGAGATGATGGACTTCTGTCCGAGTGCGAAAAATGGCATGCCATTTGAGGAGATTATTTTGCAAATGCAAAGTGAAGGCATTCCTTATCCAACAAACGAAACACCCATTGTGAAGGCTGTTCGCGAAGGACGTAGCCTACCAAGGTCAGAGTCTGTTTTCTGGAGACAAGATGGCTCCAGCTTCCTTGCAGAATTTCAACTGAAGCCTATTATGGATCAGGGGAAAACGCGGGGAGCCGTACTGGTCTTTCGTGACATGACAAGTGTGAATGAGATCATTCGGGCGAAGGAAGTAGCTGAGCATGCAGACAAAGCTAAGTCTGAATTCCTTGCGATCATGAGTCATGAGCTGCGCACACCTCTGAATGGTATTATGGGAATGGCACATTTATTAAAGGAAACAGAACTCGATGAAGAACAACATGGATTTGCCGAGATCATTATTGATAGCGGGGAATCATTACTGCATATCCTTAATGAGATTCTGGATTTTAGCAAGATTGAAGCTGGTAAAATGGATCTTGCACGTGAAGCGGTTGATCTAAGAGAGATGACTGCGGGTGTCATGGAGCTGTTTGCGCTGCGAGCATCCGAGAAAAATATTGAATTATACTGTGAAATATCGGATCAGGTTCCTGAGCGTATGAGAGGGGACGAAACGCGTATCCGCCAAGTGCTTATTAACCTCGTTGGCAATGCGGTCAAATTCACGGATAAGGGCAATATCCAGATCCATATGAATGTACATCCAGCAGAATGCGAGAATGAGGAGCGGCTCACACTGGCATTTACAGTGAAAGATACTGGAATCGGTATACCTCTTGAGAAGCAGCATCAACTATTCCAATCGTTCTCTCAGTTGGATCCTTCCATTAATCGCAAGTACGGAGGCACAGGTCTAGGGCTCGCGATCAGTAGGAAGCTGGTGGAGCTAATGGGTGGTGCGATTGGCGTACAGAGTGATGCTGGCGAGGGAGCAGAGTTCTACTTCACGTTGTCGCTAGAGCGCTGGAATGACGAATCTGGGGATCTTATAGAGGAATCCAATGAAGTGAGTGAACTCACCGATCAGTCACATCAAGCTGCGGGGATTAAAATCTTAGTGGCAGAGGATCAACAGTTGAACAGTCACCTCATGGAGGAAATGCTGCGTAAGCACGGCGGTGTATGTGACATTGTAGAGAATGGTGAAGAAGCTGTGAAGGCGCTGGAACGGGAGCATTATGATCTGATCTTTATGGATATCAAAATGCCGATCATGGATGGCATTGAAGCCACCTGCAAGATTAGGCAAACACATCCGGAAATTCCGGTCATTGCTGCGATCACTGCATTTGTGGGTGCCACAGATCGTGAAGCATGTTTGAAGTGTGGCATGCAGGATTTTATTAGCAAACCGTTCAGTTCTCAGGAGATACGTCGTGTCATGAATACATGGGTTCCCTTTATCCGAGCTCATCAAAAAAACGTTAAATCAAATTTTGAAGTAACCTAAGTGAATATCCCATGAATTGAAACAACCTGCCCCTAAGCTTAGAGGCAGGTTGCATTTCGTTTTTGTAGTGGAGAACTATCCATCCGAGAAGGGCTTGAAACTTAAGACCATCCTCCGATTAACCCAGAGAGGGTTACACACTCATCATCTTCCAATTCTGCAATTAGCGTAAGTTCCTCTTGGTCAGTTGGGTCAACCGAGAACAATTCACGGCGTCCATCTTCGTGCACAATAATAACCAGTTGGTTGCCGCTTTTTGTATCAAACTGGTACTTAACTCCAATACCAGGTAAAGGACATTCCCGGATATTCATGTAATACTGTCACCTCTTTAGCTTTTCCGTAATAAGTTTAACCGTTCGCACAGTACGGATGTATTCTACTATCCCTAACAACGTTTGGCAAGTCATGATTCAAATTACCGACAATTAATTATCCTTACGTTATATATTTTAGCCATTTCGGCGCTGTCTGACACGTCTGCGACGCAAGAAAAACCAGATCAGCAATGCGAGTATTAACATGAGGCCAATAACAGCTGCGATAATAATATTTCGAATGTTCGGAATCTGTACAGTCAAATCCAGTGTATTCCGATTGAGTGGGGAAATGTGCCACGTTAGTGTTTTACCCCCATCGTCCACAACATCTGCGTTTGAATCCTTCGCTTTGATTGGGAGAGATAGCTTGAAGTCGAAATTAACATCCTTTAATAATAGGTTTTTAAGAAAACTCGGTACTTTGTTAATCTGATCTTTGATGTTACCATCCGGCATGGATTCCATGACATCCGCTTCTGCAGTAAGGTGTAGTGTTGACGAGAACAAACCTGGTGTTTTGGATTGCTCGACCGTAATGCCTTGAGGTAAGCTTGACATATCAAAGTCGGTTGTGTTGCTTCTCTCATAGTGAGTGGTTGCAGTAAGCTGCTGCGTGTCTCCTTGCTTGGTAACTTCTGCTTCGAAATTGTTCTTCTTCAACGTATCGGCCAGCAGTGCCATCAGATTATCCTGTCCGATTTTGCCTAGCGCAGCATCGGTTACACTGAGATTCAGATCTAGATCGGATGATCCATCTAGATTGACGGTTACATGAGCTTCTCCGTCTGCGCAAGCCGTTAACACGGATAACATCAATGTTAGTAAGATAGCGCTAAATAAGTAACGTAAAGGCATACGAATCGACATCTAGTTCAACCTTTCAATGTAAAATCATATTTCTATTTCATAGAGTTATAGTATACACCGGATGTATAACAGATGAAACGTTGGGCATGGATTGCATTTTGTGATATGGTATGATTTGATCTGCATGCAAGGGGTGCCATTAAATCAGTACATAAGGTTCAGCATCGTTTGATGAGGTGTGGATGCAGATGCCTAGAACGTGGAATAATGAATAACATATCATCCCGTATACAAATCCATTGATTAAAATTAAAGATTTCGTATTTTTGTCAATGTTCGGTCAATTCAAATGGTGTTTCACCGTGTAAACTGGTAGTAGTGTGTAGAATATTCGGAGCAGGGGGGTTACATTCATGACTTACATTATTATTTTGGTTGCAATTATGGTCGTGGGAATGGTCGGAATGGGCTGGTTTTATATGGTTGTGGACAAAGACAAAAATTAGTCTGAATTATTGAATAGCATATGTAAGTAAGACAAGCTTATAAGCTGGCTTCGCGATAATGCGGCGCGGGCTTATTTGCGTTTGCGTATGTATCTAAGTAGACCTAACATGAATATGTAATATATATGACCTTACATGTTTTTCAATTTGACCAATGGACAAATATTTTTCATAAAGTTGGGATTTTTAGGCTGCTCTTTTGTATAATAGGTTTAGTTTAAAACGGGAATCTCCCGAATCTACCAAATAGGAAAGGGTGTACATAAATGAAGTTTAGTGAATACACGTATACACGTCCCGATCTGGAACACATCAAGACCTCTTTCGGTGAACTGCTGAAGGGATTCGAAGCGGCGGCTTCAGTGGAAGAACAAAGTGATTTCATGGACAAGATCAATGCCCTGCGCAGTGATTTCGAAACTCAGGCACAACTGGTCTATATCCGTCACTCCATTGATACCAATGATGAGTTTTACAAGGCAGAGAATGAGTTCCTGGATGAAAGTCAGCCTGTTGTTCAAGAGTATATTACCGATTTTTACCGTGCGCTGGTGAATTCCAAGTTCCGTGCGGAACTAGAGCAAAAGTGGGGAATCCAACTGTTTCAGCTCGCTGAGCAAGCTTTGAAAACATTCAGCCCGGAGATCATTGAGGATCTTCAGAAGGAAAACAAACTTTCTACGGAATACAATCAGCTGATTGCTTCAGCCAAAATTCCGTTTGAAGGTGAAGAGCGTACACTGCCTCAACTGCATCCATTTGAGCTGTCTACGGATCGCTCGATGCGGGAACGTGCTTCAGAAGCGCGGTATACCTTTATGGCGGAGCATGAAGCAGAATTCGACCGGATCTATGATGAACTGGTGAAAGTGCGTACACAGATTGCGAAAAAGCTAGGGTATCCAAGCTATGTGGAGCTTGGTTATGACCGTATGAATCGTACGGATTATAACGCAGAGATGGTAGCGAATTTCCGCGCACAAGTCCGAGATTATATCGTACCTGTTGCAACCAAGCTGAGAGAACGTCAACGCAGCCGGATTGACGTGGATACACTCTATTTTTACGATCAAGGCTTTAGTTTCAAAACGGGTAATCCAACACCAAAAGGTGATCCAGACTGGATTGTAGAGAACGGGAAACGGATGTATGCCGAACTTTCACCAGAAACAGATGTGTTCTTCCAGATGATGACGGACAACGAACTAATGGATCTGGAGAGCAAAAAAGGCAAACAGGGCGGGGGATATTGCACCTACTTGAACGATTATAAAGTACCGTTTATCTTCTCCAACTTCAACGGAACATCGGGTGACATTGATGTCTTGACTCATGAAGCAGGTCATGCGTT
Organism: Paenibacillus sp. ACRSA; assembly: GCF_022346845.1. Lineage (NCBI taxonomy): Bacteria > Bacillati > Bacillota > Bacilli > Caryophanales > Paenibacillaceae > Paenibacillus > Paenibacillus sp. ACRSA. The sequence goes on along the minus strand of NZ_JAKRNP010000002.1, from coordinate 405,471 downwards.
CCAAGTGTATGAAAGCCGCCACTTTGAAGTGCCGGAATACAACTGGCCTACCTTTGAATCCGCTGAGATTCATTCCATGAGCATGGAGTTCTTCACTTGGCCATGGATGGAGCTGTTCTTCAAGGAAGATACCGATAAATACAAGTTCGATCACCTTTCTTCCGGACTGCTCTTCATCCCTTATGGCGTAGCGGTAGATGAATTCCAACACTTTGTCTATGCTAATCCTGATGCAACTCCGACGGAGCGCAAGCAAGCATGGCGCAACATTGAGAAGACGTATTTGCCACATATTAATTACAAAGATAATGCTTATTTGGAACAGGGCGGATTCTGGCATAAACAGGGTCATATTTTCTCCTCACCGTTCTATTACATTGACTATACGTTAGCTCAAATCTGCGCATTCCAGTTCTGGAAACGCAGCAATCAGGATATGAAGTCTGCTTGGGCAGATTATTTGACGCTGTGCAAAGCCGGAGGAAGCCTGTCCTTTACTGGATTGGTCGAGCTTGCGGGACTTAATTCTCCGTTTGAAGACGGCTGTGTCTCTTCTGTAATTGGAGATATTGAAGCTTGGCTGGATGGCGTAGACGACAAAGCACTCTAAGAGAATTCGAAGAGAAGCTTAAATGAGGTGAAATGGTACGAAGAATAATCCGCACTTAATCTGTATGGCATTCTGAGCGTAGAGCTAGTAGGACAGATTTGGATGTCTGTAGCTTACGAATACTCTTAGACAGAATGCGAGGATTATATCATGCTGTACTTAGTTCATGATTCAACTTTACTGAAACGTGTACAGGATCTTGTAGGTGATCGACAGGGGCATGTCGTCATGGGTGGAGTGCTTGCTGGACTTCAAGCCGGACGAGTATATGTCGATCACCCAGATATCCTGGGAGGCGTGTTTATCTGGGCGAGACATGAGATGTTTTATTGGATTGGTGATCCAGACGATTCATTATTTCATACACAGGTGAAACAGCTGTTAAGAGAGGAGCTTCTGCCCGAAGCCCTGAGGGTTGGTGAAGAGATGTTGAATCTTGAATTGCTTCCGACTCATGGAGGCAGTTGGGATTCTATTTTACAGGTGACCTTTGCAGGCAAATTAGGCGAAGGTTATCGAATTCCATTCACTTTTAATCAGATAAAATTTAATCATTGGTTGCAGCAACACGCTTGTTTGGATTTACCTCCCCAATATCAGGTTAGCGTAATTGATGCTACATTGCTGGAAGAGGACACGAGCGGTGTAATCCAAGAAGAGATTTTGAAATTCTGGTATAGGGTTGAAGACTTTATCCGATATGGGCTAGGAACCTGTGTCATCCTGGATGGTCAAGTCGTAGGTACCTGTTTGTCTGTATTTGTGAGTGATGAGCATCATGAGATTGGCATTCATACGTACAACGCAGTGCATCGAGGTCAAGGTTTGGCTACAGCTATGGCGACTTCTTATATACGGTTATGTCTTGAACGGGGTTATGTACCTCATTGGACAACCGAAGATTTTCGTAAAGATTCAATGGCTATCGCTCAAAAGCTGGGCTTTGAGAAGGGGAAGGCATACCGTGTGTATTACGCACCCATTCAAGAGCTGTTAAGTACCTGAACGGATCATTAGATATGGAGTAATGAGTAAACGATAATTAAGAAAGAGTTAACCCTTTGTGGTTAGCTCTTTCTATCATTTTATTGTAGATCATCCTTAAATGTAACATTTGTTAGCTCTATTGTGATTAATTTCACTATATCTGAAAACGGATTCAGTTACAATGAAGTCAGTTACAAATCAGGGTAACAGGAGGCTGGTTCAAATGGCAACACATGCATATTATGTTCCGCCCGTGAACTTGATGGGGAGAGGCTGTATCCAAGAAGCAAGCACAATGATTCGAGACATGGGGATTCGCAAAGCACTGGTCGTCAGCGACCGGCCGTTAATTGCTTCAGGCGTTGCGGAACAGGTGCTGTCTATATTAAGAAAATCTGGGCTAGACTATATCGTATATGATGATGTTCAGCCTAATCCGACATGTCAGAACGTACATGATGGGCTTCAGGTGTATCAAGAACATGGGTGTGATGCGATTATTTCAATCGGCGGTGGTTCACCACAGGATGCTGCGAAGGCTATTGGCATTGTAGCTACAAATGGTGGTCATATCCGTGATTATGAAGGACTTCATCAATCGCAACATAAGTCAGTACCCCTCGTTGCGTTTAATACAACGGCTGGTACGTCAAGTGAGGTGACAATTAACTACGTGATTACAGATGAGGAACGTAAAGTGAAAATGGTGATGGTGGACAAAAACAGTCTCGTTTCCCTCTCGGTAAATGATCCGGAATTGATGTTAAGTAAACCTTCTAGCCTAACTGCGGCAACAGGGATGGATGCATTAACCCATGCCGTGGAAGCGATGGTCACACCAGGTGGGTTCACGGTTACAAGTGCGACAGCAGCGGCGGCTGTTGAATTGATCTTCGAATATCTGCCGAGAGCTGTAAGAGATGGCAGTGATCTAGAAGCAAGAGAACATATGACATATGCGTGTTTTCTAGGCGGAATAGCCTTTAACAATGCTGGCTTAGGATATGTTCATGCGATGGCGCATCAACTAGGTGGTGTATATGATCTTCCGCACGGTGTATGTAACGCGATGTTACTCCCCTATGTGGAAGAGATGAATGCAAAGCATGTACCAGGCAAATTCCGTCATATCGCCAAAGCGATTGGCATGAATGTGCAAGGGAAAAGTGATGAGCAGTGCTCTGAATATGTCATTGAAGCAATTCGCCAGCTATCCAAAGAGGTCGGTATTCCGGAGAAGCTGTCCGAACTAGGCGTTAACGACTTGGATATCGAACTACTCGCTGACAATGCGATGAAGGACGCCTGTGCACCTGGGAACCCCTATCAGCCTTCCAAAGATGAAGTGATGGAGCTGTTCCGTAAAATTATATAATGAATCGTGCACACAAGCCGGGAATACAAGTTCTCGGCTTATTTGTCGTTTAATCCTGTAATTAAATTACTTTATTTTCCATATTATATTTCCTTACAAAAACAAAAGGAGTTTGATTCCTTCTTAGCGAATACAATTCCTAAGTAACATCAAAGTGGGTTGGAGGGAGTGAATGCACGAGAGAAGTAGATGGACTTTTAGGATCAATGACTCAGTAAGTTTCGTGTTTCTTGTTTGTGTTTAATGTTTACTTAGGCAAGAAACTCATTTTCTACGCAACAATATCGATTGCCACCCTGCAAAATACACCTCAGTTTAACTAGTTGAATGACTCTTCACTTTTTATTTTTCATTTTAATTTCATTTCTGACATGGCAGTGATGCCAGCTTATTTACAATGTGAGTTTTCACCACTTTTGTATATGTAATGTACATGAACAAGGTTTATACAGCATGCTCCTGATCATGACAACAGTGTCCACTCATCCACAGAATAAGAACTTGGGAGACTGAATGAAAGAGAGAATGAAAGCAAGTGGAGGAGGCTGTAATGATGGCGAAAAAAGAAGTTGTAGCAATGCTGTTAGCCGGAGGCCAAGGCAAACGGTTGAAGGGACTTACCAAATCACTGGCTAAACCCGCCGTCTATTTCGGTGGTACGTATCGAATCATTGATTTTCCTCTAAGTAATTGCTCTAACTCTGGCATTGACACCGTTGGTGTATTAACCCAATACGAACCTCTTGTGTTGCATTCCTACATTGGAATCGGCAGCGATTGGGATTTGGATCGCAAAAATGGTGGTGTATATGTACTGCCCCCACATGAACGTGAAGATGGAAGCAACTGGTATCGTGGAACAGCAGACGCCATCTATCGGAATCTCAACTTTATCGAACAATTTGACCCTGAGCATGTACTCGTTCTATCAGGGGATCATATTTATAAAATGAATTATGAGAAAATGCTTCAGTATCATAAGGAAAAGGACGCGGATTGCACGATTTCAGTCATTGATGTATCCCTGGAAGAGGCAAGTCGGTTCGGAATACTGAACACTCATGATGACTACCGTATCTATGAATTCGAAGAAAAACCTTCTCAGCCTAAGAGTACGCTCGCATCTATGGGTATCTATCTCTTCAAGTGGGATGTATTGAAACGTTTCCTGATCCAGGACGAACAACAGGCATCCACCTCTTATGATTTTGGCAAAGACATCATCCCCTTATTGCTTGAACATGAAAAATCACTTTATGCGTATCCATTTGAAGGCTATTGGAAAGACGTTGGTACGATTCGTAGTCTGTGGGAATCCAATATGGATCTGCTGGACGACGAGGCACCTTTTAATCTGAATGATCCAGACTGGCGTATCTATACGCGCAATCCGAATCAGCCTGCACAGTATATTTCTCCAACCGCAAAGGTGCGAAATTGCATTATTAGTGAAGGCACGGTTGTCCACGGTGAGGTGAACCATTCGGTGTTATTTTATGGCGTGGAGGTTGGTCAGAACAGTGAAGTCATTGACTCTGTTGTGATGCCAAAAGTGAAGATTGGGCACAATGTGCGCATTCATCGCGCTATTATATCGGAAGGACTCGTCATTCCTGACGGTGCACACATTGCCCCTTTACCGGGAGACGAAAGTGATATTGTACTCATCGATCAAGAAGAATTGGAGCGTCAGCTCCGCGAGGGAATGACAAGCAAAGCCTAATCTGAGGGTAAAGGACGGTGCATGCGATGAAACCATTGATCGGAGTTATTAACCTTGACCATGAGCTTGAAGAATTGAAGGAATTGACGTACTTTCGCTGCGGAGCTGCGGTGCCCTATGCCGGACGTTACCGTCTAATTGATTTTGTGTTGTCTAACATGATGAATGCAGGCATTGAAAGCATTGGTGTATTTGTAAGGCGTAAATATCGTTCACTCTTAGATCATCTAGGTGATGGGAAGCCATGGGATCTGGATCGTAAACATGGAGGTATGTTTATTTTGCCACCGGATTGGAATGATCCAACGGATACCTCACAGGGCGATTTACAGCATTTTCATAATAACCTAGATTTCTTTCACCGGGGGTCGGGAGAATATGTTGTTCATGCCGGTAGCCGTCATGTAACCAAGGCGGATCTACAGGATGTCTACAGGTATCATAAAAGCACAGGGGCGGACGTTACGCTGGTCTGCAAAAAAGTAGATCAATTGTTGCCTGAGCATAATGCTTGTGTCAAAGTTGAACATGACGGGTACGGTAATGTGGTAGACATTCACCAAAGTGCCGATCACCCGAATATATATACAGAAATTTTTATCATGGAAAAACAACTGTTCTTGCGCCAAGTACAGCGCTGCATCGATCACGGCGAGAGTCATTTTTTTCGTGATGTGATCCAGAAAAATCCAGATGGTTTGAAGATTGCTGCTTATGCGTACGACGGATATCATGCCGTAATCAATTCAATCGAAAGTTATTATCGGAATAGTCTGGAACTGTTGAACAAAGGGCTGTATGATCAACTGTTCCAAGAAGAGCCTGTTCAAACGAAGATTAAATATGAGGCACCCGCTAAATATCTCGATACAGCCGATGTGAAACATTCCTTACTCGCGAACGGGTGCATTGTTGGTGGGGAAGTCGAGGATAGTATTCTGTTTCGTGGAGTGCATGTAGCCAAAGGTGCCAAAATTAAAGGTTCCATTATTATGCAGAAGTGTTACATTGGTGAGGGAGCTGTACTGGAGAATGTTATCCTCGATAAAGATGTGAAGCTAACGGGTGGGCAGACGTTGATTGGTGACCCATCAAACCCGTATATTTTGGCAAAAAGCACTATTATCTAATCGGATCGCATAACCGATATCATCTATAAATATATAAAATAAAAATCCTGTAGGATGGATTTAGGTTCATGGATAAAAGATATTTTGCAGAAGAGCTCAACAGTAAGTGAAGGGGACGAAATCAATTCTGAAGAAGTGTAGCGTTCGCCTTTATCCCTGAATTTTTACAACTAAAAAATTGAATAAGGAAATACAGGGGTAACAGCGATCGAAAGAATGATTCGTCACCGTAACGCCAACATGCTCGAACCAAAATATGCAGTACATGAGCGTTAACACTCTACAGGATTTCCCCGGGAGGAACCTACTTTTGTTTGACAACAAAGAAACGTTCAAGAGCATATTTCAACGGAATCTGGTCAGCAAATTGGGCAAACCGCTTGAAGAAGCAACGCAGGAAGATGTCTATCACGTACTTGGAAGTATGATTCGCGAATACGCGGGGCAAGATTGGGCGACCTCGAATCAAGGATTTAAGCAGCGGCAGGATAAACAGGTCTATTACTTCTCGCTCGAATTCCTGATTGGACGTCTGCTCGGTAATAACTTACTCAATGTTAATGAATTGGAACTCGTTCGTGACAGCCTGGCTGATCTAGGTTTCTCATTAGAGGAAGTGGAGGAACAGGAAGCGGATGCTGGACTCGGTAACGGTGGATTAGGACGGCTCGCAGCCTGTTTTCTGGATTCATTAGCTTCCCTCGGTTATGCAGGTCATGGTTGTGGTATTCGTTATAAATATGGTCTGTTTGAACAAAAAATCATTAACGGTAACCAGGTTGAGCTGCCAGACAATTGGCTGGAGAAGGGCAATGAGTGGGAAGTCCGCCGTCCAGACAAGAAAGTCGAAGTAAAGTTCTGGGGTCGCGTAGAAACGCAGGAAGAGAATGGACGTTATCAGTTCGTAACGAAGGATGCTGAATCCGTTGTAGCGGTTCCCTACGATGTGCCGATCATCGGTTATGGGCACCCTCACGTGAATACGTTGCGACTCTGGAGTGCCGAACCGAAGCGCGAAAGTTCGCTGGATACGCCTTCCAACTATTACGGATATCTCGATTACAGTCGTTCGGTTGAATCCATCTCGGAGTTCCTGTATCCTGACGATTCTCAGTATGAAGGTAAGCTGCTGCGTTTGAAGCAACAGTATTTCATGTGTTCGTCTGGGGTACAGAGTGCCTTGCGGACATTTAATAAGCTGGGTCTGTCTTATGACCGGTTGCCGGATAAGGTTGCATTCCATATCAACGATACACATCCAACACTCGTCATTCCTGAGCTAATGCGTATCTTAATGGACGATCAAGGGTATGGATGGGATGAAGCGTGGGACATCACGACCCGCACGGTCTCCTACACGAACCATACTACACTCAGTGAGGCGCTTGAAAAATGGCCTGTATCCATGATTAGCAAGCTGTTGCCACGGATCTACATGATTATTGAAGAGATTAACAAGCGCTTCTGCAGCATGCTTCTGGATCGATATCCCGGAGATCAGGAACGTATAACACATCTGGCCGTTATTGCGCATGATCAGGTTAGAATGGCACATCTCGCTATCGTGGGCAGCCACAGCGTAAATGGTGTAGCGGCGCTGCATACCGAAATTCTTAAAGATCGTGAGATGGCTCCGTTCTATGCACTCTATCCAGAGCGTTTCAATAACAAAACCAATGGAATAACCCATCGTCGCTGGTTAATGCATGCCAATCCTAAACTATCTCATCTCATTACAGAGACGATCGGGAATGCTTGGATAACCGAACCTGGTAAGTTAAATGAACTGACAACAGTTTCGCAAGATGCATCCTTCCAAGAGCAATTCCGTGCCATTAAACGAAACAATAAGGAACGGCTTGCGTCTTATATTTTGGATCATACGGGAACAGCAGTGAATCCAGACTCTATTTTTGATGTGCAGGTGAAACGATTGCACGGGTATAAGCGGCAATTGCTGAACATTCTGCATGTCATGCATTTATACAATAAACTCAAGAATGATCCCACGTTCGACATCGTACCGCGGACATTCATCTTTGGTGCCAAGGCTGCGCCAAGTTATTATTTTGCCAAAAAAATCATTAAGCTCATTAATAATGTAGCAAGCACGATCAATCAGGATAAGGCAGTTAATGATCGTTTGAAAGTATTTTTCCTTGAGAACTACTCCGTTTCACTGGCAGAGAAAATTATTCCAGCTGCGGATGTCAGTGAACAGATTTCGACGGCGGGTAAGGAAGCTTCGGGCACGGGCAACATGAAATTCATGATGAACGGAGCCTTGACCATCGGAACGATGGACGGAGCTAATGTCGAGATGGCAGAGCAGGTTGGAGAGGATAATATGTTTATCTTCGGACTACGCGCCGATGAGGTGTTAAACTATGTTCATTCCGGTTCCTATCGACCTGGTGAGCTGGTCAGTCAGGATAACCGAATCCGTGAAGTAGTAGAGCAACTCATCCATCCGGGAGCATTCTGCCATCGAGAAGGGGAATTCTGGGATATCTACGATTCATTAGTTGCCCATGGTGATGAATATTTTGTACTGCGTGACTTTGCCGCGTATGCTGATGCACATGCTGCTATCGATGTGGCTTACCGGGATATACCGGATTGGACTCGTAGGGCTGTGCTGAATACAGCACAATCAGGCATATTCTCAAGTGATCGTACCATTAGCGAGTATGCGACAGATATCTGGGGCATTGAACCGGTATCTGGATATTGGAAAGGGTAATGATGTAGAGAAATCCCCTCGGTCAATCGAGGGGATTTTGTCTATGTATAGATGCTTTTCAAACTGTATTGAACGAAATGTCCGCACAGCAAATCAAAAAAAACGTGGCAGCTCAGTCATAATGATGGAGAAATCGTTCATTTCATATCTGCAGCATAGCGTAGAAAGGAAAGGATGCAACATGGATCATTACACACGTATCCAACTTGCGATTACATACCTAGAGGAACATCTACAAGATGAATTTAATGTGAAGCAGACGGCTGCATGCGCTGGCTTCTCTGCGTTTCATTTCCAGCGTTTATTTCAGGCTATAACAGGGTACACCGTGTTGGAGTATGTACGCAGACGTAGGTTCAGTGAGGCGGCTCAACATGTAAGGAATACGAGCGAAGGTATACTCGACATCGCCTTGAACTGGGGGTATCAATCACAGGAAGCATTTACACGGGCATTTGCAACGTACTGGGGTGTGACACCTGCCAAATTTCGCAAGTTAGAGGATAATTCCTATTCCTTAAAGCTCCAGCAGATGATTGATTTCAACGATTATCGTAATCAGCTTGGAGGGGGATTTTATATGAACACACCACGCATCGTAACGCTTGAACCAATTCGCATTATCGGGTATGAGTACAAGACGAATTTGAATGACAACCAGCATTATGGAGAAATTCCGGGCTTTTATCATCAGTTTGGAACAGAGCAGAAATTCATGGACATTCCAGACCGTTCACGTCAGGATCTAGCGTATGGCATTGCCTGCCACTTTCAGGAAGATGGTCAATTTTCTTTTATCATAGGTGAGGAGAGCGCTAGTGTAACACCATTGTTGAAGCCAGGATATATGGAGTTTGAAATTCCCGGCGGCGTGTATGCGGAGTTCAGGGTTGATGGTTCGGGTCAGGATATCCGCAAGATGATCTATGGTAGCTGGTTACCCCAATCCAACTACGAGCGAGGGGAAGGAGCAGACTTTGAGGTGACCGATGTATGGAAGTCTACCCCTGAGCAGTTGGACATGAAGATCTATATTCCGCTAAAATAAACAGAACCGCTCCGCGGTAATAAAGGCCGGAGGACTTCAGGGATATGAGTGGAGATTCATGGATCAACTCCAGACAGTGTAGGATCATTGTGGCAGTGATTTCCGTGATCTATGTGCTGTTTATGGGCAATTTATTATTTTTCAAAGGCAGAACGGTAGGCTTAACCTATCAATATAACTGGATTCCTTTTGAAACGATCAGACCTCTTTTCTTGGAGAGAGAAAAGTACACGACAGAAGCTTGGGTAAAAAATCTATTTGGCAATATTGTATTATTTATTCCCTTAGGCGTGTGCATTCCCGTGTTATTTCGCAAATGTCGATCCTTCCTTAAGCTTACAGTAACCGTTATCCTAATTTTGTTTGCGGTAGAACTAATGCAGCTAGTAACCCGGGTTGGGACGTTTGATGTCGATGACATTATACTGAATACATTAGGGGCATGGATCGGATATGGAGGTTTGCGATTTTTGATGCATGTTGGGGGACTTGGTCAATCCATATAGTCCTCATAGTTCAGAGTTTAAGTAAATCACAGGTTGAATAGCAGGATCGGGATTTAGTGTACCTACCGTGAGGTTGTCACTTGAACCGATCCTTTTTGCGTGTAATTGAGTAGCGGGTGTTTATCAAGAGGGCATTTCGGATAAAACATATTAACGGGATATTGAACGACCTTCATAAATAAAATATAAGAGAAATGAGGTGGCTGACATCGTTTGGTGGAAAGAGAGTGTAGTGTATCAGATCTATCCGATCAGCTTCATGGACTCGGACGGAGACGGTCATGGAGATCTGCGAGGAATCTATGATAAGCTCGATTATCTTACGGATATTGGAATCGATGTAATTTGGATCTGTCCGATCTATGAATCACCTGGTCATGATAATGGCTATGACATTAGCGATTATTACGCGATTATGCGTAAATATGGCACGATGGAAGACTTTGATCGATTGCTGGAAGAGGCACATAAGCGTGGTCTTAAAATCATGATGGATCTAGTGCTGAATCATACTTCGGATGAACATCCGTGGTTTGCAGAATCACGTTCAATGAAAGACAATCCGAAACGAGACTATTATATCTGGCGATCGGGTAAACATGGTCAACTTCCGAACAACTGGGAGTCTTATTTTGGGGGTTCAGTGTGGAAGCTTGATCCGGAGACGAATGAGTATTATCTACATTTGTATTCTGAACATCAGCCTGATCTCAACTGGGATAATCCACAGATGGCGGAAGAGATGTATGAAATGGTTCATTGGTGGCTCGAAAAAGGGGTCGATGGCTTCCGTTTCGATGCAGTTGCTCATATTGCGAAGGCAGAGGGTCTGCCCAGTGCGCATAATCCCGATAATCTACCTGTTGTGCCTGCATATCAGCTATTCTCGAACCTGCAACAGGTTCATTCCATTTTAAATAAGCTGAACGATATGATTCTGAAACCCTATGGACCGATGACAGTAGGCGAAACATCGGGTCTCGGCCCTGAGCAAGCTCTTGCTTATGTGGGAACAGATCGTAATGAGCTTAATATGGTGTTTCAATTCGAGCACATGTTTGTAGATGCCCAATCCTCAGGGATCGGGAAGTGGAACTACCGAGAGTGGAAGTTACCTGAGCTGAAAGAAATCATGAGTCAATGGCAGACCGTCCTGCATGGACGCGGGTGGAATGCGAACTATATGGGAAACCATGATCAGCCTCGGCCGGTATCCCGTTTTGGTGATGATGGCAAATATAGAGTGCGCTCAGCCCAGATGCTGGCGACCTGGATGATGACTCTTGAAGGTACACCATATATTTATCAAGGCGAAGAGATCGGCATGACCAATATTGCTTTTCCGGACATCGAACAATATCGAGATATTGAAACGATGAATTATTACAGACATCATATCGGTCAGGGGAGATCGAAACAGGATGTCATGGAGGCTATCTGGCTGAAGAGTCGGGACAATGCACGAACTCCCATGCAATGGGATGACAGTGAGCATGCTGGATTCACGAAGGGTGAACCTTGGATTCAGGTGAATGATAACTTTGCAGAGATCAATGTCGCTGCTGCTGAAAGTGATCCACAGTCCATTTTACATTACTATCGAAAGTTGATTTCACTGCGCAAAAAAAACAAGGTGCTGATCTATGGGGCGTATGAATTACTTCTTGCCGATGACCCTGATATATACGCATATACACGGACACTAGATGATGAGAAAGTGCTAGTGATCCTCAACTTTAGTTCAAATGAACCTGAAATGCATTGGCCCGAGGGATGGGCAGCAGAACAAGCCAAACTCATGATCTGTAATGTGAACAAACGTTACTCGACAGATGAAGGCACCATTCTATTGCAGCCTTATGAGGCGAGAGTTTATCGAATGCTCTAAATTGTTCTAATTTTGATTTGTATGCTGGCTATGGACTATACTTATAAACGTAAGTTGTGAAATCATGGATGTGAAGTAAACTAAACTACATTACTGTTGTATATTAACTTGTCAGGAGGCTGCCGAGATGCTGCAGATTACTTATCATGGACATTCTAGTGTTCAACTGGGCACAGAAGAAAAATCGCTGATCATTGATCCTTTTCTACGTGGCAATGAGCTGGCTGTTACTAAACCCGAAAACATTAAGGCAGACGCCGTGCTGTTGACTCATGCACATATGGATCATATTTTGGACGCTGAACCGATTGCTAAGGCGAATAATGCCAAAGTGGTTGCTATTGTGGAGTTGGCTACATACATGTCATGGAAAGGGCTTGATACGCTGGGTATGAACATGGGCGGAACTGTGGATCTTGATTTTGCACAGGCGAAAATGATCCAGGCCTTCCATACATCAGGAATTGTGCTGGAAGAGGAACAACGCATTATGTACGCAGGATTGCCTGCAGGATACATCATTAACATTGGTGGTAAAACGATATTGCATGCGGGTGATACAAGCTTATTCGGTGATATGAAAATGATTGGAGATCGTCATAAGATAGATGTTGCCTTCCTGCCGATTGGTGGACACTTCACCATGGGGCCTGAAGATGCACTTCAAGCCGCAGAGTGGTTTAATGCCAAACTGACCATCCCTGTACATTATGATACATTCCCAGTGATTCGTCAGGATGCTGAAAAGTTCGTACAGCAGCTAGCTTCCGCAGGATTGGAAGGTCGCGTGATGGCACCAGGGGACTCCTTTAATTTATAGAGGTTGTTTTCAATCGCCTACTCTGGATCGAGCAATGAAGAAGGTGAGTAATACGTTAAGTTAGATGACGTGTTGCTCACCTTCTTTTTTGTTTTGAGATTTAAAGTACAAGTTTAGGGTGTAAGTTCATGATATCGAACTATATGCATATCTTTAAGTTGAGACGAGGTGAGTTATTCATTTTGGATACAAATCACCGATATCAAGGCGTTTCCGAACGTTAGTTTCAAAATAAATGTTACATAGCAACCATTTATGGGGAATGTGTAGAAAGGGTATGTATAGCGGTTGTTCACCAAGCTTCAACTGAGTTCGCTCACGTTAGCAAATCGAAGTCGTTAATACGAACTTATAAGAAAAATACAGTTTCAACTTGTATATACATGTTTACTTATGTAATATAGACATGAAGTTAACTGATGAGTTAGATCAATACGTATTAAAATTTTGGAGGCGTTAACATGAGTTCAACCGACACAACTTCCTCATCGTGGTGGAAAACGTCCACGGTGTATCAGGTATATCCCAAGAGCTTCAACGATACGACGGGAACAGGCACAGGGGATATTCGAGGCCTGACGGAAAAACTAGACTATTTGCAGCATTTGGGTATTGATATCGTATGGCTACAGCCAGTCTATGTTTCTCCTCAACATGACAATGGTTATGATGTGGCTGATTATTACAAGATTAACCCTGACTATGGCACAATGGAGGACTTCGACGAACTGTTGAAGGGGCTCAAAGCGCGAGATATGAAATTAATGATTGATATCGTGGTGAACCACTCGTCCACGGATCATGAATGGTTCCAGCAATCGAGGTCTTCCAAGGATAATCCGTACCGGGATTATTATATTTGGAAAGATCCAGCTCCAGATGGCGGTCTGCCTAACAATTGGCAGTCTAAATTTGGTGGGCCGGCATGGCAATACGATGAGCATACAGGTCAATACTTCCTAACCTTGTTCGACAAAACACAGGCTGATCTGAATTGGGAGAATGAGCAAGTACGTAAAGCTGTGCGCGATATGATTAAATTCTGGGCGGATAAAGGAGTAGACGGCTTCCGGATGGATGTCATTAACCTGATCTCCAAGGATCAGCGTTTTCCAAACGATGACGGCAGTGTACCTCCGGGAGATGGTCGTAAGTTTTACACCGATGGACCACGTGTACACGAATACATCACCGAGATGTATGAAGAGGTATTCGGTCCCTACAATATGGTCACGGTGGGAGAGATGTCTTCCACAACGTTAGAGCACTGCATTCAATATTCCAACCCGAACTCGCGGGAATTCTCAATGACCTTCAATTTTCACCATTTGAAAGTGGACTATCCGAATGGTCAGAAATGGGAACTGATGCCGTATGATTTCGAGGCAATGAAGCAATTGTTCAGTGATTGGCAGACTGGCATGCAAGCAGGTGGTGGCTGGAACGCTTTATTCCTCAATAACCATGATCAGCCTCGGGCATTGTCCCGTTTCGCGGATGATGGTGATTATCGTGCCGAAAGTGCCAAAATGCTGGCAACGACAATCCATGGTATGCAGGGCACGCCCTATGTTTATCAAGGGGAAGAAATTGGAATGCCAAACCCTGTATGGAACGATGTTAGTGAGTTCCGTGATATTGAATCAACCAACATGTACCGTTTGCTGCAAGAGGAAGGGGGTAAGTCCGCTGAGGAAGCCTTTGAGATCGTTAAGCAGCGCTCGCGGGATAACTCAAGAACGCCAATGCAATGGGATGCTAGTGAGAACGCAGGATTTACAACTGGCACACCATGGATCAAGGTCGATGAGCGATATCTTTCCATTCATGTGGCTGAGCAACTGGCTAATCCGGATTCAATCTACTATCACTATCGCAAACTGATTGCTCTGCGTAAGCAAGTACCTGTATTGATCAACGGATTGTATGAACGTCTTGATGATGCCCATCCAGAAGTGTTCGCTTATGCGCGCACGAATGGAAGTGATACGTTGATTGTGGTGTCTAACTTCAGTCAGCGTAGTACGAACTTTACATTCCCTGATGCAATCTGGAAGGAACACATTACCGACAAGACACATGAATTGCTGATCGGTAATACAGAAAATACGCCTGATTTGGCGCAGGAATTATCATTAAGCCCTTATTCATCTTATATGTGGCTAGTTCCACAAAAGAATTAGTAGCAATTGTTCCAAAAGTCTTTATACACAACCAGGCTTTTGGAACATGCACATATACACATTAACGAAGCGGGAAGTGACATTATGGCAATAGATAGAAAACAGGTAGAGGAGATTGTACGCGCAGTTGGCGGCAAAGAGAATATTGAAGCTGCAACACACTGTGTTACACGTCTCCGGTTTGCCTTGGTTGATGAGGGCAAAGTTGATGCGGCAGCTTTGGACCAGAATGATTTGGTTAAAGGTCAATTCTCATCCCAGGGTCAGTTCCAGGTCGTCATCGGGCCAGGTCTAGTGGATAAAGTATATGATGAAATGATTCAGATTACAGGTGGTGACCGTTCTTCCAAGGATGATGTGAAGGCGGTGGCAGGGAAGAAACAAAATCCGATTCAACGCGCCATCAAAACCCTTTCGGATATTTTCATTCCGATTCTGCCAGCGATCATTACAGCAGGTCTATTGCTCGGGATCAACAATATCCTGACAGGGCCGGGGATATTCTTCGATAAAGAATCGTTAGTGGATGTGTATCCGGCATGGAAGGATCTAGCTTCTATTATTAACACGATTGCCAGCACGGCCTTCACATTCCTGCCTGCACTGATTGGTTGGGCAGCTGTTAAACGATTCGGCGGCAGTCCGCTGCTCGGGATTGTGCTTGGGCTAATCCTTGTACACCCTGATCTGCTGAGTGCCTATGGCTATGCTGATGCGGTGAATGATGGTACCGTACCTACGTGGAATTTGTTTGGTTGGCATATTGAGAAGATCGGTTACCAAGGGCAGGTTCTGCCGGTACTAGTATCAGCTTATCTGCTTGCCAAGATGGAAATCTTCCTTAACAAAAGAGTGCATGATTCCGTTAAATTACTTGTAGTGGCACCTGTAACATTACTGATTACTGGATTTTTGGCATTTACAATCATTGGACCAGTTACATTTGCAATTGCAAATGCCATTACATCGGGTCTGATCTATATCTATGATTCATATGCAGCACTGGGTGGATTAATCTATGGTGGACTATATGCATTGCTGGTTATTACGGGAATGCACCATACCTTCCTTGCAGTAGACGTACAATTAATTGGTAGCCAGGGCGGTACATTCCTGTGGCCGATGCTGGCGCTATCCAACATCGCACAAGGTTCCGCGGCGCTTGCGATGATGCTTGTACTGCGTGAACAGAAGATGCGCGGTCTCGCGGCAACATCCTCGGTATCCGCCTTCTTGGGGGTAACGGAGCCGGCAATCTTTGGTGTTAATATTCGTTATCGTTATCCGTTTATCTTCGGTATGATCGGTTCGGCTATTGGCGGTGTGTTACTTACGATGAATAATGTTCAAGCTACCTCAATTGGGGTAGGGGGCGTACCTGGATTCTTATCCATTTTCCCGAACAAATGGGGCGTCTTCTTCATCGGTATGGCTATTGTACTGATTGTACCGTTCCTGTTAACCGTTATTTTCGGAAGAGCCAAAATGAGAAAGCATGATCGTGAGGCGGACAATGGTTCTGCGACATCGGATCATGCATCCACGTCAACTTCTGCTTCCAAGGATACCCGCACTACGGCAAGTCAAAATACAGCTTCTAGCGATGCATCTGCGGTGACTTCCGATGCGCAAGCCTCAATTAATATTCTTGAAGTGATGGCTCCGTTAACGGGTAAAGCTGTATCGTTGGAGCAGGTTCCGGATCCTGCCTTTGCAGAGAAACAAATGGGAGAAGGGATTGCCATTGAACCTTCTGGCAACAAGGTCGTTGCTCCGTTTGATGCACAGGTCGCTCATGTCATTAAGAGCAAACATGCTGTCATTTTGGAGCATGCGAGCGGTGTTCAGATCCTTATTCATGTCGGTATCAATACCGTGTCACTGAAAGGTGAAGGTTTCAATATGCATGTAGAAGCTGGGGAACATGTACGAGCAGGGCAAACCTTGCTTGAATTCGATCGTCAGACGATTGAAGCAGCAGGTCATCCACTCATTACGCCGATTATCGTTCCTGACGGTCAGGATGTGGTAGACCGAGTTGAAGTTACAACAGGTGACGTTACATCCATTCGTAACGGCGTGTTGAAGGTATATCTGAAGGGATAACTTGATGATATGATTAGAAGGGAAGCTCAATTTATTGAGCTTCCTTTTTTAATTGGATTTATCTCATAGAGAATAAACAATGTAGTTTAATACAATTTTCTCTTTATTTTACATTTTGTTATACGGATGTTTCAATTATCCTTTATACTCGTCTTAGTTCAGTTAATATGAGAGAATTGAATAAGATGTGAATCCCCGCATACCTTCAATTTATAGAATAGCTTGAGGAAATGAAGAAAAGGTATCTGGTCAAGGATGAGGAGGGGAACCATGGCACGTATTGCGGTCATGATCATTCATGGGCTTGGTAGGCAAAAAGAAGACTATGCGGATCAGCTTATTTTACGATTGCAGCATGAATTCGATCAGGTCATGGTTATGCCGGGAGCAGCCAAGCAGTATCTCGATATTGAGCCTGTATTTTGGGCTGATGTATTTGAAGAGAGGGAAGAAGAACTGTTCCAGCAGCTTGTCGTTTCGCCTCAATTGAATTATCAGGTACTGCGCCGATTCGTCATCCATTATCTTGCTGATGCTGTAGCTTATCAGCCTGTGGAACAGCAAGGACACCATTATGATGCTGTACACCGTACACTAAGCGAAGCGATGCACAGACTCTCTTACCGTAACGGTCCAGAGACACCTCTTTGCGTGCTGGCTCATAGTTTGGGTGCGGTCATTGCGAGTAATTTCTTCTATGATCTTCAATATCCCTCCAGTCGAACACCTTGTATAATAGATGTAACATCAGCATTGGAGCGGGGAGATACCTTAACTAGCTTTTATTCGTTCGGAACGACACTGCCGCTGTGGAGTTTACGTTATCATGATTTTAGTCAGCCTATTCAGGTTCCAGCGAAACTAGCTCATCAGTTTTTTCCTGGGTTAGAAGGGGAATGGGTTAACTTTTATGATAAGGATGATATACTTGGTTACCCCTTACGTCCGATTGATCCGGCCTATGAAGTAGCCGTGAAGGAAGATATCGAGATTAACTCAGGTAACTGGGTACAGAGCTGGAATCCGCTCAGCCATGGTGGTTATTTTCACAATAGAACCATGAATCATAGAATAGCCCAGGGATTGGCTCGAATGTGGACCTGGGTGAATCGTGAGTTACCATAAGACATCGTAATGAAGGAGACATTATTTTGGAATGCAGAACAGGTTGTGCCGCGTGTTGTATCGCCATTTCGATATCTTCACCGATTCCTGGAATGAAGAGTGGCAAGCCGGCAGGGGTACGCTGTGTACAACTTACGGAAGATAATCGTTGTCGTATTTTTGGACATCCAGACCGTCCTGATGTGTGTAGTGGATTACAGGCTTCATTCGATATGTGCGGTAGTACAGATCAAGAAGCTTTTCGCATCCTTAGCTGGTTAGAACAGGAAACGAATCCGAATGCTCATAACTAAGGGATACACATTATAGTCAATAGCTCGTAGCTGAATGACTCATAACAGATCCCGATATTATTGGCTTATAAGAAAAGCTTGAATCACGAAGAGTACCTCTGGATAGATCCCGGGGTACTCTTTGATGTGAGAAGAATTGTTTTCTTTAATTAGGTGCTCGTGAACATGATTCTGAATTACCTTCTTTCTGTCTCAGTAATCGAGTGAGAACGATCTTCAGAACAGAAGAGACGATGAAGAAAATAAATAAAATTCGGAACAGCTGATATCCTGAGACGACCGATAGATTGGCGTGTACCTCATGAGCCATAATACTCATCTGATCCATGCCTCCTGGGGCCATACTAAGTAGAGAAGTAGCGGCTGATAGGGAGTACACATGCATGAGGATATAACCTAGCCCCAGAGAGCCAGCAATGAGCAGTACACTACTAAGTAAAGCAAGAGTGACAGTTTGCGTCTTGCGCTGTAGCTGCTCTGGTCGAAGCATCAAACCCACATGACTGCCAATCATCAACTGCGATAGATTGAGTACAGAAGAGGGCAGTGCAGGTGTATGCATCGAAGTGGTTAATTGAATCACACACATGACAATCATCGGCCCAAGCATAAAGGCAGTGGGAAAACGCAGCTTACGTGCGATCCAAGCTCCAATGACGCATAGTGGGGCATAGATCCATATTTCTGGGAATAACGCTGTCCATAAGGCACTTGTCCCCAGCACAAGGTCTGTTTCTACAACACTAGCTCCACCGACCCATGGACTAAACAGCAAGAATGGAACACAGAACACGATCATAATTAACCGAGTCACCTGCAAAAAGGTAACCAGGGTTAGATTAATGGATTTCATCTCCTCAGCTAAGGAAACCATCTGGGATAATCCGCCCGGGATACTCCCAACAAGTAAAGACGGAAAGTCAAATGGCGTAAGCTTCGAAGCGAGATAGGCCGTTAATGTACAGAATCCAATGAGTAGTAAGGTCATGAGCAGCATCATGGGAAGCTGGTGCATAATTCCTAGTAATGCATCCTCTGTAAGGGTTAGGCCGATCGAATAACCAACAATCAGAATTCCGTAATCGCGTACGCTTGAAGGCCACATTAACGGGAGCTTAAACACCTGTGCACCAAGAAGCATAAACACCATCGGCCCTAGTAGCCAAGGGATTGGTGTGTGGATCGCAGTGAATGCGATACCTCCCAGTACGGAGACGCTTAAACTGAGCAAAAAACGAAAAACAACGGAGGGACTGTGCTTACGCATCAATCCCATCCGTTCCATTTCCTCATATTAGTTGGCACGAGCCCTATACGTGAATCGGTATATAGGTTTAAGTTGCAAATTTGATTCATGTAAGATCACTCCTGATGAATAGGCGCTTATTTTACTTCAAGGAATCTTCGACCCTTCAACTAATCTCATTCTACCTTACTCGCATATCAATGAGTTGTCACCTGTGCAGCAGGTTTGGCTTCCCTAAACATCACATAGTACATCAGTGACGAAATAACATACAGGCTGCCTGTAATACTGAACGTGATCGCATAACCCCAGTACGTTCCATAGGTAGTAACCAGATAAGATTGTACAGGACCCATCGTAGCCCAGCCGATCATGAAGGCCGTCTGCATTAATGAATTCGCAATTCCACGTCGCTTATCAGAGATTTTATCAACCAGAATGGCTGAGTGAATCGGATTAGCCGCATTCATTAGTGCTTGCCTAAACAGGAAGCTGATGGAGGCGATCACGAGCAGATTCGTGAATCCCGTAAGCAATAGGAAAGGCAAGGACATGATCTGGAAAATGACGACGGCTCGAACGCTCCCTACCTTTGCTGCAAGCGTAGGCCCAATAAGCATGGAGACAATGGTCATGATCTGACCTAAGGAGATGAGTAGACTCATCCCGCTGAGAGAAACAGAAAAACGATTCGTGAAGTATAGATTCAAATAAGGTACAACAAGACCAGAACCGAGTCCAATCAATAATTGAGTGATAACAAACTGACCGATCAGTCGGGAATCCTTCTTTTTGAGCTGAACATCAGACTCACGGACTACTCCAGTGGATTCAGAGATAACTCCATCAACGCTTTCCTTCGATTGAATGGTTGTAGGCATTGGGTGAGTTGCTTGGGTTGTAGTTGAATTATCGTTGATAAATAATAAAGGAATAAATGCGGCTAACGTAGCCACGCCTCCAATAATTAAAACCGTTTGTAAACCTGTGACCACCGCGAATCCTGCTGAATGAAGCAGATCAGCAAATACGCCGCCTCCCAGACTTCCTAGCACCTGAGATGCAAGAACAAGAGAAGAATAGTAACTGAACATTTTCAAGCGCTGACTTTTCTTTACGTTTTCAGCCAGGAAAGGGATCGCGAGAACTTGGAATACCCCAGCAAAAAGTCCAGAGAACACGGCAAACCAGATTAACCCACTGGCGGAATAGTCGAACGAGCGTCCTATGAGGAACATTCCGCTGAACAATGCTCCGACGATGAGCAACCGTTTTCGACTGAAACGATCACCGCCGAGTCCTATAGGCACGAACATAATCGCGGTTGCTAGTGATTGAATACTGACAATCTGACCATTCATTGTGTCGTTGTAGCCAAGACCTTGAATGTACAAATTATACAGGACAGAGAACATGCCATTACCGATCTGATATAGAATACTAGCTAGAAAAAAAAGTTGGATATTGCGGGACCAGCCCCGAATTTCCGAAACAATCTGTCTTAGAACTCTCAAGTGGTTTCCCCCAGTCGATGCTGTGCAGTGTTACCAGTTTAACAGGAATGGGGAAATTTCGGAACAATTGACCACTGTTTATTTTTTTGGTTTATGGTAAAACGCGTGCAAGCATGAATCCATCATACCCTTTGCTGCCTACCGTTTGTAGCGCAGTTGCTTCAAGTTTAGGATGGTTTGCAACCATATCTAGGAAGGTGCGTACACCTTTAACTCTCTCATCTGTGCTGTTTGCATTGGCCACTTCACCATCTCGTACAATATTGTCGCCAACGATAAGACTTCCAGGACGTGCTAAGCGTAGAGCCCATCGGAGATAATCGGGATTGCTTGGTTTGTCAGCATCTATGAAGATGAAATCAAAGGGTTCACGGTATTCTTCTTGTATGTCCGGGAGAGTCGTCAGGGCTGCCCCAACACGTAGGTCGACTTTATCCATAAGCCCTGCATAGCTAAGATTATGACGAGCAATTTCTGCATGATGTGGATCGGCTTCAAGAGTTACGATTCTACCTTGATCAGGCAACGCACGAGCCATCCAGATCGTACTGTAACCGCCCAGTGTTCCAATTTCGAGGACTCGTGTTGCTCCATGAATCTGAAGCAGAAGTTGAAGAAATTTACCTTGATTTGGTGTGACATCATGGGCAGGCAATCCAGCAGTGGCATTGCGGTTTAAGGCTTGCTCGAGCAGTGGATCGGCGGGAATCAATCGTTCATTCAGATATTGATCTACTTGAGTCCATGTGTGTAGTAAGGATGAAGAATTCACATTTTTCATTAAGCATGTTCCTTTCCGGATAAGGGTTTGAGATTTCTTAATTCCACTATACGACTTGCAAGATTATAAATAAAATATATATATTATATTTAATCATACATTATAGTTATATTTTTGAAAGGAGATCACATGAATCTACATGGACTAAGGTTGTTTCATGCTATTGTACGATATGGTGGGGTAACACGAGCTGCTGAAGAACTCAACATTAGTCAGCCGGCCGTTTCATCCCAAGTGAAAAAGTTTGAACGAGAGCTGAACATTCAGCTATTTGTCTCGGAGGGCAGAAGACTTGTTCTTACTGATGTGGGTACACAGCTTATCAGTTATGCAGAACGGTTATTTATGCTGGAACAAGAAGTAGAGCATTTTGTGGAGGATTTTCGGGCAGGCAAGAAAGGGATGGTCCGGATTACAGCAACATATCTCCCGGCTAATTTTCTGCTTCCAGCATGGGTTGCTCGATTCAAGCAGATGCATGAAGAGGTTGAGGTCGTTGTGAATACGACGAATACACGGATGGCATTCGATCAATTGCTTCGATATGAAGCAGAAATTGCTGTATATGGTGGAAGTGGGATCACACATGACGGGGTTCACTGGGACGAGCTGTTTGAGGATGAGATGTGGTTTGTCGTTCATCCAGAGCATCGATATGCGGGACGGGAAGTAGAATTGAAAGACATGATGGCAGAGCCATTCATCATGCGTGAAGAGGGAAGTGTAACCAGAGATCGACTCGTATCACTCTGTACAACCAATAATTTGCCAGCACCTCGGATCGCTCTTCAATTCAATGGGCTCAATGAGACAATCAGTGCAGTAAAAGCAGGATATGGAGCTAATTTTATCTCTTCACTGGTTGTGAAAGAGGATGTTCGTGAAGGCAGACTGGCACGCGTATTCGTCCAGCATATGCAATTGAAGAATATACTCGCGGTATGTACACGAGCAGGGGAAGTATTGACACCCGCTGCTCGAAAATTGGTTGATCTAATGAAGCAGGAAGCTTCGAACATGTAATATAACTGACTGGCTTCTTAACTACCACTTGCTGTATCCCGTACATCGCTGAATTGAGTCCGAGCATACAAGGTGATGCCTCCAACGAGCAGAACAGGAATCCAGACAGAGACAAGAGGCCAATGTTGGAACAGAAGTGCTGCAGCCACGATGCCGACCAAATAAATGAGAACCGCACCAGCACGGAGGTATACATCACCGGATAATGATTTAAATAGGGATTTGGCAGAGGTGTGTCTCATCCTGTACATAATGCTTACGGTATCTTCCACAACGGCGGCCAGATTATTCGTTAGAACGGTTGTAGATATGCCAGCAATGCCGATCCGGCGAGCTGCTGTAGTTTGTATTCCCATGGCTGCTGCTAAGACGAGAATCAATAGATAAGATAGTTGTTCTGCATAGGGACTGATCATGGCGACAGCAAAAAAGAGCAGTAAGCTGCTCTCAACTACAAATACAGTTGTAATTCGCTTCGTCCAGCCACTTTCGCTCCGTCCCCATCCAATCATGCGAGCTGCTATTGCATTTCCGATTATGAATCCAATAAGTGCGATTAACGAACGGAGTACAACAAACTCCTGAGCGCGAGCAATAGCAATACCCAGCAGAACGATGTTGCCCGTCATATTTGCGGTTAGTACATGACCTAAGGCTAAATATCCGATCAAGTCGACCATACCGGCAGCCATGCATAGAATGAGCAATGCGTACTTTTGGAGGGTTATCTGATGATGCATGTGACTTTCATCCTTTCACGAAAAAGGTACCCCTCTAGTATACAGTAACATTTGCCCTAATGAATACCGCAGTTACGGCTTGGATCACGATCGTGTCCCAAGCCATTTAAACATATGGCTGATCGCGGTCTGCTGAATTGTGCCTTGGAAATGATGATTTTCTCCCCCGTAGGCGTGAAATGTAACATCCGCACCGCTGCGTTTTAATTCGTTATACATCTGTGTACCATGACTGTACTTCACCTGAGTATCCGCAGTTCCATGCATGATTAGGACGGGACAGCGAAGCTCTGGAACTTTGAAGAGCGGTGAACGGGCAGTGTACGCTTCAGGAGCGCGATGCGGAGAATTGCCGAGAACCCGTTTAAGTGTTCTTCTCAGATCTGTACGTTCCAGATAGGTTTGAGCCACATCGGCGACACCGCTCCATAACACGAGCTTGTGAACACCATGAGGTTTTGTATTGTAAGTCGCTGCTGCGTGTACAGCATTGATCGCGCCTCTCGAGAAACCCATGACAGAGATCCGTGACGGGTCGGCAAAAGGCAGTCCATGCACCAATTGATAAGCGGATACAACATCTTGCAGATCACTGCCGCCATACTCATCACGCCCTTCACCACCTTCATTACCGCGATATGCAGGGGCGAACACGATATACCCGTAGTTAACAAAATGTTCAATCCAAGACGTATTAACCCCACCATAATTACCGAGTCCACCTCGGCAGTAAATCAGTACTGGCCATAATGTGTTCTGATCGATGTGTATCTGATTCGAATGGGCTCTGGAATAACGACTAGCCAGTGCAGTCAATTTCACAGGATGGAGCGTGGGCGATAAGGTTGGCGAGGGTGGTAAGTTATTAACCTCTGTTGGGACAGAGAAGGAAGACAACGAGCAGCCATCGGGAAGACCGAGATATGCTTTTACACGATAAGAATCAGAAGAATAAGTAACGTGATAGAGAATCAGAATCGCTTCCTTTCTTCAGGAGTGTCCCTTTGTTGAGTGGTGGAGTAGGTTTAGCATATGTCAAAATATAGATCTCATTCACCATCTTCGTTAGACCGTCATCGTGTAGAAATTCGTTTATTGGCTCCAGATGATTTATAATGAGAACAAAGGCATGAGGATGAACCCATGTTATCTTCACATTTCATAAATTTACTCTAGTGTCCACGGAGAAAGGAAGAACATAATGATGAACGCACCACACCCAATTGATCAATTCAAGAAATTTAAATATGAGATTACGCGGTTTATGATGATCTATAAATTTGCACTTGATCAGATGGAAACGAAGATTGAAGTGCTTAAGGAAGAATTCCAGTCCCTGCATGATTACAGCCCTATTGAACATACAAAATCAAGGTTGAAGTCACCTGAAAGTATTATGAATAAGATGTTCCGCAAAAATCATGAATTAACCTTCGAAAGTATTAAGAAAAACATTAAGGATATTGCTGGTGTACGGATCACCTGCTCGTTTATTTCTGATATTTATCGTATTAAGGATATGCTCTGTAATCAAAGCGATCTACGTGTTCTAGAAGTGAAGGATTACATTCAAAATCCGAAGCCTAACGGATACCAGAGCCTGCACTTGTTGGTCGATGTGCCTGTATACATGTCCAATGGGGAAGAGCGAGCTTGCGTGGAAATACAGATCCGCACGATTGCGATGGATTTCTGGGCGAGCCTAGAGCATAAGATCTTCTACAAATACAACAAGGATGTTCCCGAACATCTGACAAGAGAGCTGAAAAGTGCTGCGGATTCTGCGAATGCGCTTGATCAACAAATGGAGCGATTGCACCGAGAGATCCAGGAGATCAAGGATGCTGAAAATGATCGGACTGAAGAAGAGCTACGCCGTATCATTATCAATAATCAGCAATTCACGTTACCTTCCAATCTGCTCAAGTTACTAGGAAACGGAGAGCAGTAAGATCATGCGTATAAAATCGACATCGGCTTCATTAACCACCCATTCAACCTCGCGCATACGTATGGCGCTAATTCTCGGGACATTGTCGGCCTTCGGGCCGTTGTCCCTGGATATGTATCTGCCCGCACTGCCTACGCTAGCAGCGGATTTCGAATCTTCAACGTCTTATGCACAGCTCAGTCTAACCGCTTGTATGGTTGGACTTGCTTTAGGACAACTGCTTGCTGGACCATTGAGTGACGTTCGAGGACGTCGGACTCCGTTGATTGCTGGATTGTTACTCTACACCATAGCCTCTATTCTTTGTTTGGTTAGCCCAACTATGGGTTCTTTTGTTGTATTACGCTTCATTCAGGGGGTTGCAGGAGCAGCAGGCATCGTGATTTCTCGTGCAGTCGTTCGAGATGTTTATGACGGTCCAGAATTAACACGATTTTTCTCACTGCTAATGTTAATTAACGGGGTAGCGCCAATTGCTGCGCCAATTATAGGTGGTCTCTTACTTGAATACACGTCATGGCGAGGCGTATTTATTTTATTAAGTCTTATCGGCGTATTGACATTATTAGCTGTCATTTTTGGCTTAGGAGAAACCTTGCCAGCAGATCGAAGATCCAGTGGTGGATTGAAACAGACACTGGTCACGTTCCGCCAAATTGCGAGTAATCGTTTATTTATGGGTTATGCTCTGACTCAGGGATTTGTAGGTGCAGGTATGTTTGCGTACATATCAGGTTCACCATTTGTGTTGCAGAAAATATATGGCATTTCACCACAGATGTTTAGTCTCTGCTTCGCGATTAATGGCTTGGGAATTATATTAGCCAGTCAGATCGCAGGAAGGCTTGCTGGAAAGGTTTCCGAATCTCGTTTGCTGATCGCTGGTCTAATTGTTGCGGCATTGGGAGGAACTTCTCTATTCATTGCGATCTTAGCCGGAGGCAACCTGATCTCAATACTCATTCCATTATTCCTAGTGGTCTCTAGTGTAGGTCTAGTGAATACCGCTTCATTTGCATTGGCGATGGCTAATCAATCCAAGTCTGCGGGAAGTGCATCCGCACTGATTGGTGTAATGACCTTTATGTTTGGAGGAATTGTGGCTCCACTTGTTGGACTAGGTGGTGAGGGAACGGCTGTACCTATGGGGATTGTTATTCTCTGTGCTGATCTCGGCGCAGTACTTATCTATCTCATGATGGTTAGAAAAACAAGTGAACGGCAAGTGGCACACTAATACACGAAGTGGCAACGCCCCACGTGGAGAGATCCATCTCTCCACGTGGGGCGTTTGTTTTTTTTTAGGGCGTATCTTATAACGCCGTAGGAAGCAAATGTTCAGAGAGTTTGAGAAACGTCCTAACAGAGGGAGAACAAAATTTGTGTATTCAACAAAATACCTGGAGTCTGGAATGGATAGAAGTAACCAACCACGAATCCGAACAGGTTAATGGCAGGCCACATCAGATAGACATCATTGTAAGTGAACACGAGAGACCAACGGTTGTAACAGAACCGGTTCAGCACGCGCTCTTCGTTGTTCCGAGGCGCCGATACGCCTGATTGCGCAAATTGCACAGCTTGTGTCAGGCTCTGTGGTTGCTGCTGAATAAATAGTGGAAGTAGACCGGGGCTGCTTTTAATTAAATTGTATAAGAAAACCATCTCTGCTGGAGGCTGACCCACTGGCCGAGGATACGCGCTCAGTAAAGTGGGCAGATTGCCTTGTGCAAGTTGGGCAGGAACGCCTGGCGCTGTACCAGGAACCCCTCCTGGAAAGTATGGTGGCTGACCACCTGTGCCCCCGCCTGGGAAAAAAGGAGGTAAGCCCCCGGTAGCGCCGGGAATTCCAGGGATCGGTTGGCCTGGAATTCCACCTGGCGTGCCTCCCGGGAAAATGGGTGGAAATTGAAATGAGCGATTTTCCTCATAGGCGGAATACGTATTATATGGGTAACTCATGATCGAACATCCTTCCTGTCTGCTTAGTCTGAAATCAGCATATGAAGGCATCTGCCTATAGGTGATGAAGGATGCGAAATTTAACATTATCTGAATCCATTTCATCATACCTTTAGCTGCTTCAATCCAAACGAGATATAGATCAAAACGATTCAATTTGTCTATATCTCGTTACATCTATTCCCTTTTAGTGAGTTATGAAATGGATTAATCTTATGATTCAAAATGTTGCCAATGACTTTAATCATGTTGACTTCTATGTTGATAACGATTATCATTGTCGATGGATCGCATAACAGTATACGCATGTATAATATATGCTGATGTTTAGGAAAGATCGGATGTGTCCGGTATATTGGGTTGGTTAGAGAGGTACATATTGAAAGGGGCTAATTTCGTGTTTAACAAGAACAAAAAAATGATCATACTTCTGATTACGGTGATGATCATGTCCATCTGGTTGGCAGCTTGCGGAGCAAAGTCTACAGACCAACAGCCATCAGCGACAGGAGAGAATACAGCAGCTGAGTCTGAGACGCAGACAGAAGCACCGACAGAACGTACCATGACAGACGCGATGGGCCACGAAGTCCAAATTCCTGCTAATCCGGAGCGTATTATCGCTTCTTATCTAGAGGATCATTTAGTTACGCTTGGTGTTAAGCCAGTAGCTCAATGGTCTGTAACTAAAGGGGTTCAACAATATTTGCAAAAGGACTTAGAGGGGATTCCACCTATTGCATCTGATCTTCCCTTTGAAGCTGTAGTCAGCTTCAGTCCCGATCTGATCATCATTGGCACTGAGGACATGGTTGAAGGTGAGAAGTATGAGCAATATAACAAAATTGCGCCGACCTTTGTGCTGGGTGAAGAAGTTTATAAAGACTGGCGCAAGACGTTACTAAAAATCGGCGAAATTCTGAATAAGAGTGACGAGGCACAACAAGTGCTGGACAATTACGATCTCAAGGTAAAAGAGGTTAAGGAGAAAATAAACACCGTTACAGGTGGAACCAAATCAGCTGCGGCTATTTGGTTAGTCAACGGGAAATTCTTTATGGTGAGCGATAACGTATCCAGTGGTGAAGTCATGTACAATGAGCTTGGACTAGCTAAGCCTGAGGTTGTAAAGGAAATATCAGCTACAGCAACAGGCAACTGGTCAGCTATTTCCTTGGAGAAGCTTGCGACTATGGATGTTGATTATCTGTTCTTTGTCAACAGTGATGTGGGTACAGGAGCAGAGGCCTTGAAAGATCCGGTATGGCAGAACATACCTGCAGTGAAGAACGGTAACCTGTTCGAATTCACTCGGGAAAGTAGCTGGTTGTACAGCGGAGTTCAGGCTAACACGCAAATTATGGAAGACATTCAAAATAGCATCGTTAAATAAAAATAAGGCATGCTACAGCTAGGTTGCTAGCCTAAACAGACTCTTTGGTACGAAGATGCCAAAGAGTTTTTGTTATTCTTATACCGAGCGTTATATAATAACGGAGCAGAATATATGAAGTTGTTTTAACTATTCGATAGATATAGAGGAGAGGCGATGACAGCATGTATACATTTGATCCACAGCAATTAACGGCTAAAGATAATTATAAATTCATGAGTGGCTCTGTTGTGCCACGGCCAATCGCATTTGTTACGACGTTATCGCAGGAAGAGGGGATTGTGAATGCTGCGCCGTTTAGTTTTTTCAATGTAGTCAGTTCAGATCCCCCGTTGTTGTCGATTTCAATTGGACGCAAGGCTGGTGAGATGAAAGATACTGCTCGCAATATTTTGTCTGGTAAAGAACTGGTTATACATATCTGTGATGAGGCGATTGTAAGCGACATGAATGAAACGGCAGCAATGCTGGAGCCACATGAAAGTGAACTTGACCGCACAAACCTTACAACTGTGCCAAGTACTGTGGTCGCTGTACCAGGTATACAAGAGGCGCTTATTCGAATGGAATGTACATTGTATCAGCATATTCCCATTTCTAACGATGAGGGTGAACCTGTCAGTGATCTCATATTAGTACGGATTGTGCAATATCATTTCAGTGAAAACGTGTATGATCCAACCACAAAGTACCTCTTGATGGATCAACTGAAACCGGTCAGTCGACTGGCAGGCAATGACTATGCCAAGCTTGGGGAACGCTTTACCGTAATTCGACCTCTGTAGTATGGGAAATGCAGGTTAAGTGATATATATACCAATTAGGCGGGCATCATGTGCAAATGTACATGGTTGTCCGTTTTTCGTTGTTTGCCAAACATAAAGAGATTTCGATCCGAATAGACTTGTACTATATTCTGTCATATGTAATTCGAACTTGCAGAACCGACCTTTGTCAAAAAAGGGTTTCCAATCTGATATTAGAGGAGCATGGGTATGGGGTATCGCAGCCTAACTATGCTTGTGAGCCGTTATCCCCGGTTCATTATATGGTGCTGGCTTATTATTATTGGGATGTCTGTCACTTGGGCAATGAGATTACCTAGTGTTGTTGAAGATCATGGATTGAAGCTGATGCATGGGGATGCCCATCAGGTTGAGCTTATGTTGCAGGAGCAATTCAATATCCCCGTTGATCCGGTCGTGGTTGTATTTGAGAAGAAAGAGGAAACACAACGAGCTGAGTTCCGAGCATGGATTCAGGTTCATTTAGAAAAAGCACGGCAAGTTCCGGGCGTCCATTCGATCATCTCTCCGCTTGAACCACGCGGAGCACTCATGCTACGTGAAGATATAGCTTACGCGTTGCTGGATCTGAATACTCCAACTCATGAGAAGAGTGATGTAGTTCAACAATTGCGCGTTGCGTTAACCGAAGATAACCTGGGGACTGTGCAATTGACCGGCAAGCCGGTCGTACAGCAGGACGTGAACCGTTTGAGCTTTCGTGACCTGGAGCACGCTGAAGTGGTTGGTGTGCCACTAGCCCTAATGATTCTGTGGTTTGCCTTCAGGGGATGGAATGTTGCTCTGATCGCAGTCATGATGGGGATTTCCAGCGTAGTAATCGCCATGGGAGCAACGGCTCTTATGGGTCATCAGGTGGAATTGTCTAACTTCATTATCAACGTCATTCCAATGGTGGGGATGGCGCTAAGCATTGATTTTGCTCTCATTATCCTAAGTAGATATAGAGAAGAGTTAAGCAAGGCTCGAGATGTGAATTCCACAGTATATGCTGAAGTCCTCCAACGAACCATGCAAACGGCGGGAAGAGCTGTGTTATTTTCTGCTGCTTGTGTATTTCTCGGCTTGCTTGGTCTACTCTGGATTCAATTACCTATGTTCATGAGTGTTTCATTAGGAGCGATAACCGTCTTAATCGTCGCTGTACTTCTTAATATAACGCTACTACCTGCGATTCTCTCGTTATATGCTAATCATATTTTTAAACATATCAACATCTCGTCATCTCATCTCTCGAATCAAGGGAGTAGCATGTGGCGTCGATGGTCAGGGATCGTCATGAAGCGACCCATTCGGATGGTTATCCTTGGAACAGCGGCCTTGTTGCTGTGTGTTTTACCCGTATCTAAACTAGACATTGCAGTTCCAGATGCAACATCCCTACCCATTCATACGGAGTCGCGGCAAGCGAGTGAGAAGGTGCAGAGTGTATTTGGGCAGCGAGAGGTCTCTTCAGTAGATATTGTCATTGGTGGTACAGATCAGTTATTAAGTAAAACCCACTGGAATACTGCCTTGTATAAACTTCAGGAGCTACGACAAGATCCGGATGTTGTTGATATTGATTCACCGTGGAAGCAGATCAACCCTGGTATGGTGAATTCAGTTTCAACCTTGGCGGAGCTGAGCTATGTGTCGGATCATGCGATTCGAATGAAGGTAACTGTAAAGGGAGAACCCGGTTCAGATCAGATTTCGACCTGGATTGAACGGATGTATCGACATGATGCTGTATCTAGTGTGAAGCAGGGTGTGCCAATCCATTATGGTGGAGAAGCAATTGACCAGTACGAAATTATGAAAGAGCTTATGGATAAGCTGCCCAAGGTGATTGTTTTTGTAGTGGTATCGAACTATTTAGTTATGCTTGTTGCTTTCCGATCATTAATTATTCCTATCAAAGCGATTGTAATGAATATACTTAGCCTGGTAGCTTCCTTCGGTATTCTGGTCATGATATTTAACCAAGGACACTGGGGCATGGAGCCTTCGCCCGTTGCCATCATGATCCCTGTTTTTATTGCTGGCTTAGTATTTGGTATATCCATGGATTATGGTGTATTTATGCTGACACGTATTCAGGAAGCCTATCGACGAACAGGAGACAGCGACTTGGCTGTGCAGGAAGGACTTTCCTCAACGGGGCGACTGATTACGTCAGCAGCAGCTATTTTGCTTGCGGTGACTATTCCGTTTGCTTTTGGCGATGTAGCAGGAGTGAAGCAACTTGGAATCGGGATCACGGCTGCAGTTCTAATTGATGTAACGATTATTCGTCTATTGCTTGTTCCTGCATTAATGAAACTGATGGGGAGATGGAATTGGTGGCTTCCTGGTCAAACGAATAAGTTATAAATAGCATGAATTGGCGATAAAGGAACAATAATGTTCAACTCCCAAGCTACTATTGTGATTTATAATGTAGGCAAGAATGATTAGCTGAGTGTGGGAGGGAGTATTCAGAATGTCTACGATTGAATCCTATTTGAAAGAGCGAACAAGCCAGCAGGGACGTTCAACATATCAGCCAGGTGATTCGCTAGAGCAGTGGAGTAGTCAGCTACGATTACGGATAAAAGAAAGACTGGGTGGGTTTCCAGATATCGCATCTACATTAAACCCTGTACGACTGGAGCATACCGTATGCGACGGATACATTCGTGAGCGAGTTGAGATCACAACGTATGAGGGGCTACGTATGCCTATATACATGTTATTTCCGACCGAAAGTGATGCTTCCTCTGAAAACAGTATTCGACCTGCAGTCATTGCTTGCCACGGTCATGGGTACGGCAGCCGAGAAGTGACTGGAATGGAGCCGGACGGTGCTCCGCGCGCAGGTGATCCGGGATTACACAAGGATTTTGCAGTGTCTCTTGTGAAACGAGGGTATATCGTGGCCGTTCCAGAATTGCTCGGTTTTGGCGACCGTAGACTAGAAGAAGATCGTGACGCAGCACCTGGCGTAAGCTCCTGTACGAAGATTGCTGCTCATCTGTTGATGGTTGGAGAGACGCTGGCTGGACATCGGGTCTATGAGATGATGCGTGTGTTCGATTATTTATCCGAGAGAGCTGACGTTGATTCAGAGAGGATCGGAATGATGGGTATTTCGGGTGGAGGGCTTGTGACGGCATTTACAGCTGCACTGGATGAAAGATGCCGTGCCGCGGTTGTGAGTGGGTATGCTAGTACGTTTCAGGGCAGCATATTAGATCGCAATCATTGTTTGGATAATTACATCCCAGGAATTTTGTTAGAGTCAGAATTACCAGATATCATCGGTTTGATTGTACCTAGGCCCTTATTTATTGAAGCAGGCAGTGATGATCGGGTATTTCCATTATCCTCAGCGAGGGAAGCTTATGCTCGATTAACCGAGATTTACGATCAACAAGGAGCAGTTGAGCTGCTGGATGCAGATTTTTTTGCAGGTGGACATGAGATAAGTGGTGCCGTAGCCTATGACTGGCTAGAGAGATTTTTGTAAGAACTCTTCAAAGAGTGTGTTAGCTTGTGATGAAGATGAAAACGAATATACCTGGGAGGAGATATTCAATGAACAGATGGTCAAGAACGGTAAGAGTTCTGTTGAGTGTTACTTTGTTTGCTGGGGTGTTAGCGAGTGGGTTCGGATCAAGCGAGAGAACAGTTGCGCATGCGGCGGGTAATGAATACAAATTTGACTTTGGTGCTGGCTCTGTTGAGAGCGGTTACACGGGTGTATCTGCCTCGGATGCGTATACGTCAACAAGAGGATATGGCTTCAATACCCCGTCACAGATGCGTAACGTGTCAGCTTCAGGTACAGGCGTTGCAAAAGATGCAGTACAATTTCTCACATACGGCACGAAGAGCACTAATACATTTAATGTGGATCTGAGCAATGGTCTCTATGAGGTGAAGGTAACACTAGGCAATACAGCACGAGCAAGTGTCGCTGCGGAAGGTGTCTATCAGATCATCAATATGACAGGTAATGGAGCCACTGACCGGTTCCAAATACCAGTGACAGACGGTCAGCTTAATTTGCTTGTAACGGAAGGCAAGGAAGGCACTGCATTTACGCTGAGTGCACTTGAAATACGGAAAATCTCAGATCAGGTGGTAACGAAACGTACCATTTATATTGGTGGCGATTCAACGGTAGCTAACTATTATCCCTTGAGCAGTAGCGTCCAGGGTGGATGGGGGCAGTTATTGCCTTCCTACGTCAATAATAATACGTTCCAGGTGCGTAACATGGCTTCTGGAGGGCAAATCGCACGAGGATTTCGTGACGATGGACAGATGGAAGCGATTCTGAAATACATCAAACCAGGGGATTACTTCATCCTACAACTCGGGATCAATGATACGAATGCGAAGAACAATACCACGGAAGCGCAATTCAAAGAGATCATGCGAGACATGGTGGTGCAAGCCAAGAACAAGGGAGCTACGGTTATTTTATCTACTCCGCAGGGAAGAGCCACAGACTTTAATTCAGCTAACGTGCACAGTGCTGAGAATCGGTGGTATAACCAAGCTACACGAGCACTGGCTCAAGAAGAGAACGTAACACTCGTAGAACTTAACAAACTAAGTTCAGCCTACTTCACCTCCATTGGTCCTCAAGCAACGCTCGCGCTTTATATGACTGGAGATAGCCTGCATCCCAATCGCCAAGGAGCATCAGAGCTAGCACGCATTCTAGTCAATGATCTGAAAAGACAAGGATTGAATGGCTTCTAGAATTAGAGCAATAGAACCTCTGACATGATCATCCTACAACTGAAAAAAGACCTGCATCATCGCAGGTCTTTTTTGCGTACTTTGAGGTTACTCCATCATATCCTTCTCTTCGTGATTAACCTTCTTACCTTTCAGTAAGGGCTCAAGTTCATCTTGAATGCTCTGTTCCCATAGAGGTACATCCGTACGGTAGGCGGCACGTCCGTTCAGATGCCCTGCGACAGGAGCAGTGATAAATACAAACAAGATACCTAATAATACGCGTGCACTGATGTAGTTATCGAAGATCCAGAAGAATAAAAAGGCTCCGCTTAACACACACAGGACTCCAAGAGTCATACTTTTGGTCGCGGCATGTGCTCGTAAATAGACATCAGGTAACCGAATGAGACCAAATGCACTAAATGCACTCAGTAAAGCTCCCAGCAGAACGAGTAGACCAATGGCAGTTTCAGCGGCTGCATTAACGATCTCCATCATTTTTGAACACCGCCCCCCGTTCGATATAACGTGCAAAGGCTACTGTACTTAGAAATGCAAGAATACCAATCAATAAAATAATATCCAAATAGGCTTGTGTCTTAAGCATCATGGATAATACAGCTACAATGGCGATGACATTAATGCCTATCGTATCTAGAGCTGTAATTCGGTCAGCCATTGAGGGTCCTCGAAGGACACGATACAGACAGCCGAGAATAGCCAGAGATAAAATTAGCAATGAAATAAACAGTAGTGAGGACAACATTAACGTGTCACCTCCATTATTGCTTTTTCGAACGTGTTTTTGATATCATCTCTCAACTTTTGCTCATCCTTAATATCCAGTGCATGGATAAACAGCTTCCGTTGATTCCCTGAGATTTCGAGTGGCAAGGAACCTGGTGTTAGAGAGATAAGCAGACAGAGCAGGGTAACTTCCCAATCTGAAGATAATTCTGTTCGATAGGTGAAAATACCTGGTCGAATATCAAGCTTAGGTTTAATGATCTGACGGATGACCTCAATACTGGCTCGCACCAGTTCCTTAAACAGCAGTATAAGCAACTTAATGATCGCCCAGACGCGTACAATATACAACCGTTGCGGGAAGAAACGCCGCATGCCTCCAATGAGCAATAAACCGAGTAAATAACCAGTAATAAAACCAACACCGTTCCAGGCATTGTTCAGAAACATCCATACAAAAGCGATAATAAGATTGAGTATTATCTGAAAGGCCATACGCATCTACTCCTTCAATACGGCATCTATATACAGATTCGGATGCAGTAGAATGTCGCCTGCGCGCGAGGTTAATTGGAACATGCCTTCAGCCCCCACACCCATCACGATGATAAAAATAAACAGGATACCCGCTGGAATCAGCAAACCATTCACCGGATAAGGTCGACGGACAACGCCCGCAGGTGGCTCACCCCAGAACGCTTGGATGAAGATACGTAGAACAGAGTAGAGCATTAACAAGCTGGAGAGTACCGCAATTCCGGTCAGTCCGTACAAGCCTGTCTGCAAGCCGCCCTCGAACAGCAACAGTTTACCTGGGAATCCACTGAATGGCGGTATACCCGCCAATGCAAGTGCGCTGATGAAGAACATCCAGCCGAGCATGGGATAGCGTTTAATGAGCCCGCCCATATTGTCGAGTTTAGATGTGCCTGCGACTGCAATCAATGCACCGCCTAATAGGAAGAGCAGTGTTTTGATCAGCATATCATGCAACATGTAGAAGAGCAGACCTTCAAGTGCGGTACGACTGGCCGATGCCATGCCGAAAGCAACAAAACCGACACCTGCGATGACGTTATAGATCAAAATTTTGTTCACGTCACGATAGGAAATTGCCCCAATAACCCCCAGGATCATGGTAGCTCCGGCCATCCAACCAATTAAGGCGTGGAAGAAATCCGGATCATGATAGAAGATGAGCGTGAACGTACGCACAATCGCATACAGTCCCACCTTGGTTAACAATCCAGCGAACAGTGCCGTAACTACGGCTGGTGGAGCTGCATAGGAACCGGATAGCCAGAAGAACAGGAACAATCCAGCCTTAATACTAAATACAATCAAGAACAACACAGCAATAAGGGTTACGACACCACTCTGACCGACCTCCGCAATTCGAACCGACAAATCAGCCATGTTTAATGTGCCAGTGATGGAATATAAGAAGCCGATCGAAGCAACAAAGAGCGCAGAAGAAACGATGTTAATCAGGACATATTTGATCGTTTCCTGTAATTGTCGTTCCGTTCCTCCAAGCACGATTAGGGCATAGGAAGAGATCAGCATCAATTCAAAGCTTACAAATAGGTTGAAGATATCCCCCGTAAGGAACGATCCGTTTACCCCAGCAATCAGAAAGTGAAAGAACGGATAGAAGTGATGTTCCTCTCGTTCTTTGTTGACACTGCGAAAAGCGTAGAGAAGACAGGCCAGCGCTATAATGGATGCAGCGACAACGAGCAGTGCTGATACCATATCGGCAACAAGCACTATACCATAAGGGGGTGTCCAGCCTCCCATATTCAACGTTTGGATGCCTGATTGGGCAACTTGAACAATTAGCACCGTTGAAGCTGCGGCGGTGAGCAAAAGTCCAACAACACTGACGAACCGCTGAATGCTAACCTTCCGGAAAAAAAGGATAGCGATAACGCCTGTAATTAAGGGTAGCAGAATCGGTAGAACAACAAGATTATTCATATGGCCGCCCCCTTACTTCTTCCATATCGTCGGTTTTCAGTTTCAGATATGAACGGTAGGATAGAACAAAGAAAAAGGCAGTTAGACCAAAATTAATAACGATTGATGTCAAAATAAGCGCCTGGGGCAGCGGGTCTACATAACTTTCCGCTTGCTCCCCAAGTAGAGGTGGAGCTCCGGTCTTGAGGCGAGACATCGTTATTAACAACAGATGCACGCCATGCGTGAGAATAGACATGCCGAGTACAATTCGGAGCAGGCTCCGCGATAAGATTAAGAAGACGGCGACCGCAAACAAAATGCCAACGGCCACACACATCAATATTTCCATATCAGCGATCCTCCCCGATCTGTAGAATAATGGTCATGGTGACGCCAAGGACGGCTAGATACACGCCTATATCGAACAGCATTGCCGTGGCAAGTTCAGTCTCTCCGAGTAAAGGAAGTTCAAAATAACCGAAGGTTTGGCTGAGGAACGGAGCACCGAACAAAAATGAACCTGCCCCCGTTAATAAGGCAATTGCCAGACCAATCGATGTTAACATACGAAAATCAATAGGTAACGCTTTGCGTATCGTATCTGTACTGAACGCAAGGGCAATAAGTACCAGTGCAGCAGCCGTAACGAGACCGCCGATAAATCCGCCGCCTGGGTTGTGATGCCCTGCGAAGAACAAGTGCAAGGCGAAGGTCAAAATAATAAATACGACAACCTTGGTCGTGGTTTGCAGCAATACGTCATTACTTTGCAAAGGAACCGTATCCCAGGAAGATGTAGTTCCTTCCCGATTCCCATATTTCTTCGTGTTATCGTCTTTATCGTCAAGCTCAACGTCATTTTCATCTGTAGTTTCTTTCTTACGGAATTTCAATCGTGCGCCCAGATCTTTTGCTTCTAGATTCAGATTAATCATGGAGTAGATGGATAATGAAGCCACACCAAGCACCATAATTTCAAGTAACGTATCGTAACCACGGAAATCTACAAGCAATACATTAACGACATTTTTACCACCAGCCGAGTTATAAGCTTCTTGCAGGAAGAAGGTCGAAATGCTCTCCAATGAGGCTGTTCCACTCGCTGCTAGTGCAACAAACGTCATGACAATTCCTACAGATATCGCCACAATGCCATTTACAGTGAGGTATCGACGACTCGACTTACCTCGCTGAAGCTCAGGCAAATGATAGAAGCAGAGTAGGAACAGGGCAACAGAAACGGTCTCTACGATCATTTGTGTCAATGCGAGATCCGGTGCTCGGAACAGAACAAAGAGCAAGGTTACGAGGTATCCGACGGCTCCAGTCATGATAACTGCAGATAGCCTATTCTTGGCAAAAGGAATGGATACAGCAGCCGCAATAAGCGTAATCAGTAACACGGCCTCATAGAACGAGAAGGGCGCGTTACCCTGGAAATTCCAGGTTATATTTTCACCTGAACGGAAGAATGCATACACAAGAAGTGCAACTGTGAACGAAAAGATATAAACCAGGTAATTGCGCACAGAGCCATTCATATACGCTTCCGTCCATTTGCGAGCATAATGCTGCAAGTTATCAAGCACGACATGATACATATTGTTAATGGTTAAACCTTGTGGATAATGCTCATACAGATTTCTCCATTTAGGCAAAAGTTTATATAATGTAACACCCAGTGCAACTACACCAACGGTCATGATGAGTTCTGGTGTGAGACCATGCCAGAGGGAGAAATGTACATCGAATCGTTCGTTACCACTCAGCAGTTGAGGCAACACTGCAGCCATTGCAGGTTCAATCAGTGTCATCGCGACCAGATTCGGGAAGAGACCGAATACAATGACCAAAATGCCAAGCGTAACAGGTGGAATGAGCATGCCGATTGGAGCTTCATGCATCTTCTCGGCAGGTAGTTCACTGCGGGTGCTTCCTAGGAATGTTTTGAAAGCAATAATCAAGGCATAGATTAACGTGAACACACTCGCCAGCCAGGCAAGCACAGGTAATAGGATGCTCCAAGAGCCAAGTCCGAAAATCCGTAGATGTGTGATTTCAACCATGGCTTGGAAGAACAATTCCTTGCTCAAGAAGCCGTTGAATGGTGGGATACCAGCCATCGCAAGTGACCCTATAAGGGCAACCGTGAATGTGATTGGCATAAATGAAGCGAGACCACCGAGCTTGCGAATGTCACGTGTGCCGGTTTCATGA
The DNA here is from genome assembly GCF_022346845.1 of Paenibacillus sp. ACRSA. Classification (NCBI taxonomy): domain Bacteria; kingdom Bacillati; phylum Bacillota; class Bacilli; order Caryophanales; family Paenibacillaceae; genus Paenibacillus; species Paenibacillus sp. ACRSA. Next base: position 365,876 of record NZ_JAKRNP010000002.1, on the reverse strand, counting down.
TCGACAATACCAACGACCATAAAGAGAGCTGCTTTGAACGTGGCGTGATTAAACAAATGCAGCAAGGCCGCGGTTGTTGCCACCGTATACATCGCGGAGGAGTCACCGTATCCAAAGTACAGAGCGGCTGACCCAACACCAAAGAGGGACATAATTAATCCAAGCTGAGAAATCGTAGAATAAGCCAAGATTGCTTTTAGATCGTTTTTCTTTACAGCCAAAAAGGAGCCATAACAGAGGGTTAGGATACCCACCCCTGTAACAAGCCAAAACCAGAGTCCTTGCCCACCAAAAATAGGCGTAAACCGAGCAACAACATAGATACCGGCTTTAACCATCGTCGCGGAGTGTAGATAGGCACTGACGGGTGTAGGGGCTTCCATCGCATCCGGTAGCCAGATGTGAAATGGGAACTGCGCCGATTTGGTAAACGCACCAATCAGGATGAGGACTAATGCAGGCAAAAATAATGCGTTCTCCTGAATCTGTCCCCAATCTGCAATGGTGGCACGAATGCTGAACGTACCTGTCATCAGATACATCAGCATGAATCCGGCAAGCATCGCAAAACCGCCAAATACAGTAATTAAAAATGATTTTTGCGCACCCGAAGTAGATGCTTTACGTTTGTAATGAAAGGCAATCAGCAGGAACGACGTAATACTGGTCAATTCCCAGAAACCATACAGCACAATCATATTGTCTGATAGAACTACGCCGAGCATGGCACCCATGAACATTAATAGATACAGGTAGAAACGATTCAAGGCTTCTTTCTGATCCATATAATAAATCGAGTAGAGTACAACGAGTATGCCGATTCCAGTGATTAGAAGTGTCAGCAGAAGACTCAGACCATCCAGATAAAAATTAAAACCGATATCAAGTGATGGGATCCATGGAATTAATCCAGACACGGTGTTACGTTCAGACACGTTAGAGATAAGACTTACAAAATAAACAAATAATGAAACTGGAACGAGTAGAACTGCCCATCCCATATGTACTTTTCGGAAAAAGCGATGTAGCATGGACAGCAACATACCTACAACAAAAGGCAAAATAACAGCAACATGAAGCAGGCTCAACATTACACCCCCAAATTCTAGTTGAAGTTTTTCTGTGTGTGACAAACATGTTGAATGAACATTGTATTACATGCTTGCTCTCTAAATACATAACCCAAGTATGTATATACAGAATCGTGACTATTCTTTGAATGGAAGAAACTCGTGTGAATTTACGCAACATATTGTATGGGAATGTATAATAAAAAAGCACACCGATTCCGATAAATATGAAAACAAATAGGTGACATGCCGTGTGTCTTTTGCAACATGATTATGTTATAAAAGCAAGATGGTTTCACCGCGTTATTGGAGGCAATGATGTCATTCAAACTTAGAACCGTACTCACTGCAATTTTTGCTACGTTATCTCTGCTAGTATCGTTAACCATCGGTTATATTTTCAGTCAAAAATCGTTTCTTGCCGTGGAGACGGAGATTGGACACTCGTTAATGGGTACTGCTTCACAAGCATCTGACAAATTAGATCGTTTTATGTGGTCACGTTCAGGTGAACTGGATCTGTTAGGTCGAATGGCTGCGCTGGAGAATCGATTCGAACCGGCTGAAATTCAGATGTTATTGGATCAGCTTCAGGATAGCTTTCCCTCTTACTCCTGGGTAGGATACATGAATCCTGAAGGAAAAGTGCTTGCTGCAACGGATGGTATTCTGTTAGGGGAAGATTTATCCGAACGACCTGTGTATCAGGAAGGCATTAAGGGTAAATTTATTGGAGATGTACATAATGCGGTGCTACTTGCCAAGTTATTGCCTAACCCTACAGGTGAACCACTACAATTTGTCGATATCAGCTTTCCGGTAAAGGATAGTGATGGCAAGACGCGTGGTGTTCTCGCTGCACATTTAAGCTGGGCATGGGCGAAAGAAGTTGAAGAATCTATTCTTGCTCCGTTATTTCATGAGGAGAAGGATATTGAATTTTTTATAGTGAGTAAGAAAGAAAACACGGTGCTCTTAGGTCCGAAAGATTGGATGGGCAAACCGTTAACTCTTCCGGGAATTGAACAAGCGCAGTTACACAAGAGCAGTTGGACTACAGAGAAATGGCCGGATGGCAAGGAATATGTGACCGGAATTGCATTCAGCCAAGGGCATCTGGATTACCCTGGACTCGGATGGACGGTAGTGATTCGTCAGGTTCAATCGACCGCCTTCGCTTCTGTTTCGGATATGCTATGGTTCAACATTTGGTCTGGGCTTGCGGTGACTGTACTCTTTGTCCTGATCGGATGGTGGATCTCCCGGAAAATTGCTGCTCCATTGATGCGACTTACTCAAGTTGCTAATGAGCTTCGAGCAGGAGAGCAAGTACAGATTCCAGAGAATAAAGGATTTAGTGAAATTGAGGAGCTATCACGTTCTCTTAGGGAAATGGTCGTTTCACTTAAAAATAAAGACTCTGAGCTTGTGGTGATGCAGAACTTAGCGCACTATGATCAATTAACTGGATTGCCGAACAGAACGGCACTTGAATTTTATCTGGAAGAGTCGCTGGAGACGGAAAGCGTGGATCATACACTCACCTTCCTCTATCTTGATCTGGACGGATTCAAACGTGTGAATGATTCCCTCGGGCATCAAACCGGAGATGTCTTATTGCAAAAAGTAGCTCAACGTCTCAATGCATTAAGTCAGGATAAAGGCATAACCGTCAGGTTGGGCGGCGATGAGTTTCTGATTGTGCTTCGTTCGGTGGGAAGTAATCCACGAGAGGAAGCAAAATTGTATGCCGAGGAGATTATCCAAAGCCTGAATAAACCTTTTGTGATTGAATATGAACGTATTCAGATTGGGTGTAGTATAGGTGGTGCGGAGTATCCAACCAACAGTGGCAATCCTAGCGAAATTATTCGCATGGCTGATGAGGCGTTATATGAGTCCAAACGTGCGGGCAAAAATCGGATGACATTTTATTCGGATTTGAAAAGGGATGGGTAGTCCATAATAATAAGCACATAGATACTTGCTTCTGTGAAGCAATTGATTAAGGAAGGAGGGGTGAAAATGGCCAATTCACATACTAACGTGCCATACGGCTATGAACCCCCGGTGGCGAGCCGGAAGGGTACGCTCATTTTCTATGATACATTCGAGCAGATCACAGACGAACAAATGGAGAATGCATTAAATCTAACGAACAGTCGTGCGTTTGCACAATTGGTGTTATATCCCCTTCACGAGAGTACATTCAAACGAATGAGATCAGGGGGTATACAGCCTTACTTCAAACGTGAGGATCGCCTCCATGATTGGAAACGGGAACATGCAGATGCCCGTATACGTGTGGAAGGGCTGGAGGGCAAGCGCAAGAAGTATACACCGATGGATACAGCCTTACGACATATCAAAGCAGAGTATCCAGCGCCTCATTTCTTATATCTAACGGCTGATATGGCGAATCTATTTGCTTCCTTTGACTCCTTCAAGGAATGGATCAAAGAAGTACGAATCGTTATAGATGGCCCAGCTACTGAGCTGCATCCCAGATTGGAGCAAAACAAGAATCGCTGGGATTGGGCGGAATAGTCCCCCGGACTTCCGAATTGATAGAACCGAATAGATACCCAAAAAGTTGTGTTGTTCAACCATTTTACGGTTAACAGCACAACTTTTTTGATTTGATCATGTTGATCATCCCTTTACACGTGGTACACGGGGGATGACGATTATACATTAGGCAGATCAAGGGAGGTAACGGTTTTGTTTTTACCTGTCCGCTTGGCCGCATATAAGCACGCATCCACTTCTTCGAACAACTTGTCCTTCGAAAGGTGGGGGCTATAGCTCTTGAGACCAACACTAACGGTAACGAATGCACCATCTAGTTCGAGATGTCCCATATTGGCAATTTTTTGCCGAATCTGTTCCACCATTGCATAAGCTTGCTCAAAAGATTGTTCAAACATTAATATGGCAAATTCTTCTCCACCATATCGAGCAGCAATATCACTTGAAGTTATATTTTCTTGAATAATCAAGGAGACTTTCTCTAATATAACATCGCCCGCGCGGTGTCCATAGGTATCATTAATCGCTTTGAAATCGTCAATATCAATCAATGCGAGGTGAAGGCTCATCCCATTATTGGCGTATTCATAAGCTTTATCATAGTAATCCTTGAATGAACTTTGATTATACAGATTGGTTAATCCATCCGTTTTGGATTGTTTGGTCATAATGGCATTTCTAACGATTAGGTCTTGTTTAGCTAACATGCTGTCTTTGAGATCATCCAGAACCTCAATACTACTGGTAACAATGACTTGAGCAACATAGGTGCCAGTAATGAGAAACACAGGTATGGAAACGATATCAAATGAACTTAAAAAATGACGATAGCTAGGGGCTCCGAGTAATAGAAAATACCCAATCATTTGCATGACAAAAGAGACCCATACTCCCTTTTTGTTGAAGAACAACACGGAGGAAAATATAGGCAACAAGCATGCGGCCATAATAATCCGAATGTCATAATTGACGTGTATAATCGTCCAAGCAATGATGGTGCTGGCTGCCGACATGGCATACGAGGAATAGGAGCTAAACCGTCGATCTATCCAACTAGCGAAGAGAATACCTGCACTTCCCGCCGCCGAAGGCCAAATGACTACATTCACTATAAAATCGGCTGGAGTGCGATCATAAACGAGAAATACGTAGCAAGCAATCTGAACGAGTGCATGGAGGCTGATAACAAGCCAGTAGGCTCGTAATATTTTCTTCATCCATTTAGAATGTTTGAACTCATAATCTGTAGGGATATGACTACTCTGTGTAAAGGGAATTTTCAATATATCACCGCTGACTGCATCATAATGATACGAAACTTCTTCTCTCGTATATGATGATTATAAATCACATTGGACAAAAGGCAATCATTAAATTTGAAATAAAGCGTACAAGTATACACCAAAAGAAAGAAATTTTCACCATAGAATAAACAAATTTCAAGAGGGTGCGTCATAGACTTTTATAAGGCTCCATATCAAGGAACATGATTCTGGATGAAGGGGGAGGTGAACTCCATTCCTCTTGTCGTTCGCTCAACCGTTAACGCTACAGGAGCAATTACTTTTACAGGCAATACCCTTGGTCTAAGTCGTTCGGATACGGCAGGGGTACCGGGAACACAGGATAGCATAGGAGCCTTTAGTACAACGAATGCGGATGTGCGATTTGGAACATATCCACTCGGAACTACAAGTGCATATCAGAGCAACAGTGCCGCAGCCGTTCTGAGTCTTCCTGCCGGCAGTACAGTTTTGTACGCAGAATTAATCTGGGGTGGAAGTTATATTAACGGCTCTGTCAACCTTAGTGCGGCAATCAACAATCCCGTCAGTTTTACGACCCCGGCGGGGACGTTTAGTGTTACGCCAGATCCAGTCACGTACAATCAATTTGATCTAGGGAACGGTGCTGCGGGGTATGTCCGTTCTGCTAATGTAACAACACTGATTTCAAACGGCGGGGCGGGTACATACATCACCGGGGGAGTCGTAGGCACGATTGTCATTACCAATGATGCGACAGCGAATCATGCAGGCTGGACATTGGGGGTTATTTACCAAAACGGAAATCTTCCATTCCGAAATATGTCACTACGTGCTGGTGGTGTGCTTGTCCAATCCACTTCCCCGCCAGTAGTCACCACATTGACTGGGTTTGCTACGCCACTATCCGGTACGCTTGGGGGCAGGGCTTTATTCAGTGCACAGGAGGGAGATGCCAACCGAACCGGAGACCAGGCGCTCTTTGGCCCGACATCAGCGACTTCGGTCGCTTTATCTGGTCCGAACAATCTGGCAGCGAATTTTTTTGCGTCTCAAATTAACGGGGATACCGGAGCGCTGAACACTACAGGTACGTTTGGTACACGTAACCAGGTGAATGGAGCTCCAGGTTCTAACATCGTTGGTGGACGTCAAGGCTGGGATATTACGAATGTAGACGTCTCGGCTAGGCTGATTAATAACCAGTCCTCAGCAGTACTGACGCTCACCACTTCGGGAGATGCCTACATTGTTAATGCCAATGCCATACAGGTTGATATCAATGCACCCCGAATTTCAGTTGCTAAGGCTTCCGTCGCCACTGGAGCTGTTGCAGGGGACAGCATCCTGTACACAGTAACGATTAGTAACGGAGGTACAGCTAGTGCCGCTAGTGTGGTGTTGTCGGATACATTGCCAGCGGGTCTCACTTTCATCCCAGGCAGTGTCACTGTAGCCGGTGTAGCTCGGCCAACGCTGGATGTGACAACCGGTATACCTCTGGGCTCATTAAACCTGTCTAGTAGTATCGTCGTCACTTATCGCGCATTAATCGGGCCCGATGCTAATATTTTGCAACTTGTCAATTCTGCTAGTGCGGCATTTACTTTTCAGAGCGTGGCAGGTGGTTCGGTTATTACCGGTGTAATTCCATCCAATACCTCTACACTACCTGTATATTCTCCCAACCTGTCTATTGTGAAATCTGCGAGCACAACGAACGCAACGGTCGGCGATACCGTGACATATACGTTGCAAGTTAACAATGGAGGGAATGTCGCAGCAAACGTAACACTTACGGATAACATTCCAACTGGCAGCTCATATGTTGCAGGAAGTTTCCGTGTGAATGGCAATGTCGTGGCAGGAGCCAACCCGGCGACAGGTGTGAATCTTGGAAGTCTTGCAGCAGGGAGTGTAACGACGGTAACCTTTCAGGTTCTTGTAACGACTCTGCCTTCGCCCCCGACACTGGTGGATCAAGCTACGGCAGTCTACTCGTTCAACTCACCTGATGGTCGAACGATCAACGGTACAGTGGCATCTAACATTTTATCTATTCCTGTCACGCTGCCGAATGTATTTGTGGTCAAATCAGCAACGATTGCAGATGTTGCTGTTGGCGAAACTTTTACGTATTCGGTCGTTACAACGAATGGTGGCATTCAGGCCATTAACAATGTCGTGCTTACAGACATTCTTCCCGCTGGCACAGCATTTGTACCTGGCAGTGTAGTTGTTAGAGGAACGAGCGTACCTTCTGCAAATCCAGTCAGTGGGATAACGCTTGGCACACTAGCAGCAAGCACTTCGGCAACAGTTACATTTCAGGTTAATGTACAGTCCTTACCAGCGTCGGGCTCACTAGGTAATCAGGCAGTAGTATCGTATAGCTCCGGTGCGTTCTCGGGGATTTCGAACTCCAATTCAATTAGTACACCTGTATTTCAACCTGTAATTTCAATCAATAAGTCGGCTAGCGTAACAAATGCAACGTTGGGTGATCAGATTGGATATACGTTGGTTGTTAGAAATACAGGGAATCTAAGTGCTCAAGTGAATATAACAGATACGATTCCGGCAGGTCTTACCTTTATTGCTGGATCTGTAACCGTAAATGGCACTGCTCGACCAGGAACGAGTCCAGTAACAGGAATTTCATTGGGAACTCTTGCACCGGGAGGAACCTCGACGGTTGTTTTTCAAACAACACTAACTACGTTACCTTCACCACCTACATTGGTAAATCAGGGAACGGCAAGTTATACGTATCAACTGCCAAGCGGTCGGAATCTATCCGGAAGCGTAGTGTCTAATCAGGTGCAGATCACGGCTTCTGCTCCTAATGTAACCCTTACCAAAACCGTTAATGCGCCTGATGTTACAGTAGGGGAGATTCTGACCTATACAGTGGTTGTGACGAACGCAGGCATCGCTGCTGTACAAAATGTCATTGTCTCAGATGCCCCATCTACAGGTTTGGAATTTGTATCAGGCAGTGTAACGATTAATGGCGTTGCCGCGAGATCAGCAAGCCCAATCGCCGGAATTGCGATAGGGACATTAGGTAGCTCCAGTAGTAGCAACAACAGTGCAACCATCACGTATCAGGCAAGAGTGACGGCGGTTCCGACGTCAGGGTCTGTAAATAATAGAGCCGGTGCTGCATTCACATCAGGAAGTTTTAACGGTGTATCCTCTTCTGTTGTTGTTACGACGCCAGTATTTCAACCGATCATACAATTGGTGAAATCTGCAAGCACAACAAATCTGACGGTTGGAGATTCGTTTAATTATACAATTCAAGTGAGTAACAGGGGAAATATCGCTGCGGTAGTGACGATAAACGACCCTGTACCAGCCGGTGCAGTGTTTAACACGAATAGTGTCATCATTAACGGTACTCCAACCCCTGGCGTAAGTCCGAATACTGGAATTAATGTAGGCCAGATCCCGGCTGGTGCCAGCGTTACGGTGACCTTTGTAGCGACTGTAACCAGTCTGCCAAGTTCAAGGCAATTAACGAATCAATCTGGAGCGGTATACAACTTTACTCTTCCAAGTGGACGGAGCATTACAGGTACTTCTTCCTCCAACACCGTTACTGTTCCAGTATCCCTTCCCAATGTAACGGTTGTAAACAGCGATAATCTAGATTATGCCGTGTCTGGCGATACCGTTATTTATACGTCAGTCATTCGGAATAATGGAACGGTTGCGGTCAACAATGTTGTATTTAACAACCCACTTCCAGCGAATACCCCGTTAGTACCCGGAAGCGTCATTGTGAACGGGGTTTCATTCCCGCTCTCCAATCCGTCAGCCGGTATTCCAATCGGTACTCTGGCTCCAGGAGCGGAAGCTACCGTAACATTTGAGGTGAGGATTACTATGCCGGTTCCTTCGCAGATTAGCAATCAGTCTACGGTTAGCTTTACATCAGGTACATTCTCGGGATCATCATCCTCCAACACAACAGTGACCCCGGTGATACAACCGCAGATCTCGCTTGTGAAAACGGCCAACACAGTCAATGCAACCGTAGGGGATACAATCGTCTACACCGTGACTGTAAGTAACACAGGAAATCTGGAAGCCATCGTCATTTTAACAGATGTGATTCCTGCGGCGACGACCTTTGTTCCCAACAGTGTCGTTGTCGCTGGAGTACCTCAACCCGGAACTTCACCTGTAACGGGAATCCCGGTAGGGAATGTAGCTGCGGGAGTAACAGCTACTGTAACGTTTGCTGTGATTCTATCTTCATTGCCAACACCTCAACAGCTAAGCAATTTTGCCACTGCATCATTTACATTCACTCCACCGGATGGAAGGACATTAACGGGATCGGCCACGTCTAACACACTTACATTCCCAGTATCTGCTCCAAATGTGGCTGTGGTGAAAAGTACAGCATCTACCGCAGCAGCAGTTAATGATACGGTCACGTATTCTGTTCTTATCACGAATAGTGGTATTGCGCCAGTAAGCAATATTCAATTTTCTGATCCGATCCCTGCCGGGTCTTCCTTTGTTGCAGGAAGTGTTACGGTCAATGGTGTTGTCCAACCTACAGCTAATCCGGCAGGAGGAGTAGCACTTGGCACACTGGCACCAGGAGCAAATGCTACCGTAACTTTCAATGTAAGAGTCAATGAGATTCCACCAGGAGGACAGTTAAGCAATCGTTCCACAGTTACTTTTACCTCAGGTGCATTCTCAGGAACGACCTTCTCCAATACGGTAATAACTCCTGTTTTCCAACCTATACTATCTGCTGTCTTAACCGCAAGCACACAGAATGCAACGGTAGGAGACACGGTTAGTTACACAGTAACAGTAAACAATCAAGGAAATTATGGTGCTCAGATTAACTTGTCTGCCGCAGTGCCGGCGGGTACGATTTTTGTTCCGAACAGCGTCATTGTGAATGGTCAACCACTACCTGCAGCGAGTCCTATAACAGGTATTCCAGCAGGAAATGTGGCTGCTGGAGCAACGACGACGATTACGTACTCGGTTGTCGTTGATAGTTTGCCAACGCCGCAGCAATTGGTTAATCAGGCCACTGTAGCGCTAGCCTTTACACTTCCAGATGGAAGAAATATTACAGGTTCTATCCAATCCAATGTCGTCACAATTCCTGTGTCTGCTCCAGATATCGCTGTTGCTAAATCAACAACGTCTACGGCAGTCTCCGTTGGAGATGTTGTGACCTATAGCATCGCTGTAAGAAATAACGGAATTGCCAGTGTGAGCAATGTCATATTTACGGATGCGATCCCAGCCAGTACAGTACTGGTGGCAGATAGTGTTTATGTAGATGGAGTTTTGCGTCCCGGGGCTAATCCATCAACTGGACTTACACTAGGTTCTATTGCACCAGGCGCAACGGTAACTGTTGTATTTAGCATAAGAGTAACGGCTCTTCCAGCGAGCGCGGTACTCAACAATCAATCCACGGTCAGCTTCACTTCGGGAGCTTTTTCTGCAACAACTTTCTCAAATACGGTAACGACACCGGTATATCAGCCAATTTTGACTGCGGTCAAAACAGGAGATCAGGCTCTTGCTACCGTTGGGGATACGGTCGTGTACAGCATCGCAATCTCCAATGCTGGAAACTATGGAGCAACAGTGACGCTTACCGATACGATTCCTGCAGGGACTGAACTAGTTCCTAATAGTGTTATCATAAATGGAGCAAGCGCACCTGGGGCAGATCCTGCATCAGGTATTCCTTTAGGTGTCGTGTCTACGACAACGATGGTGATGTTTTCGGTAGTCATTGTAACCTTGCCACTCAGTCAGTCGATTGTTAACCAGGCATCGGCAACGTTCACTTATACATTACCTGATGGTAGAACGCTTGGAGGAAGTTTGACTTCTAATTCACTTGCGATTCAGGTATCGGCTCCTGATGTTACGGTTGTCAAAACAACGCCTGCGACGGACGCTGTAGTGGGGGATACCATTGTTTATGAGATGGTCATTACGAACAACGGAATAGACCCAGTCAACAATGTGTTATTAACAGACCCTATTAGTCCAGCGGTAACCTTTGTTACAGGCAGTGTATTAGTGGACGGTGTTGTTAGAGCATCGGCAAACCCTGCGTTAGGCATAGCTATAGGTACGCTTGCACCAGGGGCTTCTGCAGCGGTGTCTTATGCCGTAAGAGTTAATACGTTACCTTCACCGCCTCAAGTGAGCAGCCAGTCCTATGTAAGTTTCACATCGGGGGTATTCTCTGGTGCATCATATTCCAATACGGTCTTAACGCCGATCTATCAGCCGATTATTGCTGTAACCAAAACAGCCAGTACTTCAAATGCCACAATTGGTGACACCATTATTTATTCTTTCTCTCTAACGAATACAGGAAATCTTCCAGTTGAATTAACATTGACCGATTCGATTCCGGATGGAACCGTGCTGCTCCCAAATAGTGTTCTGATTGACGGTGTGCCACAACCTGGGGCTAATCCGGATACAGGTATTGTCGTTGGTACGTTGTCTCCAGGTGCCTCTGTAAATGTAACGGTTACCCTTGGCGTAACGGTGGATTCATTACCACAGAATCAGCAACTTGTTAACCAAGCTGTCGCTGACTTTACGTTCAGCCCGCCAGATGGTCGCCAATTGTCAGGAAGCGTGGTTTCCAATGTTCTTGTCATCCCTGTGTCTGCGCCGAATGTAGTCGTTGTCAAGAGTACAAGTGCTATAGATGCAGTAGTGGGGGATGTCATCACGTATACAATTGTTGTAACCAACAGTGGTATTGAAACCGTCAATAATGTTGTTATGGTCGATCCCGTGCCAACAGGCAGTGTTTTTGTACCAGGTAGCGTAACCGTGGATGGAGCAGCGCGTCCAACTGCCAATCCGAATAACGGTATTACGCTGGGATCTATTGCCGCAGGCGCTTCAGTCACGATTACATTTAGGGTTGAGGTTGTGGTGATATGAGTTCGACTTCCGATTCGTGGTCGCATTGGCTGCAGAATCAATCATTGGTTCGATTCAATTCCGGTACAGTAGAACAGGAGCAGGTCGCTTATTCGAATACGGTCGTTACACCGTGGGTAGGGCCAAGACTGGAAGTTCATAAGCAATGCAGTTCCACGGTAGCCACATTGGGTCAGTCCTTGATCTATCTAATTGAAATCGTCAACTCTGGCAATCGCACGGCTACCGTATATGTCACAGATCAGCTATCGGCTGAGACTGCTTTATTGCCTAACAGCGTGCTTCGTGATGGAATTCCTTTGCCTGGTTCATCGCCAGAACAAGGCTTGCCACCGAGCGAGATAGCACCTGGAGCGAGGCTGCGGTTCCATTTTCAAGTGATGATTATTCGTTTACCCGAAAGTTTGAAGTTATTGAACCAGGCACTTGTTCGTTATGAGTTTGTAACATCGGAGGGGAGAGCGTACAGGGGGGAAGAGAGGTCGAATACGGTGGAGGTCAGTCTCGTCTCCCCGCGTCTTGAGATTGCTTTGCAAGCAGACCGTGTTCAGACTTTTCCAGGCGACATCGTAACGTATAACATCATTGTACGTAATCCTGGATTCGTAACCGCGACAGATGCTCAAGTGACGGTGGTACTACCTTCAGGTATTCAATTTATTCCTGGAAGTGTTGTTGTGAATGACATGTTCGTTCCTCAGATGACACCAGATTCGGGAATCTTGATTGGGGATGTGTTACCAGAACGTTCGATACAGATTCAATATCGCGCCCAAGTGATAGCTGTACTGGACACAGAAGGGATTACAAGTCAGGCGAATTTAAGTTACCTATCAGCGGGTCAACGAGAGACAGTCTCCTCCAATGCAGTTACACTTGAGGTCATTCAGCCTCGAATTTCCATCAGCAAAACGGTGACTCCAGAGCTCGCGACGGTGGAGGAGACCGTGTGTTATGACATTACGGTTGCAAACGAGAGCCGTTACGCAGTAGATGCAACGATGCTGGATGTACTTCCCAAGGGAGTGAGATTTGTTGAAGGCAGTCTTGGTTGGAACGGAGTCAAACGACCCGGTGCCAATCCGACTCAAGGATTCAATCTAGGAACGCTTACTGCGCGCTCTACCATGCATATTCAGTTCGAGGCACAACTTATGGGAATAGATCAAGTGAACCCTCAGCAGTTTGAAATTGTTAATCAGGCTCGTCTGCTCTATACGTTTCGATTGCCTGATTCGCGAAATGTGCAGCGGACAGTGATGTCGAATGATGCAACCATTCAATTAAAGGTTCCGGTAATTACAGTCTATGTGGAGGTGTCTCCGACACTTGTTGAAGCAGGTGGGGAGGTCGTCTTCCATGTTCGAATTACCAATATTGGCAGTTGGCCTGCGCGCGTACAGTTAACGGATATATTGCCGCCGGGAGCTAGGTGGGTTGGGCGCGCCCAGGGAGAGCTACAGTTCAATATACCCGAATATTCTACACCACGAAATCTACATTTAGGAGATTTGGAGCCGGGCAAGGAGAAAGAGCTCTCGTATGTTGTTCAAATCATCTCTGATGGAGATATAACGAAGCAGCAAGGTTCGCTAACAGCGAATTATTCTTATGAATGGAGAGGACAGCGCAGAATAGGGCAGTCTTTTTCCAATGAGTATACGATTTTAGTGGAAGAAACAGACGAATAGCACCAACGGGGTTTTCAAACCATAGTTGAGTTATCTTAAGTAAGTTGTTTGCTTCCAGAACTTGTTCAACATTTGTGACCTTCGAATCTTCGCCAAAACATTACACGAGCGTAAATGAATGGTATACTAATTGAATATGCCTGCAGTAATTACCCTGCGGATCGGGATATCGGATTAGTTGTAGAGGAGGTCGTATTTTGGCAAAAGCAAAGGTTCCAAAGAGACCCACGCGGGATGAGTTTGAACTTGAGGAGCTGGGCAATCAACTGGTCGAAGCCTACCATGAGCGTTCAGAGGTATTGTTGACGGTATGGGGGAAGGAAGAGCAGGTTCGAGGCGTTATTGTCAAGCTTGATTCACGTACAAGGCTGGTGCATGTAGAGCATACCGATGAGGAGTTTATGGCTAAGGTTCCTTTCTTGGATATTATGCGTGTAGATTCACCCAGGTTTATGTAAAATAGCCCAACATTTAAAATTAGGGATATTCGCCTTGTCAAAACCCTCCATCCTGCATAAGATAACCCATACCTGTTGCAGAGGAGGTACGGTCAATGAGCGAAGTATTAGGTGGAGACACTAGAGGCTACGGATACGGAGGTTTCACTTCTGTAGGTGCCATTTTGGTTCTGTTCATCCTGTTGGTTATCATCTCCAAAGCGTTCTTGGTATAATTGCATAATGGAATGAAGTAAGCTCTGCCGCCGAGGCAGAGCTTTTTTGTATACACTGGATTCATTGGATTGCCTTTCGATTACGACTGAGTAGCCCATAAAGAATGATGATAACTACCGGATATAATACCGCCCAGCCTGCAAAAGGAAAAATGATCGCTGTAGCGATAAAAGAGACCCAACTTATGACGACTCCAGTACGATTGCCTCTAAGTAATCGAATCCCTGCTGCGCAACCTCCTAGATAGGTTAGGATAAAGGTTGCGTTCGGAAGCTGGATCAGTGTGGTTAAGGAAACCAGTCCCGACCCATAAATGCCAAGAACGAGGATAAAACAGATGGCCAGAAAACCGAGTGCTGCAATTGGCGTATGGAAACGACCGGAGAGACGAGTTAACCATTGCGGTGCAGCGCCTTGTCTCGCTAGTGCAAATGCCACGCGGGAAGCAGCACCGGTATAAGCGATGACCGTAGCTGTGCAGATAAATACTCCCGTTAAACCTGCGATTAAGCTCCCCCAAGAGCCAAGCGCTTGACTAATAATCCACACAAGAGAAACGTCTGCTCCCCCATGCAGATAACTCTGAGTACCTACTGTGGCAAGAGCCGTTAGGAAATAGAGTATGCCGACAACAATGGCGGCTATGGTCACACCTTTGATCGCGGCCTTTCGGGGATCGGTAAACTCCTCAGAGAGATGAGATACAGCCTCCCAGCCGATGAAGCACCAGAATAGTATGGCTCCTGCTTGTCCTACACTTATCCACCCATGGGGCACAAAGGGTTTAAAATGATTGGAATCCAAGTGAGGCACAGCGAGAATAAAGGTCATGATCAGTACAGCAACAATTGCGATGACAACGCCGATTTGAACTTTGCCCGCGAGCTGCATACCGACGATATTAATGAGGAGCCCTACCGTTAACATCATGGCTGCAATGGCGATACGAGCACCTTCACCCAGTCCAAGAGCAGCCGTCATATAGCCTGCACCGGTTAGTGAAGCTACCGGAGCACCGATGGGCACGGACATGAGGAAAAACCAGCCGATAATGGTTCCTGCCCGTGAGCCAAAAGCAAGGGTAACGAAATGCGACACACCACCTGCATTCGGATAACGAGCGGAGAGAAGACCCATGGACAAAGCGAGTGGAAGGATAAGCAGAACCATCCCTCCCCAGGCTAATAGCGAAGCCGGTCCAGCTAGTTCAGCAGCAAGGCCAGGGACAATTAAGACACCCGAGCCGAGAACGGCACTAACATACAGTGCAACTGCTTGCGGCATACCTATGGTTTTTTTGAGTTCGGTTGATGATTGCATAAGAGAGATGTACCTGCTTTCTAGGTGGGAATAGTGAACATGTAACTATGACATTATATAGGAGAAACCAGCGTCTAGTCATTGACGAATTTTGTAGAAAAACAATGTTAGTCCTATGCACAATATGGTAAGATAGGAACATCCCGAGAGAAAGTAAGAGGTGTATTCACGATGAGTAAAGAACTGACAGAAGCGCTGAATGAACAGATGAATTTTGAGTTTTATTCAGCTCATGTATATCTTGCGATGGCTGCATACTGTTCCAGCAAAAGTCTTGACGGTTTTGCTAACTTCTTCATTGTACAAGCAGAAGAGGAACGTTTTCATGGTATGAAAATCTACAAATTCTTGAATGACCGTGGACAACGTGCAACACTTGCGGCATTGCCTGAACCGAAGAATGAGTATTCTTCCATGTTGGATGTGTTCGAACATGGTTATGCACATGAACAACAAAATACGAAAAAGTTCTACAATTTGGCGGACATTGCATTGAACGAGCGTGAACACGCAACAATGTATTTCCTGAAATGGTTCATTGATGAGCAGGTGGAAGAAGAGGCGTTGTTTGACAATATCATTCAAAAGCTTCGTCGCATCGAGAAAGACAGCAATGCATTCTATATGCTAGATGCTGAATTTGCTAAACGTTCATTTACAGCTCCAGCAGAGTGAATGGTTCGATACATTCGGCTCAACTGATGTGAGAATGATATGAATCCGTCTGAGCTTGAGCGAACATAGATTTACATACAAGAGGCCTGCGCTATGCAGGCTTCTTTGCGTTGTATACTGATTTAATTTTACTGAGTCTATCAAATGGGTCAAATTAGGTTAATAGAATATTATGTAATTATTTATTTATCCTGCAGGGCATTATCGAACTCAAATCTATCATTTTCGTTTTATTTTTTCGGTTAATCTGACAAAAGTGTAACTCGAACGTAGCATTTAAAGCGAGATTGATAGGCATCTTTCTTGATAGAATTGGTGTTAATCGCCAAGGGATGCAGTGAGAGAAATTTCGACACCCGGGGAAATACAAGACACAAGGGAGACTTTAATTTATGTTACATATCCGCAGATCATGGATCACCGCACTTGCTATTCTACTTATTATTCCATTACTTCTACCACAGTCGGTTTCTGCCAAAGCTTCTTCGAAAGATAACGGAGCTAAGGCTAAAAGCAAAATCATATATCTGACGTTCGACGATGGACCAACAGCACATACGGGTCAGCTCTTAGATATTCTCGATCAATATCATGCAAAAGCAACGTTCTTCATGCTCGGCCCTCACATGGAAACCTATCCAAAAGCGACGAAGCGTATCGTTGCTGACGGGCATGGCTTAGGTCTTCATGGCGTAACGCATGTTCCGGGTAAATTTTACAAAACTCCTTATACTGCTCTCAAAGAAATGCAACAAGCCAACGTCAGTTTGAATAAGGTGGCTGGTGTCAAAACAAGCTTGGTTCGCACACCATATGGCAGTAAGCCATATATGAAAGCTCCATATCGGAACGTAATGCTTGCACAGGGTGGATTTCATATGTGGGATTGGAATGTAGACTCTGAGGATTGGAAATACAAGAAAGACCATCAGAGAGTATACAACAGTGTAATGAAGCAGATTCATACGGTGCAAAAGAGTGGAACAACTCCAATTGTGCTGATGCACGACCAGGAGGCAACTTTGAAGGTGTTACCGAAAGTGTTGCAAACCCTCAAATCCGAGGGATACCAATTCGAAGTGTTGAACAAGAGTGTGCAGCCGGTGAACTTCTGGAACGACAAACGATAAGACATACTAACGATGAAGTAATGACATTCAAGAACGGATCAAGGAGGAACACAACATGAGAAAACAAAAACGCTGGGTCATTATTCCTGTTACGACCGCAGTTCTCCTTACGCTTGCCGGATGTGGAGGTCAAGACACTAATACATCAGCAGCAGAGCAGACACCTTCGGCAACGACTGGGGAGCAAGTCGGCTCAGGAAACAACAGTACGGACTCCGCCGTTAGTCAAGGAAATGCAGGGGGAGCAACGAGTAACACAGACACGTCTAATGGACATGCCACTACGACTTCTGATGCAGGAACATCAGGAACGAAGACTGAAAATTCAGGGACTACACAGCATGAAGCCAATATTAGTGATGTAGTGAAGGAAGTACGTTCTCAAGCGAAAATGAAAAATGTAGTCGTGCCAACGGCATTCAACTTAGAAAAAGGAAAACACTTAGGAGCATATGTTGAGACGAATACGACTACTGATTTTCAAGTTAACTTTTATGCTACGGATAAAGCTCTACCCGTTAATGATTCATCGCTTTCCTCCAGTGGCGGTCTAACACCGCTGGCATCCTATGAAGTCAAGACCTACAAGGATCCAGATTCCACAGGAATCTTTCCTGAAACAGATCTGAACAACATTCCACAGGAGATGACAGTTGATCTTGGTCACGGCATTAAGGGCATGGTCGAAGGTGCAGCTGGCAGCCAGTACCTGACGTGGATGGAAGGTAGATGGACACTACAGATCCGTTCTGTATCAGAAGATAATATGAACAATCCTGGCATTGCGAAGAAGATGGTGGAATATCTGGAGTCACATACCTTACCAGCACCGAAAGATAAGGGATTCGTTAGCGTGAATTATCCGAGTGGCGGTAAATCGGTGAATGTTGTTATTTCATGGCAGAATGGTCAGCAGATTCACCAATTGAAGACTTCATTGGTACCCAATGAAGCGCTAGGTATTGTGGCATCTGTGAAATAAGGTCTGCTGCTCTGGTATCCTAAAAAGGCATTGATTTAATTAATCGGATGCAAAAAGAACAAATTAAAAAGCTTGGCAGGAATCATGGGACTGACCCCATTTCCTGACCAAGCTTTTATTTTGTTCTTAATGGGTTGAAGCGGTTCTTTCATTTGAACCAGCCCTTTTCCTTGGACCGAGTGATGGCTTCAATGCGGTTGCTTGCATTCAGTTTGTTGAGAATAATGGAAATATAGTTGCGTACCGTTCCTGTTGTTATAAATAAATGACCTGCAATTTCCTTGGTATTCTTCCCATCTGCCATAAGACCAAGTACAGCGTGCTCACGTTCTGTGAGAGGATTCTCTTCCACATATGCCTCGTCGACCAAATCCGGTGCAAAGATACGTCGTCCGTTCATCACTTGGCGGATCGCTTCAGCCAGCTCCTCAATTGGACTATCTTTCAGTAGATAACCACGGACGCCGCCTTTCAAAGCACGTTCAAAATAACCGGTTCGCGCAAACGTAGTCAGAATAATAACTTTGCAGTTCAGACCTCTCATTTCTTCAGCGGCCTCCAGACCGCTTTTGACAGGCATTTCGATATCCATCAGACAGATATCCGGTTTCAACTCTTGAACAAGGCCAAGGGCTTCTTGACCATTGCCCGCTTGTCCGACAACCTCCATATCCTCCTCCAGATTGAGCAGGGAAGATAAGGCGCCTAACATCATACGCTGATCTTCGGCGATTACGATTCGGATCATTGTTCTTCCTCCTTTATCGGTTTGCGAACCAGTTTCGGTACTTGGATGGCAATGCGCGTTCCTTCCATGTCCTCTCCAGATTGAACATCCAGACAGCCATTGACGAATTCCAAACGTTCTTTCATGCCTAATATACCAGTACCGCGCCGATCCTGTTTACGTGTTCGTTCTATACCTACGCCGTTATCTTGAACTGTCAGAATGTTGGCTGAAGGGGTCTCTTGAAGACGGATGGTGCATTCCGTTGCCTGACTATGCTTAACCACATTCGTAACAGCTTCCTTCAGACACATACCCAGCACATTTTCATTAAGCTGAGAGGTATCCTGCAATTTAGGATTGCCTTCCAATACAAATTCAATGGAGGCCGCCTTGAGAATTTGTTCGGCTCGGAATAATTCGTCAACTAACTGAGTGCCGCGCATCGTTGTAACCATCTCACGCACTTCCTTGAGGGCTGTGCTTGCCGTCTGCCTCAGATCATTCAATTCAATTTCAGCTTGATCTGGATTCATACGAAGCAGACGTTTCGCCAAATCGGTTTTGAGGCCGATTAAGGAGAGCTTTTGTCCAAGGGTATCATGTAGATCACGTGCGATCCGTTGTCGTTCTTCCATTTTGACTAGATCATCCAAACGTTTATTGGCATTTTCCAATTGGCCTTCCAATTGTTCACGTTTATTTTTGTTATACGTACTTACCGGAAGTAGGATGGAGGCCATGAGACAGATGAAGACAAACGGAAATTGACTAAGCAGTAATGAGCTTTGATTGATAAAGCCATAATTAATCGTCAGAAAACTGGTTCCTAGATTCACCGAGTATAGTGTAATGAATCCTGCTTTATTTTTAATATTTCCAATAAAGAAAGCAAGAAACAAAGAGAAATAAGCATAGTCATAGGCGATAGTCATCGTAATGGAAATGGCAATTAAAAGTCCGATCCACATGTAGACCTGCCAGCCCTTGGTGATGAAGGCGAGCAGATAACACACAAAGAACACCAGGATGATGACAATACCTGTAACTAAAGTCCACAATTTAGAATATTGGGAGATATAATAGAACGGCAGAATGAAGAAAACAAGCCATACATAGGGGTTTAATCCCGTGTTTTTATAAAAAAGTTGCGACCACTTCTGAATGGAAATTCTCCTCCTTGGAACTATAAGGCATTGCTCAAACACACTGATTTTTGAACAGCGTCTATAGTGTACTCAAACTTAGCCTGACTGTAGCACGACTTTGGCCTGAATACAAGAAAACGAATCCGACAGAGTTAAGGCTTCTCTGTCAGACCCGCTTGGTTACTTACACGAATCGTTGGTTGAGCATAAGGCTTGCGGGGAAGGGTTTTGATCTGTTTGAAACTAATAAATTGTTTAGATTCTTCGTCCCACAGGCGGAATCGCAAAGCAGCTAGACTTGAACGTAAAGTGATTGTCGTTGCTTTTTGCAAAGGTGGTGTTGAATTATGAGCCTCTTCAAGGTAATAATTCGGTACACGTGGGCTCAAATGATGCACATGGTGGAAACCGATGTTACCACTGATCCATTGAAGCAGTTTGGGTAGCTTGTAGTACGAGCTTCCTTCCACTGCAGCTTTGACATAACTCCACTCATCTTCATGCTCGAAGTAAGTTTCTTCAAACTGATGTTGCACGTAGAACAACCAGATGCCGAAGAAACCAGAGAAGAAGAAAACAGGTGTCTGCACCAAGACAAAAGCCTGCCAACCAATCAGCCAACACATGAATGCATAAAGCCCAATGATCAGTACAGTTGTAAGGTGTGTATTGATGCGTTCTTTGCGTCGTGCTGCCTTACGATTAAATCGGTAAGCAACGAGGAACACATAGAAGGGACCGATGCCAAACATCACAAGTGGATTGCGATAAATACGATAGAACAAGCGAACCCAAGGAGAAGCAGCTTGGTATTCCTCCACGGTCATAATCCATATATCACCTACACCGCGTTTATCCAGATTACTGCTGGTAGCGTGATGAATAGAGTGCTCGTTTTTCCATTGCAGATAAGGTGTCAGGGTCACTACACCCGTAATGGTTCCCAAAATGTCATTTGCACGTTTGCTCTTGAAGAATGAACCATGGCAGCAGTCATGGAAAATAATAAACGTTCGGAGTACAAATCCCGAGGCTACGAGAGCGATCGGTATTGTCAGCCAGTAGGATATGGATAAGCTATAATATGCTGCAGCCCATAGCAATAATAATGGGATCAAAGTATTAATCATTTGTTGGATACTTAATTTGAGATTGTTTTTTTCATAAGGGGTGACTTCTTTTTTTAATGCCATTTCTTTCGTTTTGCTCATTAGCGAATGTCCTCCTTCAATCATTACAACTTAACGAGCATGAACTCGGGCTTTAAGTTGCAATTCTCGTTTCCCGTTATATTCTGTATGGGAAGCGTTTTTATTATTGTAAGAGAATCAGCTTATGATGGTAAGTCATAAATGTCATGCTTCATAATGATAAATATCAAGGGTGAACCATGACATTTGTCATATACGGAACCAATGAAAACATGGTGTATGGGGCAAAAATTAGTTCGTTTTGTAAATCCTTTGTACAATTTGTGCAACAGTTTGTATTTTGTATACAAATTTTGGCGGTGACATGGTAGAATCAATTTTGGAGTAAAACATGACAACTTATGAGTTATGAAGTATAGGTTGAATTTTTGATGGATTGGATGGAATGCATGATGAAAAAAAGAATAACGGATATTTTATTCATTATGGCGGGTGCATTTCTATTTGCGCTGGCTGTTAACCTGTTTGTCATCCCGAATGATCTGGCTGAGGGTGGTGTAACAGGGATTACTATTATTTTGTATTATCTCTTTGAGTGGTCGCCTGGATTAATGAACTTGCTGCTCAATGGGATATTATTGCTTGTAGGTTATAAATTTCTGGATAGAACAACGACGATTTATACGATTATTGCGGTCGTGTTTAACTCGCTATTCCTACATTTAACAGAGAGCTGGACGATAGATTCGCATGAGCTCTGGATTAATACGATTTTTGGTGGATTATTTGCCGGACTTGGGATTGGATTAATTGTAAGAGTTGGTGGAACTACGGCGGGTACCGTAATACTAGCTCGTCTAGCTAACAAGTACTTAGATTGGAACATCAGTTACGGCTTATTGTTCTTTGATCTGATTGTAGCGTTCTCGTCTTTCTTCATTATAGGACCACAAGGATTGATGTGCACGATCGTGATGCTCTTTGTAGGCACCAAAACGATGGAGTTTATTATAGAAGGTTTGAATCCAAAAAAAGCAGTCACGATAATTTCGACCAAACAGGATGCGATTGCGAAGCAAGTTATTGAGAAAATGGATCGC
Source organism: Paenibacillus sp. ACRSA (assembly GCF_022346845.1). Lineage (NCBI taxonomy): Bacteria > Bacillati > Bacillota > Bacilli > Caryophanales > Paenibacillaceae > Paenibacillus > Paenibacillus sp. ACRSA. Next base: position 343,445 of record NZ_JAKRNP010000002.1, on the reverse strand, counting down.
GGCGTTACGGTCTTGTCCGGTCATGGTTATTATACGAAAAACCCAAAAGAAATCCTCTATATTGTCATTAGCAAACAAGAGGTTTCCATGTTGAAGAAAATTGTACGCGCAGAGGACGAAATTGCTTTTATTACGATTCATGATGTACGTGACGTATTTGGAGAAGGATTTATTGAGTTGTCCAAATCGTAATGGGTATTAAAATGAAATATGTGAGAGCTGTGGTGTTTATACACTGCAGCTTTTTCTATATTGTGAGATAGATTAGATCATATTAAATCACAGACTAATTTACAGACAAAACGCTGTACACACCCCAATCTCGATGCTATATTGAATATAATTAGTTAATAAACTTAACTAACTATTATAAGGAGGTGATTTAGGTGGCTGGTACACCACAATACATACGCAATCTGAACGAGAATCTAATTCTTGATGCACTGATTACTCATGGGATGTTGTCTAGAGCGGATATTAGCCGGCAGACCGGACTGAGCAAACCTACGGTATCGTCGGCAGTTGAGCATCTAATTGCACGGAATCTTGTGTTGGAAACTGGAAGAGCAGATAATGCACAAGGACGTAAAGCCACGCTCATTCGTTTCAATGAACTAGCCTATTACATCTGCGGAGTTGATATCGGAGCTACCCGAATTCGCATAGCTCTATCTAATCTGAATGGAGAAATCTTAGATTACCAAACCTATCCGATGTCTATTCAGCAGTCAGAGCCTGGGCAAGGGGAACAATTACTCCAGACTGTTCGGAAGCATATGGATGAACTATTACAGCACAATCATCTGAACTGGAACGAGATTCAGTGTATAGGGTTTGGTATTCCTGGTGTTGTCCTGCCTGGCTCCGGAGAGATCAGTCGAATTGTAGACCCTCTAGTTGGGTTAGAACAAGCGTTGTCCCTGGAGTCCCTATCCGCCGCTTTTCCCTGTGAAGTGATCTTGGATAATGACGTCAATTTGGCTGCGTTAGGGGAATACAGGGATGGTGCAGCATCCGTTTCAGAAGTGTTTGTATTTATTTCTCTTGGCGTGGGCACTGGTGCGGGTATTATGGTGAATGGTCAATTACTGCGTGGCATGAGAGGGCTAACTGGAGAAGTAGCCGAGATGATGCAGGAGGGTCGAAGATTAGAGGACGTTCTGTCTGCTGGTGGTTTGATAGATATGGCCGCCAATCTACTGGATGAAGCTCAGATTCAGCATAACGACCCAAGAATCATAGAGCTACGGAGTCAACTGACTCCTGAGAATTTGTTTGAGGCGGCTCGTCTGGGTAACAGCTATGCAATGGAGGTTATCGAAAAGTACTGTCGGATGCTGGCATTAGCATTGCGAAATATCAGCGTGCTTCTTGCACCACATTTAATTGTACTTGGTGGAGGGATCGGAGGTAATGGAGATGTGTTGCTGCCTTACCTGAAAGAGATGATTAACGAACCATTTCCTGTTCAACCTGAATTAATCTGCTCCAAGCTTGGTGAACGGGCAGTTGTGACTGGAGCGGTGCATATTGCTCTACAGCAAACGATGCTGAAGCTCCAACAAGAGACAGACGAATGATGGACTGACAACAAGGGTGAGAGGTAGGCGACGAGTATGAACATTTTAGACGGTAATACCCAAGAAAACAGACTTGAAGAACCTCTTCAGGCAACAGATCCAGTTCGTTCTCTTGATCAAACGGATGCATTAGATCGTTGGATCATAGGAATTGATATTGGTGGTACCAAAACATTGATGTTATTGTCATCGGAGAAACCAGGCAGTGAAGTATTGGAGCGTAAGATTCCAACCTGTGCAACCGAGCAACCGAGCGTGTTCTTCAATTGGTTATTTGATGAAGTATCAAAATTCTGTAGTGATAGTGGAATTGAAATAGGATTGGTAGCTGGAATAGGGATGGGCTTTCCAGGAGTTATCCTCAATGATGAAGGGATTCTTCGCAGTGCGCCAGCGTTCCAATGGGCAGAGGAAGATATCAGACCTGTGATTGCAGCATATTTTAATGGAGAAATTTATCTCGATAACGATGTAAATATGGCAGCCATGGGAGAGTTCGATCGTGGAGCAGCACAGGGTCATCGACATTGTGTGATGGTAACGGTGGGGACGGGAATCGGTTCGGCGCTTATCCTTAACGGACAACTATATAGTGGACAAGACGGAGCAGCAGGAGAGATCGGGCATTTTATAGTTGGAGACGAAGGAATCGATCATCAATACAAGGCATCTCCAGATACATTTGGTGCGTTTGAACTGAACACGTCAGGCACAGGCATTACGCAACACGCAAGGCGTTATTTTACAGATGGACCTGGCAATACACACTCGTTACTTCATAGTCTCGCTGATGGAGATATCAGTCAGATTGAGGCAAGGCATGTGTTCAAGGCTGCTGAAGCGGGGGATGCTGCTGCTCTTGAGATTCTAACGCTACCATTCCAATATATGGCGAGAGGCTTAGCTAATATCGTCGCATTACTTAATCCATCCATTATTGTTGTAGGCGGAGGAGTATCCGCTTCGAATCCTGATTATTACTTAAACGAGGCGCGCGGCCGCCTAAGTCGATATACAACACTGGCTACTAAAGTCGTTGCTGCTGAACTTGGCAATACGGCAGGAGCCATTGGTGCAATGGCAGCCATCCGTCTGAGACTGCAACAACGATAAGAAATGAATCTAATTAGCAGCAAACGGAATGTTATTCTGTCATCGGAGTGGTCAGATAAACGTTCTTAGGTTGAACTTATATACAACTTATATAGAAAGAGATGCCATTACAGGATTAAAGGATGGAGATCCGGATGAGAAGACATATGAAGGCATACAGAGAGATAGAAAAAGCCGATTCCAACGAAGCAAAGCATGTATTAATGAAATTGCAGGGTCTATATTTGTTTATGGGTCTTGCTGGAGGGATATTCAATCCCTATATTAATCCGATTTTGGTTGCACAAGGCTTCTCTAGTAAAGAGACCGGATTTATTATGGCGTTCGGCACACTTATATCCATAATCCTTCAACCAATATGGGGGATTATGGTAGATAAGTTTAGAAAAACTCGCTTTGTATTAGTACTAAGTTTGCTAGTTCCTGCATTGTTAGCGTACTTCTACAATATTGAAGTGTACATTATATTAATATTGATTTATACTTTATGCACTATATTTCAAGTGACTCAGATCCCTGTTGCTGACTCTTATGCAGTTACCGCAGCTAAGGCAGCCAATACTTCCTATGGTATGATTCGATTGTTTGGAAGTTTAGGAACAGGGCTTGGAGGATTTGCAGCCGGGATATATCTCTCCCAATTCTCCATTCATATGTTATGGCTGCCCTTTCTAGTATTTAATGTGCTAAGCGCCATTCTGGCCAGCACACTTCCCCGGCAAACCAGTATTTCTTCTTCCTCGGTGACTTTCTCCGTAGGATTAGCAAGATTGTTGCGTAACCGAACATTCCTTCTATTTTTAATCGGCTGTTTCCTAGTAAATCAAACGCTAACGGCGTTTAACTCCTTTTTTGTGATTTCATTTCAAATGGCAGGTGGATCTGTTGCTATGACAGGCACAGCACTGCTCCTAGCCTCTATAACGAATGTGCCATCAATGCTCGTTGCTGCATTTATTCTCCGAAAATGGGGACATGAACGAACCATGTTATTGGCTGCAGGCGCGTATATGCTTCGTTGGGGAATACAATGGCTCTGGCCAACACCCGAAGTAATGATCGGGATTCAAGTATTACATGGGCTATCTTTTGGGTTCTTTTATATTGCAGCCGTTGAATATGTAGCTTCCGTTACAGGACGGGAAATGCAAGCGACAGGTCAAAGCCTATTTAATATGGTATTTGCAGGACTTGGTGGCATTGTAGGCAACATGTTAAATGGTTATTTATTAGATTCAGGTGGGCCTTCACTTATGTATTTGGCTTGTACAATCAGCGCTGCGCTGGGAGCATTTATTTTGTTTTTCGTTAGCAGACAGGCCAGGACTCAACAATCGTTGAACTGATGTAGAGGAAGAGAGCTCAACAATGGAGCCAAACCAGCGGTCAGAAGCATGTTCTAATTTTGTGATTACAGCATGAAGTGGAAGGAGAGGATGCTTTTGAAAATACATTTGAAGCGGAATTGGTATTCTAAATTGTTATATTCGTATTTTCCTATTTTTTTGCTGACAATCTCCGTCTTAATTTTTCTCTCCTTCCTGATCGTTAATGAACTCTCACGCAACGAAACCAAAAAAGCTGATCTGATCTCAACACGTTATATTGTGGATACATTGGAACGCCAACTGGGGGATATCGAACTTCGTTTACTTGAAGACATCGGCTCTAATAAGCTATATAGTCGCTTTCTAGAAGCGGGTCAAGGGCAACAATCAACACAATTTATTTACGATGCTGCAAGTGGACTAGCCCAAATGACGGATCAACAGGATATGATCCAATCCATTTACCTGTATCGCACGTCTGATTCTCAGATTTTGACCTCAAGAGGTTTGGTTCGTGTGGAGGACTTCGAAGATCGTGCATATATCGAGCAATCGTTGAACAGTCGCCAAAATCTAAATTGGAATCTGCCCCGAGAGTATAAAGAACGTTCATTTGATACGCCAACCCAGGTCATTAGCATGAATAAGTGGTTACCTCTGCCGTGGGGTGGTGAAGGTTTACTCGTTATTTCAGTGAAAATGTATGCGGTAGAGCGTCAGATTGAAGCTATGACGAATGAACAATTATCTTTTATTCAGATAAAAGATCCCAGTGACCATATCATTTATAAGACACATGCAACAGATGGCTCTGTCGGTGAAGTTCTGAATCGGGTGTCTGCTGACAATATTGGCTTGGTCTTTGAGAGTGGTATTCAATCCGGCCAATTGTATGCTTGGGTATCCTTAATCTCTTATGTGTGGATTGGCATCGGAGTGCTTACTATCGTTGGCGCTATCGCTGGGATTATCTATATTACTCGCCGGAATTATAAACCCATTCAGTTGATGATGAACCGAATTCAGGCGTTGCAACCACGTGCAGAAGAGGATGAAGCAACACCTTCGGTTAAGGATGAATTGGCTCTCATTGATCGGGCGTTGGAACATCTTATCGCGCAGACGGTGGATTATGAGAAGCAGCACCATGAAAACCTGCTTATTCACCGTAGGCAGCTACTCGTCGATCTGATGGAAGGCGAACGAATGGATTCATTTCGCCAAAGACTGCGTCACCTGGGGCCACTTGATGAACGTTTCATGGAACCTGCAAGCGTTGCTGTATTGATTGCTGAGATGAATAGTGAGGGTCTGTCATCGAATCAGAGTATATTGAAACTCGCCATCATGAATGTCGTGGAGGAGCTTGTACACAACGAGCCCAATTTAGGTGCATGGGCCGAATGGTTTGGCAATCGTAGACTTGTTGTGGTCATCACCTCGGATGAAAAGGAAGGGTTAGACCGCGAGATGCTAATGGAGCAGGCGAAACAGCTACATATGTGGATTGCGGAACATTTCCGCATTCGATTTACGTTCGGGATTGGACGCACTGTTGCGGGATGGGAGCAGATTACGCAATCGTATACGAGTGCGGACGCAGGCTTACAGCATCGACTGACCTTGGGGAAAGATGCCATCGTGTTAAGTGAGCAATTACCAGATCGTACGGAGCTGCACTCCTACAAGTATTTGCAAATGCTGGCTGACATTGTTCGGGAATTTAGGTTAACCGGTGATGGCTGGCGGGCAAAACTAGACGAAATGTTTATTGCCTTTAATGAGGATCAGATCAAGGATAATGAGATTCGTATGATGCTTCAGGCTCTAATACAGATGTTATCGCGTGAATTTGGTGACTGGTCTGAACGATTACAGGGTCAGTTTAATGAGGAAGTTCTAAACACGCTGCGCAGCGAGATTCAGCAGGCAGATACGTTAGTTCATATCCGAGAGATTTTATTAGGCTGGCTGAAAGAGCTCTATCGGAACTATGTATCTGTTCATGAGACGAAGAGCCATAGAGCGATGATTAATGAGCTGCGAACCTATATTGAAGAACATTTTGATGATCCTGATCTGTCTCTTAAACATCTTAGTGATCGTTTTCAAATATCTGGCAAGTATGCAAGTTATCTGTTCAAAGAAGAATTTGATATGAAATTTGTTGATTTTCTAATGAAGTTGAGAGTTGAAAAGGCATGCCGACTGCTGACCTCGTCCGATACAACCGTTCAAGATATTGCTCAGCAGGTGGGATACGCAAACGCCATTTCGTTCGGGAGAGTTTTCAAACGGATTACAGGGGTTACTCCTGGCGATTACCGCAAGCAACAGGGTAAACACGAAAGCTAAGTTCTTTCCAGGCTATGTTGATAATCGTTCACGAGGGCAGATATGAGATTAAACTTAATATAAACCAAGATGTACTTACAATGTACATCTTGGACAATGGAGACCACGGTAAATGTGGTCTTTTTGTATGGAGATAAATCCATTTAGGCTAAACCAAATAGGAAAAGATAAACATTGTAAGTCTTAAAATATTACATATTAATAACGTTATAAGTTAATTTTATGAACATACATATTACATATATATCGAGAAAATTGTATAGTTACAGGATTTCAGTTTAGTATCACTATAAAAACACCATTTGGAAGCGTTTGCTTACATTTGAAAATAGTTTATTGTGCTTTCCATAGTTTCGATGTAATAATTAGTGACATTCACAGGTGCTACAAATGGGGAGTGGACATCCGAGTTGGCATGTCATTCCTGTGAATCTAATCAGAGTGTGTGCGAAAGGGGAAAGGTCAGATGAAGTTATTACAAAAACGTTGGGGTAAAAAGTCTAGTTCGGTTCTTGCAGTGGTAACAGCCTTCACTCTATTATTATCCGCGTGTTCGTCAGGGAGTGAATCCGCATCGTCAACAGGAGGAACAGGCGCGGGGGATAAAACAACATTAAAAGTAGAAATATTTGACCGGGGTAACACACCAGCGGGTTACACCATCTCAGATAGTTATCTAACCCGATTCATTCAAGAGAAGTTCGGCACACCGAATAATATTGATGTTCAATTCGTTCCGGTTCCACGCTCTGAAGAAGTACAGAAGCTTAATGTTCTGATGGCGAGTGGCTCAGAAGTTCCTGATATTGTATTCACGTATGATTCGGGGACGTTTAATCGTTACGCTCAACAAGGCGGGCTAACAGAGCTTACCGAACTGATTGATCAGCATGGTACAAATCTGAAGAAGTTACTTGGAGATGAAACGCTGGCTTACGGTCAATATGATGGTCAGCAGTTCGCAGTTCCAGGCAAACGTCTAGTGTTGGGTAAATATGCTTCTTATGTCCGTCAGGACTGGTTAGATAAGTTGGGCTTGTCTGCTCCGCAAACGGCAGAAGAATTGCATGCAACGTTGAAGGCATTCAAAGAAAAAGATCCAGGCAATATGGGGTCGAGCCTGATTCCATTCGGGATGTCCATTGCCTCTGCGCAATATGAGCCATTACTTTGGTCTTTCATCGAACCATTGACCGAAGAGCAGAAGTACACTTTAACGCAACAACTCGGTTCTAATGATTATCCAACACTGTTACCTGGTTTCAAAGAAGGACTTCAATATATGAATACACTCTATAACGAAGGATTAATGAGCAAAGACTTTGGGCTCGACAAAGACAAGAAGAAGCTATGGGAAGATGTATCGAACGGTAAGGTTGGTTTTTACTCTGAAGATGCAGGGGAGATCTATATCTCTGGCACCTACAAAAACCTGCAAACGAATCAGTCTGATGCTGTAATGACACCGATCGACGCATTCCAAAACTCAGAAGGTAAGTTTGCTAAACCAGCATACGCACCCAATGCGATGTATGTCATGATCCCAAAATCAAGCCAGAACGCAGAAAATGCAATGAAATATCTGGATTGGATGGCTTCGGGCAACAATCTGTTCGATCTGCAATTCGGTGTTGAAAATGAAAACTATGAGCTTGTAGACGGTGTACCGTTGATCAAAGACGACGCTTCACCAGAAATCTCTGGTCGTATCTACAATGCAGGTGACATCGCCATTATCGTTAACGGGAAGTACGTTGGAGACGATAAGAAAAATGAAGAAGCCTATGTTGTTCAGGTGGAGTCGAAGTATCGTGATGATATGCGTAAATCAGTAGCAATCTCGAACATCGATACGATCCAGCCCGTGCGTTTCCCTAAACCTATTGAAGCTGAAGCTAAGTATGGCAATGGACTAAGAGATAAATTCCAGGAGTTTATCGTAAAAACAACCATTGCTAAGCCGGCGGATTTTGAAGCGACATATGAGAATATGATGAAGGATTATATGGCAAGTGGTGGTCAGGCTATTCTGGACGAGCGTACAGCAGCCTACAACGAGATGAAATAATTCGAACATATTACGACTGAGATATAGATGAAGAATGATAGAGACACGAATCCGGAGAGCAGTGATCCCACAAGATACTGACTTTCCGGAACATGTCTGACATGGGGGGAAGAGTTGATGAAGAACGGTACGTATCTCCGTAGAAACTGGCAATTGTATGCCTTGCTCCTGCTGCCCATGATTTACTTCATTATTTTTAAATACGGGCCAATGTATGGCGTGCAGATCGCTTTTAAAGACTTTAACTTCTTTCAGGGTATTGCTGGTAGTGAATGGATTGGACTAGAAGCATTTCGAGAAGTGTTCCAAAATCAGGATTTCTTCGATGCTCTCCGCAATACCATCATGCTGAACTTTCTAGATCTTATTGTTTCATTCCCGGCACCATTAATATTGGCGATTCTACTCTTCGAACTGAAGAAGGCTTGGTTCAAAAAGATGGCTCAAACGTTGCTGTACATCCCACACTTTATCTCATGGGTTATTATCGGAGGGATCGTACTTCAGGTATTCGGCACACAATCCGGGTTCATTAACAACGCACTGATAAGCTTCGGCTTGGATCCGCTGCCGTTCCTGAGTGACAAAAACTACTGGCTCTTCACGTACCTGGCTGTTGGGGTGTGGCAAAGTGCAGGCTGGGGAACCATTCTCTATCTAGCGTCCTTAACGGGAATTAATCGGGAACTGTTTGAAGCAGCGGAAGTGGATGGTGCAAGTCGTTTGCGCCGAATCTGGCATATCTCGCTCCCTGGTATCAAAACAACAATTGTTACCTTGCTCATTATCAATGTCGGTAACATGATCTCTATCGGTTTTGATCGTCCCTTCATTATTGGTAATGTTGCTGTACGAGAATATTCGGATGTGCTCAGCACATTTGTATACCGTATTGGACTCCAGTCCGGTCAGGTTACTCTTGCGACTGCTGTAGGTTTGTTCCAAGCAATTGTGGGACTTGTCTTCATCTTAGGAGCTAACTATGCATCGAAGAAACTAACGGATGAGAGCATTATGTAATTGGTGGAACAGTTGAAAGATCTAATTGATTTTTATAGTTCATTTACTTATAGCTGAAGAGTAAGGGGTGGCAGGCATGTCTGAGAACACAGCCAATCGGATTTTTAACACGGTGAACGTTATTCTTATTATCATTGCGATGGTACTGTGTCTTGCGCCATTCATTCACATTATTGCTATCTCACTTAGTTCGAACCGGGCGATCGGTTCAGGGGAGGTTTCATTTTTTCCAAAAGAGTTATCATTTGAAGCTTACGCCAAAGTATTTGCCGATACGTCGATGATTCGTTCACTTCTATACACGGTATGGTTAACGGTATTAACCACAGTGCTCAGTATGGTGATGACGATTGCAGCGGCATACCCGCTTGCTAAGAGCAGTCTCAAAGGACGGAAATGGTTCATGCTTGTTATCGTCGTTACGATGTTTTTTAGTGGTGGGATTATTCCAGAGTACATTCTGATCAAAAACCTTCACTTACTGGATAGCACTTGGGGACTTGTTCTCCCGGGTCTGATTAGTCCATTTTATATGATCATCTTGATTACGTTCTTCAAAGGCATTCCGGAAAGTCTGGAGGAGGCTGCCCAGATTGATGGAAGTACACATTTTGGCACACTATTACGAATCATTCTACCTCTGTCCTTGCCGGTCATGGCAACGTTAAGTCTATTCTATGCTGTGGGACGCTGGAACGGTTTCCAAGATGCGCTGATGTATATTACCAAACCTGATCTATTTCCATTGCAATTAAAAATGTATCAGATGATCCAGCAAAACCAAATCACTGAATTGATGCAGAACGAAGGTATAGGTTCTGTTAAAGTTCTTCCAGAAAGTCTGAAAGCAGCTAGCGTTATCTTCTCCACATTACCGATTCTGCTCGTCTACCCGTGGCTGCAAAGGTATTTTATTAGTGGGGTCATGGTTGGTGCTGTAAAAGGCTAAATTTTGAGGGGGATGCGCATTGAAGATGACTGAACAAGTGTTAGAGCATATGACCAAAGCGCAGCAACATCTTGTGAATCAATCGATGGCTTACATGGATGGTCTTTATGTTGATGATGCCAGACTAATTCAAAGTTACGAAAATACGGAAGAGCTGGACACACGGGGGAGTGCCCACTATGCACTCGGGCTCCTTCTTCGTAACGGCGAAGGGGATGCGCATCGTGCGGAACAAGTGATTCAAAAGGTGCTTGCTATGCAATATGAAGCTCCAGATGAAATATATCATGGGACATTTCGAACTCGTCCAGATGTGAGTGATCCACCGAGAGGTAACTACAATTGGAAAGAGTTTGCGCCAGGAACTGCTTATTTTTTGGAGCGTACGTTCGAAAAGGTGTCAGCCAAGTTTATTGATGCATTATGGAACGAGGAATCAATACTGAACGAATCTACTGAGCGAAAACAAGTGAAGAAAATGTTCCAATCCGCGATGGACCAGGTTTTACCTCCTGTATGGACGAGTTATGATCCCAACTGGCGCGAATTTATTGCCTGTGCTTTTGCAGTGATTCTAGCTGAATTCTCTCACCGATTACCACAGCAGTTAGTAGAGCAGATGGAGTATGCGATGAAACTGGCTGTCGCGGCTTCAATGGATCGCTTGAAGTCGGATGTCATTCCGATGAATACGAATATTGAACTCATGCATATTTTTATCACTCATTTCTACGGACATCGGTTCAAGCATGGAGATTGGATCGCCCATTCGGATGAACAGGCTGAGCGTATGTTGAAAGAATTCATGGTCTATGACAGCTTCGCTGAATTCAATTCGACCACCTATTACGGAGTGGATCTCACGGTACTCGGGATATGGAGAACATATGGAAGTACTGCACAGTTTATTGAAATTGGTCGTATGGTCGAAGCGGGGCTTTGGAACAACATTGCGCTGTTCTACAATGCTAATTTGGAAAATTTGTCCGGTCCCTTCGCCCGGGCTTATGATATGGAGATGACTGCACACAGTTCGGTGGGCATGTTCATCTATCTCCTATTAGGTGAAACGTATGTACGCTTGGCTGATGTTAATTGTGAAGTAGAGCATGGGCCTTTAATTGCATTAGTCGGGGGAGAAGCGCCATTAGAGGTGATCCCTTTTTTGAAGGAACATCAAGGAGATCGACTCGTGCAGAAGCAGTTCATTGAATTATGTGAGCGCGATGAACCTGCGTCGAATCGTAATCTGTGTACTGCTAAAGCGTGGGTTGGTGAGAAGCGAATGATTGGAGCGATGTCGGGTAGTCGTAACACCAATGGACAGATGTTTCCCGCTACAATCCATTGGCAATCGGATCAGGGTGACCTATATGATCTACGATTAACGCGCCGGGAGGTCGGGGAGAGCTGGAATACACATCTCCGGGGGATCACATTTGAAGCTGATCTGACGGAAGATTCATTAACGATCGAGGTTCGTTTAGAGACAGTGAATGAGATTGAAGTTTATTTTGAGATCAGAGGCTCATTCATAGAAAAGGATAACATTCAAGATCATCAGTGGCGCTTACCGGGGTTAATATGTGCAGTGACGGCTGAAGCGCCTGCTCCATCGGTACTTAATTATCCTCAATATACCGAAATCATCTATCGATATGTACCCGGAGTAAGTTCCAATACGATGCGATTTAAGTTGAATTTTCAATAACGAAGTATCGTAACGTGATCAACGTTCAATTAAACGTTACCTAGTTGAACATGTACTGATGAAGAATAAATATAGCGCAGTCGTACTAATGACCGAATCACATCGATTGGAGGACATGACATGAATATCGACAAACAGGAATATTCCTTTTCGACGTGCTGGAATATTAAACGTCATACGACAGGATCAAGCATGATCCAGGAGATCAAGTCGTTAGGATTTAGACGAGTGGAATTAAACTATAATGTTACGGCTGATATGCTGCGGACGATTGAACCTATGATTGAGCGGGGAGAGATTGGCATCTCCAGTGTACACAATACGTTTCCTCATCTGGCTGATCCGGATTATGGCACAGATTCTGTACTGCTTGGTTTCGATGATGAAGCTCGCCGGAAGCGAGCTATCGAATTATTGCTCCGTTCAGCTGAGTATGCACACCGCTATGGCGCACAGGCTGTCGTGGTTCATCCAGGGGAAGTTCCATTTGAATATAATGTGGATGAAGAACTCAAAAAAATCTATCATGACCAGGGGAAAGACTCTCCGGCATATCAAGCTTTATGGCAGGAAATGCTGGAAAAACGGGAAGCGGATAGTGCGCATTATTTGAAACGAATTGAAGAAAGTCTGGAAGAGGTATGTGAAATTTCTGAGCAGCGTGGATATGGAGTGAATTATGGAATTGAGACCCGATCACGCTGTTATCAGATGCCTACTTTACAGGAAGCAGCAACCCTGATCGATAATCTGAAGGGTGCCCCCCTTGGACTCTGGTACGATATTGGTCATGGCATGATGATGGATCGCATGGGACTGTATGATAATGTACGTGAAGCTAATGCATTGATCCATAACATCGTTGGGGTGCATATCCATGAAACGGTTGGTCTGTCAGATCACTGGTGTCCATATGTACATAGTAACGATATGACATTCTTTGATTCATTTCTGGATATCATTGAACATTCCCCGGTAAAAGTATATGAGCTCAAATCCGCTTGCACACCGGAAGATATTGACGCAAGTCATGAGTTAATCACGAATCGTATTACACAGCGCCAAGCAGCGCGATTCACTGAATAAGAACATTCTAATAAAGCATATGAGTGTCCAAAATAAATAGAGCGGTCAGAACCTTCCTTTTGTTGGACTTTTGGAAGTTCTGCCGCTCTATTGATGTTACAGTTACAATCGCTGTGCTTAATTTTTGGGTGGGAGAATGATATCTCCGAGAATTCCGGCCTGATAGCCTTTCACTACCGCTCCTATTCTTGATTTGACTCCAAACTTCTGCGTAATGGAAGTGATATGATACTCCACTGTACGCGGGCTGATATTCAAATCTTGTGCAATTTCCTTGTTAGTCATCTCCATTGCAATGCGATTAAGAACCTCACGCTCTGTTGGTGTGAGGGATTCTTCCAAATTAGCAGAAAGCATTTTCTCAGGTACAAGCACATGACCCAACATGCTCTGATGGATGGCATTTATAATTTGACCGTATGTTGCTTGCTTTGATAGATAGGAATGAACGCCTAGATCATAAGCCTTTAATTGAAATTCGTGGTAGTTGTATCCTGAGAGTAGTATGATTTTGACGGATAAGCCGTACTGCTCCTTCAACCTTTTTGTTACTTCAAATCCGTCAAGCTGAGGCATGCGAATGTCCATCACAACCACGTCCGGTTCTAACTTCTCTATTTCAGATAAGAAAAGCACAGGATCATTAAATGTTTTTAGCACCTGTATGCCGGGTTCTCGATTTAGGCGATTATTGAGACCTTCCATGACAAGAGGGTGATCATCAAGTAGTACGACAGTTATAGGTTCACTCATTGTTATGTAGCTCCTTTGCTCGTAAAGGCAGACCAATGTTTATCGAAGTTCCTTTACCAGGGGAAGAATTTATAGTGATTTCTCCAGAGAGATGCTGGATATTGCTGTGTATAGAAATTAAACCAAAGTGGCCTGATGTAGCTTTTGAAAAATCAAATGTGGAATGAACATCGAAACCTAAGCCATCATCCTTGACTTGGCATATCAAATGATTATCCCTAATGTACACTTGAATGGAGCAGCGCGAAGCCTGGGAATGCTTCATCACATTAATAATGAGTTCACGTATGGTTCGAAATACAGTGGATTTCAGAGGTTCCTGCTCCACTTCAGCAGAAAGAGTGCCACAGCTCAGTTCCAAAATGATGTCACTCTTTACTTGAAGTGTGCGAACAAGCCATTGCAGAGACTCCTGAAGCTCACTACGATCTATGATATGAGGGTACAGATCATCACATAACTGGCGAATATCTTTCTGGGAAGTATATAGGCAATCTAGCCAAACGGCGGTCTGTTCCGTATTTGTCTCACCTGTATCATGGAATTCTTCCAAATCACGTGACAGAAATATTAGGTTTTGAAGTAGTTGGTCATGGAGAAAATATGAGGTCTTTATTCGTTCAGCCTGCTGGGCTTCCATTAAAATATCATTCAACTCACGATGACGACGTATCTGATGTTCATGGAGCGCGGTTTGACTCACACGATGTTCATAACGCTTCTGCAGATCGGAGAGAAGCCTGCTGTTCACGAGCATTCGAATTGCTTCGAGTCTACCTTGATCAATGATATCCTGTTCTTCTGCCGAAAAAAGAGTATGATTTCTTTTGTGACCAATCCCCAAATATCCAGCTACCTCTGCTCCTGGTTCCCCTGACAATTCCCAAACCTGGGCAAGTCCATATTGTTGTAGTAAACCCTCAGCATTCAAAGTGTCGTTGTTTATATCTCCAATGGTAGCGTATGTACCTGTACCTTCTTGAGAGAATCTATTATTATCATCTGCCCAAATAATAGCTACACCTTCAATATCCAACATTTTGTGAAACATCTCGGCAAATAGGCGAAACATATCTCGCATGCTCTGCTGCTCGGCCATACGAACGGTTAACCGTAGTTGTTGACGTTCGAGCCATTCTTTATTGAGTTTATTCTTCCTACGGGAGTAGGTTTGGCTATACTGGTAAACCCAAGTGATTAGGAGAAATAAGACAAAGAGCATGCCAATTTGAATTAATTTATCTAGCTTTGAAGCAATCACGAGTAATGCAAATACGCTTAAAGCATACATCACATGGATGATTAGACGTGGCATCACCAGCTTGAAGTCAAGCATACTTCTCTGTACAAGTACGTACGTGAACATCCATGATAAAGGAATGAACCCGATTAATGTATATTCAACAGGTAACAGCGGATCACCTTGCAGCAGAGTCGGAACAGCAAAACCAAAGATGAAGGGTATCAGACTAACGATTATACCTGTCGACATAAGCAACAGCTGATTCTGCTCCTTGCGACTATAGTTTTTGCGATTAAACCATGTAATCCCGATCACAATCAGAAGCGTCATACAAAAAATGAAATTAAGTAGGTTTGTAGGGCCAGACTGTGCAATGGATGTCTTAAGAATGGTCATCCCATGATTCAGCTGAATTTCGGACAATAGCCAACGTTTAATATATAGGAAAACTAAGCCAGCGCTGTACGCAATAGCAACGCATTTGCTAATGAACAACAGTAACCGGAAGCGATGTTGTTGGGTGCGGAATGCAAATGATAAATAGAAAGCGATCAGCCAATAAGGTAACCATGCTGCACAAAAAGCCAAGATATAATTAGATAAGGACAGTTGAGAGGTATAGATGGTGAGTATACATATCGCCATAGACAGGTTCAGAAGATAGAAGAGACGCATCACTCGTGAACCAGGCTGGCTAAACAATGCATAACTTCCAGTAAACAAAAGCAGCAGCTCCATGGTAGATGAGAACAAAATGTTGAACAGTTCTCTAATGCCGGGCTTCATGGAGTATTGAACGGTCTGACCGAGAGGATTCTCTACATGGATCGCAGAGGCATCACTAACAGTATAGATGTCATCCTGATTCAGCAATTTGGTTATTCCTTGTGGTTCAATAGAGACAACTATCTCACCTGATCTGATCCCTGATGAAGAAGCTACACCTTCCGGGTCTACCTCGTGTACCACCCATTGATTAGTGTGAGAAAGTTTCAGAGATAGTCCTATATACGGATGAAGATAAGAAGAGATATGGAGATAAGTGGCTGTCAGCACAAAACACAATATTGTTGCAAACCATAACATGCTCACTTTATGCCTTATGAATCTATGTAATGAAGAGGTTGGGCTCATTGAGAGAAATCATCCGTTCTTATAATGTAGATAGGTTATTGATAGAATATATGAAAAAAGCAAGCCATGCTGCAATGGCAAGGCTTGCGATTGATCACGCTCTTTAATGTAGCAGAGTCCCTAGCATTTTGTACATCAAAACCGAGGATTCCTGTTTCAACATGGGCTGTTTTGCTTTGTAATCGACAGCACCGCTGCTCGATATCTTTACTTCGGGCCCATACAGACCAAGAGCGACAACGAATTGAATGCCCTCCGCTGCCCATGCATCATGTGAACCAATAAGGTTAGCCTGCTGGGAGGGTGCTCCAAGTAGGAGAGATGCTGTCCTCCAGATCATTAGTGCGGCTTCCTGTCGGGTTATGGGTATATTGGGACGGAACAAACCATGGGGATCTCCTTGCACAATCCCAAGTTCAAGAGCCGTTTGAATATAGGCGGCATAAGGGCTTGTTGCTGTATCTTGTAGTTTCGGAGTCTGAGTGGATAACGTTATTCCTGTTATACCTACAATCTGTGCGACAAATTCTCCTCGGCTTATGGGTTTCGCAGGTTCAAAGAAAGCATGATCTTGTGAGTATAGACCAATCTGTGCCAAACGATAGATATAGGGAGCATATGGATGGTCTGTGGGAACGTCTTGATAATTCTGGGCTTCAGGTAGTTTCTCAGACCAGCTATCTGGTTTGTTATAGTAGAAATAGGCAATTTTGCCCGAAGTATCTTTCTTAAAACCTGCGAATGTGCCGTTCTCATCACGGAACAGCATGTCCTTCACAGGTGTTAGTATGTGTATGCCATAAGCATCGGTAACTTGTAACATGTTCTCTGTTGCTGAAATTTCATATAACCATGCTGGCAGTCGGATATCACGGTACAGCCCTTCATAAGAACGGAGTGTAGCTTCAGGTACGTTGTAATCGACATCATCGCTCTTGGTATTGGGATAATAATGATCCATAAATGCCTGGAAGAGCGCTTCTCTAAGATCAGGACCATCACTGTTGAATACGATGAATAATCCAGTGTGTTGGTCGGGGAGCAACCACATATTGGAATGGAAGCCAGTAAGGTCACCTGCTTTGCTCACAACCTGATGTCCGTGATTATACTGTGAGTAAGTGGATTCGAAACCATAACCCGTACCTGGTATATCAGGGTGTATAGACACATCCAGGTATTGCATGGCCTGTACAGAAGATGGTTTAAGTATTTGTGACCCTTGGTAAGAACCTTGGTTAAGCTGAGCAAGCATGAAATGTGCTATGTCTCGTCCCGTTGTAATTAATCCGCCTTCAGGTGAACTACTGGGTACATTAGGGTACTGAGACAATTCTTTCCCTTCGGCATCATAAGGAATAGCGAGTTTTTTTAACATTTCCGAAGTAAGAGTGAAACTACTATTGGACATTCCGATCGGATCGAAAATATGCTGCTGTACATAAGTCTCAAACGGAATACCAGATAGCTTTTGAACGATGTATCCTTGAAGGGTGTAAGCGTAATTGTCGTAACGGAACACTTCTCCGGGACTTCGAACAATTGCCGGTTTATTATCCTTTACAAATTGTTCAAGCGGATAAGAGTCGTTCGGTTCGCTAACCGAAGTTATGGGATCGGTGTAATCAAACCCGCTCGTATGGGTCATTAGATGTTTCAGCGTCAACGGAGTCTTTGTGTTGTTGGTAATGTTAAGATCATCTGTATATGCGCTTATATCTCGATTGAGATCTATCTTACCTCCTTCAACTAATTGCATGATGGCGGTTGCGGTGAATGTTTTAGAGATGGAAGCTACTCGAAACAGGGTTGAGTTGGCATCGACAGGAGTGTTTTTTTCTACATTGGAATAACCGTAACCTTTATTAAGAACAACCTGATTGTTGTGAACTACGGTGACGACAGCACCTTTTAGTACGGACTGTACTTCAGGTTTCTCCATAAAATTATCCATAAATGCTTCGGTTTCTTGGGAATTCGAGGGGCCATTCAGTGATCCGTGTTCTGCTGATACATGTGCCAATGGTGTTAAGCTCATGGACACAACCAGCATCAAATGAACGACTTTTCGTTTCCACATGGTATTACATTTAGAACCTTGGTTAGTTACAAAAATAGATTTCATGAAATACTCCTTTGAGTTGAGATGTGGTTAAGCTCAATAATATTCAGCCTACATTTGTAATCTATCACTTAGACACAATGAGCGATTCCGTAGTAAGCGTGAAATATTGAGGTGCTTCCGCAATCCTTTTGCGTGCTTCCGCAAAGTAATAGTTGAAATCGTATGATGCAAAAAAAAGGATAGGGTCAACACGAGCATCTTAGCTCGGCGAACCTATCCCTTTATTTTTTGTTTTGCTGCGTGAAAAGAAGAATCAGAAATACAGGAAGAGAAGAATCAGAGTAAGACCATCCGCATAAGGTACGGGCATTACTCGTATATGTGTTGTTCGAGTTTTGCAAAAGCAATCCCTGGATCATCCGCCGAGTTGTCAATATACGTCACGGATTTAGCGGGAAGTGGCCAGGCCACTTGTTTTCGGGCGAGGGAGGCTACAAAGGCATCCCAGTTGGCGAGTTTCCAATCATCTAACGGAGACTGCCTTGCCATAATTCGTTCACGGTATAATGCTTCGTCCTTCAAATAAATGTAAGCTACACGCACATCAGTATCCTGAAGTGAACGACCGATCTTGGCAAGTTCCTGTTCGATCCAATCAGGTGTATCGGTTTCTTTGGTGAAGGGACCCACAACAACGCTGTCGATACCCAGTTGCACATTATCGAGCACAGCATCCATCGTAATACGATACCCAAGATCCCTGCAGAGCCGCTTGTACTCAGGTGAGTCACGATCGGAAGGGTCAAGCCCTTGCAGTGTCATAATAGCTTCAGCGGCAGGGCGAAGCAGAATATCCATATCGAAGAAAGCGGCTTTATATTTACGAGACAGGGTTTTGGCAAGGGTTGTCTTACCACTCCCAGCCCCACCTAAGAAGAAAATGAGTTTACTCACAGACGTTAGCCCTCCTTGTAATCAACGATATATGTAGTTAAAAGTTAGTGATAATGTTTGTCTCATTCGTAACGAAGACACCGTTACTGCAAACATATAGATTATTTTATCATAAAAGATGAAGTTAAAAGGATAGACAATAAAGGAAGGATTAGGTAATATAATACCTAGATTATCTATGCATAGATTTCCGATGTATATCATTTGGAGCTTATTTAAGAGGTGTGAATCTAGTTGGAAAGGAGGTAGAACGTATTGCATGTTAATAAACAAATGATTAAAGGAAGCACTGAAACGTTGATTTTGACATTACTTCAGGAAAAGCCGCTATATGGGTATGAGCTAATTAAGGAGCTTCACCGTCAGTCGGAAGGTGTGTTCAATCTGAAAGAGGGAACATTATATCCTATTTTGCATGCGATGGAGATTGAACGTTGGGTTGAGTCGTATTGGATGGAGGTAGAGGGCAGAAAACGTAAATATTACTCTATTCGGGATGAGGGGATTCAAGCACTGAAGAATAAGAAAGAAGAGTGGCGTCTATTCCGCCGTGCTGTGGATCAAGTTCTTGGAGAGGGGGGACTAACATGAAGGAGCCTAATCGTGATGTAGAGCATTACTTGGATGAGATATGCAGTCAAGTTAAAGCACGTGAAGTACATAAAGATTTGCGTGATGAGTTAGGTAATCATATGGAGGAAATGATGCTCGACAGAGAGCAAAAGGGGTTCAGCCGTAGCGAGGCAGCCGCATATGCAATTGAGCAGATGGGTAATCCAGAGGTAGTAGGCAAACGACTGCATCGACTGCACCGTCAACGAATACACTGGGGGTTACTGACAGGGCTTTTAACTATGGCGTTGATTAGTTTATTAACAATGTGGATCTATACGACGAATGTTCTACAAGAGACTTATCAGTTCTTGTACGTTAGTCATATTGTCCGTACCGTCATATGTTTACTAGTTTTAGGCGTTTTTATCTGGTTTGATTATCGGAAATGGAGAAAGCTTGCTTGGCCAATCTACATCTTGTTAAATTTAATGATGTTAATGAGTGCAATTTATCCATTGATGGAAGGCCAGAACCGTTTCTTTAAAGTTCCCGGTTTCGCTTTTGATCTGAGTAGCGCTGCTTTATGGATATTACCGCTTGCCATAGGTGCAATTATGTTGGACAAGTTGCGTTCCGAAATTAAAATAAGATTTTTACTAACCTATATTGGGCTTGTGTTGCTCCCAGCAGTGCTGTTCTTCCAACTAGTTGATTGGGTGAGATTGGTACTATTTGTAGTTGTTATGGTCCTATTATTTGCGTATTTTACGAAAAAATGGCTTTACACTACCGTGACAGTTATTTTTACTGCAATCCCAATTTCTATTTTAATGTTAGCCAATGATAACTACCATCGCTTAGAGAAAATATGGATTGTATTTGATCTCCAAGATGATCCTTATGGCATGGGATATTACAATCGCTCGATTATTGACATTGTTCAGTCAGCAGGATGGTGGGGCAACGGATTGGAGTCTACATTCACTGCATTTGGAATTAGTTACCTTGATTATCCGCTAGTCATGCTTATCGATGTATTTGGTTGGTCAGCGGGTGTCGTATTCGTCCTAGGCATCGTCTGGTTTATCGCTCACATGATTACAATGATTCCTAGCATACGAGATGAATTTGGTCGCATGATGATAGTGGTGATTACCATGATATTTGGAATACAGATGTTCTATTCCGTTGTAATGACCACAGGCTACGTGCCTATCGTAAGTGTGATCTTTCCTTTTCTTAGTCACGGTAGTCATCTGACCTTTGAATACGCGGTGCTGGGGTTAGTTCTTGGCATATACCGTCGCAAAGATATGATTTCAATCCGAAATGAGAAGGTTGCTGGATCACAAGGCTGAGACCAGTATGCAATGATGCCCTGTATGTGCTCGGTCTGGAGTGACGGAGGCATTAACTACCTCAAGACTTTACTATGACTTCATCTACACTTGTAGGAAACCAGATATGACGTAGGTTCACCCAGCCCTGGCTATTGAAGGATACACCACGAACAGATGGTAGATAGGCTGTTTCTATCGGTTTTTCAGTTAAATGCATGAGGAGAGACTGCTCCTGTAAGAATTGTTCGATCTGATCTAAGCGTAACGTTCGATCTGTGCGGTGTCTCGAAGAAATCACGCGGGTCAGCATACTCTGCACCGTTTCCTTGCTTCGTTCGTCCAGGTGTTCAGATAAAGTGATGTACAGATCGTATCTGCGCAATTCCACATCTCGATCTCGAATCAGAGAGAATAGAATGATATCGGATTGGAGCCGCAAATCACCCTTGAATTGTTCCATTGTTCCGGTGCGAATCGTACAGGTATATCCGTGACGCTCCAGAGCCTTCGCTAATCGGGCTGCATCTTCACGATATTGTGCGATGGTTGCGATCTGGAGCGTTTTTGGGTTGATGGGCGTAGTTCTATCTAGTGAGTCATTAGTATGCTCTCGATTGGTTGATACATGCTCTGAATCATGTGAAGAGGTTGCGACAGTGGCTTCTTTGAAATGTGAATGATCCTCGCTTGCAACACATGCTTGCACATGAGCTCTAATCGTCGGATCGCTGAGCGGTCCGATTTTTTGCGTATTACAGGTAATTAATTTGCGAACCGTCACACCAGCGCTAAGTTGGCTCCAGTCTGCTCCTGTAGAGGGTAAAGGGTTATGGACAAGATGGAAGAAAGGTGACTCCATTGCCGTATGGTCGTTCCAATTCACAGGTGCGCTCCATGGAATTTGCAAAATCTCTACCTGATCTAACTGAGCTCTACCTTGAAAATAAGCCGGATGTGCATCAAGTCTACACAGATGCTCGTCCCACACACTAACCTTGAACGGACCAGTTCCCACAGGTTTCAATGGCGGATAAGGTTCTTCCAGAACTACTGAATCGGATGAGTCAGACAGGGGGTGTAGCCGTGGAGATACAATGGATGCCCGGCTGGTTGTGAGAAAATCGATAAACATCTCATGCGGTTTGGTGAGCCGGAAGCATACCGTTAACGAATCCCATGCTTCGATCGACAAGATATGTCTACTCACATCCTTGTATAAATTCCTCCGCTTCGTAGATTGTAATCTCTCAAATGTATAGACCACATCCTCAGCAGTGAGATACTGACCATCATGGAAGCTCACGCCTTTACGCAAATAAAAAATCCAAGTCATACGATCCTCACTTACATCCCAAGTGTGCGCCAAACAAGGTTTAATCTCTCCCACTTCATTGCGTTGAACCAATCCATCAAATACATGACTGGTAATGAAAGATTCAGCTAACAGATTAATATACATAGGGTCAAGGGCATGGATCTGTTGTCTAATGGGCAGTCGTAAGGTATCAATTCGTTCATTATGTATTCCTTCTTCGGTATGATGTCCGGAATAACCGAGCAACCACTGGTTTAGATGATGCTGCATCGTGACCGAGCTGGAGAATGCACCAATGTGCTCTGCCGCCTGCTGAAGTTCACGACGATTCATGGCTTGCATCATATATTCTGCCGCAATTTTCTCAGCGGGGATGAGCAGGGCAAGCGTGGATCTTCGCCCACGTCCACGCTGGGACACCCAATGGATCCAGTGGAGTCCGGACATTTTTTTGACAATGGTTAATGTGTTTCGATGTGTGCAATCCAGCAATTCTCCAAGTTCAGCGAGTGTAACCTCATGTTCAGACAAGAGACCAAATTGTTCATGTAACAGCAGATATTGTTGATGTAATTTCAATGTAATTCATTCCCTTCCTAAAATAAGAACTTTTCCGATTCGATATTTCTATTTATCTTCTTATTTTATCATCTAGAATGAAACGTAGAAAGTTTAATGGAGGTAATTCCCATGATTAAGAAAATATTGGATTCACCCAATCGTGCGTTAATTACGCTATGTTCTGCGTTGGTATTGGCTATTGTGCATCAGTATCTATTCTTTGACAAAGGGGTAGGTGTATCTTATCCACTGTTTGTTGTGCTTTTCTATGGTTATATGTTTGTATTTGCGAGAGATCGAGTAAAGGCATTTGCTTGGGTAGATCTGTTCATCGCCAGTGTGGTACTGCTGTTAGCTCTAACATTTGCGTTGTTCGATAATAAACTGTTTCATGCGCTTAATTTCCTAACTGTACCGGGATTAATTATCTTACATATGGCTTATCTGATTGGCCGGAAGCAGACACAATGGTGGAAAATCAGTTTAATTGGTTTAGCTGTGGATCATCTGCTGCCTCAGTCTATACGCCATTGGCCGACCATCGGAAGAACTCTGATGAAAAAAGGTGGACGCAAGCTGGCTAGCAAGCAGAAAGTTGTTGTTACCAAAGTAATCATTGGTTTAATCGTATCGCTGCCCATCCTGATTGTTGTAGTGGGGTTGTTAACCTCTGCCGATGGCATCTTTGATCAGTATTTATCAGGTATACCCGAATGGTTCGGGCAACTAACATTAACACCTGGATTACCAAGAATCATCTGGATTATTATATTAAGTGTATTTTTGTTTAGCTACGTATGGGGATTTGTGCAACCGATGGAGTATGAGTCGGAGAAGCGGGAGAATGCTCATTGGAAAAATCTGTCCTTAGCGCTTCCGCTCTCGCAGCGTGATGAAGATGATGTAGAGAGCTCGGATTCGGTCATGGTAAGCCCATCCTATGAAGGCACAACACCAAATTCGAATCATTCGAAACCTCACCTCGTGGAACCGTTACGGCTAGATCCAATCATTATTGGAACCGTGTTATTCGTTATCAACAGTGTATATTTGTTATTTGTTTTTGTTCAATTCTCTTATCTCTTCGGGGCAGGCGTGGGTAATTTGCCTTCAGAATTGTCGTATGCGGAGTATGCCCGAAGTGGATTCATTGAACTCGTTCTGGTGACAGGCATTAACTTCTTCATTCTCATTATTGCACTGCAATTTACACGATCAGGCGGCAAAATAAGCATCATTGTACATCAGGTATTGCTGACGTTGTTGATCGTGTGTTCTGCTGTCATGCTGTATTCGGCCTTCATGCGACTAAATCTCTATGAAGAGGCGTATGGATATACGTACATCCGATTCCTTGTGCATGCATTTATGATCTTTCTCGCACTCTTGTTGATGATCGCGGGTTTACGTATTCGGTACACGACGATTCCTCTAATCCGCTGTTATATCGTACTAGCACTCACAGCGTACGTGGTGATGAACTACGTCGGGATGGATAATCAGATTGCAGAACGTAACATCGAGCGATATCACCAATCGGGTCAGATTGATGTAGATTATTTGGCTAATCTATCAGCAGATGCGGTTCCACGATTAAAGCAATTTGCTGATGAGAGTTACCCGGAGCTTCACGAGCTGCTGCTGTTGAACCAATCACAGTATTTATTAGAAAAGAATGACCGCTCATGGTCTTCGTTTAACGTATCGAGAACCATCGCGTCACGTGAACTAGCAGAGCTTCGGAAACAGTAAAATAAGGGAACGCTCTTTGCCGATCCAGTACATGCAAATTCAATATGTAAGTGTTATAATATAAAAATAAACCTATAAAGGGGGTGAATCCCTTGTTTGAATTACATGAGTTATTACCTTACATTTTCTCCATTGGGCTCATCTTCACAGTAAGTTATGCATATATTGCACATCTACACTGTGGCATGACTGAGTATTGGATTGGAGATCGAGCTGGTGGTGGACTAGATCCCATTCTTCCGGCACTTTCTCTGCATAGCCAATACAGAAGAGAAGATCTAAGTCGCATGGTCAGACGAAGAGAAGCGCCAGATGAAGATGAACCGGATTGTGTGTCCTCGTTGATTGAACGTCGTACAAATCAACGAGGAGGATATATATATGGATCAACAATCAAACAAGGGATTCACTTTTACATCGGGCAGGGGACGGACGTTTGGGCTGATTGCGATTTTGTTCGCAGTTATGTTATTGGCCGGATGTAGTAACAATGTATCGGAGATTAATTCGACGACACCGGGATTCTTTAATCACTATATCGTGTTCCCGCTGTCTTACCTGATTCAGCACATCGCAACGATCTTTAATGGGAGCTATGGAGTTGCCATTATCGCGATTACACTGATCATTCGCTTAGCCTTATTGCCTCTGATGATGCGTCAAGCGAAGTCTCAACAAGGCACACGTGTTATTATGAACGCCATGAAGCCAGAGCTTGATGCGATTAAGAAGAAGTATGAGGGCAAGAATGATGCGACGGATCGTCAGAAGTTATCCCAGGAGACGATGGAGTTATACAAGAAGCACAAGTTCAATCCACTGAATATTGGCTGTCTGCCACTTCTGATTCAGTTGCCGATTCTGTCAGGGATATACACTGCAATTCGGCTCACGCCGGAACTGTCGTCACATTCCTTCTTGTGGTTTAAGCTTGGTGCACCAGACTATGTACTTGCTGTTGTTGTGGCGGTCATTTATCTCATTCAAGCGAAGGTATCTCAAGCGAATATGGCACCTGAACAGCGTAAGCAGTTCGCCATTATGGGTTACCTCTCTCCGGTGATGATGGCGTTCTTCTCCTTATCAGCACCTGCTGCAATGCCGCTGTATTGGACGATCGGTGGCTCATTCTTGGTATTACAAACGTTATTGTTCCGCAAACTGTACCCAGTTGAACATCCGCAGGAGACACCCGTTGCTTCGGTGAAGAACGTTCATAACAAAAAGGGGAAAGCGACCAAAACCGTTAAACCTGCGAAACCAGCAAAATCATAATGATTGGGCATGAAACCTATGCTTGATGAGTAAGAAGCCTATCCCAAGAGCGGAGTAGGCTTCTTTTTTAATTCATTTGATTGTCGCTTAGATGAAAACGGGAAATGAAAAACCAGATTAGCTCACGGCGTGAATAGACACCTGTTTTCGCAAATATAGATTTTAGATGATCCTGTACGGTATACGCCGAGATGAACATCGCTGCAGCGATTTCTTTGGAGGAATAGCTGCGAAGAACATATCCGAGCAGTTCCCGTTCACGATGAGATAACCCATGACTGTCTGCGAGTAGGGGGAGTAAATCCTGTGGCATGGCTTGTTCTAAACGGATAGCAATCTGTCCAGAGCCGTCTAGTGTTCGCATACGAGTAGCATGAAGCACAAGATACCGACCATCTAACAGTTGGATACAAGCCTTGGACTGCGAGGTAAAGGCTGTACTGGGTTCGGAACCCGTATTCAGACTAGATGGACGCAGTAGGCGACTTAGTAGATGAGAACTGACAGCACGGACTGGACGGGGAATCACGTCATCTTCTAATTGCTCCAGCGCACGTAATTGTGTCAGCCAATGTTCGGCAGCTTCATTCAGTGACAACAATTTGAAACCATCCGATACAACCATAATCCCGGGTTCTTGAGGACTCCCGTTCAGGATCTCATCCATAAGACTCTGCTGAGTCTTACGCAGCATTCGTGCAAGAGAGCCTGTCCACTCCTGCAAAAGTACACGTTCCTCCTCCATAAATAGGCCAGTTTCCGTCCTACGATATAAGGTTAGGTATCCCCAGCAAGCACCATCACAGATCAAGACAGTACGTAGTTCATCACTGAATCCCGCTGGTTTCAAAATCGTTTCGTAGCGAGCACTACGTTCAGTTGTTTCATCTAAAGCGGCGCGAAGAATAGCTGTATGTTTGCCCAAACGAATCATATCCGCATATTTATGGAGGTCTTCTTCCGTATATTCATTCAAGAAAAGACGATCGTGTATGGCCTCAATGCCATCTTCCGTAACGGCACCTGTCGAGAGAAGGGTATGGGGATCAACCGTTGTGAAGCAATATGCATCATAAGTTATCCGAGTTTGGATATGTTGGAGAGCTGCCTCGCGGTAAGTACGAGAGGTCCAGGTTTCTTTTTCAAGATAGGTGATGGATTGCTCTTTCCGTCCGGTAGGTATGTTCATTCTTGTTGCTCCTTTCTCCTAAGAATCCCAATGTTCTGGGATAGGAGTGCGTGGATCATGCTTCTATAATGAAAGTATATCAGTTAACGCCATATTTAACACGGGAACGAAGAGAGCAGGATGAAGGGAAGAAGCTAAGCTAAGCTAAGGACTTCTCAAGTGAGAAGTCTGCTTCAAATGCATGCGTTTCTTCTAAACGTTTACTTCATAAAGCCATGTCAGAAGTAACGATCTTCCTCGTTTGTTAATTATAGATTCTCAACAAGGAGTGTAAAGCACATATGAGAGAGAACGATGATTCACAACGAATGAGCTGGGATACAGCGGACGAGAATCGTTACGAACAATCAATAGCGATGAAAATCCCAGGTTATGCGCACATGCATGACCTAATGGAAAGGCTGCTTGCTGCTTCGCTAATGAATCAACCACAAGCTAGATTGATCATTGTTGGGGCTGGCGGTGGGAAAGAGATCACACTGCTCGGAAATCGTCATCCTGAATGGTCTTTTACAGGTATAGATCTATCAGAACCCATGCTTCAACTTGCTGCAAGACGGGTCGCTGAATTGAAGTTGGAATCTAGAGTAGACCTTCGTATGACTTCCATTGAAGCGATGTTGGAAGAGGTGATGTACGATGGCGCTACCTGTATGCTAATGCTTCATTTTATTCAGGGTCTGGAAGCGAAAAAACGTTTACTGCATAGTCTTGCGGCTAAACTCAAGTCTGGAGCACCACTCGTCATTGCTGCCGTTAATGCCGACCTACATGCACCCGCCAATGCAACGATTATGAACGCTTGGCGAGAACATATGCTGCATGCCGGAATAACAGTGGATGAATGGGAACGATTCGCTGATTCCTTAGGTCAAGAGTCAGATCCTATATCATCTGAGGTGATGATTCAGTTGCTACAGGAATGCGGGTTTACCGATATTACACGATATTTCGGGTCGTTCTGGGTGGAGGGTTATTATGCAAGACGCATCTAAGGTTGAAACGGTTAAGGATCAAATCTGGGTAGTAGGTGGGTATGGACAGGTTGGGCAAATGATATGTACTCAGCTAGGGCAAGCTTTCCCTGGAAAGGTATGGGCTGTGGGTCCGAGGTTGAATCGGGCTGAGGAATTCAGTCGATCTACGAATGGAGCTGTCCTTCCGCTCCAGCTTGATGTAAGAAAGCATATCGATCCTGTGATGTTATCTACGGTTAAGCTTGTGGTGATGTGTGTAGATCAGATGCATACTCATTTTGTCGAAGCATGTGCGGAGGCAGGAACAGATTATATGGATATTACAGCGAAATACGATTTTTTGGCTCAAGTAGAACGATTACACGAACATATGCAGGCTAAACAAGCGACGGCGATGTTGAGTGTTGGGCTATCACCTGGAGTCACCAATCTACTCGTTCGTGAAGCTGTAGATGGCATGGATCAGACGGATGAAGTAAATATTACGGTGATGTTAGGTCTTGGTGAAAAACATGGAAAAGCAGCCGTGGAGTGGACGGTGGATCAGATGAATACGACATATCAGGTTACCCAGAAGGGAGAGTATGCGGAGGTAGATAGTTTTGACGATGGCAGATGGATTGATTTTGGAGAACAACTTGGACGCAGAAAAGCGTATCGATTTAATTTCTCTGACCAGCATGTCGTAGCTCGTACATTACAGATTCCAACGGTTTCTACCAGGCTGTGTCTGGACTCACGATGGATTACAAAAGCGATGTCACTTGCCAAACGTTTAGGGATATTCCGATTGTTGCGTATTTCTTCGATTCGTAATGCTACGGTTAAGGCATTTGGTCTGATTCCAGGCGGCGAAGAAATGTATGCTGTTAAGGTGGACGCAAAAGGATGGACGAGTGGAAAACCTATTGTAATGCAGCAGCTTATTGTTGGACAGCGCGAAGCGGATGTGACGGCAGCGGTTGCAGCAGCTACGGCGGAAAAGATGTATCAAGAGAAGCTTTCCCCCGGTGTATTTCATATCGAGCAGGCGCTCTCCATTCAGGATATACAGCGTGTGCTTCATACACCACTCCAGATTACAACGAGGATTAGTTAGTATATAGGCTGATTTTGCTCAACCCCTTCGACTTCTGTTATCATAACTTCAAGATGATGCGAGGACGGAGGGAGATCATGAGCACGATTGCTGTATTACCTTATTACAAAATACAGAGAGAATTGACAAGTCTCGCACAGGAAATCGTATCCAGTGACCGTTCGATGATCCTATACGAAGACAAGATTGTAACTCAGTATCGCGAGTTTAAGATTACAGAAGTGTTCGACATGTCCTTTCGCAGAATGGGGAATGAGGGTGGTTTCTTTTATCTGCATACAAGTACTGGGGTTTATCCATATATGGTCAAAATCGATCCCAAGCCCTTCATTCAGAAATTTCGGACAATAACATCTAAGCGCTTAACCTAAGAAAAATCTTATTGGCGTACTTTCACAAAAGACCGCAAAGTAAGGGGTCGTCGATGATTGCTCGTATCCCATTTCTTTCTTGACCTTCACGTTACGTTAAGGCTTATCCTCAGTTTGGAAGATCGAAACCAAACGAAGAGGAGCTGTGTATAGAATGAGTATATTGATTCAGCAAGCGATGATTATGACGATGAACGATAACGATGCCCCCTTTATGGGGGATATTCGTGTTGAAGGAGATCGGATTGTTGAGATTGCGAAGCATATCACCAGTCAACCGGGAGAAGAAGTGATTCGTGGAAAAGACATGCTAGCCATGCCTGGATTAATAAATGCGCATCAACATTCCCCAATGAGTTTATTGCGTGGTTTCTCGGATGATCTGAAGCTTATGGACTGGTTAGATCGCAAAATGCTGCCTGCAGAAGCGAATATGACTCCTGAAGATATTTACTGGGGCGCGCAGTTATCCCATGCTGAGATGATTAGATCAGGCACAACAACATATGCCGATATGTACGTACACATGAATGAGATCGCAGAGGCTGTGACGTTAACCGGGATTCGAGCTTCGTTAACACGAGGTATGGTGTTTATGGAGGATGATGGTGGACGCAGGTTGCAGGAAGCCATTGATCTTGTACAGCGTTGGTCGGGTAAGGCGGAAGGGCGAATTACAACCATGTACGGACCACACTCCCCTTATACCTGTGCACCAGAACCGCTACGGGATGTGATCGCCATGGCGGTGAAGGAAGATGTCCCCATCCATATTCATCTGGCAGAGACGAGAGAAGAAGTGATCAAGATCCAGGAGAGATATGGGATGACCCCAACCGAATATCTTGAGAATCTAGGAATGTTCGAGCAGGCACATCTGCTGTTAGCTCACGCTATTCATTTGGATCAGCAAGATATCGGTAGGTTAAAGGGCATGCGTGGAGGGGTATCCCATAACCCGGTAAGTAATCTGAAGCTCGGCTGTGGCATTGCCCCTATTACCGAGATGATGGCACAAGGAATTCAAGTTGGACTTGGCACGGATGGGGCAGGTAGTGCAACAACGGTCGATATGTTCGAGGAGATCAAGGCAGCAACCTGGTTGCAAAAACTCGATTACGGTGATCCTACGCGTTTACCAGCACAAAAGGTGCTGCAGATGGCTACCCGTGGGAGTGCAGAATTGTTAAATCTTGAAGAGCAGGTGGGAGTATTGGAAGTAGGACGTAAAGCGGATATCATTTTGATAGATCTGTTAAAACCACATCTGCAGCCTGTCCATAATCTGGAGTCTCTCGTAGCCTACAGTGTGAACGGTGCAGATGTAGATACAACCATTGTGAACGGTAAAATCTTGATGAAGGGCAGACAGCTGCTTACGATTGATGAAGAAATACTATTTCACGAGGCTCGTACACGCGTTAAACGGATTGTTGAAGGAATCTAAAAGATCTGCTGAAAAAATATATTTATATAAATTTATTGGGAATAAAAACCTTTTATAGCATCTGAATTATAAATTATGCGTTACGAACTGAATGTTCGTGGCGCTTTTTGTCGTTATTACTTGGAAAATGAAGAAATTTGATGTTCAGAATTGGTCCAGAATTGCTCTCTATACTGAGCATATAGTTGTTCAAATTTGAAGGTTAATCAAGGAGGAACATGAACGTGAAGGGGAAAACAGACAAAAAACAACTTGCTCCGTTGATGAGAAAAAGCATGTTAACTGCGCTCGGCTTGAGCATTGCTTTACCGGTAGGTGCATCACTTCCTCAGGCTAATGCTGATGCTGGTGGGAACGGAATTATTATTTCTCAACCGGTTCTAAACGATGATATTAGCTGGCTTAATACATCATCTAAAGCTTTAAATAATACGGACTATATCATGAACCATGTTCCTATCAACGTACTTAATGATGAAGTTATTTCTATTGATCTGTCTAGCCATTTTCCAGACAATTCTTTTAGCAACATAAGTGTTTCTACCGAAGACTCACATGTAGCAAGAGTGTTTGAATCCTCTGGTAATTTAATTGTGGAGCCTCTACAAGATGGTGAAATTACAATTTCACTAAGTGCAAATTATATTGATTCTGAAGAGAAAGTAACGGATCAAATTAAACTGTACATCAGTAAAAAAGGTGATGCCAACTATGATGGCAAGGTTAACTCAACCGATGCAACTCAGATTCTCTCTCACATCCGTAATGAGATATTCAGACGTTCGTATAACCAAGTGGAATTGAATCGGATGGATGTTAATCGAGACGGAAAAGTGAAATTAGACGATGTACATGCGTTGATGCAAGGTTACACCAAGAAAGAGCTTGGTGCTAAGGATAACCACTATGTCCTTACATTCCAGCAGGTCGAAGATGGACCATTTGCGCTTGATGCTAAACTTTCAGGTGATCTGAAAGTAGGAAGCACAGTAACTGGGAACTACGAATATTGGGATTTAGAAAATAGTGATGCTGTAGAGTCTCATACAGAGTTTCAATGGTACTGGACGGATGATCAGGGAGTAGAACATGCGATTGCTGAAGCCGCATCAAGAGAGTATCTGATTCGACCAGAAGATGAAGGCAGACAACTTTCATTAAAAATTACGCCTAGATCAAATTATGGTGGAGAAGGGAAACCTGTGACCGTAAAAGCGTCTACTACGGTAAGTAAGACGGAGTCAAGCGTCAAAGTGCAAAGTTTATCGCCTGCAAATGGGACGGAAAACGTGAGTACCTTTGGAATGATAGAAATTACTTATGACAAGATGATTCATACTCATCAACCTTTTATTGGATTTGTGATTAAAGATGCAACTACAGGTGATGTAGTAGCAAGCTATAACTCGACCGAAGAGTATGTAATAAATGGTGAAAAGTTAATTGTTTTCCTAAAGGATTTGGAGCCTTATACAAGATATTCAGTTGAAATTCCCGCAGATTTCCTATACTTTGACAACGGAGATGGTTCACTTGTTGAAGGGCCGAGTATCGGAACTGGATCAGGTAAGGAACCTTGGACATTTACAACGTGGTCACCAATCTAAGCAGAGTATATATTCTTTTCAATTTATAAAATTATCACGGAGGTTATCACATGATTCAACCGAGTAAGAAGCGTGTAAAAGTCAAAAAAACGATGTCTGGCTTGATTGCTCTCTCACTTCTTTCATCGCTCGCAATACCGAGTAGCGTAGGAGCGGCACCATCGGAGTCGTTTAAAGTTCAGATTGATAATGTTAGTGTACAAGCAGGTCAGACGGTTCATGTTCCGGTAACCCTGAAAAAACCAGAACGTAATAAGGTAACCAGTTACAATATGCAGGTGGACTACGATTCAACAGCTTTGGAGATTGTTCGAATTACCCCGAAATATGGCAATAATGAATTTCCTGGCTGTGTAGAGGATACGGAAGGTTGCTTCCAGTATTTTTATGATAATCAATCCGGTTTTGTAAGAATTATCTGGGCAGATTTTACGGCTGGAGATCACAATATTTCATCTGAACAGCAACTATTTGATATCGAATTTAAAGCTAAAGCCAATGCAACATCGGGAATCAAACAACTTAATATAAAAGATGATTCCGAGCACTGGAACTTTACCAATTCGATCTACGAACAACCAGCTGAATGGTCCGGCGGAGCGATTACGGTTACAGGTGGAGGTTCATCTGGTGGTGGTAATTCGGGCACGCCTACACCAACGAACCCATCTACACCACCTACATCTTCTACAGGTGGAACACCATCTACAAGTACAACATCGCCGGCAATTACGACGACTCCTACAACGCCTGCAGTAACCAAAGGTGTAGATATTTATGTTAATGGACAAAAACAAGAACAGTCGGCAACGGCTTCCACATCGACTATTGGCAATCAGATAACGACTACTGTAAAGGTGGATAATGAGAAGGTTATTACTCAAATCGGCAGTGGACTAAGATCGGTCATGCTCCCAATTACTGGCACAGGTGCTGACAAAGTAGTTGGTGAACTGAATGGTAAACTGGTGAAGGCGATGGATGGAAAAGATGCAGAGCTTATTCTCCAAACGGATTTTGGTACTTATACACTTCCGGCGAACCAGCTGCAAATCGATCGACTTGCGTCTGAACTGGGAGCGGGCTCTTCGCTAGAAAATATCGTAATTCAGCTGACGGTTTCCAAAAGCTCTGACACAACCAAAGCCACTGTGGAAGCTGCTGCAGCCAAACAAAGTAACACTAGCATCGTTGGTTCACCTATCGATTTTGAAGTTAGGGCAACTGTAGGTGAGAAGCAAGTTCAAGTGAATCAGTTCGATACGTATGTTGAACGTACCATTACTTTACCGGATGATATTGATCCTACCAAAATCACGACAGGTGTGGTGCTTCTATCTGACGGAAGTGTGCTTCATGTACCTACCAAAGTAAGCAATACAGACGGTCACTACTCAGCTGTTATTAACAGTCTGACCAATAGCACATACGCATTAGTGTATCATCAGGCGACATTTGATGATATCGCATCACATTGGAGTCGTAACGATGTGGAGGATCTTGCTTCCCGTATGATTATCCAAGGTACAAACGAAGGCACTTTTGCGCCAGATCGCAGCATTACACGAGCAGAGTTCACGGCAGTTCTTCTGCGTAGTCTTGGGTTGCATACTCCAAAGGGAACAGGAGCAATTGCATTCTCCGATGTTTCAGAGAGTAGTTGGTATGCAGATGAAGTTCAGACGGCAGTTTCCTATGGTCTAGTGAACGGTTATTCAGATGATAGCTTCCGTCCAAGTGGTGTTATTACACGTGCAGAAGCATTAACGATCATATCTCGTGCCATGAATCTAGTGGAATTGGAGCAAGCTTCCTCATCTGAGACGGCTGCTCTGTTGAATTCCTATACCGATGGAAATAACGTACAGACGTGGGCTGCAGATCCGGTGGCATCTGCCATTAAACAAGGTTTGGTAGAAGGCAGTGACGGCAAATTAATGGCGAATTCATCCATTAGTCGTTCTCAAACCGTAGCTATTGTCAAACGCCTATTGAGCAAGGCAGGGCTTATTTAAGTAAAAGAGTATGCTTAATATACTTGATAGAATTTAAAGAGAGTGCTCGTCCCGATAGGGGCGAGGCTTTTTTTGTTCCGATGTAGTAAAGGGTCACAGTTACACCGTTGCCCAATCATATTGCGTTTGTCGAAGCAGCAGGACATCTGATAATATAGAGTAGTTGAATCCGATTCACAACTCTAATGAATTATTTGTATGTAAAGAGATAGATAGAATCATTCCGATTAATATCAATCCCTGATTAAATCAAATATAGAAACTGATAAATGGTTTAATATGGAGAGCTTTGTAGTGAAGCTGCTCAAAGCACATCGTGCATTCAGGCTGTGCCAGGTACACGTCTGCTAATGTATGTGAATAGTTGAACATAACAATAATTATATAATCTTATCTCAGAATCTATTGAAGAATGGAGCCGTCCGATGAAATATCGCAATATGGAAGATTGTATTAACGATCTGGAACAGCATGGACATCTAATTCGTGTGAAGGAAGAGGTTGATCCGGATCTAGAGATGGCAGCGATTCATATGAAAGTGTTTGAAGCTCAAGGGCCTGCGTTGTTATTTGAACAGGTAAAAGGTTCTAAGTTCCGGGCACTTTCCAACCTTTTTGGCAACATGGAACGTAGTAAATTTCTATTCCGTGAGACGCTTGAAGGTGTGCAACGTGTCATGGAGGTACGGGGAGACCCGATGAAAGCTTTGAAAAGGCCTTTTGCCCATATGGGGACAGCTCTGGCTGCTTGGCAAGCGTTGCCTAAGCAAAAATCGATTAGCTTGCCGGTGTCTGCTCAGGAGATTCAAATCTCTGATTTGCCATTGATTAAGCATTGGCCGATGGATGGAGGCGCATTTGTTACGTTGCCGCAAGTCTATTCGGAAGATCCAGACAAACCGGGCATTATGAACTCCAACTTAGGGATGTACCGTGTACAGCTTAGTGGTAATGAGTATGACATGAACAAGGAGATCGGATTGCATTACCAGATTCATCGGGGAATCGGTGTGCATCAGGCGAAAGCGGTCAAAAAGGGAGAGCCACTGAAAGTCAGCATTTTCATCGGTGGACCACCTGCGCATACGTTATCTGCTGTAATGCCGCTGCCCGAAGGACTCAGTGAGATGACCTTTGCCGGACTGCTTGCCGGACGCCGTTTCCGGTATAGTTACAAGGATGGTTATTGCATCAGTAACGATGCGGATTTTGTCATTACAGGAGATATTTATCCTGGAGAAACGAAACCTGAGGGACCCTTCGGTGACCATCTTGGATACTACAGTCTCACACATGAGTTCCCACTAATGAGAGTGCACAAGGTGTATGCTAAACCGAATGCGATTTGGCCATTTACTGTCGTTGGTCGTCCACCGCAGGAGGATACGGCATTTGGTGACTTGATTCACGAAATAACAGGTGACGCAATCAAGCAGGAGATTCCAGGTGTTAAAGAAGTACATGCCGTCGATGCTGCGGGTGTACACCCGCTCTTGTTTGCCATTGGAAGTGAGCGCTATACACCGTACCAAGTGGTCAAACAACCCACAGAGCTACTGACCATCGCTAATCGCATTCTGGGTACAGGACAGCTTAGTTTAGCGAAGTATCTATTTATTACAGCTGAGGATCAACAACCGCTGAGCACCCATCGGGAGGTTGAATTCCTGACTTATATCTTAGAGCGGTTAAATCTGAAGAGAGATATCCATTTCTATACGAATACAACAATGGATACACTCGATTATTCGGGTACGGGCTTGAATAGCGGGAGCAAGGTTGTTTTTGCAGCTTATGGAGATCCAGTCAGAGAGTTATGCAAGGAAGTGCCTGAAACATTGAAGGGAATCCGTGGTTATGAAAATCCTCAACTGGTCATGCCGGGAATTGTATCCATTCAGACGTCGCCGTTCATCAGTTATGAAGATACTGTGAAGGAAATGGACGCTTTTACGACATTGCTGAAGGAGAAGGGGGACATGTCTTCGTGTCCAATGATTATTTTGTGCGACGATAGCACATTCATCAGCGAGAACCTCAGTAATTTCTTATGGGCAACATTTACTCGCAGTAATCCATCCCATGATATGTACGGGGTTAACAGC
Source organism: Paenibacillus sp. ACRSA (assembly GCF_022346845.1). Lineage (NCBI taxonomy): Bacteria > Bacillati > Bacillota > Bacilli > Caryophanales > Paenibacillaceae > Paenibacillus > Paenibacillus sp. ACRSA. The sequence continues at coordinate 306,478 of NZ_JAKRNP010000002.1, read as the reverse complement.
GGATATGAGAACAAACATTGGGGTTGTGACCAGATCATTATTGATGCACGTGTGAAGCCACATCAAGCTCCGCCACTCATTGCTGATCCAGCGGTAGAGAAAAGAATTGAACGCTTATTTGCCAAAGGTGGGAGCCTGGCTTCCATTAAGATCTAATCAACTTGATTGAACTCGATGAGCAGTCCATACACTTGATTTGGGCTGCTTCTCACATACATAAATGAAGGCGCTTAACATTATATAGCTAATTCGCGGTGAATTAGCATTTTTATCGTAATGCGCATGAGAATAAAGTCTTAGATATTCGTGTTTCCCGTTGTGATTAAGGTCATAAGAACTATGGATAAAATGGTCGAAAAACTCGATATAAAGAAGTAGAGGGATTTTTGGAACCCATGTTACGTGGGAGCCGTTGACTATAAATGAAACATTCAGGGGGAATACCGAGTTGAGAATCCATATTATGAACCTGCAAGACGGGGATCGTCTGACTGCTGACACGTTTAGCGATGCAGGATTACACGTTTTGGGTCAAGGGACTGTACTAAAAAGTGAGGATATTACCTTACTGATGCAGCACCGTGTGGACTATGTGGATATCGAACCACGCGAGGAAGAAATTACAGAAGCTGAATTTTTTGCAGCCGCTGCGGTACATTCGACTAGAATGAATGGAGATATACCTCCCGAAGAAGAAATGAAATCGCAATTTGTGCAAACCGTACATAATTATCAATCTGCTTTTCTTGAGGCACTCACTGTGGGAAAATTTAACGCCACGATGGTAGACGATGCGCTACAGCCAATGGTTGAAGGTTTGGATGAGCAAAAGGACGTTGTTCACTTGCTGATGATGCTGGAGCGGGACGATGTAAATAACTACACACATTCCATACAAGTTGGATTGTTGTCCTTCTATATGGCTACCTGGTTGGGATATTCCCCGAAGGAATGTTACCAAATTAGCCGCGGGGGATACCTGCACGATATCGGAAAATGCAAAGTATCTCATCGCATCCGGAATAAGACGGAGCCTTTAACACCAGATGAGCAGTTAGAGTACCAGCGCCACACCATCTATGGGCATGACATTATTAAGAGCTCCATGAGAGATGAGGCTACAGCCCTTGTTGCACTCCAGCATCATGAACGTGAAGATGGCTCAGGATATCCAATGCAGATCAAGAAAGACGAGATACACCCATATACCCAAATCGTCTCCGTGGCGGATGTTTACATCAGTATGAGATCTGGGGATTTCGGAAGTAGTAATCCTAACTTGATCAACAATCTGCGCGATATTTATTCCATGGGCTTCGGTAAATTGAATGAAAAGCCAGTTCAGGCGTTAATGCAGCATTTACTGCCTAACTTTATTGGTAAACAAGTGTTGCTTAGCAATGGAGAGAAGGGGGTTATTGTTATGAATAATCCATCTGATATCTTCAAGCCATTGATTAAAGTGGAATCAGAGCAGTACCGCGACCTGTCCAAGGAACGTAGTCTCTCGATCGACGACTTAATTATTAACAGCTAGTTTCAGCAAATTAGGAATGATAGATAAGAAGTTGAAAGAGTCTCCTGTACAACCGGGAGGCTTTTTTTGGCATCATATATCATCTAATACATTGTTCTTCCAACCGAGGAACGGTATACTTTCCCTGAACCCTATGATTCTATCAACGAAGTTCATCCTGATTCAGCGTAGTATTACTGTGAACATCCAAAAGGGGAGATCTACTTGATTCAAGTTGTTACGGAGATAACCATTGACGCTCCAATTGAACGATGCTTCGATGCTGCTCGTGACATTGATTTACATACGCAGACCGTATGGGGACATACCCGTGAACAAGCAGTTTCGGGGGTGACTACAGGTCTTATTGGGGATGGAGATACGGTAACTTTCGAAGCGACACATTTAGGAGTACGTCAGAGATTGACCTCTGAGATTGCAGAGTATGAGCGTCCCTATCGTTTTGTTGACCAGATGCTGAACGGTGCTTTCAAAAGTATGCGTCATGAACACAGCTTCACCCAGCTGGGTAATCACACTACACGTATGACCGATACGCTTAAATTTGAGGCGCCTCTTGGTGTTCTGGGTTGGATTGCTGAACGAATTGTATTGAAACGATATATGACGGCATTCTTAGAGAGTCGAAATCAGAAGTTGAAGATGATTGTGGAGTCAGGTTATGTCAGACCTGTCTATAATGACAATAGTCAAAATGTGAATATACGGACAAATAAAAATAACTAAGGAGCGATCTCTTATGGAAAATGGATATTTTGTCGGCTGGGGAACACTTGCCTTAATTAATGCTGGACTTGCACAGGGGAAAAACAGAAGTGGTCTAAATTGGTTTCTGCTTTCCCTGTTGCTTGGCCCAGTGGCAACACTATTTCTAGTTTTATCGAGTAAACTAGATGCCGAGTAGTCAGTCAAGATAAAGCGTATTGCTTTTATCCATGAGCGGCTTGCCTTGTTGCGAAACGGTCCCAGATCCAAAATACGAGAGCAGCGGCGCTCACCCCTGCACCTAACCAGCATACACCGATCCAGCCTGTTAAGGCGTACATCTGTGTAGAAGCGATGGAACCGACGGCACTTCCAATGGAATAAAAGATCATATACGCAGCGGTTAAACGGCTCTGTGCCTCAGGATGTACTGCATAGATTAGACTTTGGTTCGTTACGTGTACAGCTTGCACAGATAGATCAAGAAGAATAACACCTACGATCAGATATCCTAGTGATTGATGGATATAGCTAATAGGCAGCCAAGATACAAGCAATAGGAGTAGCGAAATTCCAGTGGTCTTTTGTCCAAGACCTTGGTCTGCGAGCTTACCAGCTCGTGTAGCTGCAAGTGCACCGGCTACACCCGCCAGCCCGAATGCGCCAATCGCCGTGTGAGAAAGGTTGAACGGTGAATCGCTTAGAGGCAAAACCATGGAAGTCCACAATATACTAAAGGCTGTGAAAACAAGCATGGCTAACACTCCGCGTACACGCAAGATGCGCATGTCACGATACAATTGAAGGACAGACAACAGCAACGTGCTATAGCGAAGTTTCGCTTTGTTGGTTTGCTGTCTGGGCATGATCAGGCTCATAGCAACCACTCCCAGCGAGGTTAAACTGGCAGAGACGAGATAGACCGATCGCCACCCGAGCCAATCGTTTAACACCCCGGCAACTGTTCGAGCCAACAAAATACCAATAACAATGCCGCTCGTAACCAAACCTACAATGTACCCGCGCTCCGAAGGGGCGGCAAGGGAAGCCGCAGAGGCAACGAGAGTTTGTGTAACGACAGCCAGCAGGCCAACGATGGCCATGCCAATAAATAAAAGAGAGCTTGACCCAGCTGTTCCAACAACAACTAAAGCGAGTATAGATAGGGACATTTGCACGATGATGAGTTTTCGTCGATTCAGAAGATCCCCTAAAGGTACCAGTAACAACAAACCTATGGCATAACAGATTTGCGTTACTGTTACTACAATGCCTATGGAAGAAGTCGTGATGTTAAACTCTTGAGCCATGGAATCGAGTAGAGGCTGAGCATAGTAGATGTTTGCGACCGCAAGACCGCTGCATAATGCAAATAATAAAGCGACCATTCGGGAGATACCGGGTTGTTTTTGTGAGGTAAGTTGTATCGTTTGAGCTGAGGTATTCATAGTAGACTCCTTTTCGAGATAATAAAGTATGTATTCAATATAATATACTGATCGGTACATAATATTTATGTAAAACATACTCCACATTTTAGAAGGAAGTCAATTGATTTATTATTTTACTATAAATTGAACTAGACAAAATGATAAACTTGTTTGACATGTACTATAGTGAAAGATATGTTTTTATTTGTACCTATCGATATAAAAAAAGAGGTGTTGAAATGGCAAGACAGCGGGAATTTGATCTCGATCGAGCGCTTGACGCTGCAATGCATATTTTTTGGGATAAAGGATACGAGGCTGCGTCACTTAGTGACCTTACAACAGGCATGGGGATTCAGCGCCCCAGCTTATATGCTGCGTTTGGAGATAAGAAGGAATTGTTTGAAACGGCACTACGCAGGTATACAACCCAGCATGCAGCGAAAGTTCGGGCGATGCTCCAACAGGGAGAGAGTGTGATAGAGGCGTTTCGAAGACTCTTTGAGCATATTGGGTCTGAGGGGGACGTTACTGATCCTCGGCATGGTTGCTTTTGCATTAATACGATGGTTGAACTTGCGCCTCATGATCCCAAGTTTGCGGTTCTGACACGTGAGCATCAGATGTATCTGGCAGTACTTTTCCAGGAATTGATTGAGCGTGGTCAGCGTTCCGGGGAGATATCCAGTCATCTACATGCCACTTCCATTGCACAGTCACTCGTTGTGTCGATGATTGGGTTGACCGTCATGATGAAATCAGTACCTGATCGTTCATTTGTCGAGCAAAGTATTGAGGCTACATTATTATGTCTGAAGAGTAACGGGGGCTAAACTCAGACTGCTTGTAGAAGGGATATCCCGATGTCTTATGCAGAAATGAACCGAAACTACACCTAAAAATGGAATAATATGAAACCATATGTATAAATAAACGTAAATATATACATAGTACTCGGTTTACTTATCGAACGATTCAACAGAGTAATTACATACCAGAGGGAGTGATAAGATGCAGGTGGTCTGGCAACGAAGTCTTCTTGTTGCGTATTATTTGATCTGGGTTCTAGCACTTGCTACAGGCAAAATAGGCTTACTATCATTTATATTAACGACATTTTTCATACTTGCTTTCTATGCGATAGTTTTTTCATTATCTACTACTGACCAATTTAAGCTAGACCAGTTTGTATACAAATTACGTGCAGTGATCCAAGTGACGGTAGCCGTGATCCTGACGAGCTTGCTCGTTAAATTGATATTCCTGTTCGTGTGAGAGTCGGAAGCATATTCCGACTCTTTGTTCTGTGGTTATCTTTTATGAGGGTCGGTAGTCCGAATCATGGCAAGACTGGATTCTCGCACGATTAGACGTGGTTCAAATTGAATATGTTCATAATCCTCGGTATGGCGATCTCGAATTCGTTTTAACAGCAATTCAGTCGCTAGCCTAGCAACCTCCTCACCCATAATGGAAACAGAACTAATCTGTGGCGACGTGACTGTAGTCCATTGGTTATTATCTACACCTACAACAGCAACATCCTCTGGTACACGTACTCCCAACTCTTTGAAGCGATTCACAAGCCCAATGGCAACCATGTCATTAATGGCGTACACCGCATCCGGCATATGAGTTAATCCATAGAAATAGTCTGCCGCATTAGCTCCTGTGTTCAATGAGAAGTCTTCCCCGAAATATACGAGAGAGATATCGACTTGCCCAAGTGCCTGTTCGTAAGCTCGATAACGTTCCTCAATAATATCTTTTGGCGCTCCGGCATATGCGATTCGTGTCCGACCGATCTTGATCAGATGCTCCATCACGAGCTTTCCTTCCGGCTTGGACAGTGAAACGATATCTGCTTTCATACCTGGTTCGAGTTTTTTGCCATAATTAATCAGAGAAATAGGCAGTGGAGCCTTGTCGATAAGATTTGGCAAGGTTTTCGGATAGGCGAGTGGCATGAATATAAGTCCGTCAACATGCAATTTTTTGATCGTGCGAATCGTTTCTAGTTCTGTGCGTGCATTACCGGCGGTATTAATCTGAACAACGTGGTAGCCGTGCTGCTTCGCTGTTTGTTCAACCGACCAAGATATTTCAGGAATGATTGCGTTGCGAATATCAGGCACAACGAGTGCAATCTGATTCGTCTGACGAATCTTCAGACTTTGTGCAGACGTATTCGGAACAAATCCTAATTCTTCAATAGCTTGTATGATCCGATCTCTCGTCTTGCTGCTAATGCCTTCGGAATTGTTGATGGCTCTGGATACCGTCGCGATACCTACACCCGCATGTTCTGCAACATCCTTAATCGTGACTTTTTGATCTTTACCCATGATGATATGACCTCACTTTAATTACCGGAAACGATTCCTGATATATGATCTATAAACGATATTTTTTTGCTTACTTTATGATTATATCACTTGTACGTATGTTGCAATACATGCATGCAGAGAAGCTATGCTGAAAAATGGATTCCATCCTGGTATAGCTAATGATATAGCTGATTGAAAAACAGCCTCATAGTCACGGATGAGTTACTGATACCTGAGATGTGAGTTAAATTAAAACGCAAAAAAAATCATAAAATCGACATATTTCTGGGCAAATATGTTTGACAGCGTATTTAAACTATGACATATTTAACTACGGAAACGTTTCCGATTATAATATATAATTTATCATCTAGGAGATGAACAAAATGAAAGCATTACGTTGGTATGGTGTCAAAGATTTACGACTCGAAAACATTGGTGAACCCCGTCCTAACCAAGGGCAGGTTAAAATAAAAGTGGAGTGGTGCGGTATTTGTGGTAGTGATCTGCACGAGTATACGGCAGGGCCTATTTTTATACCTGCTCAAGCACCGCATCCGTTAACAGGGGAACAAGCTCCTATCGTTATGGGGCATGAGTTCTCAGGACAAGTTGTTGAAGTGGGTGAAGGAGTAACTCGTTTCCAAGCTGGTGATCGGGTAGTAGTTGAACCGATCTATGCATGTGGTCATTGTGAAGCGTGCAATCAGGGCAGATATAACCTTTGCGATCAAATGGGCTTCTTGGGTCTTGCAGGTGGGGGTGGAGGATTCTCCGAATATGTGACAGCGGCCGAGAACATGGTCCATTCCATTCCAGATGCGATCTCCTATGAGCAAGGGGCTTTAGTAGAACCTTCCGCTGTTGCTCTGCACGCGGTTCGTCAGAGTAAACTAAAAGTTGGGGATACTGCCGCTGTGTTCGGCGCGGGTCCGATTGGGCTATTGGTGATTGAAGCTCTCAAAGCATCTGGTGCCTCCGATATATATGTAGTGGAGTTATCAGCTGAACGCAAGGCAAAAGCTGCAGAGCTTGGTGCTATTGTGATCGATCCTACCGAGTATGATGTGGTGACCGAGATTCATTCACGCACAGCAGGCGGAGTCCACGTAGCGTACGAAGTAACGGGAGTTCCGAAGGTGCTTCAACAAGCTATGGACACGACTCGAATTGGCGGCGAATTGATGATTGTTAGCATTTTTGAACAGGAAGCACCTATTCAGCCTAACGCTATCGTAATGAAAGAACGTACAGTGAATGGCATTATTGGTTACCGTGATGTATTTCCAGCGGTAATTAGTCTGATGGAGAAGGGCTTCTTCCCAGCAGATAAACTGGTTACCAAACGAATTTCACTTGATGAAGTCGTTGATCATGGCTTTGAAGCTTTGTTAAAAGAGAAGAATCAGGTGAAAATTCTAGTCAAGGCTGAATAAAAAAGAAACAAAACAATTCTTCAGCAGCAATTTGTATTAATCCATGAGCAACTTTCGGTTAGTACAATAGTGCTTCCGCTCAATGCTACGGTTAAACGACGTATGGACAACCCATCTCAGAATGTGGTTGTCTATTTTTTTGCACGAAACGGGCGAAATTTGTTGCGTAGATGTATACTTCTACATAATATACAAAGATACATTTTGTATCATCACAAAATGAAGATATTTAAATTGAAGGAGGAAGAGGATATGCAGAGTGGAACGAAATGGACAGCTCTTATTCTGTCTGTCGTTGCCGGTGTAGGTGGAATGATTATTGGCAGCACGAAATTGAAAAATAGTACTTCTGCAAGTGTGCAGCCAAAAGCTGAACGTGCTGTTACCAACGCAACGAGCAGAACCGCAGCAGCTGTATTGTCGACTGATGTAACCGCTATGGTTGAATCCCTGGGTAAACCGTTTAAGAAAGCACCCTACGCCAACAACGTCTGGGATCTGCAGCTTTACAGGGGGAAGATCTATATGGGACATGGAAACAGCAGTAACGTAGGGGTAGCCCCTAACGCTGGCCCAATCCCTGTCATCTATTATGACACGATTACTTCAACCTTCCAGACTCAAACGGTGAGTAGTAGTAACCCAGGAATTCTGCCCACGACGAAGATGTTCGTAGATGAAGAACAGATTGATATTTACAAAGTGCTCGACGGTAAGTTATTTATTCCTGGTAATGATTCAGACGGAGAGAGCTGGGGGTTAGGTAATTTCTATCGATTGGACGGCGAGATCTGGACGAAATATCGTAATTTACCGCTTGGCGTACATGTGTATGACCTAGCTTCGTACAGGGGCAAGCTGTTTGCGGCCTTAGGTACTGATGATAAACCGACGGTTCTTATATCCCACGACCAAGGAGAGAGCTGGCAGCATTACGGAACGATCAATACGTATGGATATAGAGCGTATACGTTGTTTCAAATAGGCGGTAAGTTATATGCTTCGGGTATGATGTACCCAGCGAACAATATTTGGGGAGATAGAACCTATATTCTAGAGATTAATACGAATCTTCAAAAGAGAGATGTCGTTATCTATGGAAGTAGAATGTTGCCTGGTCTAACATATCAACTTGGAACAACCCCCTACAATCGAATAGGAAAGAATGTAAACTACGATAATAAATTGTTATATATTGCAGGCCAGGTCTTCAATGATGGACAGTTGACGCCAAGATCATTAAATGTCATGACAGCAATTAATCAAGCACGACGTGTTATTTTGCCGGATACTGCTGCACTCCCAACTGACGTACTCACGCGTGATGGTAAGGCATATGTGCTGACGTATACTAGACAAAATTTGAACTATGTTAATCGTGTGTATGAGACGACCGACCTGGTGACGTGGACTGAAATTCTTTCTTTTGAACAGGATACGTATGCAAGGTCGTTTGAGGAGAGTGAAGGAGACTTTTATTTTGGCCTCGGAACTGATCCAGACGTACTCTCTGCTTCTTCGGGTAAATTGCTTAGAGTGAGGCGCGACAATATTGCTATCAATTCTAAATAAATCATTTACAGGGATATTATGGATTATATAATATGCTTCATCCACATTATTGGTTACGGGAGAACAGCCGATAATCCAAACAAAGAGCAGGTATATTACAGCAGATCTACGTAAGATGGACAAATTGCTGTGAAGTCTGCTCTATTTTTTATTTCAAAAAATAACACTCAACAACCATAAAAGCGTGAACGAAAGATCAAGATCCCAGCTCAGAGGAATTCCAATAAAAACCAAAAAAACAAACGAACCAAAAGAAAGCGGGGTTACTTCTCTCTATAATAATTATTTCAACATATGAAAAATTCACAATAGAAAAAAATAATCACTCCGCACCTTCTTATCCTCATCACCTTCCATCGCACACGCGCATTGAAAAAATACAGAAAAGTACCATACCGCACCTAGTGATGCAAAGCTTTTTTTGTGACAACTTGTTCTTGGACAACCTATTTGAATCGTAGGTAAGATTTCTGTCCACGGTATTTTGAAAATGGTACACCTTATGATAAGGTTATGCCTGAAAAGCAAAGCAGTACATACCACTTATCTAGGGAGATGAACATCCTTGAATCACAGCAAATCACACTCCAACACCATACTCACACAGCTAGCCAAACGATATATGTTATTGCTAATCATCAGCTTATGTGTGCTATTAACCGCTTGCGGACAAACGAATACATCGGCTACATCACCAGAATCGAATTCAGGAACTAGCGATAGCGCATCACCTTCGCCTGAACCGAATAACAATCCGAATAATGGAGAGGGAAATGGAGCGGGCTCGGACACAGACGAGGAAACACAGACTGAATCTGATCAAGTGACTCCATCGCAGGAGGAACAAGACCCTGTGAAAGAACAGCTTAGCCAACTGTCATTAGAAGAGAAGATTGGACAGATGATTCTCGCAGGAGTACAGGGTACGGAGCTTGATGATCAAGGCAAGAAGATGATCTCCAATCAAAAGGTAGGCGGCATTATCTTCTATGCCAATAACGTTACAACTCTTGATGCAACAGCTAAGTTTATACAGTCCATTAAGGAGGCCAATCGTTCCAATCCAGTACCAATCTTCATGAGTGTGGATCAAGAGGGTGGCAAAGTGAGCCGTATGCCCGATTCTGTGGAGTCCATTCCTTCAAATCGTACAGTTGGAGACACCAATCAGGCCAAGCTGGCAGAAACGATGGGTCAATTATTAGCTAGACAAGTAAAACTCGTTGGCTTTAATCTTGATTTTGCTCCAGTGCTTGATGTGAACAGTAATCCGAAGAACCCGGTTATCGGTGATCGTAGCTTCGGTAGTTCTGCAGAGCTTGTCGCTAAGATGGGTGTGGCGGAGATGAAGGGGCTACGCAGTGAAGGCGTCATTCCCGTCGTGAAACATTTTCCTGGTCATGGGGATACGTCCGTAGATTCTCATCTGGATCTGCCGGTGGTGAACAAAACGTTAAAACAACTTGCAGAGCTTGAATGGATTCCATTCCAAGCGGCCGTGAAAGAACAAGCAGAAGCCGTTATGGTAGCACATATTCTGTTCCCTAAGCTTGATCCAGATCATCCAGCTTCCTTGTCAGATGTCATTATCGGTGAACACTTACGAGGCAAATTCGGCTATGATGGAGTAGTAATTACGGACGATCTCAGTATGGGAGCGATTGCTAAGAACTATAAGCTGAATGAAGCTGCAATAACGACAGTACAGGCCGGAAGTGATATTCTGCTTGTAGCTCATAGCTATGAAAGTGCCAAGACGATCTTTGATACACTGTTGAATGCAGTACGAAGTGGTAAAATTGCAGAGTCCCGAATTGATGAGAGTGTATATCGAATTCTATCACTGAAGCAACACTATAAACTTTCGGATGAACAGCAAGCTTCGGGCAACCTGAAGCAGTTGAATGAAGACATCAAGGATTGGCGCAATGAGGTCAAAGTGCAGAAGTGAAGCTAAGCATTAGATAAGGAAAGGGCAGTGATCCAATAAGCCCTTTCCTATTTATAATTTGATTACTGGTTAGAGGTGATGCCCCATATGTATACGGTATTAATTATTGAAGATGATCCCAAAATCGCCGATTTGCTGAAATCTCATATTGAGCGTTATGGGGATAGAGCAGTCATTGTTGAGGATTTTGAACTGGTTCTACAGCAGTTTGAGCTGCTCCAACCTCATGTTGTCCTAATGGATATTAACTTACCGAGTTATGACGGATACTACTGGTGTCGACAGATACGTTCACTCTCTACTTGTCCAATTCTGTTCATCTCCGCGCGGAGTGGCAAGATGGATCAAGTGATGGCACTAGAGAATGGTGCTGACGATTATATTACGAAGCCGTTCGAGCATGAGATTGTAATGGCTAAAATTCGAAGCCAGCTCCGACGGGTGTATGGGGATTATGCTACTCGCCATGAGGAACGTAAAGTGGAGTTGCATGGTTTAACGATTTTCTTAGAGAGTATGGAAATGCAGTTGGGTGAACAGAAGGTACAATTGACGAAGAAGGAGACGATATTGCTGGAAACGTTATTGCGTCGTAGTCCGAAATTAGTCAGTCGAGAGACAATATTAGAAAAGTTATGGGACGACTCCTTCGTAGATGATAACACGCTTAGCGTCAATGTTACTCGTGTGCGCAAGCGTTTGAATGAGATCGGTATTACAGACGCCTTAGAAACAGTACGCGGATCAGGTTATCGGCTGAATAGTAATTGGAAAGACATCGCACGCACATGAAATTATTCATTAAAGAACATATTGCGTTAACCTGTTGGGTAGTTGGGATGTTATTCACTGTGGTGGCGGTATTCTGGTACGATGGTTATGATCATGGGTTAACCGCAGCCTATGCTGTTTTTCTAGGTCTCATTGTGTATATTGGTTATTTAACGTATCGCTATATGTCTCATCGTGCATTTTACACTCGGCTGTCTCAACCGATGGATTCGTTAAAAGAGTTCGTTCCGCTTTCTGCATCGGTGCCTTTGTCAGCCGCATTGGCCAAATTACTAGATTCGCAATATAGTCATTATCATACGGATTTGCATCGAATGGAGAAGCGTAAGCAGGAATACGTGACGTTCATGAACCAATGGATTCATCAGATGAAAACTCCGCTGTCTGTCATCGAATTAACAATTCAGGATCACGAGGATGATGATCCGCGTCTCAGAAGTATTCGGGAGGAAGCGGATCAGATGAGACGCAGTCTGGAAAATGTTCTATATGTTGCTCGTCTAGAAACATTTGAACAGGATTTTACGGTAGAACCTGTATCACTTAAAGCGGCGGGGGAAGCTGCGATTCACGAGTTAAAGCGCTTCTTCATTCGCAATCATGTCTATCCGGAAATGCAGATGGATCCATCTATTGTGGTACAATCCGATGCCAAATGGATACGGTTCGTTCTCGTCCAGCTATTATCTAATGCGATTCAGTATACCACTGGTAATGGGCAGAAGATATATGTACGAGCTTACGAGCTCGAAAGTTCAATCATACTTGAAGTACAAGATTACGGGGTGGGCATTCCCACATCAGATCATAAACGGGTGTTCCAGCCTTTCTTTACAGGAGAGAATGGCCGACATTTCAAAGAATCCACGGGTATGGGGCTATATATCGTAAAAGAAGTGTTGACCCAGATGAATCATCAGATTGAATTGCAGTCCGTTCAAGGAGAAGGCACAACCGTGAAGATTATATTTAATACATGAAGCTATGGAGTTCATATACTGGAGTTCATATCAGAACTAAAAACCATGTGTGAAAAGAAAAGATGTCCGAAACTCTATGAGAGGAAACGGCGTCTTTCTTTTTATTTTCTGAATGAAACGGTATTGAACCGTAACCTTACATTATTGTCATGTAGATGAAAGGTTAAGCCATAGGAGAAAAACAGCGATTCGGATAGACTGAATGTATAAGTTGAAGGAAAGAGCTATGGAATGGAATGAACATTCAACATGCTTAATCCAACGTAATGAGATACAGGTCAAGAGGAGTGGTTATCTGATGGAAATATGTTCAGTGCAACAGATTAGCAAAATTTATAAAGGTATTGTCTCACATGAAGCATTGTCAGGTATCGATTTAAGTATTCAAGAAGGTGAGTTTGTAGGCATCATGGGACCATCGGGTAGCGGGAAAACAACGCTGCTGAACATGATCTCCACAATTGATCATCCAACATCAGGAGAGCTTCGAATCGCAGGGCAGAATCCGTTCCAACTGGGGCACGACGAGCTCGCATTGTTCAGGCGTAGACAGTTAGGATTTGTTTTTCAATCCTTCAATTTGTTAAACACCCTGACCGTGAAGGAGAATATTGTTTTGCCTCTTACCCTGGATGGGGTTGCCCTTCATGAGATGAATGAACGTGTTGCCCAACTTGCAGAGAAGCTGGGAATCACAGCAATTCTGGATAAGCGCACATATGAAATCTCTGGTGGTCAAGCTCAGCGTACGGCAATTGCACGAGCACTAATCCATACACCCAAGCTGATTTTGGCTGATGAACCGACAGGGAATTTAGATTCTAAGGCTGCCCGTGACGTCATGGAAATGTTGGAACAGCGCAATCGGGAGGATCAAGCGACGATGTTACTGGTTACTCATGACGCTGTGGCGGCGAGTTACTGCAGTAGGGTTGTATTTATCAAAGATGGCAAGTTGTACAACGAGATACATTACGGCGATAATCGAGCGGCTTTTTACCAAAAGATTATTAATGTTTTATCCCTAATGGGAGGGTCAGGACATGAATTTTCGCCAGTTCGCTATTAATAATGTTGTTCGGAACAAAAGAATCTATCTGGCTCATTTCCTGAGCAGTACATTCTCTGTCATGATCTTTTTTATCTATGCCTTGTTATTATTTCACCCCGATCTAAGCGAGGGGTTGAAGGGCTCAAGTGAAACGGTCACATCGCTTGCCAATCAAGGATTTGTTATTGCTGAGTTCATTATATTTATCTTCTCGTTTCTTTTCTTGTTGTACTCCGTTGGTTCATTTCTCAAAACACGCAAAAAGGAATTTGGTATTTTCCTGATCCTAGGCATGACGCGCAAGCAGATGAATCGACTTTTATTTATGGAGAACATGTGCATTGGCCTCGCCGCCATCATCGCAGGAATTTCACTGGGAATGATCTTCGGCAAGTTGATTTTGCTGATCTGTAGCTCCATGTTAGCTGTGGAAAATGGTTTGCCGTTCTATTTACCCTTGAAAGGTATTGCACTTACGATGGGCGCATTTCTGTTGCTCTTCGTGGTTATCGCTATGTCATCATCACTACTCATTCGCAAAGGAACACTGATTGACCTGGTCAAATCAGAGGAAAAACCGAAACCCGAGCCGAAGGCTTCTCGCATGCTGGCATGGTTGTCCGTAGCTTTCATTGGTGGGGGTTATGCGGGTGTATTCATCTTTGTATGGGGATCGTATTCATTCCCACTACTGTTTGGAAGTGTGCTATTGGTCATCGTAGGTACGTACCTGCTATTCACCCAACTGAGTGTGTATATCATACGAGCACTTAAGCGTAATCAACGTCTATTTTTCCGCAAAACGAATTTGCTGTTTCTATCTGAGCTTACCTATCGGATGAAAGATAATGCCATTATGTTCTTTATGGTGAGTGTCATCTCAGCTTCGTCCTTCACAGGGATTGGAACGATGTTAGCTATTGCTGATCCGGGTCTGTCGTCCATGACGAATCCATATGCATTCACATATATGAATTCATGGAATACCGAAGTGGCTGAGAAGCAACTTAATCAGATTGAGGAGTCATTAATTGAACATGAAGTACCTTATGTTCGAGGTAGTTATGAAACCCTTTATGAGAACAATAACGGTAATCTAATCAAGTTAAGTCAATACAATTATTTAGCGAAGGCACTTGGTTACGAAGAGAGGGAATTGAAGCAGGATGAAGTATTTCTCACACCAGGCAATCTAACGGAGCGTAAAAAGTTGCGTGCACAGATTGATTCAGGCTTCTCAACAACGGAAATGAATCTGGAGGTGGAAGAGCAGCATGAACAGGTTCGATTAACTGCTCCAGGTACCGAGATCGTGATTCCTGTAGATTATGAAATGAATCTGTATGTCGTTTCCGATGAGTTGTTTGACAAGATTAAGCGGGCTTACTTTGAAGAAGCCAATTTGGACGAAACGTTCTACTCTAACCGAACAACCCAATTTGTCGTTACCGATTGGATGGGAACACGCAGCTTCGCTCCTGAACTCATCGAATCCCTTAGATCAGAGCCGCTGGAGCACGGTTACTTCTCGGTTAGCGCGCTTGTTGTAGATTGGCTGAATTCGAAGCAGACGAATGGGATCATTCTTATTCTGAGCGGATTGATTGGCATCGTCTTCTTTACTTTCGCTGCAAGCTTCACGTATTTCCGGCTATATGCAGATCTGGAGCGGGATGAAGAGCAGTACCGTATGATTGGCAAAATGGGATTAAGTCGCCCAGAGCTTCGCCGAATGGTCACACGTCAACTATTACTGATGTTTTTCCTGCCGATTCTGGTTGCGATCATTCACAGCTCCGTCGCTTTTATCGCATTGCAACAATTGGTCGATTTCTCCGTAGTGGGGTATACACTTCGAATTTTCTTGGTGTTCTCCTCCATGCAAGTTCTATATTTTGTACTTGTACGCTGGCGTTATCTACGCAACATGTATACGAAGTTGTCCTAGGGGCTTGTTATAAATCTTACTTAAGGACATCTTTCATTGCTTAACGGATACGCATATATGTAACATCTTCACAACCAACACCAGACCTGCGTTTGGTGTTGGTTGACTTTCATAAGCAAAGCGAAGTACTATTTTCTTAGATACATATTGTATCATTCGAAAAGGGATGCGAATATTTCCTTTGAAGGAGGATTTAGTTTGAGCATAACCATGTCTCGGGGACAAGCTTACATACACCGATTGAATGATGAACGTAACGTATGGCTAGATGGTGATCGAATTCATGTAACCAATCATTCTGCGTTCCAAGGTACATTACAGACGATTGAAGGCCTCTTCAATCTGGTGGATGAACCAGAATCAAGAGATACCGTAGCATATTGGGACGAGAACATCGGTGGGTATGTGCATCGAGCCTTTCAAGTACCAAGGTGTGGGGAAGACCTTCGTCAACGTGCCGGTGCATTTCGGTTGTGGTCTGAACGTACGTATGGCGTCATGAGTCGATTATCCGATTATGCTCGCTCACGTCTGACGGGGTGGTATGCAACTCGGGATGCCATGGGGATTCATGATACATATTATGCGGACAAAATATCTAGGTATTACGAAGAAGCGAAACGCCGTGATCTGTTCCTGACGATTGTGCAGCGTGATCCACAGATGAATCGTTCTTTACCGATAGGTGAAGATGAGGATGCGATGCTACGTATTGTACGAAAGAACGAAGAGGGCGTTGTGATCCGGGGTGCTAAGATGATTGCGACTGCGGCTCCGTATGCCGACGATATCCTTATTTATCCTGTACAACGTATTCCTGGGGATAAACCGGAGCTGGCTCATATGATGATTGTGCCTTTGAACAGCCCGGGCTTGCACGTATTATGCAGAGAATCGTTCGCTGCAACGGATAAGCAGTCTTCCCACCCATTAAGTCATCAATATGATGAGATGGATGCCGTCTTATTTTTTGAAGATGTATTGGTTCCTTGGGAACGTGTGTTACTTCATCAAAATCCAGAAGCGGTATGGCAGATCCGTTGCAATGAAGCCTCCGCCAGCCTAGCCTACCATCAAAGTGTCATTCGTCTGTATTCCAAGCTAGAGTTCGTTACGGCCATCACCTCCTCCATTGCCCAAGAAATTGGCGTGGACTCCTTCCTCAATGTGCAAGAGCAGTTGGGAGAGATGATCAGCCAGATGCAAACGATTGAGGGATTAATTATTGCTGCGGAAGCAAAAGCCAAGCCGGATGTGTACGGAAATTGGCTTCCTGAATTTAAGTACATTGAAACTGCGCGAAACTTAGGCAACCATTATTATCCACGTTCCATCGAAATTTTGAAAACAATCGCCGCAGGTGGACTTATTCAGATTCCCTCCGGAATGCCAGGTTCGAACAAACCCTTGGAGCATATGATCCATCAGTATTTAGGTGGTGTGACGATATCGGCACAGGAGAAAACAAGACTCTTTCAACTTGCTTGGGAGCTTACGGGAAGTCCGCTGGGTGCCAGACATGATCTATATGAGCGCTTCTATGCAGGTGACCCACTCCGCAACCGTGCAAATCAGTATATGCAATATGACAAACAGCACTTGGTTGATCGAGTCAAGCCTTGGCTGAAAGCATAATATAACGTCCTAACCTGTGACTTTGCTAACGATTTCGTTTGAAGCAGTACATCGTAGTACAAAATTCAACCGCCTGGGTTTACGAACCTGGGCGTTTTATTTAGATTATCTTTAGAAAGGATTTAGGTTGTATTAAGAGACGTAGGTTATAGTAGGTATATGAACATTCTAACTTAACACTGAAATGAGAGGGAACGTATGAGATACACATTGTTGATTGCAGATGACGAACCCGAAATTGTGGAACTGCTTCAACTGTATTTGGAGAAGGACTACAACATTTTAACCGCTGCCAATGGAGAGGAAGCATTGCAGTGCATACATTCAGGCCCAATTGACCTGGTTATCTTGGACATTATGATGCCTGTAATGGATGGTCTACAACTGATCAAACAGATCCGGGCTACCTATCATATGCCAGTACTCTTTTTGTCTGCGAAGAGCCAGGATCATGACAAGATTTTGGGACTTGGACTAGGAGCTGATGACTACATATCCAAACCATTCAACCCCCTTGAGATTGTAGCTAGGGTCGAGGCTTTGTTAAGACGGGTCAACCAGTTTGATGCAATGGAACTCTCGGCACCTCAAGAGGCGACCCGCACGCTTGGTGAGCTATCCCTTGATCGTTCCAAATGTATGTTGTATCGCTCGGGACGACCTGTGACGTTGACCTCAACAGAGTATAAAATTGTGGACCTGCTGTTAGAACAACCGGGCAGAGTATTTACCCGCAAAAAAATATACGAAGCGGTGTGGGGAGAGTACTATGCTCATGAAGACAGTACCATCATGGTACATATCAGCAACATTCGCGAGAAGATTGAGCGTGATTCCAGACAACCCGAATATTTGAAGACGATAAGGGGATTAGGATACAAAATTGAAGCGCCTATGGAAAACTAGAGAAAAGAGACCGCTGCATACGTCGCTGACACTGGACTTTCTGTTATTTAACTTCTTTTTGCTATTACTCGTACTGGTTGTATACATTATCGTATCCCTTGATGTCGTTGATTTTCGCATCTCTGATCATATCGTTGATCCCGATCTGAATGTAGAAGCACATGTGTATGTGGCTGAATTGGAGAAGGCAAGCAATCAAGATGGTACCGGCATAACATCCAGTATTGAGACGCAGCGGCTGGAGGATAGCGGTGGATGGTTAGAAATTTTGAATGCAGACCGCTCCGTAATCCGTTCGGTAGGCAATAAGAAGGACACAATTAACCAGTACGCAGAATCCGAATTATTCGCCAAGTTAGAAAACCGCAGCGACCAGCCCTATTATTATTCCATTTCCCCATTCATGGCTGAAGGAGAAGCAACATACCTTTTGCTCAAACTTCCACGCGATCTGGTAAGTATTCGCATGAATGATAACCAACTGATTACGAATCTGAAGCATCCCTTGCCCTTTTACATCTTAGTGGGTATTGTACTTCTGCTCGTACTGACGATTGTATACAGCTATTGGGTTGCCAAGCGAATTAAGAAACCACTTCGAGTGTTATCGCTGGGGCTTACCCAAATGATTCGGGGAAATTACAGTACACGTATGTCCATTTCTGCCGAGAAGGAGTTTGTACAGATTGGTGAGACCTTTAACTTTATGGCAGATGTGATTGAGAAGACGTCGGCAGAGAAACGTTACGCGGAAGAAAGCAAGCAACGACTTATCGTGGATCTTTCGCATGATCTCAAGACACCGATTACTTCTATTCAAGGTTATGCTCAGGCGCTGGTTGAAGGTCGGGTTGGTGATACAGAGAGACAACAACGGTATCTGGGCTACATTCACAATAAATCTGTACAAGTTGCACGAATGATTCAAAATATGCTGGAACTGCTCAAGGTGGATTCACCCGACTTCCATATGAGCATCAAGCAGCGGGAGATTGGGGAATTTGTGCGTGAGATTATGGCCGATACGTATGGGGAAATTGAGCAAAACCAGTTCGTACTGCATGTCCTCGTACCAGATGAAGAGATCTATGCCCGGTATGATCCGGAGCTGTTATCTCGAGTCATCCAGAACTTGATTACGAATGCACTTGCATATAATCCAAGAGGTACAGAATTACGCGTAGAGTTGATCCCGCTGGAAACGTATGTGTCCATTGAAGTCGCTGATACTGGGGTAGGTATACCTCAGGAATTATGGGCAACGATATTTGATCCGTTTGTCCGAGGGGATGCAGCGAGATCGGGAACGGGCGGAACTGGACTAGGGCTCGCTATTGCCAAACGCAATACAGAGAAAATGGGTGGACACCTAACGTTATCACAGCGAGGACGGGAAACAACCATCTTCACCATTGTCATACCAAAATAAAAGAGATGTAGCCGATCCGTATACGATTTCCACATCATGTATAGAAGGCTCGCCATATACTCGCACATTAGAAATGGGAATTTGGAGGGGACATATTGTTTAAAGTGAAAAACTCATTTGTACGATTCAGCATTGCATTAGCTCTTGTGCTGATTAACATCTATCTATTATCCAAAGTGAGCTTCATATTCCAGCCATTAGTTACGATGATTACGGTAATTACTGTGCCGATGATGCTTTCCGTGTTCTTTTATTATCTGCTCAGGCCCTTGGTCAATTATATGGAGAGAAAGAAGCTTAACCGAACGGCCAGTATCCTGCTGATCTATCTGATCTTTGGCATTCTGATTGTGCTGTTTGTCGTGGGGCTGTGGCCATCATTGCGTCAGCAATTGATTAATCTGGTAGAAAATGCGCCAAACCTGCTTAATTCACTAAGTGTTCAGCTCAAAGCATTAGAACAAAATGGTGTAATTACAACATTGTTCCCGGATAATTCAACGCCGTTCTCTCAAATTACCGAATACATCAATAAAGGATTTAATTTCGTAACGGACTACGTTAGTGGTCTCATCTCGCTCCTTTCCAGTTTTGCAATTATCCTGTTCACCTTCCCGATCATTCTGTTCTACATGCTGAAACAAGGAGAGAAGTTTGGTCGTATCCTCGCATCGATTGCGCCCAAGCGTTTTCAGAAGGACAGTCGTGAAGTGGTACTGGAGATCGATCAGGCACTCAGTGGATTTATCGTAGGACGAGTGCTTGTAAACCTGGCATTAGGTGTATTAATGTATATAGGTTTTCTTATCATCGGTTTACCTTACGCACTGCTGTTGACTGTTATTGCTGTCATTATGAACTTTGTTCCATTTATCGGTGCGATCGTATCTTCGATCCCCATTGTAATTATGGGACTGGTCGTATCACCGTCTGTGGCGATCTGGTCACTCATTATCATTCTTGTTGCACAGCAGATTCAAGATAATCTAGTTGCTCCGTATGTATTTGGTAAAAAGCTGGATATTCACCCGCTCACAACCATCATTTTGGTACTCGGTGCGGGGGACTTGGGCGGAATTATAGCTATTCTTATCATTATTCCGTTCTATATGATTCTTAAAATCTTGTTGGTACGTATCTACAATTTGTTCTTTAAGGAAAAGTGGCAAAATGCCTAGGGAGTTTCAGACACGACCTAATTCAAATTCATAAGAATGGAGCGATCCGCATGACTGAAATCGTACCTGTAACCTATAATGAACCCGAATATATTGAACCTCAGCCAGCTCTGATCGGTGCAGTTCATATCGCTACAGATGTTGTATCCAAAATTGTAGGCATAGCTGCACAGACAACCGTGGGAATATCGTCTATGTCTGCAGGCATAACGGAAGGCATTGCCAAGAGCATTAGTGGCAAGAGCCTGCAAAAAGGAATTGATGTGGTTGTAAAAGAAGAGCGTGCATCGATTCAATTAAGAATTGTTTTGCAATATGGTTGTCGTATGCATGAGGTCTGCCGTGAATTGCAGCATAATGTGCAGCAAGCTGTAGAGAATTTCACAGGAATATTCGTTGACGAAATTAAGGTTCATGTAGTGGGTGTATCCATGCAGGAACAGCAGGTGTAAACGAGATTTAATTGTGATCTGGTATCCGGTTAAAGTTAAAATTTTAAAGTATTCGCTCGAATACGGAAACAGCACGTTCCCTTTAACTATGAAGTGGGGAAGGTGCTGTTTTTTGTTGCCGATACTGGGTTGGAGATTGTCCCATGACCTTTTTGAACATTTTGGAGAAGAGCAATTGATCCAGATACCCGACGGATCGAGCAATGTCACCAATACTTAGACTGGGATCAAGCGTCAGTTCAGCTGCTCTACGCATGCGATAATTCACCAGGTAGGATTGAATGCTGCTTCCGATCAGATCTTTGAAGAGTGAGCAGAGGTAACTTCGCTGTAAGCCAACATGCGAGGCAATCGCTTGAACCGTGATCGCATTAGCATAGTTCATCTCAATAAAATCAATGACCTGCGTAACATACGTATCTTTCGTATAGTCCTGCATCATAGGATGAGTGGTTTCACTAGCTTGATCAATCAGCACAGCGAAGTATTGGTATAACAAGCCGGTCATACTAATTTCCCAGCCTTTGTGTGTATTTCTAGAGCTAATCATGCGATGCAGACACGAGCGCAGCTCATCATCATTATGAAGTTCGAAGATCGGACACAGTTCAGACAGGCAAGCTTGTTGTAAGAGAGAAACTATATTGCTACCTTGAAAAGCCACCCAGCTATACTCCCATGGTTCGTTTTGGTCAGCTTCATAATGAACGACGGAGTGAGGCACAATGAGAAATCCTTGTCCTTTGTGCAACTTGTAGGTTTGCCCTCCAACTTGGAAGGTGCCTTTGCCATTCAGAATATAATGAATTTTGTAGTAATCACGCATCGCTGGGCCAAAGCTGTGCCCTGGTGTGCAAGGTTCGGTGCCATAATGGAGCAGCTGCAGCTCCTGGAATTGATTATTTTTGAACATATATGTAATCACTTTAGGTCACTCCTGTTCCAAAGGCTATATCATGCATTTTAACATATATATATGAGTAATGTATGCTTAATTGTTTTGTTTGGCATGGCATCTGATGATGATATAACAATCATTTTGCCATACGTAAGTAGTGAAATGCCATATGGTTTTCGGTAGGGATTGTCTAAGATAAAAGGGTGATCAACAATAACGCATAAGCAGAAATGAGAGATAAGCATGCCCTACACTGCAAGTAGTGAACGATACAGTGAAATGAACTATGTCCGCTCCGGTAAATCCGGAATTAGGCTGCCTCAGATCGCATTAGGATTATGGCAAAATTTTGGCGGCAATCGCACCATGGATGTTCAGACAGAAATGATCCTTCGTGCCTTCGATCTGGGCATTAATCATTTTGATCTGGCCAACAATTATGGACCACCTCCGGGGTCGGCAGAGGAGAACTTTGGTGTCATTTTCAAAAAGCATCTGCGTCCTTACCGGGATGAACTGCTCATCTCAAGCAAGGCGGGATATCATATGTGGGAAGGTCCCTACGGCGAATGGGGTTCTCGCAAAAACTTGATTGCTAGCCTCGATCAAAGTCTCAGCAGAATGGGACTTGAGTATGTCGATATTTTCTACCACCACCGTCCAGATCCTGAGACACCACTTGAAGAGACAATGGCTGCTCTTGATCATATAGTAAGACAAGGTAAAGCCCTATACGTGGGCTTGTCCAACTATAATGCTGAGCAGACCCAAGAAGCGGTTACCATTCTTCGCCGTCTGGGTACACCGTGTCTGGTTCACCAACCGAACTACTCCATGCTGAATCGCTGGATTGAGGATGGTCTTCAGGATGTATTGAACGAACAAGGCGTGGGTTCGATTGCATTCTGCCCTCTTGGCCGTGGACAGTTAACGAATAAGTATGTTGAGAAGATTACAGCGGAACGAGCGAATCCAACAGGCAATCTGAAGAAAGAAGCCTATACGGACGAACGCATTGCCAAGTTCGAGGCGCTTCAGGCGGTTGCTGAGCGTAGAGGTCAGACGATATCCCAGCTTTCGCTGAACTGGATTCTACGTGGCAACCGTGTAACCTCAGCTCTGATCGGTGCAAGTCGGGTGTCACAGATCGAAGAGAATGTGGCAGCTCTCAAGGCACCGGAATTAACAACAGAAGAGTTGAATGAGATTGATCGCATCTTAGAGGGAATTGGGAATTACCCTTGGTAATGATAGCAAAGTGAGATCGTAATGAGTAAGTCGTAATGAGTAAGTTCGTAATTGGAGAGCGCCTTTCTATGAAGAGAAAGGCGCTTTTGGTTATAAACATTGGAATTTGGTGTAACCTGATAATAAAGAGCTAATAACAGCCGAGAAATAGGCTGTTATTTTTTATTTTTGTAATGAGAATTCAGTTCATAGCACCTGGTCCTAGGATTTGAGGTATAATATATAGATGCTTTACATTTTGAAACATGAAGGAGAGGCTCCATTTGAACTTTGAACAGTGGATTTCGCCTGAAAGCTATAACCTGACATCCGAGATGGAGAACCACCCGTCAGATCGGATTGCACTTAGATGGCTCAGCGATCATCAAGAGTTGGAAGAGATCACATACGGTGATTTGTTTAAGCAAGCCAACCGTCTTGCTGGTGGATTACGTGACTTAGGACTAGAGAAGGGTGATAGAGTACTGGTCATGGTACCACGTCGTATTATCGCCTATGTCATTTACATTGCTTGCCTGAAGCTGGGCATTGCGGTTATCCCTTCTTCCGAGATGCTGCGAGCTAAGGACTTGGAATATCGTCTGCGGCACTCTGAAGCCCGTGGAGTTATTGTGTGGTCTGAGACAACAGCAGAAGTGGAGAAGATGAACGCAGACCTGCCATCACTCGCACACCGGATCGTTGCATCACCTCATGGTGAAACTGACGTACCGGCTGAAGGCTGGCTGAATGTGGAGCAGTTAATGCAAGGTCAGTCGGATGAGATGGCTGCGGTAGAAACACACCGAGATGATATCGCCATCCTTGCTTACACCTCAGGAACAACTGGTAATCCCAAAGGAGTTGTACATAGCCATGGTTGGGGATATGCTCACCTGCGGATCGCTTCTTCATTATGGCTGGATATCCAACCATCAGATACAGTGTGGGCAACCGCAGCACCTGGATGGCAAAAATGGATCTGGAGTCCATTTCTCTCTGTTCTCGGAAGAGGTGCAACAGGTCTGGTCTACAACGGATCATTCCAGCCTAAGCGATACCTACATCTAATGCAGGAACATGAGATCAGTGTGCTCTGTTGTACACCGACGGAATATCGACTAATGGCAAAAACAGATGATCTGGGACATTATGACTTGTCCAAGCTCCGTAGTGCCGTATCTGCTGGTGAGCCGCTTAATCAGGAGGTTATTGAGATCTTCCAACGTCATTTCAACCTCACGATTCGTGACGGATATGGACAGACGGAAAGCACGTTGCTTATTGGAAGCTTAAGCGGTGCGCCTACTCGAATTGGCTCCATGGGTCAATCCATCACACCAGGGCTGATTGAGATTATTGATGAAGATGGGCAGCCGCAGCCAACAGGACAAGTTGGAGATATTGCGGTGCACAAAGATATGCCTGCCTTGTTCCACGAGTATTATCAAGATGCAGGACGCAAGGAAGCCAGCCAACGGGGCGATTATTTTGTAACAGGAGATCGCGCACGTAAGGATGAAGAAGGCTACTTCTGGTTTGAAGGTCGTAGTGATGACATTATTATCAGCTCAGGGTATACGATTGGGCCATTTGAAGTTGAAGAAGCCCTTATGAAGCATGCCAGCGTGAAGGAATGTGCGGTGGTGGCGAGCCCAGATGAGATCCGAGGACATGTGGTGAAAGCTTTTGTCGTTCTTAGAGATGAATCATTGGCTTCATCAGAACTGGTACGTGAGTTGCAAAACCATGTCAAAGAATGGACAGCACCTTACAAATACCCACGTAAAATTGAATTCGTCACTGATCTGCCGAAAACAAGCTCAGGTAAGATTCGCCGAATTGAACTGCGTGAGCAGGAAAAACGAAACGTATAACTGAAATCTAGGACACTTTAAAATCTTGAAACAGGAGTGAATATATTCATGAGCGCATTTGAACAATCTTTTGAAAAATCCCTAGAACAATACGCCGAGTTGGTAGTCAAAGTCGGTGTGAATATTCAGAAAGGACAAGACCTGTTGGTCACTGCACCAATCGAGACATTAGAGTTCACCCGCTTGATCGTACAGAAGGCATATGCGGCCGGAGCGAAGTATGTGCAAGTAGACTTTGATGACGACAATATTACTCGCAGCCGTTTCGAGCGCGGTTCGGATGATAGCTTTGACTACTATCCTGCTTGGAAAGGCGACATGATGGAACGATTCGCCGAAGCAGGTGGAGCGACATTGACGATTAAAGTACCTGACCCTGAGCTGTATAAAGGTATTGACTCAGACAAGGTTTCCCGTTCGACAAAGGCTGCTGCGGAGGCACGCAAAGGATATTCCAAATACACGCGTAACCATGAAATTAGCTGGTGTCTGATCAAAGCGCCGACGAAGGCATGGGCAAACAAAGTATTTGCCGATATTCCAGAAGAAGATCGCATTAACGTGATGTGGGAAACGATCTTCAAAATGAACCGTGTGGATGGCGGTGATGCTGTGAAGAACTGGAGAGTGCACCTGGATACACTCAATACCATGAGCGACTTGCTGAATAAGAAAAATTACAAGAGTTTGCACTACCGAGCACCAGGAACCGACTTGAAGATTGAACTCGTCGACAACCACATCTGGGGCGGTGGCGGCAGCGAAAATAAACAAGGGGTCTACACCGTAGCAAATATGCCGACGGAAGAGGTATTCACAATGCCTAAGCGAAGTGGTGTGAACGGTTATGTTAGCAGTACCTTGCCGCTGAATCTGAACGGACAGCTTGTAGACCAGATGCGAATTACGTTTAAGGATGGACAGGTTGTTGCTTATACAGCAGCATCTGGCGAAGAGCATCTGAAAAACCTGTTTGCTACGGATGAAGGTGCACGCTATCTAGGTGAAGTAGCACTGGTGCCGCATGATTCTCCAATCTCTAACCTGAATCGCATCTTCTACAACACTGGTATTGACGAGAATGCTTCCTGTCATTTGGCTGTCGGAAGTGCATACCCGTTCAACATGAAGAATGGCACATCTATGTCCAATGAAGAATTGCTTCAACATGAATGCAATGTGAGTCTGACACATGTGGACTTCATGATCGGCTCTGCAGAGCTTGATATTGATGGTGAATTGCAAGATGGAACGATAGAACCGGTATTCCGCAAAGGTAACTGGGCATTCTAATTGATTCATGAACTAATTACATGATAGTACAAGAGTACTGATAAAAGATTATTAATATAAGAGCTTTTGTATAAGGGTATTGCTATAACGTTGTTAAGGGAGAAGTGACTTCGGTAAACGAAGTCACTTCTTCTATTTCTATTCATTTGTGAGCTTAATGAAAAAGCAATGTAATAGAGTTACCGTCCTGCTGACATACAAGAGTTTAGACCAACTTTACAGGCACACAAATTTCACAGAAATGATTTTTCAGAAGCTGATAGCGGTATCGTTCCATAACCGGTTTGGTATGATCAAGCGTGTGATTATTTTTTTGCAAGTGGGGGATGATCTCATTCCATGCTTGCTGCATATCCTCTGCCGTGTGTTTGACCTTACAGATCAGGTATTCTCCGCCAGACAGCTCACTCGTTTCGACAGCATCAGAATGCACAGGCTCAAGTTCAGTCATGACAATAGCTGCATCGTATCTACAATGCTGTGCAGGTGTGCTAGCCGGGTCATCTTGCGGAATGCCGAGTAAAATAGCCGCTTCGGTAAGTAGCTCCTGATCATTCGCCCATTGCTTCAACCTATCCATAGCCTCTACATTGGCTGCCCCGTACGAGCCGACCTGACGGACATAAGCAATGCGATACGATTGTAGCGTTTCGAAATACATTTCCATTGGATAACTTCCTCTCTATATTGTTTTCTGTTACATGTTGGATGTTAACATGTTATAAAAAAAATTACATAACTGAATCAATTTCATAATACCTTTAGCTGCTTAAATCAAGGCTGGATATCGATCAAAACGGTTTAATTTGTCTATAGCTAGTTACAAAAAATCCGTTTAAATGAGTTATGAAATTGATTCAACTATTTTTGACAAATGAAGAGGATGCTCTGAAGTATAATTTAAGACTTCTCACACATTGCTTCCTTTCAAGGGACATCATAGAATAGGGATAATATGTTATTCAGGATTAATAGGATTATAGTTGAGAGGAGAATCCAGCTATGGATATTACCAAGGCGTTCACGGATGAACCGTTTAGACAGTACATATTAAATCATTTTTGTGATCAGCGTGGATATATACAAGAAAGTGATGTTTTTCAGGTGAAAACGTTAAAGTTGTCCAAAATTGGCGTGAGTAATCTTCATGGGATTGAATATTTTGTAGAGCTTCGAGAGCTAGATTGTTCGTATAATCAACTAACCAGTCTGGATCTAAGTCATAACGACAAGCTGAATAGGTTAGATTGTAGAGAGAATCAGCTGCTCGCACTGGATCTCCACGCCAACACAGATTTGGAAGTGCTCCATGTTAGTTCTAATCGACTTCGGAAGCTGGATTTATCTCATAATCACAAACTCGTCGCTGTCGAATGTCATTGGAATATGCTATCTAATTTAAACTTAGATGCTCTACACCAGTTAAAGGAGCTTAGTTGCAGCTATAATGCACTTTTTTCCCTTGAACTTGCACACAACAAACAATTACAGCAGGTCGATTGTGCACATAATTATATGTTGGAGCTTGATCTAACCACATGTTCTAATCTGGTAGAGCTCCGTTGTAATCATAATCATATCAAGAAGCTGAATCTTCGATCCAATCTATTCTTGGAGAGTGTTCGGTGCTTTAATAACCACATTGACGAGCTAGATCTTAGCCAGAATGAGCATTTGGTTGAACTATATTGTTCTGAAAATAAATTAAAACAGTTGGATTATAGTCATAATCCAAAGCTAGAGAGACTCCAATATGCAGATAATCTAATCGTGGAAGAAAATCATGAAATTCATGGTATGGGTGTATTCCAATATGACGGTACAATGATTAACTATCAGATGCCTGTGCTTATTCAGGAAAATGAGCTTGTGGTTACGGTGCAAGTCTCAACCAAGGCCGAGATGCAAGACTTATCGATTTATATTGAAGAAGTATGGAAACAGTGGGATCTGCTCTGTGCCCGTGCACTTGAGATGATTGCTGAGGCACATCCTGATGAAGATGTGAATGAATTAGTGTTGGCTGATGCCGAATTCCAGCCAGACCGTTTTTTACGTTTAGGTTATGATGCGGGAGATACACCAGCCGGGCAATTATATATCTATGTCGAGTTTAATGATGATCTGGAGATTGCAAATGAATTAGTCTATGAAACGTATTAAAATGATCTTTCTATACCCAAAAAGGCTATTCTCAGATTCGTGGATCTGGTGAATAGCCTTTTATTCGAATAAGTTAGAAATCAGAGTAGTGTGCGGTGGTCAATCTTCCTTATTCGGCATTCATTTTGTTGAAGCTAACATATTCATGAATCGGTTTACGATACCCGCGCGGGCGCTGCTTCGCTTCCGACTTTTTGCCCATGGTGATCAGCATCGCAGGTACGTAATGTGCAGGAATATCCAAGCTACGTTGCAGCTCTTCAGCATCAAAGCCAATCATAGGGCAGGTGTCCCAGCCACGATCCTGGGCGATTAACATCAATTGCATGGCAGAAAGACTGGCATTGCGGATCGCGTCTTCACGCTGGAAGAACTTGCCGCGCGTTTCATAAAATTCGATGACGCTCTGCGATTCCTGTTCATATTGGAACGGGGTGAGAGCTCCAAGATTCAACAAACCTTCGTTGATTGTTCGGATATGATGGTGTGCGTTAACATCGCCTAAGACAACAATAACAGCTGAGGCTGTTTTTACTTTATATTGCTGGGAAGCTTCATATACTTTCTCTTTCTGTGCTGCATCTGTAATCACCAAATAATGCGTATGCTGCAGGTTGAAGGCAGAGGGTGCGAATTTATTTAACGCGAACATTTCTTCCAATTCAGCTTCAGAAATCTCAATACCTTCTTCAAAAATAACGGCGGATCTACGTTCTTTGACCAATCTCTCCAGCTCACTCATGGTAGGTTACCTCGCTTATGTATGTTTTATAAACTGACTATAACACACTTAGTTACTTTATGTAAGTATTATTTTCGAATAAGACAAGGTGGGTTTGCCATATTGTAAAATAAAACAGTCTGAGGTGATTCATGAAAACCTTCATTACACGTCTAAAAACAATGAATGCTCATCCTGAATTCCGGGTGTATGTCATTGAATCCTCTGCCATAAAACGTTTTTTCGTCTTGGAAATTATCTTAGGAACCATTGTATATAATCTCGCTCTGTACTTATCTCATAATGCATTGTTAGCTGGTGTTGGTTCCTGGGCAGGAACTGAAAGTGTGAAACGATTGCCCGTAGTGTTCAAAAGACTTGCTTTTGCATGATTTGCTGTGATGACAAAGGATGAACGAGGAGTGCGTGATTTGGTGTATGTATGAAAATGAATTAGAAGAGCAAGAAGAGCTATCAAAAACTCTTCTTGCTCCCATCATAGCCGATCTATATGAGATGATTAGCATGGGGGAATATCATACAACCATCCCTTTGGATGATATTAATGAAAGTGTCTGGAGTTGCTGACTTATTTGGCACGCTCTAAATATTGCTCAAGCGTCAGTTTCTGACTTGTAATTTCACCTGCGATATATACGCCGACATAACGTACATGCCATGGCTCATACGAATAACCTGTTAATTTTTCCTGATCTTTGCCATAACGAATGATGAATCCGTATTTGTGCGCATTAGCTTTCAGCCACTTACCTTCTTTGGTATTGCCAAAGCTTTGCTGTAGATCGTAACCAGCAGAGGCACTGGATATATCCATGGCAAGTCCAGTCTGATGCTCACTCTGACCTGGACGAGCGCTTGTTTTATTTGCAACGGCTTCACCTTTAATACTCGCATTACGGTCGAAGATAGACTTCTGAGTTGCGTAAGAACGGTATCCTGACACAGCTTTGATATCTATGCCGTCTTTTTTTGCAGCAGCAAACAACTTCTCAATTGCAGTTGCGGCAACTTTACGCATTTGCTTCTTCGGGCTGGAACCAGAGAAGCTAAAAGGAATACTAGGCACAACTAGATCTTGAGGTGTGTAAGTAGAAGGTAGATTTCTCTTTTTGTTAACAAGCACAACCGTGCTAGAAACA
Organism: Paenibacillus sp. ACRSA; assembly: GCF_022346845.1. Classification (NCBI taxonomy): domain Bacteria; kingdom Bacillati; phylum Bacillota; class Bacilli; order Caryophanales; family Paenibacillaceae; genus Paenibacillus; species Paenibacillus sp. ACRSA. Next base: position 275,810 of record NZ_JAKRNP010000002.1, on the reverse strand, counting down.
TTCGTTACAGTAGCTACATTTTTAACGGTTTTGATCGTACGCCCTGGTGCATTATCATGCAGAAACTGTGTGAAGCTAGAGCTTGCAGCTGATGCTACTGGAGTCAGTGTATGATTTAGTGGAAACGTAGTAAATGCGGAGCCGGCTACTACAGAGCCAACAAGTATAGTAGAAATAATGGATTTGCGAGACAAAGATTTCATGATGTGTGTTCCTCCTCGGTTATATCAATCTATATACCGAGTATACTAGAGGATTATATCCATAGGTTCTCCAATTGTTTCCGAGTTGTAAACAAAGATGATTAATCTTCTATTTTGTTCTGAGAGTAGAGATAAAATTGCATTTGATAGGATTGAAGACTTCCCACATTGAGTAGAGGAAAAGAAAAGTGGATAAAAAGATGCAGAAAGATATAAAAAGACGTTGCAATAACTGCAACGTCTTTTGGGTGCGAATGCACATCATCGCACTTCGCTTAATGGACTGAGTGGTTATTTCAATGAACAAGCGTCGGATGCGCTTGAACTGCCAGCGGCTACAGCACGGATATCTCTCACACGCACGTTGCTGCTAAGTACACCAGCATCACTGCTTAATGTGAATGAGGCGTAATTCTGCTCTGTGTCCAGTTTCATCTGCTGTTCAAGGTTCAATTGCTGTTTCGGATCAACATAGAATGGAACCAGGTTGGTCTCAATCTGTTCATCTAGTGCAGCGGGTTCATCGATAAGCAAAATAACAATGATTCCATTACAGCCGCATCCTTCGGTATCATAAAATACTTTGAAATATCCGGGCTGATCATTCAAGCTCTCAGTTAGCCGAGCAGCAGCAAGATCTGTAATTTGAATATGCATATCGTTACACTCCTTTATAGGTTGACCGCAGTCATGAATGTAAATGGTTGAAACTTACTTCTTCTTTCATTATACCACTTTGACAAAGAATCAACGCAATTTTTTGGTCATGAGCGTGAAAAGGAGGGTATTTAGTATTGAGTCTGATATTTATTAAAGGTTCAGCAAGCTTGCTTGCCGAAGTATGGAGTAAACGGATGGAGAGCATAGAAAGGATGAGGATTGATGACATTAAATTTACTTCAGCGTCAGGCAGGGACATGGACAACAGAACCGGTCGCTAGTCGGATGGAAGGTGAACGACTTATTGTAGAAGCAAAAGAAGGAAGTGACTTTTGGGAGAAAACCTATTATGGATTCGTTCATCAAAGTGGACATGCCTTACTTGAACCTTGGGAGGGCAACGAGGCGATTGAGGTTTCATTTGATTTGAGCTCATTTACGGAGTTGTATGATCAAGCAGGGCTGATGCTCTGGCATGGTTCGAATCAATGGATCAAGGCGGGTGTGGAAGTAAACGACGGCGTGGTTCATGTTGGAGCGGTTGTCACCGATGGCTACTCGGATTGGTCGTTATCTCCTGTGCCCGAATGGGGTGGAAGGATTGTTACGATTCGCGCATCGTATCATAACGAAGCTGTTGTAATTCGTGCCCGCACGGATGAGCATGCATGGCGAACGATTCGGGTTGCAAGATTCGCGTACTCTGAGAAAAAACAAGCAGGGCCATTTTTGTGCTCACCGAAGCGTGCAGGATTTGAGGTTACATTTACGAAGTGGAGATCAACAGCACCTGATGAGGATTTGCACACCGACCCGCCTATTTTAGATTGAATGAATGGAATGTGGGTAAACTCAAAAAAAGACGGTGCTGGATAGCCCCGTCTTTGTGTTTGCATGATCGTTACTTATCTATAACAATAGAACATGAACGAACATGAAGAAGAGTGTACACAATCTGCACTACTTTTGATTCGTATCTTTAGCTTCGGAATGGGAGTCTGCGTTACCCTCATTGCTTTCCTCTGCTTCGTTCAACTCACGCATGCGCTCCTCATAATCATCGAGGAACCATAGTGGATCCATATTGTCTTCTTCACCGTTATAATTAATTAGTACTTCGTCACCAGCTTGAATGTCCGTATACGCATAAAAATCAAATGTATGATTTTCGAAGTTAATCTCATAAGTCGCGTTTGGTTCGTAAGAGTGGTTAATCAAGCTTCCATATCCAAGCAGGATGGCTGTGTGATTAGCCCCATATTCGAATACGTAATCTTCAAGAATTGTTTTCTCAATATGTTCATGATCTTCGTTAGGATAAGGGACAACCGGTGCCTGATGGAACAACTGTCCTTTAGGAATATTAACGGTAGCAAAAACTCCGCGGTTGAATTCGCCATCACCTAATTTGGATTGTTTTACTTCAATCATTATGTTCACCTAATGCTCTGCCTAGAGCTCCGTTCTTATTAATAGTTTAAGGTCAAATTTTACCCCATCTCATCTTATATGGCAAATGCTAACCTGTGTACGTTATGATCGGATGAATTCATAAGATGAAACTGTCCTATAGTAGACATCTAACTTAAAATTTTAAAAAGTTGACGTTGAGTTGTACAGGATAGAACGCTTATAATATACAAGAATAAGTCTATATAGAAAAGGTGTCATGAATGAGTATATTAAATGTGGAAAAATTAAGTCACGGTTTCGGTGACCGTGCTATCTTTACCGATGTCTCTTTCCGCCTCCTAAAAGGCGAACACATTGGTTTGATCGGAGCCAATGGTGAAGGTAAATCAACCTTCATGAACATTATTACGGGCAAACTCCAGCCAGACGAGGGCAAGGTGGAATGGTCCAAACGGATGCGTGTAGGTTATTTGGATCAGCATGCCGTATTAAGCAAAGGACAATCCATCCGTGATGTACTTCGCGGTGCGTTCCAGTATCTGTTTGATATGGAGCAGGAAATGAACGACATGTATGGCAAAATGGGAGATGTGACTCCAGAAGAACTTGAGCAACTGCTTGAGGATGTGGGTACAATCCAAGATACGTTGACGAATCAGGATTTCTATATGATCGATGCTAAAGTGGACGAGACAGCACGTGGTCTTGGTCTTACAGACATTGGCTTGGATAAAGACGTTAACGATCTAAGTGGTGGACAGCGTACGAAGGTATTGCTTGCTAAGCTGCTGCTTGAGAAACCAGACATTTTGCTCTTGGATGAGCCGACGAACTATTTGGATGAGCAACACATCGAATGGCTGAAACGTTACTTACAGGAATACGAGAATGCCTTCATTCTGATCTCGCATGATATTCCATTCCTGAATAGTGTAATTAACTTGATCTATCATATGGAAAATCAAGATCTGACTCGTTATGTCGGAGACTATGACCATTTCCAAGAAGTCTATGAGATGAAGAAGCAACAACTGGAGTCTGCTTATAAGCGTCAACAACAGGAAATTGCTGATCTCAAAGACTTTGTTGCTCGCAACAAGGCAAGTGTGGCCACGCGGAATATGGCGATGTCCAGACAGAAGAAGCTTGATAAAATGGACGTAATTGAGCTGGCGAAGGAAAAACCGAAGCCACAGTTTAACTTCCGTGATGCAAGAACTTCCGGCAAGCTTATTTTCGAGACGAAAGGGCTTGTAATTGGTTATAATGAACCCTTATCCAGACCGCTTGATTTGCGGATGGAACGTGGTCAGAAGATTGCACTTGTCGGCGCAAACGGAATCGGTAAAACGACACTGATGCGTAGCATTCTGGGAGAGATTCAAGCTCTCGAAGGTACTGTACAACGTGGAGAACATCTGGAGATTGGATACTTCCAACAAGAAATGAAGGACGCAAACTACAATACCTGCATTGAAGAGATCTGGCAGGAGTTCCCTTCATATACGCAGTTTGAAGTGCGTGCTGCTCTAGCGAAATGCGGATTAACTACGAAGCATATCGAGAGTAAAGTTGCCGTGCTTAGTGGTGGGGAAAAGGCCAAAGTTCGTTTGTGCAAGCTGATTAACAATGAAACCAATCTACTTGTACTCGATGAGCCCACGAACCATCTGGACGTTGATGCGAAGGAAGAACTGAAACGTGCACTCAAAGCATACAAAGGCAGTATTTTGCTAATCTCTCACGAACCTGAATTTTACCGTGACGTTGTTACCGAAACGTGGAACTGCGAATCATGGACAACAAAGGTATTCTAGAATCTGAAGCAGTAAAGCTGTCTGAGAAAATAACCGTTCAATTCATATTAGAGTTGATGAACAACGTAAACCATCATTGGAAATGGATCATTCCATGCCAATGATGGTTTATTTTTTTTGTTTTTTTACAAAAAAACAAAAATAGAATTTATTGAAACAAAATGTAAAATGATAGGTGAGTTGCTCGAATCATCCAATCTATTTGTGTTGAAAAAGTTATATTTACATTATTTAAGTAATTATATAAATATTTAACTAAAGGTATATAATAAAACTTATATGTAATTTATTGTTTACAATATCGGTGTTGTGTGATATTTTAATAAAGAAGATAGATTACATATTTTATTATAAATTACATTTTTGCTTAAAATGATTTGTGTATGAGGATACTAAAAGGTGACGATCTTTTAGCACTCCTTCATATAAATTTGACTTCCAAGACCTTACAAAAGAATTGGCAAGATCTAAATAATTCATTTTGAGGAGTGTAATGAAAATGGAAAAAGGCATTTTTGATCTTGATGTGCAAATTAACAAATCTAAGGATCCTGTTCAACCCCAATTAACTAGTGTTTGGAACTGTACTGGGGGTTGCGGTCCACAAACTAGAACGGCTAATACCTGTGCACCGACTGCAGGTAAAGGTTGTATCTCCAATATTGGAGCATTGTGTTAATACACAAACATATTTTTGGTTTAGAGTTAGTTCATGAATGATTTATAAACGGGAAGAGACTGAATAAGTCTCTTCTTGTTATTTAGGCTGGTAATTTACGAACATAAGGAGAGTCATAATGAAAGATATCGTTATGGAAGTGAGCAATATAACGAAAACGATTGGCAAACGTGAAATTGTTCAGGATACATCCTTCAAGTTAGAAAAAGGTAAGATTTATGGTTTTATTGGCCCTAATGGAGCGGGGAAAACGACAATGATGCGAATGATGACAGGATTGATGCATCCGTCTAGTGGGCAAGTCACGATTGACTCCTATGATGTTAATAAAGATCGTAAGAATGCACTATCACAGGTAGGAGCGATTATTGAATCTCCTATTTTTTTTGAATATATGACAGGTAGACAAGTTTTGCGTAATCTGGCACGTATGCACTCTAACATCCTTAAGACAGAACGGGAATCACATATTAGTAAGCTTCTTGACAGAGTAGGGCTACAGGGAAGAGGCGACGATAAGGTTAAGGGATACTCGCTAGGGATGAAGCAGCGTCTCGGGATTGCACAAGCTTTGCTTGGGAATCCGAAGCTTTTGTTGCTTGATGAACCTTCAAATGGCCTAGATCCAATGGGGATGAGGGGTCTGCGAGACATCATATTTGGTTTGAGGGATGAATTTGAATATGCTTTTTTTATTTCAAGTCATTTGCTGGATGAGCTTCAACAAATGTGTGATGAGCTAATCATTATTAAAGAAGGAAGAATTGTTTGGAAAGGTTCAACGAAAGAATTGATTGGAGACGGTGAACGACTGGAAGATGCCTTTGTGGAGTTAATGAAAGCATGATTACGTTATTGGGAACTGAATGGGAAAGATTGTGGGCGAAGCGTTGGACATGGTTGCTGATTTTAGTGGTACCTGGTCTTGCTTATCTATCGGCAGATTATTTTGAATCGTTTCAGTCTAGCACTGAACTATTATCTGATACGTTTGTGCTGGCAGGATTGAGAAACAATTTGTATTTTCCTGTGAATATCATCTTAGCTGCACTAGTCGCAACTGTTTTTACAGAGGAATACCGTGGGGGACAGTTGCGTTATGTATTTTTGAGACATTACACACGGAGACAGATTTTTATCAGCAAGATGTTACTGATTTATATTTTGATTTTTCTTATGTTAGTTTGGTTCTCCGTTTCGTTGTACATCTTAGGATATATTATGTTCTCACATAGTGAAAGTCTGAGGATTCCCTCTATCGAAATAGTCGCGTATACGATTAAATATTATGCTTGGGCATTTCTATCACTAGTTGGCATTACTAGCTTGTTTTCTTTTTTTGCTATGTATAGTAAGAATGTTACCTATGCGATGGGGATCGGGATGTTATATATTTTAACTTCATTGTTGATTGACGGATTGTTTGTGCGTATTGCAGCATCATTTGATTCGGTTCCTATTTTACAGTTAAGCATTACGTATATGATGATCCCATTCTTACAGCATACTGGATTAGATGAAATTATAACGGACAGATCTAACGCAGCGATAGCTGTTGTTATTGTTATAACAATACATTTTGTGGTGTTTACATGGAGCGCTTATCGCCGCTTTGTCAAAACCGATTATTTGTACTAGGAGGTCAATAATGCTAGGTATATGGACAAGTGAATTAGAACGAAATTGGAAAAGAAAATCTAAGATTGTTCTATATGCTGCATTTTTAGTTTTAGTTATTCTAAATATTTTAGGCGCAAGTTCCTCTGGAATGGGAGAGTTTCGATTTGGGGAAGGCAGTATAACACTTAACACTCTTAATGCCCCGTGGTTTGTAATGAATGGTATTTCATTACTGATGGTTGCTGCACTTTTACCTATTGTTTATATCGATCACTTAAGCGGCGAACTTTACTCCGGCGGATACAGAATTTACGGTCTTCGTCCTTACCGAAGATTTGAATTATGGCTGGGTAAAATACTTGCCTTGGCTGTGACTACGTTGATTTTTATTCTAGTTACGTATGGGATCGCCATGATTGGATCAAAAATATTTTTTCCTAGCACCGACACAACTACTCTGTACAGAACTGAAGGTGAGGTCGGCAGGTTATCTGCCGAATGGTACACTGTGAAGTTTTACGCCGTTTTTCTACTAACTTGTTTAGCTAAATTATTATTTTGCAGTGCCATTTGTGTATTCATCTCAAGACCACTCATAGCGTTCTTGGCAGTATCGGGATTGTCCGTTGTCATTTATCACTACTTAGCTACCGAGTTAGTATTTTTATTTGATCCATTTCAACAAATTTTGCTGGCTCTTAGACCAGAAGGTTCATACAAATTTTTGATTTATTTAATTGGATCTATGGTGGTATTTGGAAGCATTAGTTTTGTGGGCTGGCAAAAGAAAGTGATATAGAACTATTCATGGATGAGAGGGGACATAATGATAATGGAGCGGAATTCATATAGAGCGTTAGATTTTTTTATGATAAGAACCCCTATTCTACCTTTTGATACATTTCTAAAATGCTTTCCCTCAAGCAACAAAGAGTGTGATTCAACTGAAGGTTATTCTGTCGAACGTTTGATCCAGTTAGCTCAGCAGCCGGTTATTAGAGAAGCGCTTCTCGTTGCAAGTCCAAGCCTCTATAGATCTCTCTTAAAGTTGGACGGGAAGGCAGTAACCAAAAATCATGAGCAGTTAATAACAAGTATTATGAAGTATGTCATCCGAATGATGAGTAGACCAACGCCATTCGGTCTATTCTCAGGAGTTATGGTGGGACAGTTCGCCTCTGAGTCACAACTTAATCTTAACGGAATCCCATCTTACAAAAAAAGAGCACGCCCAGACATGGAATGGGTCCTAAAATTAATAGAGTTACTCGAAGAGGTACCAGGCGTGGTGGAGCAGCTTCGTATTTTTCCTAATTCCCTAGTATATCGACAAGGCAATAGAGCAAAAATCCCGTATGTAACGCGATTTGGAAAAATGGACTATGGTGAAAATGATAGCATATCCATTAAAGCAACGATTGTCTTTGATTTTATTATGGAATGTTTAGATACCCCAATTACATGTTTCGATTTGGTTGAGCGACTTAAAATGAAATTTCCAGGAACTGATTCCGAGATTGTTATTCACTATGTGAAACAGTTATTAAAACAAGAATTTTTAATTACTGAAATGCGGCCTTCCACGATTGACAAAGATCCTTTTCAGTATATTTTGAGTGTTGTAACTGACTTGTCTGGTATCGATGAGATAAAAGGTAAATTAATTGAGATAAAATCTAAAATTGATTTATATAACCAGTCTACGATTGGAGCAGGGCTGGAGCTTTTTGCACATATTTCTAACCTAATGAACGAACTCATTCCAATTCATACACCTGCATTGCAAGTTGATGTATCTCTCGTAGATCAGTCTTTACGACTGAATGAACATATACGTGCAGATGTTGAGCAAACGGCCGGCATTCTTAATGGACTTTCCTATTCCTCCAATCAGCACTTAAAGGAGTATGTCCATGAGTTTTTGGAGAAATACGGAGATCATAAAGAGGTACCTCTTCTAGAGCTTATTGATGATGAATTAGGTTTGGGTGCTCCAGCAACATATCGTCATCCTGAGAGTCGGAGAAGAGTTCAACATACTAGTATGGACAATTCTCGCAAACGATTGAAACAAGAACAACGATTGATGGAATTATTGCTGGGTGCCTTACATAAAGGAAATCAGAAACTGGAGCTTACTGAAAATGAAATTCAAGAGCTTCTTACTATAAATAATTCTTCTAATAACACAAATACAACATTGCCATCTATGGAGTTATATTTCTCGCTATACACTCAGAATCGTAAAACCCTTGATAAAGGTGAGTACACATTAGTGCTCGGGCCCAATTCAGGCTCTAATGGAGCAGGAAAAACATTTGGCCGATTCATGGATATTTTCGATCCAGCTTTTCAAGAGCAATTCAAGATCATTTCAGAAGAAGAACAAAAAATATGCCCAGATCAAGTTTGGGCTGAAGTTACTTATTTACCGAGTTCCGGAAAAACAACAAATGTAATGCTTACTAAAAATTATCGAAACTATGAGATTGCGCTTGGTACAACTTCTTCACTCTCGGCTGCACAGCAAATAAAAGTATCCGACCTTGTCGTTGGAGTGGATGGAGATAACTTATACATTAAATCCATACATCATGACAAAGAGATTATACCTACTGTAGGTCATATGCTAAATTATCAACAAACTCCTAATGTGTATCGATTTCTAATAGAGGTTGGGTTAATGAAGTTTGAACAATGGTCTGCTCCGAATTTTGGATTTATGTTGCAGGCTCCATTTACACCAAGAATTCAATATAAAAGAATTGTTTTGTCTCCAGCAAAATGGAAACTTCGTTTGCCAAATCGGTATAACAATAAAGAACACAAGAATGGCAAGGATGCGGTTCGATTAAGAGAATGGATTACGGATTTTATCCAACAATGGAATGTTCCGAGGTACGTTTATTTAATTGATTCGGATCATCGTATATTGTTAGATATAGAACACCCTTTACACATGAATGAGATTTTGAAGATTTTAAGCAAAACTCAACAAGTTGATCTCATTGAACATGTGGGGGGCTTCGAAGAGCTACCTATTCGGCAAGAAGAAGGTTTATTAACAGCAGAGTTTGTATTTCCACTCGTGAATAAAAATGTCTTAAAAAGTGATAAAGAATCTAACTTTGCTTACAGAACCGCAATAACAAGAAAAAATTCAGATTATGAAGTACATTTTCCCGGCGGCGACTGGTTCTATGCCAAGTTATATGGATTAGATAGTAGACAAAACGAATTCATTGCCTTGCATTGGGCTGATTGTATTGAGCAGGCCAGAGCTTTCGGACTTATAGATTTTGGATATTTTATACGCTACGCGGATCCTGAACCGCATATTAGAGTCAGGTTTAGAATCAAGTCAAGAGATAAATCACAAGCCTTTGCGGAATTGTTTCACGAATGGAGTACAACATGGTTTCAGGATGGCTTTTTAACAAAATTCATTGTTGATGCGTATGAACCTGAGATCGAACGATATGGTGGCGTTGGCTTGATGAAATTGGCAGAAGAAGTTTTTTCATCTGATAGCCTGATTGTGAGCAAACTCATCCGTCTGATTCGATTCGAGAAACCCAATATTGAAATTGAGCAGGTAGCTATTATGAGCGTTGTCCACCTTCTGAATCAGCTAGGGTACAGCCCGGCAGAATGTTATAAAACTCTGAATCAAAAGTTTGATGTTAAGGAATATTTGGATGAGTACCGCAATATAAGAAAAAGTGTCATGGGGCTATTGAATACCTATTTTGAATGGAGTACTACACAAATACAATCTGAAGCAGATCAGCTATATCATGATATTTTCTCTGTATTAAGAATAAGAAATCAGGATTCATCGGCCTATTTCAAACAACTTGTAACGTGTGAACAGCAGAAGAGTTTAACCAACAGTCCAGATGATATTGTGTTCAGTATTATTCATATGCATTTGAATCGACTCATCGGTATTGACCGCAAATTGGAACATAAAATCATGATTATGTCCCGTCACGCAATGAACAGCATTGTTCAGTATCATCAGAAAGTGGGATCACTTAGTAAAGTTTGATGTTTGTATATTATAAATAAATATAAGAACATGGAGTCTTTATGTGGAACTCAACTAAAAACAGTGGCAAGTTATTTCTATTAATTTATAAGACAAACAAAGGCCAATTCTTTGCGAGTTCGTTTTTGCATATCCTGCAAGGTCTCGTTCCTTTTTTTAGTCTAATCGTTATGCAAAATCTATTAAACGCCATATCATCTACTATGATTAATGGTGTAGATATCGTGTTGATCCCCTTTGCAGTATTTGTATTGCTATATTTAGCGAAATTGGTTATTAATTCTGGACAAACATTTGTAGAAGGAAACTTGGAAAATTCGCTCGCTAAGTCATTGAATATCATGATCTGCCAAAAATCAACTCAACTTGGACTCGCGGACTATGAGAACTCATCCATTAATGATCAGTTGAAACGTGCAAGTCAGGAAGCTGGGTTCCGCCCCTATCAATTGTATAGTCAATTGGCAGGGATTGCCTCAAGTCTTATCACGGTAATATCTTCTTCAACATGGTTATTTTTATGGAAATGGTGGACTGTGCCTATTATCCTTGTTGTTTCTTTAGCATCACTCTACTCATTATTCAAAATCAATAAACAACAATTCGAGATTTATATGGAACGAACTCCATATTATCGCCAATCTTGGTATCTTACGTATCTATTAACTAATGATCGCGCCGTGAAAGAAGTGAAAATATTTCAATTAAGCTCGTATCTATTGAACAGATACTCCGGGCTACTCGAAGGTTTTTACAAAGTCGATAAAAAAATGCTGGGTAAGCTGACGAAGTATACCTTGGTTTACAATTTAGTTGAACTTGCAGTGATGCTGTGGTTAGTGTGGTTAGTTATCAAAGAAACGCTACGTAACACGTTAATGATTGGCAGTCTCTATGGATATATTCAAGCTATAATGCTCACCCAAAGTCAAGTGCAGAGCATCATGAGGAATTTATTGCAATTTTCTCAAAATCATCTATACATGGAGCAATTATTTTTGTTCATTGATCTCCCTACATCAGATCCATTAATGCGTTCGTCTGAGCAAAGCAATGAATTAGGAATGATTGCCGACAAACGCAGTTCATTTAGTATTGAGCAGCTGGAGCTAAGGAATGTATCCTTCCAGTATTTAGGTCAGGAGAAGCAAGTGTTGAACAATGTATCACTCACTTTTAATAAAGGAGAGACGGTTGCAATTGTTGGGAAAAATGGATCGGGAAAAACTACACTGATGAAAATATTGATGCAACTGTATGACGACTTTAATGGAAATATTTTGGTGAACGGACATAACATTAAAGAATACAATTTAATGAATTATCAAAAGAAAATAGGAGCCGTTTTTCAAGATTTTGTTCATTATGAAATGTCAGTTAGACAAAACATTGGTTTTGGTTCATTAGAACAAATGGATCAAGATGACATCATATTAGATGCTGCGAAGTATGCATCCATTGATCAGGTCATTCGTACTTTACCTCAAGGTCTGGATACTCAGTTAGGAAAATGGTTCGAAGATGGACAGCAATTATCTGGTGGTCAGTGGCAGAGACTTGCGATAGCTAGAGCATTTATGCGTAATGCAGATTTGTATATCTTAGATGAGCCTAGTGCCTTTTTGGATCCAGTTGCAGAACGAGATTTGCTGGAGCTATTTCTAGATTTAATGAAAGATAAAATAGGGATTTTTATCACTCATCGCCTGTCTTCAGCTCGCCTTGCTCATCGGATCATTGTTATGGAGGATGGCAAAGTAATTGAGCAGGGAACACATGAGGCATTGCTTCAACGTAATGGTGCTTACGCCGAGATGTATCAAATCCAAGCTAAATCTTTCAGTGACGAAAGTAGTAGAGAGGAAGTATACCAGTCTTGAACAAAACAATGAATGATACCTTGAGATGGCTTCCACTAGAAGGGAATCTTCGAGATAGAGTAAGTGATGTTCTGAAAGACATCGCTGAACACTTCAGAGACCCAAATGAGGTATTGCAGAAATCGCAGAACGCTAAATTAAAGGTTGATGGATTAGAAGTCGAACGTTGGATTGGAGAAAGCTTAAGTAGTGGTTATCCTGGCATATGCTTATTGATAGGTCAACTGGATCAACTTGAGCCGAATGCCGGATGGGATTTAATAGGACATCAGTATTTAAAAGAAATACAGCGTAAACTGGAGGAAACGGGACTTCGTGACCTTTCGTTATATGGAGGATTATCAGGCATATTGTTGGCTATTCGCTCATTATCTCGTAATGGGACACGTTATCAGTCCATGATCGATCAAATTGCCACATGGATGGAAGAGCTTGCTAGTCAAAGAGTGAAGGAGCTAATAACACATTGGGAACAAAGCCACTTACAAATGGGTGATTATGATACGATTATGGGCTTAAGTGGAATAGGCAGAATCGTATTATCCTTTTATGATCGTCCGGGTATGAGAGATGTGTGGCACCACATTGTAACTTGGTTTCAACTATTTTGCGTTCCCAAGAGTTTGGGTACAGAAAAAATACCAGGTTGGCATATCTCTTCACAGAATCAATTTTTAGCATATGAGAAAGACAAATATCCTAATGGTAACTTTAACCTCGGTATTTCCCATGGAATTTCAGGACCAATAGCGTTAATGAGTATAGCCATAATTAATGGAGTACAATCTAAAGAGTTAGGAGATAAAGTTCATGAACTTACTCATTGGCTCGTCAATTGGAAGGTTGAAGGAGACAAAGGAGTATACTGGCCTGGGAAAGTTTCATATGAGGAATGGAAGCACGGTAGCCTGAATAATGAAAATCTATTGTTCCCAAGAGATTCATGGTGTTACGGTGTACCAGGAATTGCACGCTCCATTTGGCTAGCAAGTCAAGCCTTACAGAATAATGAATGGTCACGAATTGCCCTTCAGGCCTATATGGACATGGAAGCTCGGATCGAGAACAATGGGGGCATGATATCAGCAACATTGTGTCATGGACTGGCTGGCTGGCTGCAGCTGATCCAACGGATGTATTCCGACACAGGTGAACCAACATTAGGATTAATGCGTGATCGCCTTGTTGAGAGTGTATTAGATTTTTACGATCCTACATCTAAATTTGGATATCATGATGTAAACTTGATTGATGGTAAATTGCTAAATCTTGATGAAGCAGGTCTTTTAAATGGTGCTGCCGGAGTTGCTATTGTATTGGCGTCATTGTTAGGCAATGAAAGCCCAGAGTGGGACCAGATCTTATTAATACGATGAGCAAGTTTGTAAGCTGTCACCGGAGTAAATGGGGACAGCAATGGATCATGAATATCTGCTGCATAGCTGACTAGTTCTTGAAAATCGTTTTAGTGATTATACCTCAACGTCGATTATAACTTGTTAAAATGATGCATAAAACCATCCTCAGATCGAGAGGGTGGTTTTGTTGTTTTTTGTCCTTTATTAGAGAAACTGATAAATGGTATAAAATCATTGAAATTGACCCTCACCATTGGGTGTGATAGGTTCAATGTAGTAGAAATTTATTAATATGATCATTTTAGTAGGAATTAAAATCGAAGCAATGCGTGAGGTGGACAATGGTGGAACTACAAGTGACTAACAGCCCTTTTAATCAGGAACAGGTGGAATTGCTCAATCGCCTTCTTCCGACTCTGACCGATGGTCAACGGGCTTGGCTGAGCGGATATATAGCTGCACAACAAGGATGCGTAGTAGGGGCGTCAGGTTCGATTGCAACTCAGACTGTTCAGACGACAAGCCTTGTGACTGAAAATACACCTGTTGCGTCAAAAGAAGTGACCGTGCTCTTTGGCTCTCAAACGGGGAATTCGAGTGGACTATCTAAGAAATTGGCTAAAAAGCTCGAAGAACAGGGGCTGCAAGTTACCTTATCTTCAATGGGAGATTTCAAACCGAACGGACTGAAAAAAATTGAGAATCTCCTAATCGTGGTGAGTACTCATGGTGAAGGTGAACCACCTGATAATGCGATTCCACTCCATGAATTCCTGAATAGCAAACGAGCACCTAAGCTTGATGGCTTGAGATACTCGGTTCTGGCATTGGGAGATACATCATATGAATTCTTCTGCCAGACAGGCAAGGATTTTGATATTCGTTTGCAGGAGCTTGGTGGTACACCACTCGTTCCACGTGTTGATTGTGATGTTGATTTTGACGAACTGGCTGCAGAATGGATGAACGATGTATTGGCTTCATTAAGTACTGCAGCGACTTCGACCGGATCAGTGACGAGTGAAGCAGTCGTAGCAGCAGTTAGCGGCGGTGAATCTCAATTTAGTCGTACGAATCCTTTTCAGGCAGAAGTGCTGGAAAATCTTAATTTGAATGGTAGAGGATCGGATCGTGAAACACGCCATGTAGAATTGTCACTTGAAGGTTCGAATCTGAATTATGAGCCCGGCGACAGTCTAGGCGTATTCCCAGAGAACCACCCTCGCCTTGTTGATGAATTGATTGCTGCGATGGAATGGAACGCAGATGAGCGTGTTACTGTGAACAGAGCAGGTGATCAGGTATCACTTCGTGAAGCAATATTGCGTCATTTCGAGATTACTGCAGTGACCAAACCGGTAGTTGAGCAATTAGCTAAATTAAAACCAGAGAGCGGTCTGTCTGATCTGCTTGCAGATGATTCAGAGTTCCGCAAAGTGATGAACAGCTGTGATCTGCTCGATATCGTTCAGGACTATGGACTGCAAGGCATTCCGGCTGGGCAGTTTGTGGCGGTATTGCGGAAGATTCCAGCGCGATTGTATTCAATTGCTAGCAGCGCGAAGTCATTCCCCGATGAAGTACACCTTACAGTGCGTGCAGTTCGTTATGAATCACGGGGAAGAGAACGCTACGGTGTATGTTCCGTACATCTGGCTGAGCGCATTGAAGCGGGCGACTCACTGCCAATATATATTCAGCACAATCCTAACTTTAAACTGCCGCAGAATCCCGATACCCCAATTATTATGGTGGGCCCCGGTACAGGTGTGGCTCCATTCCGATCTTTCCTTGGGGAACGTGAAGAGACTGGAGCGGAGGGTAAATCGTGGTTGTTCTACGGTGATCAGCATTTCTCTACAGACTTCCTCTACCAGACGGAGTGGCAACGCTGGCTCAAAGACGGTGTTCTCACGAAGATGGATGTAGCCTTCTCGCGTGATACGGAGCAGAAAGTTTATGTACAACATCGCATGTTGGAGCACAGCAAAGAGCTGTATCAGTGGCTTCAAGAAGGTGCGAGTGTGTATGTTTGCGGAGATGAGAAAAGGATGGCTCATGACGTTCATAGAGCACTTGCAACTATTCTGGAGCAAGAGGGCGGTCTAACTCCTGAGCAAGCAGCGGAATATCTGACAAGATTGCAACAGGAGAAACGTTATCAGCGGGACGTGTATTAATTCATCCATTGTCACAAGGGCACCCCGTAGAAACGAGAGGAGAAAGCAGCATGGTTTATAATAATTTACTTAACCCACAGCGCACGAACAGTGATGTGGAAGATATAAAGATCAAAAGTGATTACTTGCGCGGAAGTCTTACTGAAACGCTTGCAGATCGAATTACTGGTGCAATTCCTGAGGACGACAACCGTTTGATGAAACACCACGGTAGTTATATGCAGGATGATCGTGACCTTCGTAATGAACGTAATAAGTCGAAGCTTGAGCCTGCTTATCAGTTCATGCTGCGTGTCCGTGCTGCAGGCGGGATTGTAACACCTGAACAATGGCTTATGATGGATCGTGTCGCGCACAAATATGCGAATAACACGATTCGTTTGACCACACGTCAATCCTTCCAGTTGCATGGCGTATTGAAATGGGATCTCAAAAATACGATTCGTGAAGTAAATGACTCCTTGCTGAGCACACTTGCTGCGTGTGGGGACGTTAACCGGAATGTGATGTGCAATCCGAATCCTAATCAGTCGGATGTTCATGCAGAAGTATACGAATGGGCTTGTCAGGTGAGTAATCATCTTGACCCTCGTACTCGTGCATATCACGAGTTGTGGTTGGATGGAGAGAAAATCATTGATTCCCAGGAGAACGACGAAGAAGTAGAGCCAATCTATGGAAAAGTATATTTGCCACGTAAGTTCAAAATTGGTATTGCCGTTCCACCATCTAATGATGTAGATGTATTCTCACAGGATCTTGGTTTTATCGCGATTGTGGAAAATGGAAAACTTCAAGGCTTCAACGTCTCTGTCGGTGGTGGCATGGGGATGTCTCATGGTGATTCCAAAACGTATCCGCAGGTGTCTAAGGTGATTGGATTTTGTACACCGGAGCAGATGATTGATGTTGCTGAGAAAACAGTGACAATTCAACGCGATTACGGGGATCGTGCCGTGCGTAAACATGCGCGATTCAAATACACGCTTGATGACCGCGGAGTAGAATGGTTTGTCGAGGAATTAAGAAGCCGTCTGGGCTGGAGTCTGGAAGCGGCACGTCCATTCCATTTTGATCATAATGGGGATCGTTATGGTTGGGTGAAGGGCAGCAACGGTAGATGGCACTTTACGCTATTCATTCAGAATGGTCGGGTGAAAGATATCGATGGATATCCTCTCATGACGGGTCTTCGCGAGATTGCTAAGATTCATACAGGAGATTTCCGCCTGACTGCCAATCAGAACCTGATTATCGGTAATATCAGCAGCCAGAAGAAGAAAAAGATCGAAGCATTGATTCAAGAGTACCATCTAACTGACGGAGCACATTACTCAGCGTTGCGGAGAAGTTCGATGGCTTGTGTGGCACTGCCAACCTGTGGTCTTGCTATGGCTGAATCCGAACGTTATCTTCCATCCTTGATCGATAAGCTTGAGCCGATTTTGGATGAAGCTGGTCTGCGAGACGAAGAGATTGTTGTTCGTATGACAGGTTGCCCGAATGGCTGTGCAAGACCCATGCTTGCAGAGATTTCGTTTATTGGTAAAGCGCCTGGTAAATACAACATGTATCTCGGTGGCAGCTTCACTGGACATCGTTTGAATAAATTGTACAAAGAAAACATCGGCGAAACCGAAATACTGGAGACGCTGACTCCGATGATTAATCAATATGCGACACAGCGTAATGAAGGTGAGCATTTCGGTGACTTTGTTATTCGTGCAGGTTATGTTACTGAGGTGCTGGATGGCCGACAATTTCATGCTTAACTGCATCCGAAATATTGCACGATAGATCCGAGCGTTTTCTTGTCACTTGAAACATAAGAAGCATTCCTTCACGGGGTGCTTCTTGTTGTGTTTAACTAAATCTAGAAAAATAAACAAAGATGATATGACCGCTATAAAGCGTGGAATCAGAGGAACAACCATGGCTAAACTTTAAACTCAGATCAATAACAGTCGTCGTTTTTCCCATTATTTCGTGGGTATTAACTTGTTGAACTACGCTCAACAAGATATAATGACAAAGTAGAAAGCAGATTACATGTTGAAAGTGAGCGGAAACGATATGGGTCGTAAATGGAATAATATTAAGGAAAAAAAAGCTTCAAAAGATGCAAACACGAGCCGGGTCTACGCCAAATTCGGTGTTGAGATCTATGTAGCTGCCAAAAAAGGCGAACCAGATCCGGAAGCGAACCGTGCACTGAAAGTCGTGCTGGAACGTGCGAAGACGTATAATGTACCCAAAGCCATCATTGACCGTGCGATGGAAAAAGCAAAAGGCAGCGGGGATGAAAACTATGAAGAACTGCGTTATGAAGGTTTCGGTCCTAATGGTGCAATGGTAATTGTAGATGCACTGACCAACAACGTGAATCGTACAGCACCAGAAGTGCGCTCTGCGTTTAACAAAAACGGCGGAAACATGGGTGTCAGCGGTTCCGTGGCATACATGTTTGATCCAACGGCTGTAATCGGTGTAGAAGGAAAGAACTCCGAGGAAGTGCTGGAGATTCTGCTCGAAGCTGACGTAGATGTTCGTGACATTGTGGACGAAGAAGATGCGGTAATCGTATATGCCGAGCCAGACCAATTCCACGCCGTTCAAGAAGCATTCAAAGCTGCGGGCGTAACCGAGTTCACGGTTGCTGAGCTGACGATGCTGGCACAAAACCACATTGAACTTCCTGAGGATGCACAGGTTCAATTCGAGAAGTTGATCGATGCATTGGAAGACCTCGAAGATGTTCAGCAAGTGTACCATAACGTGGAGTTTGCAGAGTAAGCTGCAGATTCACGGAAAGTTGTATATTCAAAAGGACGGCTCATTGATTACAATGAGCCGTCCTTTTTCTGTTTACCTATGTCTGTCTACTCATGTCCTTGGTGCTGAAGCACGCGAGGACTTCATTGAACCGCCAAACTTAAAGAGTACAATTCCGCCTACAATAACGAGCACACCGATTAATTGATTCCACGAGAATGGGATCTGCTCCAGCCCAAACCATCCCATGGCATCAAATAGAAGTGCGAAGCTTAACTGGGAAGTTAGCACAATTGAAATGGCATACGTTGGGCCTAAAAGCTTCATGCCTTGCACAAGACAAAATACCACACCAACGCCGATCGCTCCGCTAAGCCAGTACCAAGGCTGCATATGCTGGAGGCTAAACGTATTTTTGCCCTCCACTAGGATAGAGATTAGAAACGAAGCCAAAAAGCCGGTAAACAGTACCATAGTCGTTGTAGACCACGAGCCAGTACGCTCATTGACTTTACTGTTAAAGATCGTCTGTAAACTGACAAGTGCGCCTGCTAGCAGAGCAAGCAAAATACCTGTAATCATCATAGGTTGTAATGCTCCTTATTCATAAATGTTATGACCCGCCACTTCCCGTAGACCTGCCCGATCTTTGACGAGGATAAAGCCTTGGTTACGCTCAATGAGACCATCCGTACACAGTTTTTGAATAACACGATTCAAGTGCCGATAACTTGTGCCGATCAGATTCGCGATATCCGTTAAATTGAAAGCATCCAATTCTTCATGAAATACGGTACCATCCTCCTCGGTAGAGATGGAGAGAAGGTAACTTGCTAATCGAACTTCCACAGGATACATCAGATTAAAGTTAGAGAAGTTGGAGTCGATATAGAACTTATGGGAGATAATCTTTAGTAGAAATTTGAGCATGGGTGCGTATTCGCCAGCGTATTCAGCCAGATAACGATAATGGATACGCAGCATAACTACAGGTGAGACCGCTTGAACCGTGTTAACAATGTTACTCTCCCGAACATATTCGACATCACCGACGACTTCCAAGGGTGTTTTGAAACAGAGCACTAATGTTTTATCTTGAGACGATGTAGTGAAGATTTTGATTTTGCCTTCAACCAGCACATATAAGTATTCGGAGGCCTCTCCTTCACGACAGATGAGTTCGCATTTCTCAAAATGACATAACGTCATATGTTCACGCAGTGGCTCGTAAAATACCGTCTCCAGTTGATACTGTTTAAGATAATGAAGTAATTGTTCGTTATTATGGATTTCTTCCATTAGGTATGCACCCCCACCGACCTAAACTAGCTAATTATAGCTTCATGATAATGACTCCTGTGATCATAAGTGCAATGCCCAGAAACTGTGGCAGTTTCATCTTTTGCTTCACCACACCAAACCATCCATTACTATCGACTAGAAACGTTAACGTCAATTGTGCAATCAACAGAGCAGAGATGGTGAAGGTCACACCCATTTGCTGTATCGCTGATACTTCACTGAATATAATGACAGCACCGAATGCTCCGCCGGCGAGATATAACGGCTTCACTTGCTTGAGTCCCTGTACGTTAGCATCACGTACAACGATCAAAATAAGCGCCGCCAGAATGAATCCGGTGAGCTGGGTAATTGTAGCGGCTTGCCATGTGCCAATGTCTGTACTAATCCGAGTATTCGCAACCCCTTGTAGCGTAATACAAGCGCCGCCTAATATTGCAAAAATAATTCCTCTCATGGTTGTACTCTCCTTATCCTGCATGTTGCAACAGTTCCAGTTCAATGTAGACTGTCGATAAACTTCCGAATTCTATTAAATGACAAATCAGCTCTGTAAGCCAAGGACAAATGTCCTGAGCTTCAAAGTTACAGCATTTAGATTACACGAAGAGAAAACAAAAAGCCACTCACAAGAAGGGCTTTGGATAACTTTCTAGTTCAATTGAAGATGAATCGAATTACATATAACAACTTGTTATAACACTTTAAATATGGGTTGATCCGCTACAAAATGAATCGGTACTGTAGGGAACACTGTAGATAATCTGTCAGCCAAAAGTTTCATACCAGATGCTTCACTCTCCGCATGTCCCATCATAATAAGTGCCTTGTCCTTCCCTTGTTGTACAGCGTCTCGTACATATTCTGGGGTCTCCCACTCGAAACCTTCGCCTGCAATGATAAGATCAAGCTGTTCATTCTGAAATAGAGGGACGGTCAGAGGAGCATTACCGCGAAATCCGACAAGGACTGCTGCACGCTTACAATCCATGGTTGAGCTACCAGCAACGCGCACGTATTCAAGACCTAAGGTTTTCTTTATATGGTGAGCGATATCCTGAACCGTTGTACCACCCGGAAAAGAAAGAATGTCAGCTTCCAGTCTGTGTTGCTCGACATAAGTTGACCATCCCAACGCCTGAATCAATCCTTCCGTAATGCCGTCTGGCTGGTATCTATGAATAGCATCATGACAGCGATATATCGCAACATTTGCTTCCTGAATTAAGGTTCTTTTGGCTTCATAGACAGGGTCATTCATGAGCCAATCCGTATGGCTGTGATGGTTGTAGAAGGGAGGTTCATGGGAAATGATCAGATTGGCATTCAATCGAACGGCGTGTTCAATCACATGATGTGTTGGCATAAAGGTGACAAAAATGCCTTGTACGTCTTGATCAGCTGAACCAATTAATAGTTGATCAACTGTATTTTCCGGTAACGTTATGTCTGTCGTGAGATGTTGGATTACATCTTGAATGGTTAATTTCATATGTATAATTCCTCCAGTGACAGGTGATATGAACAGTGTATCATTTGAGGTTAGAGTCAACTACCCTCAAATGAGACGAACTGGAGACCGTTTGTTAGGTTTACATAGATGAGCGTGAGCATTCATAGTCCAGAATTCAGGAGGTTTGTTTCAATGCGGAGATCCTTGGATAATGAATGAGTTAAGGATGTTATTTGCATTTTGGAGATGCAGGTTAGATCCGAATTTAGGTTTAGCTTACGGTAACAACCTTGAATCGAATGTCAGCTGACATGCCGGGAATTGGTGTAGTTTTCTCACGCAAGAAAAAGTATACTAGCATAGTATCTTTGTCGGATAAAATGGAATATCTAATCCTATCTAAACTGATATTACCTGCAATAAGTCCTGTTTATGGATGAAGAGAACTTATAAAAAAGGATGATGATTTTCATGACAACAAGCAATCTTATGGAACGTCTCAAAACAGAGACCGCTCATTATCATAGACAAATTGAACTTAACCCTTATGCCAAAGAGATTATGAATCAAACGATAAGCTTGGGAGAGTATAAGCAATATCTGGAGAAATTCTATGGGTTTATTAAACCGATTGAAGAACAGGCTGTGCACATGCCTTTTTGGAATAATACAGGTCTTGATATCGAAGTCAGAGGTAAAACGGCTCTTCTAGAGAACGATTTGCGGAATTTAGGTTCAAGTGAAGAGGACATCCGAAATCTGCCCTTGTGTAAGCAATTGCCGGACATTTCTTCTCCTGCTCAATTGTTCGGCTATTTCTATGTAATTGAAGGTTCTACGAATGGTGGTCAGATTATGACCAAGCGATTGTCGCAGTTTTTGCCCATTGAGGCTGATCGTGGTCTTGCTTATTTTAACGCTTATGGTGAAGACACCAGAACGAGATGGAAAGAGTTCATGGAGCTTCTGCTTCAATCTGTGTCGAAGACGGAAGAGCATGACGGGATGGTGCATACAGCTTCTGAGACATTCCGCCTATTGGATCAGTGGATTAATACAGCAGATTAAGTGACAGTTATCGTAGAAGAACAACTGTAATGGAGGGGATTAATAATTCATGACCGAATCGAATTCGAGCAAAGAAAACAAACGGTTAAACCGTACGCTGCTGAGCCAGGGCACGTATACGAATGATCCTATAGATTTAAATAATTGCGATAAAGAGCCCATTCACATTCCGGGTTTTATCCAGCCGCATGGTGTGCTCTTGGCGGTGAACACCTCTCATGCACCTACTATTGTTCAATGTAGCCAGAATACCGAAGAATATCTTGGTCTAACTACAGATGAGATTTTGGGACTTCCACTTGAATCATTGATTGGTAAGGAAAGTCTAAGAGATTTGATGAGCTGCACCTTCAATGCCGCGGTTACATCCGACCTACAGTACATGGACGTAACGGTGGATGTATTTGGAGAGCTACGAACTTTTTTGACAGTTATACATGAGAGTGAAGGTTTATTAATTTTGGAGCTGGAACCATCCAATCCTGACGAGAAGGCTGATGTAGAGACCAGTGATTATTTGTGGATTTCACGTTTTTTTGGACGAATCAAGAGCACAAGTAACCGCACGCAGGCTAGTCAGATTGCAGCAGAGCAATTGAAGGAAATGCTAGGTTATGATCGAGTCATGATATATGAATTTGATGAAAAATGGAACGGAAAAGTTATTGCTGAGGCACGCGAAGAACATCTCGAACCTTTCCTCGGACATCACTATCCTGCGTCGGATATCCCTAAGCAAGCTAGGGAGCTGTACCTGCGTAATTGGTTGCGTACTATTGTAGACGTGAATTATCAACCGGTAGAGATTGTACCACTGCTTCAACCTTTGACAGGTAAACCTCTTAACTTAAGCTTATCCGTGCTTCGAAGTGTATCACCTCTACACATTGAGTACTTGCAAAATATGGGTGTGGGTGCTACGGTGACGATCTCTCTCATCAATGACAACCAGTTATGGGGGTTGATTACGTGTCATCATTATTCACCAAGGTATGTACCGCATCGCATTCGTAACTTGTGTAATTTCCTGGGGGCATTTTTCTCCAGCGAATTGTTCCAACGGCATCAACTAGACGAGTATCAGGCTGAGATTCATACACGTGAGCAAGCTGCACGAATCTCGAATATTTTTATAGGCAATACAAGCCCAGCAAGAGTGGTGGAGGAATTACAAGGTGAACAGCAAACCTTGCTTAATCTTATGGGAGCTTCGGGAGCAGCCGTTTGTTATCAGGACAAGTTACTGCTCTATGGGGATACACCAACTTGGGAGCAGGTGAGGGGACTCGCAGCATGGCTGGCGGGTGAGTCTGAGGACTATAGTTATCATACGTCCCAGCTTAGTTTGGAATATGAGCCAGCTAAGGCGTATAAGGAAAAAGCATCCGGGATTGTATATGTCGCTATATCACCAGGCCAGCATCATTACATCATCTGGTTCCGGCCAGAAGTTGTGCAGTTGGTCGATTGGGCAGGAGACCCGGCCAAAGCGGTGATCAAAACGGATGATGGGATTCGATTGTCTCCGCGAAAATCGTTTGAGAAGTGGAGGGAAATTGTGAAATCAACATCCTATCCTTGGACAGCTAAAGAACTTAATGTGCTGCCATTGCTCAAAACGATCGTACGCCGTCAAACCGAGAACCAGTTGGTACAAGCTGAGGAACAGGCATTGCAGAACGCACGTATTTTACGTCAGAACGAGCAGCGATATTTGCAGTTGATGGATTTCTCCCCAATGGCTTTTCTCACGTTAACAGATGGGAAAATAATATACTGTAATAGCCGTGCCGCCGAACTACTTGGGTTTGAGACGACCAAAAGCCTCATTGGTATGGACTTTAAGAAACTGGTACCGGAGAAGACGCAAGGAACGCTGCAGAAAAGCATTGATGAGTTACAACTCAACAGCACACAGCTGTTCACGAACCAATTGTATTTCGTTACAGCTACGGGAACATCGCTGCTGCTTGAGATCACTCTTGCTTCGGTAACCCATGGAGGGAAGCCATCATTAATGGTGCTCCTTAATAGCGGTGCTTCGCATCATGATCAGGATCATTATAATCAAACAACACATCAGCTACAGAATGTCCTCAATACGGATCCATTAACGGACATGCCGGTTCAAGCGATATTTAAATCGCAGCTCCAGGATGATTGGGATGAATGCTTACGTGATAACTGTAGCTTAGGATTGCTGTTTATTGATATTGATGATTTTCGTTCATACAATGCGACGTATGGCTTACAAGGCGGGGATCTGTGTCTGCAATGGATTGGTGAAGTACTCACCGTGGTATGCGAGCAATATGATGCCTTAATCTCTCGCTTACAAGGGGGAACCTTTATGTTGAAGCTGAAGGGAACCACTTCTGAGCGTTCTGCAGAACTTGCAGAAGAGATTAGACAACATGTGCTCGCGCTGCAAATCCAGCGTGATTTATCGGATCCTAATGAAATCGTAACGGTTAGTGTTGGAGGAGCGGTTTTGGTTCCTCAGGAGCAGTTAACGATATCTGATCTGATCGAGAGGGCTAGTCAGGCGCTGCTACAAGCCAAAAGGGAAGGCAAAAACCGTGCTGTAGTCGTTTAGAATCTTATGAGATATGGCGTTTGAACTGGCAACAGTTCAGGCGTCATTTTTTGTTCACCATTGGAATAGGACAAGTGTTATAATGAGCGGTATGGATACACTTGTTCGTATTCTCTACTAGAGGATGGGGTGAAGCATGAAGCAATGGAAGACAATTCAAGACAATTGGAATTTACCGAGATTGACTTAAGTGAGGATGTTAGTACAACTGAAGTTCCTATCCCTGATCGATCCACTTTGGCTCGCGCTCCTTTGGATAAACAAGTGAAGAACGGGGGCGTTTTGTCCTCGGAGCGAAGGTTCGCTGAGGAAGCACGACAATATGTTGAATTACGCGGAGAAGAGACCCCATTTGTACCTTTTATGAGTTACTGGCCAACCTATGGTGTGATGAGCGAGTCACAACGAAGCTGGTACTTCTACTGGCGAACTGAAGTACGTGCCGAACGATATCCAGATACGGACTTATCGTATCTATTTGTACACATCTACGAGTTGATTAATGGTATTGGATGGCAAGATCCAGAGTGGGGATATGAGCAATTAAAACGATTATGGGTTAATTATCGGGAACGGTTCCCTCAACTTGATGTGTACATGCAAGATTGGCTTGTCGACTATGGGCTCGTGCATCAAGTGCATATGTCGTTAACTGAGATTATGGATATCACGAGTGGTTTTCTTCCAATGGAGATATCAGATATGGAGCTTCATCGGTTGCTGACGAGCGACATGTCGAAATTGTCGTTAAAATTACTTAGCAGATATTATGAGTATGACATCACACTCAGTAAATTTTATAGAGACAAAGGTCAGATTGCATTGGAACGATATATTCCACAAGTGATGGTTGTAATGGAATCCTATCTGCAACGAACGCGTGGAATAGGCTTGATTGATCATTTGCAGTTGACGAAGGAGAAGAGCATCCAACGTACGTTATTTCGCAAAGCTGTTTATGATGATACGTTATATGGGAAATCGATTGACCTTACCTTTGTTCCTGTTGGTGAAAGTGCTCCATTCTGTTCATTGGTTACGAGGATTTTCCGTTGCACTGAAAATAAATTACGGGAATTACTCGGTTTCAGAGGTAGATTGCGTGGCAAGACCCTCGATACGGAGTTTGCTCAAGTCATTGAGCGATATTTAGATAAGGTGTTTGCTGCTGAGCAAGAAGAGCTTAAGGAGAAGCCAACGGTTCGGATTGATATGGAGAAGCTTGCCGTTCTGCAGCAGGAGAGTGACTATGTTCGAGAAGCTCTTATGATAGACGAGCAAGCATATTCAGATGACAAGCTTGCGCTAGATAATCAACTTCTGAATCAACACCAAGGGATGCAAGCAATCGGGGAACAAGTCACATCTAAGAAAGACGAATTCAGTACTTCTCCTCAGCCAGAGGATGCCAACGTACAGCGTACAACGGAAACTATGGAACCCGACGATAGTAGTACCGATATGGAGACAAAAGAAGAAGACTTTACTTTAAAATGGGAGGATTTTTTCATCGCAGAATTGGATGGTGAATGGATTCTTTTTGCAAATGAGATAGCTCCGCGACATGTGCAGGTAATATATGCATTATTAGGTGAGGAACCTGACCGTGAACTGATGCAGGTGGCTGAGCGGAATGGTACAATGCCTGCGCTTATGCTTGATGAGATCAACGATGTAGCTATGGAAACGATCGGCGATCTACTCATTGATAACGACCGGATTGTTCCGGATTATATAACCGTGTTTGAACATGTGAAGAGGTGATATGTAATGACAGAACTTAAAATACCGAAACGAATCACAACTGCTCTTGTCAATTCTTTAACGGCAGGTGTTGTGCCGCGGATTGGATTGGAGCAGATTGCGGTTGGTCGGAAGCCTGAAGTAGAGGCTATTTTGCGAGATATGGATAATATCGCAGAAGGCGGAGCTGCTTTTAAATTGATTACAGGTCGATATGGTAGTGGCAAAAGTTTTCTTCTGCAAATGATTCGCAATTATGCGATGGATCGTGAGTTTGTCGTGGCAGATGCCGACCTGTCCCCTGAGCGAAGACTTGTGGGAACCAAAGGTCAAGGACTGGCTACATATCGTGAGCTGATGACCCGCCTGTCTACGCGTACACGACCGGATGGCGGCGCTTTGGAGCCAATTTTACAGAAATGGATTGCAGCATTACAACAACAAACGATGCAAAATAACGGATTAAGGCCAGATGATCCAGCACTTGCCCTACAAGTAGAGCAACAGATATATGCTGTAACGAATGAGATGCAGAATCTGGTTCATGGCTTTGATTTTGCTAAAGTCTTGGCTTCGTACTGGAATGGCTATAAGCTCAGTGACGATGACCGGAAGCAAGCAGCTCTCCGCTGGTTAAGAGGGGAGTATGCAACCAAGACAGAAGCTAAGAAAGAACTGTCTGTTGGGGTGATCATTGACGATGATAACTGGTATGACTACTTCAAATTATGGTCTGAATTTATTGCTAAGATCGGATATAAAGGTTTGCTGCTGTTTATTGATGAGGCAGTTAATCTGTACAAAATTACAAATAGCGTATCACGTCAGAGTAACTATGAGAAGCTGCTCACGATGTTTAATGATACGATGCAGGGTAAGGCCGAGCATCTGGGCATTTTTGTAGGAGGAACTCCACAGTTTGTGGAGGATGAACGTAGAGGACTGTTCAGTTATGAAGCACTTCGTTCCCGACTTATTGACGGCCGGTATGCTGCAAGAGATTATGCGAATTATACAGGGCCCATTTTGAAGCTATCCATGTTATCTCATGAGGAAATTCTAATTCTGCTACAGAAGCTTCGCCAGATTCATGCCTTACATTTTGGATATACCGCAAGTTTGCGAGATGAAGAATTAGTTGATTTTATGCAAATGGCAGTTAACCGACTTGGTGCCGATGAGATGCTCACTACCCGTGAAGTGGTGAGAGATTTTATGGATGTGTTGCACACGCTGCATCAGAATCCGGAAGTGACGTACACTCAATTGCTTGGAGAGCGAGCTGTTAAACCCGAAGGATCGGGTAAAGCAGACGGTTCATCATCTACGGATGAGCTGGATGACTTTCTCGCGGAATTTGAGTTATGAGCGAAGCGAACCCTTTTTATCGATTAGCGCCGTTTGTACAGGAATTTATATATAAAAAAAGATGGGAGTCTCTTCGCCCAGCGCAGATCGAAGCGTGCAATATTTGCTTTCATACTCCACATCATATGTTGATTGCGGCGGGCACAGCCTCTGGCAAGACAGAAGCAGCTTTTTTTCCTGCGTTAACCGAATTGTATGAACGTCCATCCAAATCGGTTGGGATTTTGTATATTGGGCCACTGAAAGCCTTGATTAATGATCAATTTGAGCGGCTGAAGGATTTGTTGTCTGAAGGTCATATTCCAGTGTGGCACTGGCATGGAGATGTTGCTCAAGCGGAGAAAACACGTTTGGTGCGAAATCCGTCGGGTGTACTCCAGATTACACCGGAATCACTAGAAGGTCTGTTGATGAATCGACCGAACGCGATTCCAGCTTTGTTTCATGACCTGAGGTATATCATTATTGATGAAGTGCATGCCTTCATGGGAGCGGATCGGGGAATACAGGTACTGAGTGAGCTGGCTCGCATTGAACGTATGGCAGGGTGTAAGCCTCGCCGTGTTGGGTTGTCCGCAACTCTCAGTGATTATGATGCAGCGACTGCCTGGCTTGCCGCTGGAACAGATCAGGGCGTAGATGTTGTCTCTTCACCCGGTGGTCGAAAATTGCGCCTTCGAGTTGAACATTTCTCGTTCCCGGATGCACGTGATGAAGAGCAGGCAGAACATCTGCATAATGCTCGTAAAGCCTATTATGATTTTATTTACGAGAGTACCCATCGCAAGAAGGCGTTAGTCTTCACCAACAGCCGGACAGATGCGGAAGTTACCATTCTTGAGCTACGGCGAGTTGCAGCAAGAAGGCAGGAGCGTGACGTATTCCACGTACACCATGGCAGTATTTCAGCGATGCTGAGAGAAGAGACGGAGGCTGCGTTACGGACAGGAGCAGGGCCGGCGGTGGCCGCTGCAACCGTAACACTGGAACTCGGCATAGATCTTGGGGAACTTGAACGAGTTGTGCAGCTTGGTGCGCCTTACAGTGCGTCGAGTTTTGTTCAACGACTGGGGCGATCTGGTCGGCGGGATGATATGGCTTCAGAGATGTTATTTGTATGCCCAGAGGAAGAGGCGGAGGATGCTGAGCTTCCTGCATGTATGCCGTGGACGTTACTTCGTGCCATTGCAGTCATTGAATTATATGTGAAGACGAAGTGGGTTGAGCCACTTGAGGCTCGTAAAATGCCGATGGGGGTACTCTACCACCAAACGATGAGTATGCTCAAAAGCATGGGGGAAGCCGAACCAAGCGAGCTGGCAGATGCTGTCCTCTCGCTTGCACCTTTTGCTCAAATCAACCACAGTCAGTATGATGTATTTCTAAATTATCTGATTGATACCGATCATTTGCAGTGGACAGAAGAGCAGACGTTAATTATTGGACTAACCGGCGAGAAAACGGTGAACAATTATCGTTTCTACGCCGTCTTCAAGGATGATGAAGAACATAAAGTGTTGAATGGCTCTGAAGAAATAGGATCCATTACGACTGTACCGCCACCAGGCTACTGCTTCTCTCTTGCAGGTAAGCTGTGGAAGGTCGAAGAGGTGGATCGTAAACATAAGTCTGTATATGTTAAGTCTGCAAAAGGCAAAGTGGATACATTATGGCTTGGCGCAGGCGGCGATATTCATACGATGGTGATTCAGAAAATGAGAGAAGTGTTGTCGAGTTCAGTCATCTATCCGTACCTGTCTCCGCAAGCGGTGAATCGACTAGAACGGGCGCGTAGATTGGCTCGCGAGACTGGACTACTGAAGCAAGTTGTTATCCCGGCTGGCGGCGATTCTCATTATGTGTTGCCATGGGTGGGTAGCAAAGCATTCCGTACATTGGAGCGACTTATGAAGCATAATCTATCAACCAAGCTAGCGTTAAGATCGGTGGTGCCCATGGAGCCTTATTATTTTGTAGTCTCTGGTCAAGTAGATGCACGCACATTGTTAGCTGAAATTATGAGCGAATGTCGCGCAGCTGAAGATGCATCTGCGTTGCTTGCTGAGGATGAATCGCCATACCTTGGTAAATACGATGAGTTTGTAGCTCCGCCATTAATTCGCGATGCCTTTGCGGTGGATGGTTTGGATCTGCGTGGACTACAAGCAGGCTTACAGCAAACGCTGGAATGGGATACAACGGATATATAACAAATGTAGGGCGAAAGAGGTTATACAACATTCAGTATCCATTTCTAAATTTGTAAAACAGGGTTGACACCATCTCACCTCCCATGTAATATATGAAAA
Source organism: Paenibacillus sp. ACRSA (assembly GCF_022346845.1). Lineage (NCBI taxonomy): Bacteria > Bacillati > Bacillota > Bacilli > Caryophanales > Paenibacillaceae > Paenibacillus > Paenibacillus sp. ACRSA. The sequence continues at coordinate 245,338 of NZ_JAKRNP010000002.1, read as the reverse complement.
GTCGTCACAGAAGAACACATCACAAAAGCATATTCATTTCGTATAACCTCGCAGGCCGAAAGTGTACACAGGGCGAGGGTCTCTACGGGAAGCCTATACTTCCTAACTACGATGCCAAGGGATTCATGTATTCCTTGCACGTAGTTAGGATTTTTTGCATTTTTGGATGTTTCTTTCTAAGCAGGGGTTCTTAGGGATCTGGAGAGAACAGATGCCTTTCAAGGTTGTTCTGTCCCAAGTGACAAGTGTAAAGAGACTTCATTCTTTTGAAATCGATATTGTTGGAACATCAGGAGGTTTGTTCATCAATGAAATATTATGTATCTGTTCTTGCGGGAGCAATGAGTTACGGCATATTATCCACGATCGTGGTTTTGGCTTATGGTGAAGGCTATAAGTTAGGTGAGGTTGTGGGTACACAACTGATTACAGGGTTCATCCTTTCGTGGATGCTGGCACTATACACAAGATTCAACATAAAACGCAAACAAAATAACGCAGGTAAATCATCAACTGCACCAGCCCATGTTTTTCAAAAATTAACGTGGAAACAGCGTTTAATGCTCATGGCGGCCGGCACACCGACCGTAATTACAGGATTGGTGTATTATCAATCACTACGATATATTCCGGCATCGCTTGCCATTATTCTATTGTTTCAATTCACATGGATTAGCGTATTGATTCAGGCAGTAAGCAAGCGGCAGCGTCCGAATAAAGTCACCCTATTCACACTAGTTATACTCTTTGGGGGAACATTTCTGGCTGCAGGTTTCCTCGAACAGGGACTTGGTGAATTTAGTGGTCTAGGGATTGCGCTGGGACTTATGGCGGCTGTAAGTTACTCTTTGTTTGTTCTATTCAGTGGAAAAGCAGTTCCGTCGGCGCATCCTGCATTTCGCAGCGCATGGATGGTGACTGGAGGTTTGGTTCTGCTATGCATCCTGTTCCCGCCGACGTTTTTGTTTAATGGCTTGATCTGGAGCCAATTGCTCGTCTTCGGTTTATTGCTCGGATTCTTCGGAGCTTTTATCCCACCAGTACTGTTCGCCATTGGCGTTCCGCATATTGGAGGGGACATGGCAGGCATACTAGGTGCGGTAGAACTTCCGGTTGCGGTGCTGCTCTCAGCCATCGTACTTCATGAGCACGTTAGCTTGTTGCAATGGTTCGGGGTTATTGTGGTGTTACTTGGCGTTGCCTTACCTGAATTGCACAAGCTAAGGGTAAAACGAACCTCGCCCTCATATTCATGAAATAGTCATTTTTATTAAAATGAAACGATTTTTTCTTACGAAGCCTGAGAAATCAGGCTTTTTTTGATGTATAAATTTAAAATTTGATTGGAAATGTGTGACTGCTTCGGCATTGAAGCTGGCTATAGCCCACTGGAGTCATTTTAATTTTGAGATGAATCAGGTATGCTTAGAACGTATGCTTGAGCTATGAATGATGGAAAGAGGAGCGTTGATATGAATAGTTGGATCCGTAAAGCATGGCCAATGTTAACATTGGGTCTTGCTGTAGTTGTTTTACTTGGTTCGTTTCTAGTGTATTTTATGGGTAAAGATATGTCCCCGGGTTCGGAAAGCGCCAAAGCTGCGAGTGCAGCTAAAGTCGAGACAGCAGAAGATCTGCAGGGATTTGAAGTTATTGATGTGAGTGTAAGTAACGACGGTTTTGGCCCTGATGTCATTGAAGTAAAGGCAGGGGTTCCGACCAAAATTAATTTTATCCTTACCCGACAAGTTACACATGTTAAGTCATTGCTATCCAGTGATCTTGGCATGGACCTATACATGCAAAAGGGAGATAACTACTACACGGTCGATCCTGATCTAAAACCAGGTGAATACCAGATTCATTGCGGAATGTATATGATTTATGGGAAAATCAAAGTTGTCTAGAATGAAGGAGCAAAGTTTCGGAGACCCCGGAGCTTTGCTCCTCTTTTGCATGCATGATATCATGGTAGAGTCATATATTCCATCTGGAGGTGCAAATATGAAAGCGCTGTTTATTGGAGGCACAGGAACAATCAGTACGGCCATTACAACTCAACTTGCTGAGCAGGGCTGGGAGCTATATCTCATCAATCGAGGGAATCGCAATGCAAACCTTCCTGCGGAAGTGAAGGTATTGCAAGCAGATATTAATGACGAAACACGAGTAGCAGAGCTGATTGCCGATCTGAATTTCGATGTGGTGGCAGACTTTATTGCATTTGTACCCGCGCAGTTGGAACGAAATTATCGTCTGTTCAAGGATAAAACAAAACAATTTATATTTATTAGCTCCGCATCAGCATATCAGACCCCGCTTGCAGATTATCGGATCACGGAAGGCACGCCATTATCCAATCCGTATTGGGAATATTCTCGCAACAAGATTGCTTGTGAGGAATACCTATTGAAGCAATACCGGGAGCACGGGTTCCCTATAACGATTGTGCGTCCAAGTCACACGTATAACGAGCGATCCGTACCTTTGGGTGTGCATGGTGCGCAAGGAAGCTGGCAGGTGCTTAAGCGTATGCTTGATAATAAGCCGGTTATTATTCATGGCGACGGCACGTCATTATGGACTATAACGCACAATCGCGATTTTGCTAAAGGCTTCATCGGTCTGATGGGCAACATCCATGCGATCGGAGAGTCGGTACATATTACGTCAGACGAATCCGTCACCTGGAATCAGATTTATGAGATCATTGCGAATGCGCTGGGCGTTAAGCTTCATGCCGTTCATATATCCTCTGAGTTCTTGGCTGCCTGCAGTGATCAGGATCTTCGAGGAGGATTACTTGGCGATAAGGCGAATACCGTTGTCTTTGATAACAGCAAGCTGAAAAGGTTGGTTCCCGAGTTCGTAGCAACTACGCGCGCGGATCAAGGCATTAGAGATACTGTTGAGCATATTCTTGCCCATCCTGAGCTTCAAACGGAAGATCCCGAGTTCGATGCATGGTGCGACAAGGTTGTCGGTGTACTGGATGAAGCGTTACTGAAGATCAGAAACGAATTGTGAGGGGGATAGACATGACCCAGAATAGCCATCGATTAATCAAAGAAATTAAGAAGACTGTAACGATGGATTATTTACTGCATGTTCCCCACTCTGTTACAGAGACAAACGAGCTGTGGCCCGTCATTTTATTTCTCCATGGTTCCGGTGAGCGTGGAACGGATCTGAACAAGCTTCGCCAACACAGCCTTCCTCACATTGTAGAACAGGATGAAGGTTTCCCCTTTATCGTTATCTCACCTCAATGTCCAGAGGACGAATTCTGGGCAAATGAAAAAGAAGCTGTTATAGGCATTGTGGAATATGTGCTGGCCAATTATGCAGCCGATCCCAAGCGAGTATACCTCACCGGTTTAAGCATGGGAGGATACGGTGCATGGCATCTTCCGGCGGACTATCCAGGCGTTTTTGCGGCTGTAGCACCAATCTGTGGAGGATATAATCCAGCTAAAGCGGGAGCATTACGGGGATTTCCTATCTGGGCTTTTCATGGCGCCAAGGACGATGTGGTACCGCTGTCGGAATCACAAGGAATTGTGGATGCACTACTTGCTTTGAACGCTGATGTTAAACTTACCGTTTACCCTGAAGGTGACCACGATGCTTGGACTGAAACGTACAACAATCCTGATCTATACAAGTGGTTTCTTCGACATTCGTTGTAACCCATCCTAGTTATATATGAGTTGACTACCCAACGATTAAGTATTTACATTCATTAAGTGAATCGTTATATCAAGAAAAAATGACACTGGTTAGGGGAGGCACCCCAGTAGAGGACGTAGTCCTTTGTTGGAGTGCCTCCTTTTTTTCGTGTACCCAAAGGAGAGCAGACGCTTGGCTAAATTGAATAAACGTGTGAAGAAACAAGCAGAACAGCTTACCAAAGTCGTGCTTGCATTTGCTTTATTATCTCCTCATGCCTTGATGTATGAGATCGGTTCAACCGCTGTGATGGTGGAAGCTGTAGAGACGATCCAAATTGAATCAGATACCTCTATGAAGGCTGGTCAGTCCTCCAAAGTGAAGGTGGAGATGAATAGTGTGAGCAAATACAGCACCTATAGTTATAGAAACAGACTTCGAGAAGAATCAAGAATAGGACAACCAAACACCACTACTCATCAAAAAGGAACTGAAATTCTTAATGTTAACGAAAAAGATTGGTTTGCTCCGGAGATTGAAGCTGCAATCAGACAAGATATGGTTCATGGGATGGGTAACGGAAGATTTGCGCCCCATGCACTTGTGACCCGTGAACAAGCATCCAAGATCATTGCCAATGTAGTTCGCAGCCTGAATTCAGAATCGAGTACAGAACCGAAATCGGGTCGGAATGCCTTCACAGACCAAGTCAATGTATCCCATTGGGCGACAGAGGAAGTGAAAGAGCTCGCGTATACTTACTAACAGGATATGAAGATGGCAGCTTCCGTCCCTTGCAGCATTTAAACTGAGCAGAAGCCGCTGCGTTAATTTATCGATTGCAGAAGCTATTAAGTACGCTTGAGATGAATTGAGTCTTAACATAACCACTGGCATGGGGAAGAATATCAGGCAACGCAGGAAGAGCTTCAGTGCATAATCCTTCATTACCTTTGCTAACAGAAACGCTCATGCTATAATGAGTTGCTATATAAGTTAATAATAAGGGTAATGAACAGTGGTGATGACGAATGAATAACAAATTTATCCGAATTTATGAGGATATCGCAGCGGATATTCGGACAGGGGAAATTGAGGCAGGAACGCTGCTCCCATCTGAGCTGGATCTGTCTGAGCAATATCAAACGTCCAGAGAGACCATCCGTAAAGCATTGAAAATGTTATATGAAGAAGGATACATTCAGAAGATTCAGGGTAAAGGCTCCATTGTATTGGACATTCGCAAAATCGACTTTCCTATATCGGGTCTTGTGAGCTTCAAAGAATTAGCCCAAAAAATGGGCCATCGTGCGAAGACGTATGTGAACGTGTTCGAAGATCGAGAAGTAGATCAGAACTTATTCAAGCAGATTGGCTTCGCGCTGAACGAGAACGTCTGGGAGATCGTGCGTGTACGTAATGTAGACGGGGAGCATGTCATACTGGATAAGGATTATATTAGCCAGAAGCTTGTTCCAGGACTTAGCAAGGAGATCTGCAATAACTCGATCTACGAGTATATTGAAGGAGAGCTGGGTCTCGCCATCTCGTTTGCTAAGAAGGAGATATTGGTTGAAGAGCCTACGGAAGAGGATCGGAAATGGCTGGATCTGGATGGGTTCCATAACGTAGTTGTAGTGAGGAGCCAAGTGTACCTTGAGGATGCAAGTCCGTTCCAGTATACGGAATCTAGACATCGTCCTGATAAGTTTAAATTTGTTGATTTTGCCCGACGTCGTTGAGTAGGGTTGAGATCTAGATTTGAGAAGTACCTGTTCGCATCTTTGGATGTGAATGGGTGCTTTTTTGTCATACTTAATAATCAACGTGGTGACGAGACTATGGTGTGGCTCGACGGGGTTATCCGAAGATCGTCCATCATAAACCGCTTAATGTGAATGTGCATCATGCTTATTGGTAGGTATGATGAGAACATTAGATAGGGTAATAAATATCCAATGATATAGAAGAGGGAAACTGGAGTTTACGAGCAACGGGAACAACGAGCTGATACTAGACGACACTTGAACGAAGAAGCGAAGACAGGAGATTAATCTGAGTTGCTTGTATACGTAGAACTAAATTTTGCACGACGATGGAGGAATGTTCATGCGTAATAGCATAGCCGAGAACCATATTCACTTAAGCCTAAATGAAGCGAATAAAGAGATTCAAGCAGGTCGTATGACGGGCAATGGAGGTCAGAACCCACAAGGAGAGTCTTATGATTTTACGAATTTCTATATGACTCGAAACGATAAACCGTATATTCCGGTGGTGGGAGAATTCCATTTCTCAAGGTTTGCTTATCTGCAATGGGAAGAGGAATTGCTCAAAATGAAAGCGGGCGGTGTAAATATCGTCGCTTCATATGTCTTTTGGAATTTTCACGAGGAAGAAGAAGGCATATTCAACTGGTCGGGCAATCTGAATTTACGACATTTCGTGGATTTATGCAGTAAACATAAGATGCCTTTGATCATGCGCATTGGCCCATTCTGTCATGGAGAAGTCCGTAACGGAGGCATACCTGACTGGCTGTTTAGCTATCCGCTAGAAGTAAGATCAAATGACCCCGCTTATCTTCACTATGCGAAGAGATTGTATCGCGAAATTGCACATCAGCTGAAGGGCGCATACTTCCAAGAGGGTGGGCCGATCATTGGTGTTCAGCTGGAGAATGAGTACATGCATGCTGGTGCACCACTAGATGCATGGGGATACAAAAGTGGGAAGTACTTAACCGCAGGACGAGATGGGAAGGAACATCTGACCGAGTTACGGCGCATTGCTGAACAGGTAGGGATTAAGCCCTTGTTCTACACGGCTACTGCTTGGGGAGGTGCGGCTGTGCCAAGTGAAGGGACACTGCCAATGTTAGCAGGATATGCATATACGCCTTGGATTCCTAATCAGCCGCCGAGCCGAGAGTTTTTGTTTCGCGATTTACATGTGAATCCTGTTGAATCCGTGGACTATAACAGTCAGGAGTATCCGGCAGCCTATTGTGAATTGGCTGGTGGTATGCAGGTGAGTTACCACGCACGTCCTCTTGTAGATGCAGATAGTGTAGAAGCCATGACCGTGGTGAAGCTTGCAAGTGGAAGCAACTTAGTTGGGTATTACATGTATCATGGGGGTTCTAACCCCATTGGTAAGAAGAGCTACATGAATGAGCAGGCTTTACCCAAAATAACCTATGATTATCAATCTCCCATTGGAGAGTTTGGACGGATTGCCGCATCATACGATCGAATTCGTATCTTATCCATGTTCCTGGATGCATACGGAGAGATGCTGGCTCCAATGGGAAGTGTGATTCCCGAGGATCAAGCAGAGATCACATCGGATAATACAACAAACCTACGTTGGGCTGTGCGCCAGCATTGCGGATCAGGGTTTCTCTTCCTAAACAATTATCAGGATCATGTGCAGATGCCAGATCGTGATGTACGGATTGAATTATCTACGACGAAGGGAAACGTCTCTTTTCCAAACGAAGGCTCACTGAAGCTTCGCTCGCGAAGAGCAGCGATTTTACCATTTCATATGCCACTGAGTGGACTAGAAGTGATTAGTGCAACGGTTCAACCTTTAACACAGTTTGTCACAAATGATGAGGTTACAGTAGTATTTTATGAACTTGAAGGCATACAAGCCGAATATGTTCTTGCAGCTTCTTCCGTGGAAGATATTGATGCGGCCAATGGAGTGGTAAACCAAGACGAAGAACGATATGTGATCCATCCTGTTGTGGGATTAGAAAGCGATATCCAACTTACTTCACAGGATGGAGTGAAAATCCGCATCATCACCTTAACTCGTGAGCAAGCGCTACAATCCTATCGTCTGAACTGGGGCGGGGAAGAGCGAATACTGATAAGTCGTAGTCGTCTCTTGATCAGCAATGACCGTCTGGTGTGTACTTCAGAAGGTGTGCCACAGATAGAGGTATCCATGTATCCGGCGCCTAACGGTACTGTGTTATCGAACCTTGCGCAACTCTCACAAACACAGCATGGCATCTTTAAAACATTTCAATTAAACATTCCTTCCTATGATCCTTCCTTACAGGTCGAGCATCCGAAGGAGCATACAGCCATAATAAATATCGATACAGACTGGCCGACATATGTCGATGATGTATTTGTCCAGATTGATTACGAAGGCGATGTTGCTGAAGCGTATATTCATAACCGCATGTTAACAGATCATATTCAGTATGGTGAGCCGTGGAGAATCGGCCTTAAGGAATCTCTACTGAAGCTAAGCGATCATGCACTGCGCATTATGTTAACCCCTGTTCGTAAAGGAACGACGACATCTTATGTCAATCAAGCGTTTATCGAAAAATTCGAAGGTACCGAAATCGGTGTGTTTCATCAGATCGAAGCAATTCCTTATTATCGAGTTTCACTTAATTTGAAGTAGGATATGCAGGCAGAGCAAGGACATCTTGCTCTGCTTTTTCCTGTTAAAGTGCGAAATGAGGAAGAGCAGAGTACGTTCGAGGTGGAAAGGATCATCACTTCTATGTGTTTTTGAATTTTTCCGTTTATATTTAAAATCTTTTTGTTTTCAAAACAAAACAAAGATGTTAAACTCTGATTAGGAATAAAACAAACATTATCGGAGGGAAACGAATGGTACAGAGTTTATGGAATTCAGCGCAGGCTTCAGAGAAAACAACAGGACTAGATCAGTTGGTTTACCGCTCCAACCTCATTGGTGCTGATCGCAGTGTGTGCAATATCTTCGGCGGTAACACATCTACCAAAACGACAGTACAGGATTTCCGTGGTCGTGAGATCGAAGTTATGTATGTTAAAGGTAGTGGCTCTGACTTGGGCTCCATGCAAGCGAAGCATTTTACAGGACTTGCCCTTGAGGACATTCGTCCATTAATTGAACGGGAATCGATGACAGATGAAGAGATGGTTGAGTATTTGGGACATTGCATGATTGATTCCAAGCACCCACGTGCTTCCATTGAGACACTACTGCATGCGTTCCTTCCATATAAACATGTTGACCATACACACCCAGATGCCATAATCAGTTTGTGTTGTGCAGATAACGGAAAAGAATTAGCAAGAGAAATTTACGGAGACCGATTCGTATGGGTACCGTATGTACGTCCTGGTTTTACATTATCTAAAATGATTGCTGAAAGCGTATTCGCAAATCCCAATGCAGAGCTCGTACTCATGGAGAAGCATGGATTGGTTACTTGGGGAGAAACGTCAGAAGAGTGTTATGCACAGACGATCAAAATCATTAACGAAGCAGAAGCATTCATTGAAGCACGGGTAGATGAAGCAAGCCTGTTTGGTGGTGTGAAGCATCCAGCACTTGCGGCTGAGGTTCGTCGTGAGATCGTATCCCGTGTGATGCCAACGATTCGAGGAGCAGTATCCGATAGCAAAAAAATGATTTTGTCTTTTGACGATCAAGATGACGTTCTTGCCTTTGTCGGCGGGGTAGACTCACCGCAATTATCCCAAGTTGGAGCAGCGTGCCCGGATCATTTGGTACATACCAAAGTGGTTCCATTGTTTATTGATTGGACGCCTAATGCAGACGATATTGAAGGTCTTCAAGCGAAGCTAGTCGATGGCGTAGCAGCATATAAAGAGCAGTATCAACAATATTTTGAAAGTAACAAAAATGAAGGCGATGTTATGTTTGAAGCTGCACCACGGGTTATTTTGATTCCGGGTGTAGGTATGATTAACACAGGTAAGAGCTGGGCGCTTTCCCAAGTCAGTGGAGCGTTGTACCATAGAGCTATCGCCGTGATGCGTGGGGCAACCAGTCTCGGACAATTCGTATCGCTGAGTGCCAATGAGTCTTACAATGTAGAATACTGGCCACTTGAGCTGTACAAACTCTCTCTTGCACCAGCGGAAACGGAATTCTCTCGTAAAGTTGCCTTTATTACAGGAGGCGCAGGAGGCATCGGAAGTGAAACAGCACGTAGACTCGTATCTGAAGGAGCGCATGTTGTCCTTGCTGATCTGAATCTTGAGGGTGCACAGAAGGTTGCACAGGAGATTAATGATCAATATGGCGCCAATCGTGCTTATGCACTTAAAATGGATGTAACCGATGAAGCGGCCGTTCAAGCGGCTTATGCGGAAGTTGCTGTTCAATATGGCGGTGTAGACATCATTGTAAACAATGCGGGGCTAGCGACATCCAGCCCATTTGACGAGACATCTTTGAAGGAATGGAACTTGAACATGAACGTACTGGGTACAGGTTACTTCCTCGTTGCACGTGAAGCCTTTAAACTGATGAAGCAGCAAGGAATCGGGGGCAGTATGGTCTTCATTGGTTCCAAAAACTCGGTATATGCTGGGAAAAGCGCATCTGCATACAGTTCTGCTAAAGCACTTGAAGCGCATCTTGCTCGTTGCATTGCGGCTGAGGGCGGAGAGTATGGCATTCGTGTAAACACCATTCTACCAGATGCTATTCTGCAAGGCTCAGCGATCTGGAACGGTTCTTGGAGAAATGAACGTGCGGCAGCGTACGGCATTGAACCGGATCAATTAGAAGAGTACTACCGTAAGCGCACCACGCTACTTGTTAATATCTATCCAAGAGATATCGCAGAAGGTATTGCTTTCTTTGCTTCTTCCAAATCGGAGAAAACAACTGGATGCATGATGACTATTGATGGCGGTGTACCAGCAGCATTTACACGTTAAATTGATAGAAATCATCTCATAGCTACACTTTGGATAACCCATATATCTTATGAACATGGACAAATAGTAATAGGGAGGGTTCTTGATGGATAATCAAGTCAAACAAGCGTACGAAGCGGCTAAGTCTCTATATGCACAGCATGGGATTGATACCGATGAAGTTCTGAAGAAGCTCGCAGAGATCAAAGTTTCTGTGCACTGTTGGCAAGGCGATGACGTTAAAGGTTTCTTGAATCAAGAAGGCGAGTTAACAGGGGGAATTTCCGTTACAGGTCAATACCCTGGAGCTGCTACGACACCAACTGAACTTCGAACAGATCTGGAGCAAGCTTTTGCCCTCATTCCTGGTAAACATAAAGTGAATTTGCATGCAATCTATGCAGACACGGATGAACGCGTTGAGTTGGATCAAATTGAGCCAAAGCATTATGAGAATTGGGTTACATGGGCTAAAGAGCAAGGGCTCGGTTTAGACTTTAATCCAACATGCTTCTCCCATGAAAAATCAAGTGATGGATTCACTTTGAGTCACCCTGATTCGGAAATTCGTAAGTTCTGGATTGATCATTGTAAGGCTTCCCGTCGCATCGGAGCCTATTTCGGAGAACAGTTAGGTCAGACCTGTGTGACCAATGTATGGGTTCCTGATGGCTTTAAGGATAACCCAGTAGATCGTATGACTCCGCGCAAACTGTTGAAAGACGCTCTGGATGAGGTTTTTGCTGAGAAGCTTGATCCGAAGCATAATCTGGATGCAGTCGAGAGCAAATTGTTCGGTCTAGGCTCTGAGGCTTATGTGGTAGGTTCACATGAGTTTTACATGGGATACGGCTTGCAAAATGATACATTAATCTGTCTGGATGCTGGACATTTCCATCCAACAGAAGTCATTTCGAATAAATTGTCTTCGTTAGCTCTGTTCACGAGTGGCATTCTGCTTCATGTAAGCCGCCCTATGCGCTGGGACAGTGATCACGTCGTTATTATGGATGATGAGCTGCTGGAGATTGCACGTGAACTTGTGCGTCATGATCTGTTATCTACAACACACATCGGTCTGGATTTCTTTGACGCAAGTATCAATCGGGTGGCTGCATGGGTGGTTGGAACGCGGAACACGATCAAAGCACTGCTTCGTGCGATGTTAGAACCGATTGAAGCATTGAAGGATGCTGAACTTAAAGGGGACTACACGCTGCGTCTGGCGTTAACAGAAGAATTCAAATCTTATCCATTCGGCGCGATCTGGGATTATTACTGTGCTCAGCAAGGTGTGCCGGTACGTGAACAATGGATTACTGAGATCAAAAACTATGAGCAAAATGTATTGCTTCAACGTCAAACCTTGCTTGTGTAGTTCGTTTGCATTAGCGAGTTAGATGTGAAAGAGCCTTTGTTGAACTTCAATGTTCATCAGGGGCTCTTTTCTATATTTAATTGTGACATCGAATTCAGCATCTCATGTATAAGAGAAGGGAGAACTTCCATAATAGGAAGAAGCGTAATGAATTCGATCTTTTGTTTAGACCAACCACCACAGCTATTGTAGAGGAGGATCTGTTGATTTGAACCTTGCACACAACAAATTGTACGTTGCAGCGCTCGGCGGCGTGAATGAAATTGGGAAAAATATGTATATCATACAGTATGACCAGGATATCATCGTGATTGATTGTGGTTCTAAGTTTCCGGATGAGACACTATTAGGCATTGATCTGATCATTCCGGATGTATCGTATTTATTAGAACATTTGGATAAGGTGAGAGGACTGGTCGTTACACATGGACATGAAGACCATATTGGGGGCATTCCCTATTTATTAAAACAACTGAATATTCCCGTGTATGCATCGCGTTTAACACGAGGGCTAATCGAGTTAAAGCTTAAGGAACACGGACTGTTCCGCAATACGGATATGCATACGATCGATGCACATTCAAGTATGAAGCTTGGGCAGATCGATGTTTCTTTTTTTGCAACAAGTCACAGTATCCCGGATTGCCTTGGTGTTTTCTTTCAAACGCCCGGAGGAAACGTCGTTCATACGGGGGATTTCAAGTTTGATATGTCACCCGTTAACGGCCCTTACCCGGATTTGCATCGCATGAGTGAGATCGGTAAACAAGGCGTGAATATATTGTTATCTGAGAGTACCAATGCTGAGCGTCCGGGATTCACACCTTCTGAACGTGTGGTTGGTGACCACATCTTAGATGCTTTTATCCGTGCAAAGCAAAAAATATTTATTTCTACTTTTGCTTCCAATGTGAGCCGAGTTCAGCAAATTGTAAATGCTACGTTTGAAACAGGTCGTAAACTTGCTCTATTAGGCAGGAGTATGGTGAATGTCGTGTCTGTAGCAACTGAACTTGGATATCTAGATGTTCCTGATGGAGTATTAATTGAAGCGATTGACTCGGATCAATTCCCTCCTGAGCAAGTCGTTGTGTTATGTACAGGAAGTCAAGGCGAACCGATGGCGGCATTGTCTAGACTTGCAGCGGGCAAGCATCCTCATGTGAGGGTTGCGACTGGAGATACGGTGATTATTGCGGCTGGGGCAATCCCGGGTAACGAAAGAGATCTTGCCCATGTGATTGATAATCTGTATGTTCTGGGTGCACGCGTGATCTATGGATCAAGCGGTGCTTCTGGCATGCATGTATCTGGACATGGAAGTCAGGAAGAGCTTAAGCTCATGCTGACATTGATGAAACCTGATTATTTAATCCCTGTCCATGGGGAGTTCCGTATGTTGTATCAGCATCGTTTGCTGGCAGAATCGGTCGGAATCGAGAAGGATCATGTATTTATCGTTAATAACGGGGACATGATTCAGTACAAAGATGGCGTTGCTTCACGCGGACCTAAGATTGCTTCGGGCAATAGCCTTGTGGACGGTCTTATTATGGGCGATGTTGGTAATATTGTGCTTCGAGATCGGAGACAACTCTCTTCGGACGGCATGCTGGTTATTGTGACGACATTAAGTAAAACCGATAAAAATATGGTTACTTCTCCTGAGATCATATCCAGAGGATTTGTCTTTGTGAAGGATTCGGAGGAATTCATGAATGAGATTCATGAGCTGGTTCTTAAGAAAATGGAGGAGCTAACGGGTGCCGGTGTGAATCAATGGAATGTGATCAAACGAAAGCTTAAAGACGAGATCGGTCATTACATCTATGCTCAGACTAAACGTAGACCGATGATCCTTCCCATCATTATCGAGGTATAGGAAGTAAACAACATTCACAAAATCCTTTATAATGATTAGTTGGAGCATGTTTCCCATCTGAATATTGTTCGTAAAGTAACGCCCAATTGATGCGTACTCATACCAAGGTATGAATTCACATGGATTGGGCTTTTGGTGTTTAACCTGATGACACAGATGTGTAACTAAAACAGGTTTAAAGGTCATTCAGTCATAGAAGAGATAAGTGTTACCCGCTTCAGTTGAACATTGTAGAACAGATTCGCCATACGCGAAGCTTCGAAGTATAATATGAACAGATATTACTTTACATTTTAATGAACTCAAAGGGGTAAATATGAACAAAACCATTTCTGATATTGCTCAGATGGCAGGTGTTGCGAAGAGTACCGTCTCCCGGTTCCTTAACGGAGGGTCGGTTAGCGAGAACACAGGGCAGAAGATTGAGCAGATCATCAAACAATATAACTATGTCCCCAATACGTTTGCACAGAGCTTGAAGGCGAAGAAGACCAGTATTATTGGAACAGTTGTGCCAAGGCTTGATTCATTTGCAACTTCACAGACCTTAATCGGGATCGATGAAGAATTGCGCAACAATCAATATCAGATGTTAATTGCGAATACAAGTCAGGACATGAAACGAGAAATTGATGGTATATATGATTTTGCTAGACAGAAAGTGTCAGGTATTATTCTTCTTGCCGCGGAAGTAACCGAAGCACATCTCAAAGCTATTGAAGAGATTGGTATTCCAGTTCTATTAGTTGGACAACAACATCCCAATATCCATAGTTTAGTTCATAATGATGATCAAGCAGGGTATGAGATGGGAAGATATATCGTTCAACAAGGTCATCGAAACATTGTATACATGGGCGTTACAGAGAGAGATCAGGCAGTAGGTATTCATCGTAAGCAAGGTTTCAAGCGTGCTATCGCGGAATGTGGTGAGTGTCAGGTTACATATCATGAAACAAGCTTTAAAATGTCGGAGGCGGTTGTAACGGCGGAGGCTATTGTCCGAGATCGCAAAGCCACGATCATCGTAGGCGCAACGGATAACATTGCGCTTGGCGTGATGAAAACAGCCTTTTCCAACAAAATACGAATTCCACAGGAGTTGTCCGTGACGGGCTTCGGTGGATACGATATTACGGAGATGATCCACCCAACACTGACAACAGTGAAATTTCACTATTTACAAGCGGGCAAATTGGCGGCAGATCACATTATTCGACTCGTTCAAGGAGGCGTTGTGGAGAAGCAGACAGTTCTTGATGTAGAAATTATTCCGCGAGAAAGCGTTGACAAACTATAAAAGGTTCCTTTATGATAATTCCATCGAACCGGTTCCATTTGATTGCTTAATGAGTTTATCGAATTGACATTGGGGCGGAGAAACGCAGATGGAATTATTTTTTTGTTATAATTGGAACCGGTTCCTATGTGCAAAATAATTCGTGCACAATTTTTGTGGCGTGTAGCCACATTTTGATTTACAACGCAAGGGTGGAATGGTTATGAAAATGAATAGAGAACAGCGTTATCGGCGGATAGAACAAGCAGAACCAGGTGAAATGGATAAGCTTACAGCATTGATATCTGCGTGTCCGTGGAGACAACAATATCATATCCAACCCATTACAGGACTACTGAATGACCCTAATGGATTTTCCTATTATGAAGGTCATTATCATTTGTTCTATCAGTGGTTCCCTCTAGGAACCGAGCATGGGATGAAATATTGGTACCACACCCGTTCAACGGATCTTGTGAATTGGGAAAATGTCGGCATCGGTATAAGCCCAGGTGAGCCATATGATTCACATGGAGCATACTCCGGCAGTGCCATCGAAAAGGATGGGAAACTGCATCTTCTCTACACCGGCAACTCAAGAGATGAAGAGTGGATCAGGCACCCGTATCAATGCTTAGCCATTATGGATGAAAGCGGTTCAGTAGTGAAAATGCCTCTGCCTGTGATTGATTCAGTACCTTCAGGATATACCGAACATTATAGAGACCCTAAGGTCTGGCAAGATGGGGAGCTATATTACTGTGTGATTGGAGCCCAACGGACGAATGAAACGGGATGTACTGTTATGTATCGTTCAGCAGATCTCAAGCATTGGGAATTTCTTGGTGAGGTTGAAACTAAACTCCCGAATTTTGGCTATATGTGGGAATGTCCTGACTACATGTCAATCGATGAGCAGGGGGTTCTGATCTTCTCACCTCAAGGAATTCAACCTGAAGGAGATATGTACAACAACATCTATCAGTCTGGATATATCGTTGGTGAACCGCTAGACCTAGAGACAAGAGTGTTCAACCACGGTGCTTTTCAGGAACTAGACCGAGGGTTTGATTTTTATGCACCACAAACGATGAACGCACCAGACGGTAGACGGATTCTTGTGGGCTGGATGGGGCTTCCTGATCTGGAGTATCCCACAGATGATAGTGGATGGGCACACTGCTTGACGATTCCTCGGCAATTGACGTTGAGGGATGGGAAGTTGATTCAGCGACCCATTGCGGAAATGGCTAAGCTGCGAGCGACTGAAACAGTTGAACAACTACATGTCATTATGGATGATGAGATCCGATCTTTTGTAGGTTTTGAAGGTATCGCGTATGAATTAGAGTGTGAAATCACAGATTTTGATGCGGAGTACTTCGGTATTGAGTTTCGAACCAACGAACATGAGAAAACCGTGATACAGTATGATCGACTGCAACAAAAATTGACACTAAATCGCTCTTTATCTGGTGCTACATTAGATTCGAACAATGGAAATATTAGAAATTGCGCTTTATCTGGGGATATCATCAAAATTCATATGTTCGTTGATACATCTTCAGTGGAAATATTCGTGAATGATGGGGAAGAGGTATTCACTAGCCGCATATTCCCAAGCCGAGATAGTGTGGGCATTCGCTTTTTTGCACATGGAGGCAAGGCAGAGTTCAAAGCGAGCAAATGGGATTACTAAAAACGATATAACGATTTATTGAGAGGAATGAATAAGGATGTCGGAGAACAAAAAAATTGCTGAAGAAGTCATTCAGGCCATCGGAGGCAAGGAAAACATAGCTTCCTTCGCCCATTGTGCGACACGCTTACGTATCATGGTTAACGACAAAGAGAAGATCGATCAGAAGCAAATTGAGAATATTGATAAGGTTAAGGGTGCCTTTTTTAATTCAGGTCAATATCAGATCATTTTTGGTACAGGTACGGTCAATCGTATTTTTGAAGAGGTTGAGAAGCTTGGCATTGAAGGCTCTTCCAAAGAAGAAGTGAAGAGTCAGGGGAAAAAGGAAGGCAATGCGTTTCAACGTGGTATCCGTACGTTCGGTGACGTGTTCGTTCCAATTATCCCTGTGCTTGTGGCGACAGGTCTGTTCATGGGTCTACGAGGCTTGCTTACGCAAAATGAAATTTTATCCTTGTTCGGTGCGACGGCAGAGGATATTTCACCGAATTTCCTGCTGTTCACTCAAATTCTGACGGACACTGCATTTGCATTTCTACCTGCACTAGTGGCATGGTCAGCATTCCGTGTATTCGGCGGAAGTCCAGTCCTTGGTATCGTCTTGGGTCTAATGTTAGTTAACCCAGCATTGCCGAATGCCTACGCAGTGGCTGATGGATCAGCACAACCGCTGCATATGTTTGGATTTATCCCGGTGGTAGGGTATCAAGGCTCCGTGCTTCCTGCATTCTTCGTGGGATTGATTGGAGCGAAGTTCGAGAAGGTACTCCGCAGACGTGTGCCTGAGGCGCTCGACTTGATCTTAACACCGTTCATTACGCTTACAGTCATGATTACACTAGGATTGTTTGCAATCGGGCCAGTATTCCACTCCCTTGAAGAATGGGTACTTCAGGGAACCACAGCTGTGTTGGATCTGCCGTTTGGTATTGCGGGAATCATTATTGGTTTCTTTCATCAAATTATCGTTGTCACGGGCGTGCATCATATTTTTAACTTTCTTGAAATTCAGCTGTTGGAGAAAACAGGCTTTAATGCGTTTAATGCCATTATTACCTGCGCTATGGCTGCTCAGGGCGCGGCTTGTCTAGCTGTAGGATTAAAAACGAAGAATATGAAGTTAAAAGCACTTGCACTACCTTCATCACTGTCTGCATTTCTCGGTATTACAGAACCGGCCATTTTCGGTGTGAATCTGCGCTACATGAAACCATTCATTATGGGTCTTGTTGGGGGAGCTGTGGGTGGCTTTATCGCTTCATTGTTCCACCTACAAGGCACAGGTATGGCTGTCACTGTAATTCCAGGAACATTGCTGTACCTGAATAGCCAACTTCCATTGTACATTCTGTCCAATCTGACTGCGATGGCTATCGCATTTGCACTGACATGGTTCTTTGGTTATAAGGATGCACCTGCTGTGCAAACAGCTACGTCTACGCATTCAGGCGGTGCCAATGGGATTAGCACGAATCAAGCAGTAGCAGTGGATCAGTCAGAGGTTGATCGTACTCATACGAATGAGATTACAAGCAGCCGCCAAAAGGTAGAATCGCTAACCATTTTGTCACCTATGACGGGCATGGCGGTTGAGCTTGAGCAGGTTCCTGATCCTGCTTTCTCAGAGAAGCATATGGGCGAAGGAATTGCTATTGAGCCAACCGAAGGTCGTGTAGTTGCTCCGTTTGATGGTACTATTGCTCATGTCATGATCAAGAGCAAACATGCAATCATTCTAGAACATGAAACTGGGGTTCAAATGCTTGTTCACATTGGGATCAACACGGTTGGGCTCAAAGGTGAAGGTTTTACTCTGCATGTCAACAGTGGGGACACGGTAAAAGCTGGACAATTATTGATTGAATTCGATATGGAATTCATTCGGAATGCCGGCCTTCCGATTATTACACCTGTATTGATTCCAAACGGAAATGAAACGATTGAACGTGTGGAAATATCCATGACGGGTAACGTGCAGGCAAATGGGGAAGCTATTATGGTTGTAAGATTCACTGAACCACAATAATGAATTATTCAGAAGGAACCTGGTGAGTCTATCAGGTTCCTTTTTGCATGTTTAGGGTGATATTCCAGCCTATAGACCCGCTTCTCGCTTCAACCTTGAAGCGATGAGTAGCAGATCCTCTGCAGAGATGCCTGGAGCGAATTCCTCGGGTAGATCAGGCAGATCAGGAATGCTTCCACTGTGACCAGGCAGACCGGCATAGGCTTCCAATTTGCCTCCATCAATAGGGTGCACACCTTTCCAGATCTGTGCGATGTTCTGATAGTCCTTATCACTAAATGTATAAAGCCTACGATGTTCACCCATTGCTTCCCATTTACGAGTGGTGTCAAACACTTTATTGTCGAGTTTCGGAATCGGAAATAATTTAGTCACGTCAACCCCAGTGGCGATCTGTAGTGCTTTCGCATAAGCCAAGATATGTACGCCTCCGCGGACAAGCAAATAACCGGTCATCTCCCTAGCCGCAGGATGATCCGTCATTTCGTAGACTCTCATTTTATGCGTACGTGCACCACACTCCAGAAAAAAGTTATGCAGAAGATCAAAGATCAGATTGCCACTGCTTACAACATATGAACCATTCCAAGGTCTGCCCATGGAATCATATGGGAGTGCGGTTTGGGCAGATTCGATGAAATGGGAGGTCATTCGTGCATCTTTACCGATGCGTAAAGGTGTAGAATCTGGATCACCCGGAGATGTAGAACCCACTAACATGAGATTAATCGTATTGGCAACTAATTCAACATGCCCGAATTCTTCAGCCGTGATACTTGCAACAATATCATAGAAGGCACGAAGCTTTGTTTTTCCTCTAAAATTAAAAGATTGAAACATATAATTGTTGAGCGTTGACATTTCCCCGAATCGTCCACCCAGTAGTTCCTGTACAGCACTCGCTCCGTTGGGATCAGGACTTCCTGAGAGGGGAAGCTCAATCGCCAAACGATCGACACGTTTAAACATGGTGTTACCTCCTCAAACCAAATTACAGTATAGGTATGAGTCGCTACTTGTACGTTATTCGGAACTACCGGAAACATCCAAAAATAAATACAGATAAGGTCATGTACGGAAGGAGTGACACAAGTGTAAATATACACAAACGCCCTGTTAGAGCGAAGTGCTCTGACAGGACGCCGTATTGAATGCTTTTAGTTGAAGTGAGTTAGGTCATGTTCAAAGTCAGGAAGCTGTGCCAACAACGCTGTTCCCGTTTTTCGTGATTTTGTATGTGATGATATCTCCGCTCCAGAAATGGAACTTAAGAATGACTTGTCCATCATTGGTTTCGTTGAAGAAGTTTTGTTTCAACTCAATGACATTACTATTGTAATTCGGGCTGAACGTGTAGGAGAACTCTTTAAACGATGTCCAGTTCTGTGGCCCTGCATTACCGCCATTGACATAGGTTGCTTCCATAGTGGCAAGTTGGTTGCCATTGAATACTGTTGGAATTGCAAATGAGCTTGTAGTACCCGTTGTACTGTTCAATTTAGGCGTATCATATTTGATCAGATTGAAATGCCAGTTAGCCCCTTTGTTGAATTTTGCTGTGAGCTTCGCGTTAACACCAAGGTTGCCTGAAGAGGTAAGTCTAGTTAACAAGCTGGATTTCAATGTGAGGACATCACCGCTAATGGTGTAATCTGTCCCTTTAACAAGGGTTGTATTTCCATGAACAAGAGAGTTGAACGTGTTGCCATTCAGGTTCAATTTTACTGTTTTATCTTGTACAGCAGAGCCTTTTTTCAGATAGACTTGATCTGATTCTGCTGTTGCAGAGCGCCCAGTCCAGCTTGCTTTCATTGTATTATAGAGATCTTGGTCAGACCAAGTGAAGGATGTACGGCCAAAATGCTGACCATTATCCCATAACATCGTTGTCATTTGCTTTTGACGAAGGTACTGCCCAATGAATTCGAAGAATTTCAGCTTCTCACCTTGTTGAATGACACCGGTATGCTGGTCAAATCCAAGCAAGCCATATTCGCCGACAATGACAGGGATGCCTTTAGCTACAAATGCATTGTAGACGCGGTCAAATGTGTCCGTAATATCTTTTTGAACCTCAGCGTTATATTTGGTCACACCTGCAATGTTTACACTGAACGGCCAAAATCCATAATAGTGCACTGTAGCGATAATGTTCGGATCATTTAACTTGGAAATCGTTTGTGATAAGGCATCCAAATCAGCTTGATTAGAAGCTGTATGTAACGTTGGGAGAACGAGAGGACGAGTAGCGTTGTTACCACCAGATGTTCTCACAATGTTATGGAATGACGTATTTAGCTCGTCCAATAGACGGTATGAAGTTGCAGGATCTGTTGTTCCACCTTCAGTGAAACGAGGCTCGTTTACACTTTCGAACATCAGCTTGTTTGAGCTATTCTTAAACTTATTCGCAATCTGAGTCCAAGCTGAATTGTACCGAGCGAGAACGTTCGTTCGATCATTCTCCATGTAACTGATCCATTGCCATGAATCATGATGAATATTAATCATCACATACAGATTGGCATCGAGAGCCCAGTTTACTACTTCTTGTACGCGGTTCATGTAAGCGGCATCAATTGTGTAGCTAGGTGCGCCGCCAATATGAGACTGCCAGGTCACAGGGATACGAATGCTTTTGTAGCCTTGGTTAGCAATGTTCTGAATCAACTCTTTTGTGATGTGGGGATTACCCCAAGCGGTCTCATCTGCTCCAATGGCATCCAATGAATTCCCGAGGTTCCATCCGGGTTCCATCGCTGATACATACGATTGAATGTTCGAAGGTGCAGCAGTCGCAGTAGGCTGAACTTGCTTGTCAGTAGCCGCGGACGCGATGGCCGAGGAGAACAGTGACACGATCATCGCCGTGACGAGGGTAAGAGAGAGAACAGATTTACGTTTTGTCATTAATCATAATCTCCTTTTCTAGAAAATGAGTGTGTACTACCGAATGAACCAACGAAATACGGTGTATCTGGGTTCAAGAAGTAACGTTTTATTTAATGTCCAAAAAAGGAATCACCTCCAAATAAAGGGTTGAAAGCGTTTTCTAAATTGAAATATATCATGATTGCCAAAATCAAAGTACCCCAATAATTGGGTTAAAATTCATGTAGAAATTAGTGGTATAGTCGCCAAATTTGTAAATAGAAGTAAGTTTGAAATTATGTTCTCTCCCGTTTCACATGGAATACTTCAGTGGACAACAGCATTAGCTCTACGATTTGTGTACTCATATACTGCGGCGATGTGGGGAATTCTTCTTCAATCCAACGAATCAATAGACCCGCGACACCATGCGCACGGTAAATGTAAAGCCACTTAGGGTCTATTAATGTTCCTTCATCAAGTTCGTACTCATACTCCGACAGAAATAGATTCTCTATGGCTCGTGCTATTTGGTATCTAAAATCGACCTGAATATGATCGCTTAACAGCAATTTATAGAGGGCTGCATTCGCTTTAAGGTATGTAAACAACGTAATATCATCCGTCTGCATTTCTTTCAAATTCACTTTGCTAATCGACTGATAGGGATGCTGAATTTGTCTAATAAACTCATCTAATACATCTTGAATGACTTCGTGTAACAGTTCGTCTTTAGTAGCATAATGAGCGTAAAATGTTCCTCGATTATAGTTAGCTTCTCGCACAATTTCGGATATGGATAGTTGCTGGAACGGTTTTAGGAATAACAAACGCACAAACGTTTCTTTTAATGCAGTTTTGGAGCGCAGAATACGCTTGTCCACTGAATCTGTCATCATATGTTCACCTCAATTTCAGTATGGTCGAATTTCAATATTCCTGCAACTTAATGGACAATTCACTCTCTAATGTACAGTAACGTACAAATGCATGAAGATTACGGATTGATGGTGATTGAAATAGTTTATATATTGAGAATTGATTAAATTTAAAAAAATATTGGAGGTATTCTAATGACATTTCCCGTACTCGAAGGTAAAGTAGCGATTGTTACAGGAGCAGCAATGGGCATGGGTGAGGCAACAGCGAAGCTGTTCGCAGAGGCCAAAGCTAAAGTGGTTGTTGCTGATTTCAATGAAGAAAAGGGACGTGCCGTAGCTGAAGCAATTCAAGCGTCTGGTGGCGAATCCGCTTTTTACAAAGTTGATATCTCTAAGTCTGAAGAAGTGCAGGCGATGGTGAAGTTCGCTGTAGATACTTATGGTAAACTTGATGTAGCTGTCAATAATGCGGCACTTACACCAGATGATAAACCAGCTGCAGAGTTTGACGAAGCGTACTGGCACCGTTTGATGTCCGTCGATTTAACAGGAACTGCTCTTTGTATGAAGTATGAACTGCAGCAAATGTTGAAACAGGGACAAGGTGGCTCCATCATTAATATTTCTTCTGTTAGCGGATTCCGTCCTCAACCAAATAATATTGCTTATGTCGCTGCCAAACATGGAGTCGTGGGTATGACGAAGGTAGCTGCTATGGAAAATGGACCACATAACATTCGCGTAAATACAGTAGCACCAGGTGCGATTGACACACCGATGCTTCGTGGGGCGCTGGATCAATTCGGATTTACTGCAGAGGAATATGCTCCTCAGCTTAGCTTGCTGAATCGTTTTGGACAACCTGATGAAATCGCTCAAGCGAGCCTCTGGTTGGCATCGGATGCATCGTCTTATGTTACAGGCACGACCATTCATGCTGATGCTGGTTACACTTCACGATAAGCCGTGAATCACGGTGTGAATCCGCTCTTATTATTAATATTTCTAAAAAGAATCTACATTGAAATTGACATTTCCCCTATTCCTTGCTAAAGTTTTATCCAATCCGCATAATTGTGATCTGGGAATGTTACCGATACGGGCATAACCTGAGCTGGCTTGCTTACACGTCAATGTGTAACCAGGCTGGTTCGGGTTTTTTCTATTTATTTATCCTAGATTGCAGAATCGTGGTAGATGATGAATTACATAATTCGGAAGGAGAATGATGATGACTAACTTTAAATTTCCTGCAGATTTTCTATGGGGTGGAGCCATTGCTGCTAATCAAGCGGAAGGTGCTTATCTTGAAGATGGCAAAGGACTGAGTATTGTTGATCTCTTACCAACTGGTGAGAATCGTAGAAGCATTATGAAGGGGAATGTTCCAGATTTTGAACCGCTAGAAGGAGAGTTCTATCCTTCGCATGGAGCAATTGATTTCTATCATCGATATCCTGAGGATATTGCTTTGTTTGCTGAAATGGGCTTCAAAGCACTGCGTGTATCCATTGCCTGGGCGCGAATTTTCCCATCTGGTGAAGATGCACAGCCGAATGAGGCTGGTCTGAAATTTTACGATGATCTCTTCGATGAATTGTTGAAGCATGGCATTCAACCTGTTGTTACGCTTGCACATTTCGATGTGCCTGTGAACCTCATTCAAAAGTATGGCAGCTGGAGAAGTAGGAAACTGGTAACCTTGTTCGAAACCTACGCTACTACCGTGTTTACACGTTATAAGGATAAAGTGAAATACTGGATGACTTTTAATGAAATCAATATGCTGTTGCATCTGCCATTCTTGGGAGCTGGCTTGGCTTTTGAAGACGGGGATAACGTTAAGGAAATTCAGTATCAGGCTGCTCACCATCAGCTGGTTGCCAGTGCACTAGCTGTGAAGGCTTGTCACGAGATTATTCCAGATGCGATGATTGGTTGTATGCTTGCTGCGGGAAGCTTCTATCCTTATACATGTAATCCAGAAGATGTGTTCCAAGGCATGGAGAAGGACAGAGAATCTTATTTCTTCATTGATGTTCAGTCACGTGGTGAATACCCTGGTTATGCTAAACGTTTCTTCAAGGATCACAACTTGAACATTGAAATGCAGCCAGGAGATGCCAAAATTCTGAAAAATCATACTGTGGATTATATTGGCTTCAGCTATTATTCAAGCCGTACAACGAGCACCGATCCTGAAGTGATCAAAAATATGACAAGTGGCAACGTATTTGGCTCTGTGGCTAACCCGTATCTGGCAAAATCCGAATGGGGCTGGACGATTGATCCAAAAGGATTCCGGATCACTGCCAATCAATTGCACGACCGTTATCAGAAGCCACTGTTTGTCGTAGAAAATGGATTTGGTGCTCATGATGAAGTCACACCAGAAGGTGAAGTAGACGATAGCTACCGGATTGATTATTTGAAACGTCATGTTGCCGAAATGGGTGAAGCAATTCAAGACGGTGTGAACATTATTGGTTACACGAGCTGGGGGCCAATTGATATCGTTAGTGCTTCATCAGGCGAGATGAGAAAACGCTACGGTTATATCTATGTTGATCGGGATAATGAAGGTAACGGAACTCTGCAACGTGTGAAGAAAAAGAGCTTTTATTGGTATCAAAATGTAATTCAATCTGACGGAACCAATCTTGGCGAAAATTAATACCTTAGCTTAGCAATCGGAAGAGCCAGAACTGCTGGAACTTCCGATTGTCCCCTCATTGAAAGCGTTGACATATGGACATGTTTCGCGCTATACTTGACGCAAATATATCGTTTATGGGATTGTTACTACACGAAGTAGGCAAAACCTGAGCAACAAAAAAAGAAGACATGATGTCTTGTTTATTTTGTGTTGCTTCAGGTTTTTTTTGTGCCCGAAAACGATAAATTACAGATATACGTGGAACGTGACGGGGGGATTGAAGTGAAAATAGCTAAGGTTATCAATAATAACGTGATTAGCATATATCAAGCCGATGGAGCAGAGCTTGTGGTGATGGGACGTGGGATTGCCTTTAAGAAAAAACCGGGAGATATAGTAGATGAGACCCGTATTCAGAAAGTATTTGCACTAAAAAACAAGCAGACATCGGATAATTTCAAAATGCTGCTTCGTGAAGTACCATTGGAGCTTATTGAGATTGTTGAAGAAATTATTACTTACGCTAGAGATCAGTTAGGCAGAAATTTGAATGAAAATATCTATGTATCTCTAACCGACCATATCAATTTTGCGATAGAACGTTATCGCGAAGGAGTCGAGATTAAAAATGCTCTGATGTGGGAAATCAAACAACTGTATAAAGCAGAGTTCAGCTTAGGTTTAAAAACGTTAGAAAATATTAAAACCAAGATGAATCTTGATCTTCCACAAGATGAAGCAGCGTTCATTGCCCTTCATATTGTGAATGCAGAGATGAATGAAGAAGTGATTACCACGATGAACATTACGAAGTTTATTCAGCAAATTATTAATATTGCCAAATACCATTTCAAAATGGAATTTGATGAAGAGTCACTCAGCTATTTTAGATTCATCACACATCTGAAGTTTTTCTCCCAAAGGGTTCTGAGTGGTACGCATTATGATAATAACTACGACCATATTTATGACATGATTAAGTTGAAACATCCTGAGGCGGCAGCTTGTACAGAGAAAATAGAGATGTTTGTGAACAAAGAATACAATCATCAGCTTACCAACGAGGAAAAACTATATCTAACCGTTCATATTGAACGAGTAGTTAATCGCTGAAAAACTGGAACAATATCACATATGATCTAGCGTAAATAATTGCGAATAATAAATGTTGACAAATTTGGTTAAATTATAATATTATGAAATTAACAGGAAATGAATACGATTTAACTGGGATTGTTACTGGTTATGCAGGCAAAACCTAAGTCATGAGAAGGCACGGATGAAAGTGTCCCCCTTCCTCAAGGCTTAGGTTTTTTGCGTGCAAAAAAATCGGTTGGAGGCCTGTGAGAGAACTTTGCACCAATGCAATAGGTGTTCTGTTATAGTGCGTGTTCAAAAAATATGGGGGTGCAATCATGAGTCAACAAAAACTGGCTAAAGAGATTGTAGAGCTAGTCGGCGGCGAGAAAAATGTAGTGTCATTGGTTCATTGTGCAACACGACTACGGTTTGTATTGAAGGATGATAGTAAGGCTGACAAAGCGAAGCTGGAGAAAACCGATGGTGTTATTGCAGTCAAGGAAAATGGGGGACAGTTCCAGGTTGTCGTAGGTAATAAAGTGCCGGAGGTGTATAGTGCCATCGGTGAAATTAGCAACATTTTGAATGATTCATCGGACAAAGAAAAGCCGAAGAAATCGGCTAAAGGTCTTGGTGGCATCATTGATGTCATCTCCAGCATCTTTGCACCGCTACTAGGTGTTATGGCTGGTGCGGGTATACTTAAAGGGTTACTACTAATCGCAAGTAATGTGGGTTGGCTGGAAACAACAGAAACGACCTACATCATCTTATATGCAGCATCAGACAGTTTATTTTATTTCTTACCTCTGTTGTTAGCGGTTACAACTGCTCGTAAATTCCAAGGTAATGCCTTCGTAGCGTTAACGATTGCCGGTGCTTTAATCTATCCAACGATTGTTACGCTCAAGACAGAGGGAACGCCAACTGATTTCTTCGGTATCCCTGTCATTTTGATGAGTTACTCATCTACCGTTATTCCTATTATTCTAGCTGTAATTGTGATGAGCAAGCTGGAGAAATTCTTTAACAAAACGTTACACGATAGCGTGAAGAACTTTGTAACACCGCTATTCCTTTTAGTGATCATGGTTCCTCTTACTTTGCTAGTATTCGGGCCGATCGGTGTATACACAGGTAATGCGATCGCAGCTGCGCTAGTAGCAGCCTTTGGATTTAGTCCATTGATTGCTGGTGCGATTATGGGTGCTACGTGGCAGTTGCTCGTTATTTTCGGAATTCACTGGGGGCTGGTTCCTGTATTTATTAATAACGTTGCTGTCCATGGACGCGATGGTGTTAAACCAGCAGCGGCAGCATCCATCTTCGCTCAGACCGGAGCCGCTTTCGGGGTTATGTTGAAAACCAAAAATAAAAAGCTCAAAACCTTAGCAGGTTCATCGACATTGACAGCTCTGTTCGGAATTACAGAGCCAGCTATTTACGGGGTAACTTTACCGCTTAAACGTCCATTCATTGCTGGTGTCATTGGGGGCGCAGTTGGTGGAGCTATTATCGGGCAAGCAGGAACACAGGCATTTGCATCTGGAGCTCCGGGGTTGTTAACTCTACCAATCTTCTATGGCCCAGGTGGTCAAGGATTCCCAGGATTAATTCTGGGTATTACCGTATCCTTCGTGGTATCCGCAGTATTAACATATATTATGGGCTTCAAAGATCCGGTTGAAGAAGAAGCAACAACTGCTACTGTTACTGAAGAAGCGCCGGCTCGTACCTTGGCAGTAGCTGATGAACAAGTGTTTAGCCCGATTGAAGGTACAATTGTTAGTTTGACTGAAGTTCCTGACCCGGCATTTTCTTCTGGAGCAATGGGTGATGGTATTGCGATTGAGCCAACCATCGGCAGAGTGGTCGCTCCGTTTGACGGAACGGTAACGGTTGCCTTTAAGAAGAAACACGCACTCGCGGTTGTATCGGATACAGGAGCCGAAATTCTGGTTCACGTGGGTGTGGATACGGTTAAGCTGGATGGACAACATTTTACATCCCACATTCAAGAAGGTGATCGTGTAAAAGCGGGTGATCTGTTGCTGGAGTTCGACATCGCTCAGATCAAGGCTGCAGGATATCACACGGTGACACCGATCATTGTAACGAATTCAGCTAATTATGAGAAAGTTGTACCAATGGCAACCGGTCAAGTCCAAACGCAGGAAGCATTATTGACTTTACACAGTGGACAGCCTCAAACGTAATTTAGAAGAAGAGGTATTTGTACTAGAAAACGATCATAGACCGCCTAATATACATTATTATTTATACAGCCGTGCCTACGTTAAGCATATAAATCTTGCTTAATGGAGTGCGGCTTTTTGACTTTTAAAGATTGGGAAATTATAATTAATTTTGTTAATTTATACTTTACCGGAAGGAGAATTGTTGAGATGACACATGCGATGAGGTTGCGTTTCCTGACTTTGAACCGTTAATTGAATACGTTCAAAGGCTCTGTAACGTTCAGAGTAAACAGGAGCAGTCTGTCCATTTTTGACAATTCTCAGGTAGGCTCTATGCGCAAATCATGTATTCCTGTTTATACTGAATCACAGGCCGTAACCTGTGATTTTTTTTGTTTTTTTACTTTGAAATTGAAGGGCTCTTGTGAGTCTGGTGGGATAAGGAGGTTTGCGTATGTCCATGTTACTTTTCTATTGATACGAGCGAGGTTGACTTGCTCGTATCGATCAACGCTATCGATACGAAATCATTAAAAATTTCGGAGGTAGCGAATATGGAAAAATGTTGTTACGAACTTGAACAGGTTAAAATGACCTTTTTAGATAAAGAGATATTAAACATTGAGCGATTGGCTGTGCATCAGTTGGATCGGATCGGTATTGTGGGCGGAAATGGTCAGGGGAAAAGCACATTATTGAAGTTAATTGCCGGACAAATTCAGCCGAGCGCTGGTAGGATTAAACGATATGTTGATCATACCTATTTTGAACAAATGGAGGCTCCGCATCCTGATGAACATGTGGAGACGAATGGGGAATGGTTGGGCAGACTCGGTATTCCTGTTCATCATGAACGGTTAAGTGGAGGTGAGCAGACGAGGCTAAAATTAGCGGGCATGTTCGCGAACTACCACGAAGCACTATTGTTCGATGAACCGACGACACATTTGGATCAAGAGGGAATTACTTTTTTGGTCAACGAATTGCGATATTACTATGGTGCGCTGTTGATTGTCAGTCATGACCGGTCTGTTCTAGATGAGCTTGTCACGACGATATGGGAAGTGAACCATGGTGCCGTTAAGGTGTACTCGGGTAACTACAGTGATTACAAGGCACAGCAGCAATTGGAACGAGATCAACAGAATCAAGCCCATGAGCAATTCTTAAAAGAGAAGAGACGGCTTATGCATGCTGCACAGGACAAAATGAAAAAAGCCGAGAAAATAACGCAAGCAGGCAGTGTCTCTAAACGAGAAACGAAGGCTAAGGCGAACCGAATGTTTGAAACCAAGTCTAAAGGAACGAGTCAGAAGGCTGTGCATCGGGCGGCTAAGGCCATAGAACAGCGAGTGGAACAGCTTCATGAAGTTAAGGCAGTACAGGAGAATCGTCCTATTCATTTTCGACAATCCAAGGCGCTGGAGCTGCATAACAAATTTCCGATGATGGCTGATCGTTTAACTCTTCAAGTGCAGAACAACGTATTGCTCGACCAAGTTAGTTTTCAAATTCCTTTGAAACAGAAGGTAGCCATTACTGGATCTAATGGATGTGGGAAAAGTACGTTGCTTCGTCATATCCTAGATGCTGACACAGGGATTATTTTATCTCCCAAGGCACAGATTGGTTATTTTGATCAGATGAGTTATCGGTTCAAAGGGAACGAAACTATACTGGAGTTTTTGATGAAACGTTCTGACTACAATGTAGCGGCGCTACGAAGTTGTCTGCATGCAATGCAATTTACCGGCACTGATCTCAATAAAGCGGTTAGATCGTTAAGTGGTGGGGAAGCCATTCGTCTTCAATTATGTCGATTGTTTCTAGGGCAATATAACATTTTGCTGTTAGATGAACCGACAAACTTTCTAGATACGCAGGCGTTGGAGGCATTGGAGCAATTTGTAGCTGGTTACGAGGGAACGATCCTATATGTTAGTCATGACCAAACCTTTATCAGAAATACAGCAGATATGACACTGCATATAGAGCATCGGAAAATAACCATATCATAGTGTTTAGTGTGAAGAATCACAGTTTTATATGAAATAAAACCGAAAGCTGTCCAGTTTTTCTGGGCAGCTTTGACCTTATTACAAAGTTACATAGCAAGAAGACGGACAAGATCGTCGAACTTCCAAGTATAAGTGTGAAAGAGATACGGAGTAATTATGCGTCTACTTTCACAACAGATGAATTCATCTGCCCCGTCAGGCGCTGTGGTGGAAAGACCATTCGCACAGGTGCAATGATGATTACCGCAAACAAAGCCTTGATCAGATCGCCGATAATGTAAGGGTAGAATCCTTGAATCATGGCTTCAGTAAATGACATTTTATATTGATACGCGAGCCACGGGACACCAGAGGCGTAAATCAATAGTGATCCGAACAATTCAAGTACAATGAATGCAAGGAAGTAACCTATGAACCCATTCAGCTTGATTCGCGCAAGAAATAGACCAATGAGCATTGCTGAGAAAGGCCACATCCATACATATCCGCCTGTTGGACCTAGAATAACCGCCATACCTCCAGTACCATGAAGCAGAGGAAAGCCAATCGCGGTTAGTACAACGACAAGGGCGATACTCAAAAATCCATAGCGTGGGCCGAGCAACCCTCCAGCCAGCATGACTGCAAGGGTTTGCAGTGTAATGGGTACAGGCGAGAATCCGATGGGGATACTAATATAACCAAACAGAACAAGTATGGCTGCCATAAGGGCGCTAAAAACAATTCCACGCAAAGATAATTTCATGTTTGAACAATCCTTTCAATTTTGCTAATCTTATTGTTAACCAATAATAATTATGTGGTTAACAATTCGGATCGTATCACAAAAGAATCAAAAGGGGAAGGACAAAATCTCAATGCAAGATGAAACAACTCTAATTACACTGGACAATGTCCGGGTTTATTATGCTTTATCGCCTGACAAGGTTCGAAAGGCTGTTGATGGCGTATCATTGCATGTTCATAAAGGCGAATGGATTAGCATTGTAGGAGCCAATGGGAGTGGGAAAAGTACAATTGCTGGGCTGTTAATCGGTTTTATACCGCTTTCCGGTGGATCAAGAATGGTTAAACCAGATGTTACTATCCGTGGGGTGTTGCAGCATCCCGATGCACAGGTACTCGGAGATACCATAGAAGAAGAGTTTCATTTTGCCTTATCCTCACTCTCCGTGTCTGCCGAAGAAAAGCAAAGACGTAGAGAACAAGCTTTACATACCGTAGGCCTTCGGATGTCACCCGATGCAGCCATTGCTCGGCTATCTGGTGGTCAGAAGCAGCTCTTAAATATTGCAGTGGCGCTTGCGGCTAAGCCGGATATCTTAGTGCTAGATGAGCCAACGGCGATGCTTGACCCTGGTGCTCGTGAACGGATTGAAAGGATAGTTGAGCAGATTATCCAGCAAGGAACCGCTGTGATCTGGATTACGCATCATTTGGAAGAAGCGACGTTATGTGACCGAATTATTGCAATGGACAAAGGAGGCTGTGTCTATGATGGTGACCCTGTTGCGTTCTTCTATACACCTGAGGTTGAAGGGGATGTATCGAGAAATGTAGAGTCGGAATCCATTTGCCGCAAGTTAGGGCTCGACCCACCATTTACGGTTAAGACCGCACAGCTTCTTAAACAACAGGGAATGCTTCCCCAAGCGACACCTCTCCGACCTGAGCAGCTTGTAAGGGAGGTAAGTTCTTGAATATTGAGTTAGATCATGTGAGCGTCGAAGGCGCAGAACTTCATCAACGGAATTTAATTCAAGATATATCTATCACGCTACGCAGTGGAGAAATTACGCTGCTATTAGGTCGGACTGGATCAGGTAAAACGACAATGCTACAGATGTTAGCTGGTCTGAAGCCCCCAGATGAAGGGACAATTCGACTTGGAGATGAGCCGATCTGGCAGCAAGATAAGGTATCGCAGTCGATGTTGTTACGAATGGGGATGGTGTTTCAATTTCCGGAGCAACAGGTCTTTGCTCGGACGATTAAGCGAGAATTCGCTTATTCCATGCGTCCTTATCGGTATACCGAGACTCAGCAGAAGCAATTAATCACACAAGCACTTGAACAGTGGGACACTGAAAAAGGTCAAACAGATTCACGGCAATTCGACCTGGACGGATCTCCGTTTGCGCTGAGTGGAGGAGAGCGTAGACGGCTGGGGCTTGCCTTAGGAACTGTAGTTGATCCTGAATGGTTATTGCTAGATGAA
This sequence comes from Paenibacillus sp. ACRSA, assembly GCF_022346845.1. Classification (NCBI taxonomy): domain Bacteria; kingdom Bacillati; phylum Bacillota; class Bacilli; order Caryophanales; family Paenibacillaceae; genus Paenibacillus; species Paenibacillus sp. ACRSA. The sequence goes on along the minus strand of NZ_JAKRNP010000002.1, from coordinate 212,788 downwards.
CCGAGTGCTGGGTTAGAAGCAAGTAGCGTTGTATTACTATTGGATGCTCTTGCTCAACATCGACTGGATGGACGAGGAGCAGTGGTAGCAACGCATGATCTGGACACGTTTCTACCTATAGCAGACCGGGTTTTAGTATTGCAAGACGGCGGGCTTGTAGCGGATTTGACTCCAAGAGAGCTTCATGCGCTTCCTGAGCTTTTGATACAGGTCGGCATGGGTCTGCCGCCATCTATGCAATTAACGCAGCAATTTGATGCAGTGGGATTAACACTGCCGTCGACGGCATTAACACCGGAGGAGATGGCAGCGAGTATAATCCAAATGAAGGCAGAAGGACAGGAAGTGAGAAATAACACTGGAGATTCTGCTTCAACTGGTAATGAGTCTACTAAACACCAGACGTATACTCAATTGAATTCGGAGACTAATGAATGTAATGAAGGTACAGCGAATGTTCCTGTTCATTCAGCGACAAACATCAATAATCAATACATTCATTCAAATGGGCTGTATCGTGTAATGGATCCACGTCTGAAATGGATATTGTATATTTTGTTAGTGACGGCAACGATGCTACAACATCGCTGGTGGGGGCTAACGCTAACGTTAGTGCCTGTCGTGTTTGCACTTGGAATCTTACCCCGTCAGGCACTTGTAAGTTGTATGAAGTTAATGAAGCCGCTGCTGTTCTTTTTCATCATTTCTACAGCTTTATCAGGCACGACGCTCTCCACAGCAAGTGGAAATTTACAACTGGGTTTCTCTCTTATTCAGGCAGAGGCTACACTGCTTAATGTGTATCGTTTGTTTATCGTGACCCTTGCAAGTCTGTGGTTTTCACTAACAACACCATATGGGCGGATGGTGGAAGGTTTGAACTGGGTACTCGCAATCGGACAAAAAATCAAGTTGCCTGTTACTTCTTTTGCCCTGGCTGTATCTTTAATCTTCCGTTTTATCCCGATGATCTGGAGTGAATGGCAGCGATTCTCGCTCATTGTGCGCGCACGAGGCAAAGCTGCATTAAGACCTAACACAGTACGTGTACGTGACCTCGGACCAATGGTTATACCACTAATTATGTCCTTGTTCCAACGAGCAGAGGATATGACGATTGCAATGGAGATGCGAAAGGTTAGAGAGAATTATCGTGTTGGATCAACAACTTCCTTGCTAAAGTGGTCTAAACAGGATACGTGGATTGGTGTAATCGGACTACTGATTTTTATAGGTTATATATGGATTCGAGACCTCTAATGATTCTGTGACTTCCTTATAAAAATGCATAAATTACGTGCTCCTTGATCACTCTAATCATGCTTTGACTATTTCAGAGCGGATAGGAGGTCGAATAATGAAGGACAAATTTATGCAAGAGGATCGACAAGAATCAACGGATCTATCTACCGTAGAATCTCAACGAAATGATCTGTTTCTTGAAGAATTTCCGGAGGGGCCATACGGATCATCACTAATGTCAGAATCTCTTGGGAAAAGCTCGCCTTGGCGAGTAGATCAGAGATCTGCACATCGGTTTGACTATGAAAACCATGAGCTTCACGAAGGTGATATTAGAGATTATCCTGGTCAGGATGTATTTGATGAAACCGTACCTGATAAGGTGAGCAGACCTCAATATCCAGAGTAAGTATGTTAAGTTAGTCTAATTCATTTATAAATGATAGGCCTCCGGCATAATGATTGCTGGGGGCTATTCTAGCATATAGATAAATTCCACAAATTGGGTTAAAATTGCTGTAGTTAGGAGGGGCGTCATGAGAGAAATTGGCTAGCGTTATCTGTGTAGACTACATAAATTTAATTTGTGAAATAGAGAGGAAATAACAATGCATCATAACGAAATGTTAAGTGAGTTAACGATTGAGTGTCAGGATATTTATTTGCGTGAGTATCGACTTGAAGATCTGGATAAATTACAAGAGATCACATGGCAGCCAGAGGTTTACGAATTTCTACCAGGATGGAATGCTTCGGCCGAAGATCGGGCGCATTGGTTGGCTGAATACGAGATTCCAGAAAATCAGAAGTTTAAACAAGCCGTCAAGGCTGGGGGAGACATCGGCTCGCTCTATCTACGATTGGCTATCCTTCATAAGGAAACAGATGAGTTTGTAGGCTGGTGTTGCTCAGGGATAAAAGAAGAGCTGCCAGAGCCTAATCGAGAGATTATGTACGGCATCTCCAAGAACTATAGAAACCGTGGCTATACAACACAGGCCGTTAATGGAATAACGCAATATTTGTTCACTCATACAAATGTGGAATTACTACATGCTATTGCATTATTAGAGAATGCTGCTTCCAATAAAGTTATACAGAAATGTAATTTCAACTATGTAGATATCATCGAAATAGACCATGAACAGTACAATCATTATCAGATGATAAAGGGTTCGTAAATGTTAATTTGGGAGAAACTAGACGTAGAATCTGTCGTTTTTGGATAAAAAATAAAAAAGGGTTTACTTCATAACCGATCTTTTGATATTATAGTCGCAATATCAAATGCATTGAAGAGACGAGTAGACTAAAGTATTCTTTTGGCAGAGAGCTCCGGTAGCTGAAAAGGGGTAAAGAATTTTTGGTTGAATAAAGACTCAGAGCAGCACATCGGAATTTTATGAATCTGTAAAGGGATGGTGTGACAGGAGCTCCTGTTACAGAGCTAGAGTATAGGTAGGCACAGCTACATTGGCGTTGCCGTTCTTAACTCAAAGAGGCTAGTATGGCGACATATTGGCGAATCTGGGTGGTACCACGAGTGATCCAATCTCGTCCCTGAGACTTCGGTCTTGGGGGTGGGATTTTTTTGGTTTTTTCCAGGGTGAAGTTTACACGCTTTGGTAATACCTGAATAGGTTTTAATAAGGGAAGAATCACGGCGTCCCAACAACCAATTAACGAATATCAGAGACCCAACATTCAACTTACACCGAAAGGAAATGATGATATTATGTCAGCAAAATTGAAAGTCGGCATTGTCGGAGGAACAGGAATGGTAGGTCAGCGTTTTGTGGATCTGCTTAATGGTCATCCATGGTTTGAAGTAACAGCAATCTCAGCAAGTGCAAACTCCGCAGGTAAAACCTACGAGGAATCGGTTCAAGGTAGATGGAAACTGACAGCTCCGATCCCCGAGGGTGTTAAACATATTGTTGTTCAAGATGCTTCCCAAGTCGAAGCATTCGCAAGTCAGGTTGATTTTATCTTCTGTGCGGTTGATATGAAGAAAAATGAAATTCAAGCGCTTGAAGAGGCTTATGCCAAAACAGGCACACCGGTTGTATCTAACAACTCCGCTCATCGCTGGACAGCAGATGTACCGATGGTCATTCCTGAGATTAACCCAGGACATCTGGAAGTCATTGAAGCGCAAAGAAAACGCCTGGGTACTACTACTGGATTCATTGCAGTGAAACCGAACTGCTCTATTCAAAGTTATGTACCAGCACTGCATGCATTGCGTGAATTTGGCCCAACACAAGTCGTAGCTTCCACCTATCAGGCAATCTCGGGAGCAGGCAAAAACTTTACAGATTGGCCAGATATGCTGGACAATGTTATTCCTTACATCGGTGGCGAGGAAGAGAAAAGTGAGCAGGAGCCACTTCGCATCTGGGGCAGCGTTGAGAACAATCAGATCGTGAAAGCATCTGCACCACTGATTACGACGCAATGTATTCGTGTTCCGGTAACCGATGGACACTTGGCAACAGTCTTTGTTAACTTTGAGAATAAACCAAGCAAAGAGCAAATCTTGGAGCGTTGGTTGCAGTTCAAAGGTCGTCCGCAAGAACTGGCTCTGCCAAGTGCACCAAAACAGTTCATCACGTACTTTGAAGAAGAAAACAGACCGCAAACGAAGCTGGATCGTGACATCGAACGTGGAATGGGTGTATCCACAGGTAGATTGCGTGAAGATTCCCTGTACGATTACAAATTCGTTGGATTGTCCCATAACACCCTCCGCGGTGCGGCTGGTGGTGCGGTATTGATTGCAGAGTTGCTCAAAGCTGAAGGTTACATTCAGCCGAAATAAATCGGAAGCAACTTGTCATAGAAGAATGAAGAAAAACCATCACTTGGTGATGGTTTTTTGCCGTTTACAGATCAACCTTTAGATTGCCCAGCATTTTGGCAACTTCAGGATCATCGACTGACATGAAGAGACTTTCACGGGCATCAAGTGTAGAGATAGCTGCCATATCCTCCGTGGTTAATTCAAAATCGAAAATGTTAAAATTCTCGATTAGACGCTCTTTGCGGACCGATTTGGGGATAACAACAATTCCATTCTGCACAAGCCAGCGTAGCACAACCTGAGCCACCGTTTTATTGTGATTATCGGCGATAGTGGTCAACTGTTCAAGCAGCGCGTCAATGTCCAGCGGTAGCGATGCAGGAGCAAATCACCAGCGTTTCTTAAATTCAACCAATCCGATTACCTGATCCGCTAAAGTTTATAGAGAGAATCAATTTCATAATACCTATAGCTGCTTAAATCAAGGCTAGATATAGATCAAACCGGTTTAATTTGTCTATATCTAGTTACATAAAACTCGTTTTAATGAGTTATGAAATTGATTCGACAGACCCATAAATATGCTTGCTTCAAAACAAATAAAAAACGCCGACATATATTGTCGGCGTTTGGCATTGTGATACATCATCGTACGATGTTATTACGCAGCGGATGTCTTATCTGACTTCTGCAGCATTTGAGAACGGCGACCCAATAAGTAACCTGACAAGGAAGCGAGCATTTGCTGAAACACCATACCGAGGACAACGGGAACGGCAACGGGCGCTGGGAAATAAGTAACAGCCAGTACTGCGCCAGCACTAATGTTGCGCATGCCTCCATTAAAGACCAGCGCCACCTGATCGGCCTCATCCCAGCCTAGTACTCGGGCAATGAAATAACTTAGGGCATAGCCAAATGATGCGAGAAAAACAATAATCACTGCAAGACCTGCTAATTTCCAGTTGAAATTAGCCAAGTAAGGTGCAACCACTGAGCCGTTAATCGCGACGACTGCTGCCATAAATAGTTTGGATAACGGATTCAATCTTGGCCCCCAGACGGGAACGATTTTGCCCTTAGTCCATTCATTTAACAGCATGCCGACCAGTGAAGGGACAACGATCATCCAGAACAGACTGCTCATCATGGCAGCTGTGTCCAATGATACACTTGTGCCGATTAACAGTGACAGCACCCCTGGAACTACAAAGGGAGCAAGCATTGTATCAATGAGAATAATAGAAAGAGTCAATGCAATGTTGCCTCGATAGATACTGACCCAGATGAAACTGCTGATACCTGTTGGAATAACTGCGGCAAGAACTAGCCCAGTAATCGTATATGCATCTGTTGGGAAAACCAAATGTCCCATACCTAGAGCTATTACAGGCATTGCTAAATGTAAAATAAACAAACAAACAAATAACGGAAAAGGTTTCTTCAGGACATTCAGAAAATCTCGTATCCCCAGACTGATACTTCCCGCAAAGGTCATGAAGGCAAACAACCATGGTGACAAAAAGGTATAAGAAGAAAGAAAACTACCGCATAGTACACCAATAACAATACTGACTGGAGTAATGAGTGGCATAATGCGGTTCAAGCGTTGATTCAAAGCTTGAAGCATATGCAAGACATCCCTTTATCGTATGATGCTTATATTATACATCTTAAATGACATAAATGGAGGCTACATTTGCCATAGGGTGGGTTAAACAGCTATTATGGATGTGAAAATGACTTTAATTTTATTTTAAATTTTAGAAAAAAGGAGAGATTTCATGATCAAAATTAGAAAACGTAGCTGGATGCTGACAGGGCTTCTTGCTTCGAGTTTTTTTGTAATTTCCGCCTGCTCTGTCGTTGAACAAGCGAATGAAAGTTTGAATTACGTCAGTGGAGCTTCAGAATATATTGAACAAGTATCAAGCGCGGGAGCAGAGCTGCAGCAACTTGCTTCCCAAGCGGTGAATAATACAGAGGTAACAACCCAAATTCAAGAGAAGATCGACCACATTCAAGCTGAAGCTAGTGAGTTCTCACAATTAACTGCACCTGCAATTGGAGAGAGCATTCATGAAAATCTGGTGGGTTATAATAATCAACTTACGGAAGTCATCAACCAATGGGAAACGACAATTGCTGAGCAAGGGTTCACAACTGAAAATTGGGAGAAGACAGGGATACCTGAATTAATCTCCAACATCAATAGTTTGAGTGATCCGTTAAGTGGTCTTCAGAGTGAGTAAAAGGGAATACTCCGACTAATATATGCTCTAATTCAATACTCTTATGATCTAACCCTTTATTGGCTTTTATGGGATGCATGAATATTAATTTTGGGTAAAAGTTACACTAAGGGTGTAGATTATAGTCGAGATCATGTAACCAAAGGAGACCTATTTATGTCTGAACATCATGGAAAAGTTATTATTATTACTGGTGGAGCAAGTGGTATTGGTAGAGAAACGGCACTTCAACTTTCAGATCAGGGAGCAACGATTGTCGTAGCAGATTTCAACGAAGAGGGTGCGAAGCAGGTTGCCGCTTCGATTGAAGCAGGCGGTGGAACAGCGGCGGCATACAAGGTGGATGTATCCAAAGGCGATGAGATCAAGGCTCTTGTCGATTGGACAGTTGATAAATTCGGTACACTTAGTGGTATTTTCAATAATGCCGGAATTGGGCTTGTAAAACCTTTCCTAGAGATGGATCCAGAATCCTATCACAGAGTCATCGATGTAGACCAACATAGTGTGTACTATGGGATGTACTATGGTGCGAAGAAGATGGTTGAATTGAACGTGCAAGGAACCATTGTTAATACAGCCTCCATCTATGGAAGCGTGGCAGCAGTAGGGAGTTTCAATTACAATGCGGCCAAAGCGGCTGTTGTGATGATGTCTAAATCCGGTGCGCTCGAACTCGCAGAGCATGGCATCCGTGTAGTTGGAGTTGCCCCAGGCTACATTGATACACCGATTCTTGGTGACAACCAAGAGGTTAAGGATGCTCTCGCTTCGCAACATATGAGTGGTAAACTCATTCAGCCTGAGAAGGTTGCAAGTGTCGTTACATTTTTGTTCAGTGACGCAGCGAGTGCGGTGAATGGATCTACAGTTGCAGTCGATGACGGATTCCTGAGCTTCAAAACGAGGTAAGGTGTAAGGTTTAATTTAAGAGGTTGTTCAATAAGTGAGCTTTTGCAAACGCAATTTACTAAAAAAAGAATCAAAAAACGGTGCTGAACGATTAATCGTTCGCACCGTTTTCTATTTATCTTAATCCTATACATATTGAAAGAAATGTTATGGTGTCATCATCGATCGTGATACAATAAACAGATATGTTTTATCATTTTGTGGTGTCATAAACAATGCGTACACCAAGGGAACCATAGCTCTCTTCCTTGTATTGACATTTAGAGCAAGCTTTTATTGAGCAGACGGCATCGTGTTGAACTTGTAATTTTTCGTTGCAGTGCGGACAATTGTTATCAAAAAGAGTCTTCAACACGTTGAACATGCTTAATCACTCATTTCGGATTAATTTACTTGGGATTATTATATCCGATTTTCGGGCAGACGTATACTGTTTTCGTTATATTTTTTGCGGAATTTTGAAAGGGAGAAAAACCGATGGATGTTATGCTTTTTATCATCATGTTTATACTTGGTCTAACGGGTTCATTCTTCTCCGGGTTGTTAGGTATAGGCGGAGCAATCATAAATTACCCACTTTTGTTGTATGTTCCTTCACTCGTAGGCTTGCAGCCTTTCTCGGCACATGAAGTATCTTCGATTAGCATGTTTCAGGTGTTTTTTGCCTCATTGTCTGGGGTGGTTGCCTATCAGCGAAAACAAAGACGTGCAGCTCATCAGAAGTCGTATATTCATCGAGGTCTAGTCGGATATATGGGAAGCAGCATTCTTGTAGGAAGTCTAATCGGAGGGTCGGTATCCGGTTATCTGAACGAGCAAGTGATTAATCTGATCTATGGAATTTTGGCGGTGATTGCGATTGTTCTTATGCTGATCCCTAGCAGAGGAACGATAGATAGCTCTGATGATCTTGAATTTAACAAAGGCATTGCTTCAGTTACTGCTGGAGCAGTCGGTATCGTCTCAGGTATTGTAGGAGCAGGCGGGGCGTTCATTCTTATTCCAATTATGCTCACAGTACTCCGTATTCCAATCCGAATAACAATTGCCTCCTCGCTTGCGATCGTATTCATATCAGCTATTGGGGGCGTTCTCGGAAAAATATCAGGAGGGAATATACCGCTTGAGCCCATCATATATACTGTCATTGGTAGCTTGATTGGCGCTACCCTGGGTTCCAGAATAAGTTCGATGATTAATGTGAAATTGCTAAGATATGGATTAATTGTGCTCATCGCATTTACCGCGGTGAAGGTGTGGTCTACCATTTTATAAATGTTATCTGCAGTAGGTTGAACAATACGTATCAATTTCGTAACCAAAATGTGATTTCGCCGTATACCAATTAAGAACATGAGCTGACGAAATTAACACTAATAGAAGTTGAGGTATTTCATCCTATGAATAACGCATTGATTGAGCGAGTTGATGCAGAGTATGGGCAAGCCGAGCAAAAGGCAGCGCAGTACTTTGCTTCCCTCCATAAACAGCTTATGAATCATACGTATACCACTGAACTTACACAAGATATTCATTTATGGCAAAAGAAACACATTCATCGCTTTCCTTGGTTGTCCTTCCTATCACGAAGTAAACGAAAACCAGACCCTCAAGACGTTCAGCGTTATATTCACTGGTTGAATGTGTCGGGGAAATTAGACGATTATTTAGATCGCAGTATTTCTTATATTTATATGAGAGATTTAGGAAAAGCGCTGGATTCTCCAGATACACAGGCTCGCATTCAGCGAGTTGTTCAAGATACGAAACGGTACTTCTTACAATCTGCATCCCAATCGAACAGAGAGCCGGATTATATCAGTTTGGCTGCCTTGTATCGCTGGTCTCAGAAGGAGAATGTAGAATCTGCAATCATCTGGGTAATGAACAAACTGAAGGGCGTTGCAGCTAACATTCCTGAGGAATTGGATGCAGAGAATGCACAGCGTAAACTGATCAAAATCATTCTTGGTGTTGTACTTCACGTTACAGATGATATGAATGAAGAGACACCCTCTGATGAACGCGCTCAGCGATTAGATGCAGCAATTCGGTTGGGGTATTCTTACGGATTAACCTATCCCTTTATCGATGATTTGTTGGATTCGCAGGCACTCACTGTAGATGAGAAGGAACAGTATTCTCTTATGATCCGTGAAGCACTACTGACAGGTGTTGTCCCAGATATCAAAGAGTGGAAGGGGGAGCATCATGATGTCATTCAATATGTGCATGCGGAGTTACGCGAGGCATTTGAGTACATTCATAATTATCAGCGACCCGAGACACAGCGTACCTTTTTACAGCAATCTTATGTGTTTTTTCAATCCCAGGAGATAGATCGCGCCAAAGCGTTATCGAACGGTCATTACTCGAATGAGGAATTATACGTTCCAATCATTATCAAATCTTCTTCTTCACGACTAATCGTTCGTTCCGTTCTTAGTGCGCCAGAGGATGAAGGATTTGATCTACGTACCTTTTATTATGGGATTTATAATCAACTTGCGGATGACTTTGCTGATATGTTTGACGATCTAGCGGAGGGGGCAGTCACCCCTTACACATATTATCTGACGTATCGTGATCAGCGACCGGATCTCATTAATCCCTATGAGCTGTACTGGACGGTAATCTCGCACCTGATTCATGATGTATATCATTCAGATGATCAGACCCGTGAAGTCATACTCGACCGTGCAATCAATGGACTTAAGCGCTGTAAAGAACGTCTGGGTCAGCCTAAATATAATGAAATTATGGACATTCTGGCATCCAGCCAACCGGAGTTCAACCGACTTGTACAGAAAATGGTACAAAAAGCCGATGATGTCGATTTCTTAGATAAATTACTTCGTGATCAGGTCGTGATTCATCTACGGCAGGATAAGAAGGAAAAGCAAGAGTTTGTAGATACGATCCGAACGGTTCGTAAACAGATTAATAAGGAGTTACCCATTTCTAAGCCGAGCGAGCTTCATGAAATGAAAGAAACCCTAATTGATGCTGCAAACTATAGCCTACAAGGAGATGGTAAGCGCATAAGACCCATTCTGACGTGGGTGATGGGAGTACGTGAGTACGGATTGCAGGAAGCTGCGATTGTACCGCTCTTGCGATCTCTCGAATACATGCACACTGCCTCGCTTATCTTTGATGATCTACCTACACAGGACAATGCACCAACTCGCCGCGGGCGCTCTACATTGCATCACTTGCATAATAGTGCAACAGCGGAGTTAACGGGCCTGTACTTGATCCAAAGAGCCATTGGCGAGCAATCCTCACTGGATCGTTTTGATGCCCAAACGGTACTTTCACTCATTCGCTACTCTGCACAAAAAGCAGAGGACATGTGTATGGGACAGGCGATGGACTTGAATTCTAAAGGCAAAGTGCTGAATCTTGAGCAACTGAACCAGATTTGTTTTTACAAAACAGGCATTGCTTTTGAGGCGGCACTCGTTATGCCGGCTATTTTGGCACAGGTTCCGGAATCCGAGATCCATACACTGAAAAAATTCGCCTATCATGCAGGCATCGCTTTTCAGATTAAGGATGATCTGCTCGATCTGGTCGGAGATCATCTGGTGCTTGGCAAACCAGCAGGTCAGGATGTGCTGAACAATAACTCGACCTTTGTATCCATTCTTGGTGAAGAAGATGCGAAGAAGGAGATGTGGGAACACTACTGCAAGGCCACGGATGCATTGCATGAGATGCGTAAGACCATTCCTTTTCTCCGACATTTGTTAGACTATATCATTGGGCGTGAACGGTGAGTATTGAAGCAACAAGAGAGAATAATTCTTAAGTTTTAAAAGTAACAACAATTGTAGTATTCTTTGAGAAACACACTATGAAGGAGTTATTCCTATGATTACCGTTTATTCTAATAAGTATCAAGACGAAGTGATCAAATTAATATTGCATGTCCAGAATTTTGAATATGGTGTAGGGATTAGTGTAGAAGAGCAACCAGATATATTAGATATTCAATCGAATTACATTAATGATGGGGGTAACTTCTGGGTAGCACTAAACGAGCATAGTGAAGTTGTTGGCACGATCGGGCTACAAAAGAAGACGAACGAGGTGGCTGTATTAAAGAAATTTTTTGTTTATCAAGATTATCGTGGTAAAGAGCTTGGGATTGGAGCTGGACTGTACAAAGCTTTGATTGATTTTGCACAAAATCATCGGTTTTCTAAGATCATATTGGACACTCCATCCAAAGCCACGCGGTCACATAGCTTTTACAAAAGGGTTGGCTTTAAAGAGATTATGAAGGAGAATTTACCAATTCAATATGACTATCCTGATCGAGATTCACTTCTTTTTGAATTAGACTTATTCAGAAAATAATAGGGGAAGTCATGCGTTCTCCTTACTAATTCACTCAGCTATATGAAAAATTATTGGTTAATGAACCGCCTTCTCACGAAGGCGGTATTTTATATGCTCACAAATAAATTTGAATGTGAATAGCTATTGTTTTGTAGAAGTCTTCATGAATAAGCTATTGATCCTTAATCCACAGCTTGGAAATGTCCATATAGCCGAAATCAGCTGTTTGCATGCCAAATAAACTTTGGTTCAGCTGAGCACGTTTGTTCATATGACATCCATGTAAAATCCAGTCATTATCCCTCAGTAAATCCTCAGCTTCATCTAACAGCTGTGCGCGTGCATGGGTATCAAGCTGTGCAAACGAATCCAGTTTCTGTTCTAACTCGTCCAGTGAATGAGGTGACATGCAGATATGAAGGTGATTCGACCGATTCGTAAAGAAATGAATCATGCCATATTGCCAATCCTCCTCCAAAATTTCTTCAGCCAAAATTAGATCGGCATTCATCGCATTAGTAGGATACAGACACTCATTCGTCGGAGACAGTTCGATATTTAAGCCAATTTGCTGTGCTCGTTGTTGAAGCCAGTTGGCAGTTAAGGCATCCTTATTCTCCGAGTACGATAATATGAGCGTCTCACTCAGATATCCGCTGCTGTGTAGCAGATTACGTGCTTGCTCAAGTGAGGATGGAGTCCAATGATACTCGGCACTTTTCCAGGGCAAAAAGCTGTTTGCTGGTGTAATTCGATTGCCTCCCAGTTCTGCTACCAGTGAAACAGGATCATAGACCATTTTCATTGCTTGCCGAAACTTGGGGTGATGAAAGATACCAAGCTTATTAAAATTGAACAGCATATATTGACAGCCTAGAGCAGGATAATTGAAACTATTGGTTTGTGCGTAATGAGTGGAATGCTCCAACCGATCCGTTCCGGGTAGTTCATAGTGACGTTCATTGGACTCAAGATCCGGCACAAACCAAAAATGGACTTGATCAAGGTAAGGACGAATACTGTAATAGTTATCAAATGCGCTAAGTTTCAATAAATCCTCATTGATCTCACTAATCTGAAAAGGCCCAGTGCCGATTAGTTGTTTGGATACATCAACATCGTATGGGAGTATCGTCATCGGAATACAACTTAACAAATGCAAGAAGAATTGATTGGGACGGTTCAAATAAAAGCGAATGCAGTAATCTCCAGCAACTTCGATCCGTTCAATGTCACGATACAACCAAATTACTGGACTATGTACACTTCGTAGACGCTGTAATGTAAATTCAACGTCTTTAGATGTCAACATTCTATTGTGGTGGAAGCGCACACCCTTACGTAAATAGAAGGTCCATACTTGATGATCCTTGCTACCTTCCCACATGTGAGCCAGATCAGGCAGGAACGTATCGGTTTTGGCATCGTAGGTCACCAATGTACTGCACACCTGCCCAAGCAAGTAGGTTTCAAAAGCATTGTATACAAATGCGGGATCCAGATCTGCCAATCTACGTGATCGCATCATACGCAGAACATCCTGACCCGAAGAGCTTTCCGCATGGCTGTGAAATCCCATTTGTTTATATAACGAATCTAACAATTGTTCCCGAAGAGTCTCATTGTTCTCCATAGTGCTAATGAATTCAATAGCTTCCTTCATCTTACCTTTCCTCATGAGTTCCAAAAAGCGATCTTCCATGACCTCATTCTCACTGTGGAGCAAGGTTAATGTAGAATGATGACCTCTGCCGATCCCTGGCTGCCAGTGGATAAAGCCTTTCTCTTCCAGCTTTCGCAAGATGAATTTAACATTTCGAGGCGTGCAACATAGGACAGTGGATAGTGTATCGATCGTTACGGGAACCGGTGTATGTAATTTAAATGTAACCTCAGTCGTTGTTGTAAGTCGGATATAATGAGCGGTTGTTGTATCCAAGAAAAGATAATCTCCTTTAAAAAGAATGTTGTTCAAATTAGAGTTCAATAAAAGGTGAAATGTCTATTTGATTTCTTACACTTTTATTTCCCCCTTTGTTCTATACAATTATACATAATTCAACAAACGAAGGGCAGACCTTCTAGACGTTAACAACGAGAACAGGAGAACATACGAATGAAGCAACATTTAAGACAGATTCACCCTCTAGCTTGGACAATCATTGTAGGGACAATGTTTGGACGTCTGGTAACCTCGATGAGCATTCCGTTTCTATCGATTTATCTGACGAGTGTACTTGGAGCAACACCGACGGAAACTGGCTTCACAGTCGCTGTCAGTTCATTAGCTGGAGTGATGGTGAGCTTCTATGGCGGCTATATCTCAGATCGGATTGGTCGTAAAGTGGTTATGTTGGTCTCCATTTTTTGCTGGGCAGGGGTCTTTTTCATTTTTTCCGGGGCAGAGTATTTATGGGTGTTCTTTGTGGCGAATACGCTCAATGGGTTATGTCGCGCTGTCTTTGAGCCAACGTCACGCGCACTGTTATCTGACATTACCCCACCAGAGAACAAACTGCTCGTATTCAATCTTAGGTATGCTGCTATTAATCTTGGGGTTGTATTCGGTCCAATCATTGGATTTCAATTGGGGTCAGCGCAATCGACTTTTCCATTTCTGATCTCTGGACTTGTATACATCGCTTATGGTCTGGTGTTAATAGTACAATTCCAGCTTCAACATGCTAATCTACCGCAGCCCTCGAAGGCGAAGGCACCACGCCTGCGCGATGCTTTGGCTACGGCTGGACGTGACCGTGTATTTTTGCCGGTACTGATTGGAACGACATTCTGTGTACTTGGTTATGGACATTTTGGTTCAACACTTGCCCAATACATGGAGCGTAGTACAATGTTTGAGAATGGAAGCCAGTTGTTCTCCTATATGTTATCGCTTAATGCTGTGACGGTGCTAATCGTGCAATATCCTATCGTACGTGCATTTCGAAATGCGCCCCCACTCGTACCCCTCATCTGGGGTAATCTCTTGGTTGCAGCAAGTTTGTTACTGTTCGGTATGGCGAGTGGCGCAGCTCTACTGATGGTCAGTGTTGTATTATTCACCGTTGGAGAAGTGTTGTTATTTACGATGATGGATATGCTGATTGATCGAATTGCGAAGCCAGAATGGAAAGGGACGTACTTTGGCACGATTGGTTTTAACAATTTTGGTAACGTTATGGCGCCGATTATGGGTGGTTTATTACTGAGCCAATTCGGAGGACATGGAATAGCTGTATTTCTTCCGCTTGCGTTGATCACGGCGCTGGGACTTCCTTTTCTATGGATTGCTCACAAGCGGCTAATCACGAGGGAGCGGGAGGCTCACGCGGTACAGCTGAGTGCATAAACAAATATATTTCATAACGAATATATGTGTGGTCTGTTTGCAGTGATCCGAACTTTTTATATGTGTTCACAGTAACTTCTATGGCGCATGAAGCGTTACTTAGGATAGAGAAAAGTGAAAAACGATCATCTATACCTAGGAGGTTGAATATGTTTAAGAAGATTACATCCGTATGTGTTGCATCCGTTCTCTTCGGCATAATAGCAATACCTGGATTTGCTGAAACGAGTCCAACGGAGATTCATACGGGGGTCATCGTGAATAATCGGGTGCTCATTCCACTGCGGGTGGTATCACAGCATTTGGGCGCAAAGGTACAATGGGACACATATTCGAAGAGCATTCTTTTGACCAAAAATGATAAGAAAATTGCACTGGCTGTTAATTTCAAAAATGCTAGTGTTAATGATTACGTTAAATCTATGGATTCACCCGTTGAGTTGATCCATGCAACAGCATATGTACCGCTCCGATTTGTCAGCCAAACGTTAGGAGCCGATCTACAATGGAACAAGGAAGCCAAGCAGGCAAATGTTAGTCTTGGTAATAACCATATCATGATCAGTATGCAACCTGATCCCGTTCAGATTGCTGATGCTCAGAAACTAACTCAAGCCCGATTGAATGAACTGTTAACCAAGTTAGATGAAACGTCCAATATGCCAGATATTAAACAAATAAGGGCGTATTTTAAGCCCTATTTTACGGAGCAATTGATTCAATCCATTCTTGATGGACTGCAGTTGCAGGGTGAAGGAGTGCGATTCGGTGCTCCAGAAACCGGCATTCATTATACGAGCAGTACAACAGCAACATTGTCTCAATCTTATGTTCTTGGAAATACATTAACCGGTGACTCCCATTATGTATATGATCGAAATGTTGAGTTTTTATACAGCAGAGGAATATGGAAGGTGCATAAGATAAAAGTCTACCTTAGAGATATTCCATATTTAGGCTATTAAGCATGCATAGCATACGTTCACATTATTAATCACATGAATTAAATAACAATTTAGTAAATATGTTCTTGACGTATTGACCTTTAAACGAATACAATAAACAACAAATATGTGAAACGGGTGGGTGTAGTGATCATGATCATGCCAAAATTGATGTCTAATCGATAACTGAATACGCATGAGCATGATGACACAACCATTTGCGTTAGAGTACATGTTCAAAGAGACGGGGTTTCCATGCCGAGAAGATGGGATGAAACTAGAAAGAAATCGACTTTTTGAACGACCTCTTAAAGATAGCGTCTGGCAGTCCTGTTTATGCATCCTGTCATGGACGCTCATCCGTAGTGCGAATGTCAAGGAGAAGGCCAGTAACATTACATAATCTAATGGTATTCTTCTTGTTATAGAAGCCATAGATGAACTCAGTTCATCTATGGCTTTTTGTCGTTCACTGCAAGCAAACGTTTCATAAGAAAGGGGGCGATCAAGGATGTGAATTAGGTATACTTCTGTTCGTGTTCGCTCACGAAGAGATGTAGGGTCAAGTTATAGCGTTGGTTAGGCTTTGGCATTGTTGTAATCATTCAGAATCATCCAGAAACAAAATAAATGATAGGTAGGAGAATGTGAAATGGTACAACATCAATACAATCATAGAATTTATGTATGGTTTAGCGAAATTATTTATGATTCAGCCTAGTTAAGCAGAATTTGAGATGATGTATTTAATCGTTCTAACAAAGTGATCCGTACGTTGGAGGTGGGGCAAGGTGCCCAAACAAGAGAAAAAATCGATGTCATGGCTATTGCGGTATCTAAAGCCAGTCCGAATGAGACTGGTTTTGCTGTTAATTATTTTGCTGACATCGACGGGATTACAGCTTCTGAATCCGCAGATCATTAAGCGGTTTATTGATACAGCAGCGAGTGGAGGTGTAGTTTCTAGTCTCATTCAGCTTGCAGGATTATTTCTGATTATTGCAATCTTCAATCAACTATTAACCGTAGCTGTAAGTTATTTAGGTAATGATGTCGCATGGCGGGCAACGAATCAACTAAGGGGTGATCTGCTGAAGCATTGCCTTGGACTTGATATGAGGTTTCATAATGTGAAAACGCCTGGAGAGATGATCGAACGGGTGGATGGCGATGTAACGAGCATTTCTAATTTCTTTGCGATGTTTATTGTGCAGGTTATTGGCAGCTTTGTACTTCTTGCTGGAATCCTTGGTTTCATGTTTACGATTAATACACCGATTGCACTGGTAATGACGGTATTCACACTGGTATCGATTCTGTTTATGGTTTTCATTCGAAATATGGGTGTTCAGTCATCCAAGAACGAGCGAGAAGCAAGTGCGTCCTTGTTCGGCATGATTGAGGAGCGTATTGCTGGTATTGAGGATGTGCAAGCAAACGGTCATGTGCCTTATGTGATGAATCGCTTCTATCGATTGATGCGAATCGTGTTTCTGAAAGGGCGCAGAGCTTGGATGCTTCGCGTTATTCCGTGGAATACAACAGTGATTTTATTTGCCATAGCTGTAACCGCGGTACTCATGCTTGGTGTTCACAATTACATGCAAGGGGCGATTAGTCTAGGTACGTTGTTCCTCATTTATCAATACACACAGATGTTAAATGATCCAATTGAGATGCTGGGAGATCAGGTGCAAGAATTTCAGAAAGCCAAATCCGGCATGCTTCGCTCACGAGAACTGCTCTCCCTAAGTAGTGAGATTAAAGACGGAAACCGAGATACACTTCCTGCAGGCGCACTGGGTCTGGAGTTCGAACATGTGCATTTTAGCTATAACGAGGATAAGCCTGTATTACGGGATATTCATTTTAAAATTAAGCCTGGGGAACGTCTTGGTATTATCGGACGAACGGGTAGTGGGAAATCCAGTCTGAGTCGTGTTCTTCTTCGTTTGTATAATCTGAATCAGGGTGTAATCCGGGTCGGAGGTCAGGATATCACGGAGCTAACACTACCTGCATTATATCGCCGGGTTGGAATGGTTACGCAGGATGTGCAGTTGTTTGACGGTACGCTACGGGATAACTTGACGTTATTTAACTCGGAAGTTTCAGACAACATGATTATGGAAACGACAGAGCGACTGGGGCTGCGTCAATGGATTGATACACAACCGGAAGGGTTAGACACTCACTTGAAAGCAGGCGGTTCTTCCCTTTCGGCTGGAGAAGCGCAGCTATTTGCACTAACACGTGTATTTCTGACAGAGCCAAGTCTAGTTATCCTAGATGAACCCTCTTCACGTCTGGATGCTGCCACAGAGATGTTGCTGCAGCAGGCGGTTGATGAATTAATGAAACAATGCACAGGTATCATTATCGCACATCGATTAGCTACGCTGGATCAAGTAGATCAGATTATGGTGCTTAGTGATGGTGAGATTGTCGAATTTGGAGCGAGAGAAGAGCTCGCCAATAATCCTGATTCACATTATGCGAGATTGCGCATGACGGGCAGAGAGGAGGAATTGGCTTGAATGTCGCAGGATTTATAGGTCGTTTATTTCGATTCAAATCATTATTATTTATAATCAATGGGTTGTTATGGTGTATATTTCATTCCCTTCCGCTTGCCATTGGGATCGGTATGCAATGGTTTTTTGACCGTGTGACTATCGGATCTACCGATTACTTATGGCTCGCTGTACCGTTAATCTTTCTTGCACTGGTTAGAGTGGCTAGGATCGGCACGTTCTTTGCTGCTTTCTATGCTTGGATTACCTATGTGTATCACATTCAAGCGATATTACGAACGAATATGCTTGCGGGTATTATGCGCTGGCCTGGTCGGAATCTACCGGCTTCACCTGGTGAGGCGATGAGTCGGTTTCGTGATGATGTCGATGAAGTGGTTGAGTACGTAGAGTCCTGGGTCGACTTCTGGGGTAGGCTGGTATTTGCCATCGTTTCGATCATCATTATGGCTAATATCAACTGGAAGATTACGTTGGTTGCTGTACTTCCACTGGTTATCGTTACAACGCTTAATAACCTGTCAGGCAATCGGGCTCGTAAGTATGCTCAAGTCAATCGTGAATCGACCGGTCGAATCACCAGTTTTATTGCCGAGACATTTGGAGCTGTGCAGGCACTGAAGCTTGGGCAAGCAGAAGAGCATGTCTCATCCCGCTTCAATACCTTAAATGAACAACGTCGTCAAGCAGCATTGCGGGATAATCTGTTCAAACAGTGGATGAGATCATTGAATCAACACGTTCTTAGTATCTGTACTGGCTTAATTCTCCTGATGTGTGCAGCGGAGATGAGAGCAGGGCAGTTTACGGTGGGTGATTTTGCACTCTTCACGTCCTATCTTGCTAACATCGGCTTTAGTATTTCCTTGTTTGGGTATATGGTATTCCAACATAAACGGCTAAAGGTGTCCTTTGATCGGATGCGGAAGTTATTTCGTCCTGGTGAGGAAAACCGAATTATGGATTATCGGGAAATCTATCTGAATCAAGATCCTCCTGAGCTGACTGATATCGAGCGAAGTCCCGGAGATGAACTCCAAGAGTTAGAAGTGAGTAATCTGAGTTATCAGTACCCAGATTCCCCGAACGGGATACAGAATGTTGAGTTTCGCTTGCAGAGAGGGCAATTCCTAGTCATTACAGGGCGTATTGGATCAGGGAAATCAACCTTGGTGCGCACGCTTTTGGGTCTTCTGCCGAAACAGGAGGGAACGATCCGCTGGAATGGAAAAGAAGTAGATCCAGCTACGTTCTTGATGCCTCCAAGAGCAGCTTATACGCCGCAGGTTCCCCGCTTATTCAGCGATACGTTACGTGAGAATATTGTTCAAGGTAAACGAGAATCGGTAGATGAATCGCTGGAAAAAGCGATTCGATTAGCCGTAATGAAGAAGGATATCGAAAATCTCGATGAAGGACTTGAGACATCTGTGGGTCCTCGGGGCGTTATGCTGTCAGGCGGACAGATTCAACGGGCGTCTACCGCGCGTATGCTGATGACCGAAGCAGACCTGTTTATCTTCGATGACTTATCCAGTGCGCTAGATGTGGAAACTGAACAATTGGTTTGGGAAGGATTGGCCAGTGAGCGAGAGGTAACCTGTATTGCGGTATCCCATCGTAGAGCTGCATTATCTAGAGCCGATCATATCATTGTTATGAAGGATGGACGCATTGAAGCAGAAGGCAGTTTGAGTCACTTACTTGAAACGAGTGAAGAGATGCAGCTACTCTGGCAAGGTGAACAAACACCTGCTAAGGTTGGATAAGGTAGAAGGAAAAGCAGAATTTGAAATGCAATAGGTGAGGGCTTGTTAGAGTAAGTGATTTAACTAGCTTATCATCACATGAAAAAGCCATATCGATCACTCGTCGTGAGTTGGTCGATATGGCTCTTTGCTTCTCTATCTATTATTATTTGATTAATTGTGCAATTAGAGAATAGGCAATGATAACAAGGAAAACGATCGTAATGTGATTAATGGAGAAGATGAACATTTTGTGTGACCATTTCTTCATTTCGTTTCTGTCAAAAGTAGCTACGCTCAAAATGAACCATGCCAAGCTTACAAGGAAAGCAACGATCGCAACAAATGGGCTTAATGGCCAGAATAAGAAGCTGGAAGCCATCAGTAATACCAGATAAACATTTGTCTGGATGTAGGTACGTCTGATTCCTTTTACAACAGGAAGCATTGGAACATTTGCTGCTTTGTATTCATCGAATCTGCGAATCGCAATACCGTAGAAGTGAGGCATTTGCCACAACAACATCGTCACCACTAACGCCCAGATTTCAAAGTGACCGAGTTCTGGGGAGATGGCTGCCCAACCGATAAGCGGAGGTACAGCTCCAGATAAGCTTCCTACTTCAGTGTTATAAATCGTTGTACGTTTTGTCCACATTGTGTAAGGGAACACGTAGAGCAGTAGACCTAGAATACCAAAGACAGCAGCCGACGGGGAAGCAATGTAGAGAAATATTCCGCCGATAATCGTGATGGTAATACCTAGAATTAGTCCAGACTTAGTGTTGACTTGTCCAGTTACAGTGGGACGTGTTCTGGTGCGCTCCATGATGGCGTCAATGTCACGATCGTACAAATTGTTGAATACGCCGGCAGCTCCTATAATGAGAGAAGAGCCGATGACCGAAAGAATGATCGGTACAATATTAGCTAAGAATGAAGCATCGAATACATACAGAGCCAAGCTTAAACCTGCAAACATGGCGATCAGGTTGGACTTGATAATTCCAACTTTAATGGTATCAAAGAAGACTTTGGGAATAGAGCTATACTCTAGTTCGATTTTGGGTTGAGACCCTTTATTCAATGTTTTCAAGTACTCACGTCCTATATCTATACTTATATATCTTGTGAACTTATTATAGCATTCCGTTTACTATGTGAAATAAGCAACATTTTAGTATTAAAAATACTGTCAATTGATTGTGAACAATTTAAAAACAAGAGCTTTTTTAATTGTGAAAAATTAATTTATGTGTTACTGGGGAGAATCTTAAGAGGGTATTACGAAATTTAACTTGCCAAAGAGTAATTGAGTATATATTATGGATATAAGGGGTCTTTAATAGTTTGAATGAAGCAGGTGTTCACTATTGATCCTGTACCATTAAATAAGTTCAACGATGTCGCGATCGTATCTATCGCTGTACATACGGTTACCTGCACAGCTTTTAAAGTTCGGTTTACGTGGAAGAAATTAAAAAACGATTCGTTGTATCACAATTTTTCTATTAAGTAGATTACACATCTGCTTAGACTTGTTATTTTTTTAGTCAAATTAGAGATATAAAATATCTGGAAAGGGTGTTTTAGTGTGAATGAAATTTTAGACGTTATTATTATTGGTGGAGGTCCTGCGGGACTGAACGCAGCTCTGGTATTAGGTCGGGCAAGAAGAACCGTTGCTGTAATTGATGCTGGTCAGGCGAGAAATCGGGTTACGCAAAAAGCTCACAATTTTCTGACAAGAGAGGGAGTTAGTCCTAGCGAATTTCGACGGATTGCCAAAGAACAGATTAGTGCTTTTCCTTCTGTACAATTTGTAGAAGATACGGCAGCTTCTGTGGAAGGAAGCGATGGTTCGTTTCAAGTTACGACTTCGGAGGGTTTAGTGCTTCGAGGTAAAAAGCTTTTGTTTGCAGTTGGTAAGAAGGATCTTCCCCTTGATCTAAATGGATTGTCTGAAGTATATGGCAAGACCGCGTTTGTATGTCCTTATTGTGATGGATGGGAGTTAAGGGATCAACCTCTCGTATTAATCGTAAATGGAGCGAGAGCCTTACATTTAGCCCAAATCATCACAGGCTGGACGAGTCAATATACGATCTGCACGAATGGGCCGGATGAAATGACGGATGAACAACGTGAGGAATTGCAGCAACACGGCGTTCCGGTCTATGAATCACCAGTTCAACGTATTGAATCGCAGGATGGGATGGTGCAGCGTGTAGTTTTGCAAGATGGCAACCAGATTGAGTGCAGAGGTCTTTTCTTCGCACCGAAGCTGTCTATCGGATCAGATATGCCCCAATCCATAGGATGTGAGGTAAATGAGTTGGGGACAGTCGTTGTGGATGAACGAGCGAGAACCTCTATTCCAGGTGTATTCAGCGCCGGCGATGCTGCATCCGAATATCATCAAGCGATTGCGGCTGCATCCTTAGGGGCACTTTCGGCAGTTAGTATCAATAGTGAATTAGCTATGGAGGCTTGGAATAAACAAGGGATTGAGTGACGAGTTTAAAAACAGGGAAGTACAGATAATGAAGTAGTTAACATGCATGAAATGATTCAAACGAAATATGACTATTATATAAGTATATGAGCGTTCAACTCCGCTGTGGGGGATGAACGCTTGCTTGTGTTCTACTTAGAAACTAAGATGGATACGGCACTGAAGATAAGCATGACTCCCATCAACATATTGAAAATCCTTTCATGTCTCAACAATAAGTTCTGGAATAACGAACCACAGAGTGCCCATGTCATATTGGAACTAATCCCAATCAATGTTAGTAGTAACGAGACTAAGATTAGATGGTGGTGTGATTGTCCTAGTGGAATGACAAACATGGAGATAGCAGTCAGACCATATATGATGACCTTCGGGTTGATGAATTGCAGCACGCAACCAAACCTGAAGCTATAGGGAGAAGTGCGTAAAGCGTTGTTCTTTTTGGAATGACTTAACATGACTTTTACAGCTAAATAGAGCATGTACATACATCCCAATAGATTAAGTATAGGACGGACGGTTGGAATGAATTGATGAAGCGTTAGGCTGAAATAGCTGGAGAGTATCATAATGATCATACAACTTAATGCGACTCCTCCTATAAAAGGAAGTGTTTTGCTGAACCCATGATCTCGTCCGCTTGTCATTGCGATAATGTTATTAGGTCCTGGGCTGAAGGAAGATACGATAGCATAGATCAGTAACGGAATAATAAACATATAGTCTCCATATCCTTTTTTATGTGCCATATAAAGTATTTTTGTGCTTTATAATGCACGAATTTATTTTATTGTACAATATGTGCTCTATAACGCACAATAGGTTTATAATAGAGTACAGAAGAAAAAGAATGGAGAGTGAGGCATGGTGAAGAACCAGGTTAATACGATCCTGGCGCAAAATTTGAAGTCAATCCGGGAAGAACGAAAGTTAAGTCTAGATAAGGTAGCTGAATTAACGGGGATTAGTAAGACAATGTTAGGACAGATTGAGCGTGGTGTATCTAATCCAACCATTGCAACCGTATGGAAGATTGCTAACGGATTGAAGACCTCTTTTACATCATTAATTCATGAACCGGCTTCAGATACTCTTCTTGTGACACGATCGGATGTCCAGCCATGGATTGAGAACAATGGAAAAATACGAATCTATCCCCATTTTCCATTTGAGGATGGACGTCACTTTGAGATGTATATGATGGAAATGGATCTGGAAGCTGATCTACAAGCAGAGCCTCATATTGAAGGAAGTGAGGAATTTATTACGGTCTTCGAAGGAGAAGTTGTCATTCGCATAGAGGAAGAGGAGTACAGGATTCGAGCGGGGGAATCCATTCGTTTCCGAGCAAATAGACCGCATGCATACCAACATTCTGGAGCGGTTACGACGAAAATGAGTATGGTAATTCACTATTCAAAATAAGGAAGTTAAAAATTAAAACAAATGATTGACAATGCATTCAAATGCGGTTTTAATTATATAGACCGATTGTTATAATTTTTTGAAGGAAGTGGCTCCATGAGTGAAAAGTCCAATGCTAGAGAGCTTATTGTCAGCACAGCAGCGAGACTGTTTTTTTCACAAGGATATCATGCGACAGGTCTGAATCAGATCATCAAGGAGAGCGGTACGCCGAAGGGATCGTTGTATCATTATTTCCCAAGCGGCAAGGAAGAGCTGGCACACGTATGCATTGAGAAAGCCAATCAGCATATCCTACAGGTGTTTGAAGAGACGTTTGCTGCACATGACAACACGGGAGACGCCATTCAGCAATTCATACATGACTTGGCTGACGAGACGGAAGCCGCAGGATTTACGGGTTTTTTGCCGTTTAGTTTCTGGGCAGCCGTTGAGACTTCCTGTATCAGTCATCAATTGCGAATTGCGTGTCAAGGTGTATTCGCTGATTGGCAGCAGATCATCAAGAAACATCTGTTATTGGATGGCATGAATGAAGAAAAGGCACGTGATACAGCACTTCTGATCATCTCGATGATGGAGGGAGCACTGATTATCAGCCTGACGAATCAGGACAAACAGCCTCTGCTGACGGCTGCTGAATACTTGTCGGTAGCGGCGAAAAACGCCCTATAAGTAAAGCTATATAAACTGAACTTAGTCATTACACGGGAACGGAGGGGACAGAAATAACATGGAGAAGCAAAGCGTTCGGCTGAAAGCTTTCTGTAAGAAAGCTACATCGGAAGCATACGCTATCACCGGATTTTCCCTTTGGAGAAGGGAATCAAAAAAATCTGGGATAAGAGCAATCGGAAAGTTATTCTGTCATCGGAGTGGCAAGTGTAATATGTGTTAGTTCATTTATATAGACAAAGAGAGAAATAGTTTGAAACGTTTGAGGAGGATGGGATCGTGGAGGCTTCCATGAAAGGCGGTTCTGTAGAGAACCAGGAAGAAACAAAGCAATTTAAGGTGTTTCCAATCTTATTTGCTATGTTATTAAGTGGATTTATCGGATTGTTCGGTGAGACAGCATTGAATGTGGCATTAACGCCACTGATGGGATTGCTGGAAGTTGGTCCAACGACGATCCAATGGTTGACTACAGGGTACTTGCTCGTTCTAGGTATTCTGGTGCCGGTATCCGGTATGTTGTTACAATGGTTTACAACGAGACAGTTGTTCACAACTTCTCTGATATTCTCAATAGCAGGAACATTTGTAGCTGCTCTTGCACCTAGCTTCGAAATTTTATTGGTGGCTAGGGTATTACAAGCGGTTGGTACAGCATTGCTTCTTCCGCTTATGTTCAATACCATTTTGGTTATTTTCCCGATTGAAAAGCGCGGTGCGGCTATGGGGCTGATCGGTCTCGTTATTATGTTTGCACCTGCCAGTGGTCCGAGTATCTCGGGTCTGATCTTGGCTAATCTGAGCTGGCACTGGATCTTCTGGATTTCGTTGCCATTCTTCGTAATTTCCTTAATTTGTGGTTTGCTGTTCTTACCGAATATTTCGACTTTGACCAAGCCAAAAATTGATGTGCTTTCCATCGTTCTATCTACACTTGGATTCGGCGGTATTGTATATGGATTCAGTAGTGCAGGTGGTCATGGAGATACCGGCGGTGGATGGACAAGTCCAATCGTAGTGATTACGCTCGTTATTGGTGTGCTGTCCTTGTTAATCTTCAGCATCCGCCAATTGAAAGTGAAGCAACCTATGATGGATCTGCGAGCTTTTAAATATCCGATGTTCACAATCGGTCTGATCTTGATCTTCATCTGTATGATGATGATGTTGTCCTCCATGTTGATTCTTCCGATGTATCTGCAGCAAGGTATGGCAGTTACAGCATTGACTGCGGGACTCGTATTATTGCCGGGTAGCTTGCTCAATGGATTCTTGTCTCCAGTGATGGGACGTCTCTTCGATAAATTTGGCCCGAAATGGCTCGTTAGGATTGGACTTGCAGTTGTTGCGGTTGTTCTATTTATGTATTCAACGATTACAGCAACCACGGCGCTGGGTACGATCATTACACTACATGTATTTATGATGGTCGGAATCTCGATGATCATGATGCCTGCGCAAACAAACGGTTTGAACCAATTGCCACCAGCATATTATCCTCATGGTACAGCAATCATGAACACACTCCAACAAGTATCGGGTGCGATTGGTACGGCTGTAGCTGTAAGTATTCTGAGTGCTGGTCAGACTCGATTCTTAAGCGGAGTGGCGAACCCTGAAAGTCCTGAGAATCAGCTAGCAGGTTTCACATCTGGTGTACAAAATGCCTTTGTTTTTGCACTAGTGCTTGCGCTAATCGGACTGGTCACTTCCTTCTTCATTAAACGTGTTAAAGTAGGTAACCAACAGGGTCAGCAAGGACCTATGCATTAATAAATATTAGATATTAAACGTTAAAAAGACGGTACACTTCCTGTTTATAAAGGGAGGTACCGTTTTTTTGTGTCTTGACGTGAAACGGGTTCCAACCTTTAAAGTGAATTTATAAACGACGTAAGTTGGATGGCTCCGAAATTTTCAGAGCAAATACTTCATGTTTTGACCATATTGTATATGTTCATACCAATTATTAGCGATAAAATAGTATGTATAAAGGTGATCTTGTTAATTTGAAAACGTTTTAGTCTGAATAGAACAACAAGGAGATCTGATTATGAATATTGTAAATCCTATACCTTCAAATATGAAAGAGTTACTTGCTCACTATAATGCAAATGGGCATTTAACCATGCAAGCTTCCTTAATCGGTCAGCGTTCTGTCGTTTATAAAATTAAAGATTATAGCCTCAAAATCTATAGTACGCGTGGAAAAATAGATGGAGAGGTGGAGTGTGAGGCGATATCGGAAATGCAAAATTATGCATTCGTTCCTAAGCTATACGCATATTCTTCAGGAAAGTATGTGCTCACCCAATGGGTTGAGGCGCTTAATCTGAGACAGTATCGAGATACGTATGGGCACATTCCACCTCAATTATTGAATGATATCCTCACAACAGAAATCCAACAGATCCGAGCAGGCTATCAGGATTGGGATGTCATCCAGTATGAGAACTTGCTGTGGACGAAGTGCGGTGAAGTGAAAAGAAATGATTTCTGGTTATGTGAGCCTATAGGTTCTAAGCGAGAAGCTGTAGAAGAGAAATTCAATCGCAAAATAGAGCAGATACACAATCAGGATTGGAGTGGGTTCGAGCATATTCACAACTACTTCAACCGGCATGGGCTTACATCCAAGGATATGCGGGAGGCTCTAGACCAATTTCTATCTCATAGAAATGGTTTATCCCTGATTGGGTAATAGGCAAAAGATATAAAACCCCCAACGGTTTACTCATCGTTGAGGGCGAATCGACATTTATAAATATTAAGTCATTATTCTTATATGAATATCTTTGAGATGAAACGTTACTTATTTGGCTGCTAATTCTAATATTTCATCAGCTACCTGCTCTGGATGATACTGATGAATATAATGCTCGGAATCCTTCACCGTCACGTGTTTGGCTTGTGTTGACCATGATGTGAAGTCTGCTTGAGTTTGATCCCAGTCCGGTTCACTAGCTCCCAAATAATCTGCGGTTAGAATCGTTAGAGGAACAGATAAAGGCTTGATGTTATTCATCACGACTGTTGCATTGGCATTTATCTCACGTAATTCATCCACGGTGTTGGCATTCCCATAGTTAAGTAGCAGAGCCGTTGTATCGACTTGTTTTAACTCATCAGGTACAAATTTCAGATTGTTACGATTAGCGCGGCTTGCTTCCAAGACAGGTTCGGATTGTAAAGACAATCGGAACAGCCCCGTTTGAATACGGAATTGATTCATAAAGCCACCAATCACATCGGCAAAATTATCTTCGTCTTTTGCATAATACTCCGGACTACCCCCATCTATCATCACAATGCCTTTTACTTCATTCGGGTACTTCTGAGCATATCGCAGCGTTTCAAGCGACCCAAGGGAGTGCCCGACGAGTATATAAGGTGGTTGTTGTCCAGATGTCGTTAATAACTCATGTAATTCCTCCGCAATGGTATCCACGTCTCGCTTTTTGTCGGTTACATCGCTATAACCATAACCGAAGCGGTCATAAACCGCGAACTTGGTGTAAGGAGCTAATTGTTCATATAGAGGATAATAATCTACATAGGGATTAGCTGTACCCCAACCAGATGCCATGACAACGGTTACATCACCTTGACCACCTGCATAGAGGTGCATATTTTCTCCATGTACTTTGTAAAGCTTGCCAGGGGGTGTGAAATTATTTAAATCATTCCTTTTTCCTACCTGCTGATATACTACGCCTGATCCCAATAGCACCAGAATGAACGCAAGTCCCGCAATGGCTGTAATTCGTAATCGTTTTCCCCATTTTTTCATGTAATCACATACTCTCTTGTTGTATTTTCCTCAGTATAACTGCCCAAGCTTATGTATATAAAAACACAGTCTTAATTCTAGCTTAATTCATGTTTCCCTCTCCGAGACATCCTCAATATTGACGTAATTAATCTATATTGAAAAACGCGCTTAGATATAGCTTTAAGCTATAGCTGGGTATAATTTTATGGAATTACATGGCGCAAGCCTTTCTGTGATAACTTTTGATATAACAAATCGAAGTGCAGAGGGGAAATATCATATGGTGAAAAGTAGTGTTCTTGGATATCCGCGTATTGGAGCAGATCGTGAATGGAAGAAAGCATTGGAAGCATATTGGGCAGGCAAAATTGACAACGAAACTTTTGAAAGCCAGCTCCAAGAGATCCGTTTGAATCATTTGCGTAAACAGCAAGCAAAAGGCATTGATTACATTCCAGTCAACGACTTCAGCTATTATGATCATATATTGGATACAGCTACGATGTTTGGTTTGATTCCTGAGCGCTTTGCATATGAGGGTGGCAAAGTACCTTTGTCTGTGTATTATGGGATTGCGCGTGGAACGAAGGATGCCGCTGCCAGCGAGATGACGAAATGGTTCAACACGAATTATCATTACATCGTACCGGAATTGTCTGGCCTCACACCCGTACTTACGGAGAATAAACCTCTGGTGGCGTACCAAGAGGCGAAGGAGAAATTAGGGATTGAGGGGAAACCCGTTCTAGTTGGCCCACTTACGTTCGTGAAGTTATCAAAAGGGTATAGTGCCTCTGAGACGGGGACGTGGCTTAATCGACTATTACCTCTGTATGTTCAAATTCTTCAAGAATTGCAGCAGGAAGGTGTGCAGTGGGTACAGATTGATGAACCAATCCTTGTTACGCAAGTGAGCGATGAAGATCTGCAACACCTGAGAACCATCTATGAAACATTACATGCATCAGCACCTGCAATCAACATTATGTTACAGACGTATTTTGAAGCTGTGGAGCGTTATCAAGACATTGTGGCATTGCCTGTTCAAGGTATTGGACTTGATTTTGTTCATGGACGGCCTGGGAACCAACAATCGCTCCAATCGTTTGCTTTTCCTGAGGACAAGGTACTGGGAGCTGGTATTATCGATGGTCGTGGGATCTGGAGATCTTCTCTACAAGAAAACCTGGATCTTCTGAATGAACTGTCTGCCATTGTATCACCCGATCGCCTCATCATCCAATCCTCGTGTAGCTTACTGCATGTTCCGGTAACAACGGATCGTGAAACTAAGCTTGCGTCTGAACTGAAAAATGCATTGGCATTTGCGGATGAAAAGCTAGATGAGCTGGTTCTCTTAACCCAAGCGCTAACGTCAGGCATTGGAGCTATTGCTACACAACTGGATACGAGTGCACGTGCGATTCTGACTCTTCATCAATCCAATGAGCGCAATCGTAGTGATGTTCAGCAAGCGGTGGAGGAGCTTCGGGTACAAGAGCCGGTACGTTCTGTGCCATTTGCCAAGAGACATCTAGCACAACAGGACAAATGGCAGCTACCTTTGCTACCAACCACAACGATTGGAAGTTTCCCTCAATCTGCTGAGGTTAGGAAAGCGCGTCAGAGCTGGCGCAAAGGGGAATGGAATCAAGAGCGTTACACTGATTTCATTCATCAACATATCGATACTTGGATCGGGCTTCAGGAAGAGATTGGTTTAGACGTGCTGGTGCATGGGGAATTCGAGCGCACGGATATGGTTGAATTCTTCGGTGAGAAGCTGGCTGGGTTCGCCTTCACGCAGAATGGTTGGGTGCAATCATATGGATCACGCTGTGTGAAGCCACCTGTCATCTTCGGAGATGTGGCATTTGACGGAAACATGACGGTGGAAGAGACGGTATATGCTCAATCTCAGACGAAGAAGCCGGTGAAAGGCATGTTGACTGGCCCGATTACCATCATGAACTGGTCATTTGTCCGTGACGATATCCCGCGAGAACATATTGCATACCAGCTGGCTTATGCCCTCAGACAAGAAGTCGAGGCGCTGGAAGAAGCAGGAATCGGCATGATTCAGGTGGATGAACCTGCTGTTCGTGAAGGGTTACCACTTAAGGTAAATGAGCAGGAGGCGTATCTTGCTTGGGCCGTGAAGGCATTCAGAATTACGACTTGCACGGTGCAGGAGACGACACAAATTCACACGCATATGTGTTATTGCGAATTCCATGACATGATTGGTTCAATTGAAGCAATGGATGCAGATGTCATTTCGATTGAAACCTCACGGAGTCATGGTGAATTAATTCATAGTTTTGAGCTGAACACATACAAGCTCGGCATTGGACTCGGCGTATATGATATTCATAGTCCACGTGTACCTAGTGTGAAGGAAATGACGGATATGATTCAGCGGGCTTTGCGTGTGTTACCGGCGCAATTATTCTGGATTAACCCAGATTGCGGACTCAAAACACGTGGTTATGACGAAACGGTTGCATCGTTGCAAAACATGGTTGAGGCAACAAGACTAGCTCGTGATACGTATGCTACACTTGTGTGAGTACTAATTCATACGGTTAGCAAAGAAAGACTGACGCATGATTACTTTACAACCATGCAATAAGAACATAAGCAGGAACAAGAACAACTGTAGCTCTTACATTCAATAGGCTACAGTTGTTCTCTATTCAGGACAATAAAAGAGACCACATTCATGTACCTAACCATTGAATGTGGTCTCTTTCTATTTATTTAAATTACCGGTTCAATTATTCTGGCCGCTCACCAGCTAAGCGTTGAACCTCTTTCGCAGTCAGTGCTTTATTATAAATGTTGACCTGATCCATCTTACCCTTGAAATACGGATCGGCAGCATAACGGCTCTTGCCTAAGTATGCCTCAGTAACTTGTAAATCTTTGGGGTTATAGGTGATGTCGGTACCACTCGCTACAGATTGCCCATCCACATAGAGCGTTCCAGTGTCACCCTGGAGTGTAACAGCAACGTGAACCCATTGGTTAGTCGGCAACGCTTGGGATGCGATCAGACTTTGATCCTTACCCTCATTATGAATGGTGAATTGTAGTGCTCCGTTATGTTGAGAAGGCGTTAGGAACATATGACGCGTCAAGCCATTACCGAAATCGAAAATCCGTTGCCATGGGTTACCACCATCCCAGTAGACCCAGCTGCTGAATGTGAAGTCTGTCGTATCTGTGATAAGTCCAGGTAGTTCAACCGAGCTGTCTTGTCCGTTAAAAGCAGCAGCGAGGTTTTTCTTGTTACCTACGACTGAACTCTCTACGTGAAAGGCTTGTCCATGATATCCATTTTTGCTGGAATCCTGTGCAATTTTGGCGAGCTTGTTACCATCAAATCTGTATTCACCCAGTAAAGGTCCTTTCGCTTGCTCGGGTACGATGATGTTAAACTTTTGGGTAGTAGATGCGATCCCTTTTGTGATATTAGCACTTAACGTTACTTTGGCATCGCCTTTGCCTACGCGGGGACGATTCACAACCCCGGTATTGGAGATCACAGCCACATTGGACGAACTCCATGTGATCTTACTATCCCGTGCACCTGATGTGGGAAGGGATACATTGAAGAATATATTTTTGGTGTCACCAATATTCAAATCCTTTTTAACCGCATCAACAACGGCTCGATCCGTAAGGTCAACTTCTTGACTTCCCCAGATCGCAATACCCGAAGAAGAGAGGGCACTGAAGGTTAGAACCTCGCGCTGAAGATTCGGTTCCCACTCATAGGTAAGTACGCCTTTGTAAGTTACACCGTCTGCGGTGATGTTGATCTGATTCCGATGATCATCTGGAACGCTCCATGTGCCAGTAACTGCACCACTGATCTGACCATTAGGAGAAAAGACAACATTTTGAGAAGTTTTGATAGCAGATGAGATATCTTTTCCGTGATTAATCCACTTATACTGACCGGCTACCGCAGTACTAGGAATGGCATTAGAGGCCTCATCCAATCCCGCATAACGATACGGAGAAACCGTTGGCCATCCATCAGCATTCATGTGCATTTCATGTACACGGACTTCATGTTGTTCCCCACGTCCTGGGAAGCGAGAATGGAAGATCAAGAAGTGCTTGCCACTCTCAGGATCAACATAGGCAGAGTTGTGACCAGGTGATACGTAACCAATTCCCTGACCTATACCCGGATCACCGATCTGTCTTTGGAACAGGTAATTACCCATCAGCTTAACGCCAAATGGCTCAATAGATGCGTCATCGAAGAGAGGTTTGTCCTTATCTGCCTTAACTTGAATCATATCGTTCCCCGCAGCATCGTAAAATGGACCGTCTGGTGTCTTCGAGCGAGCTACCCGAATGTTGTATCCTCCAACAGCGTCAAGTCCACCATAGGAGAGGAATAGATAATAATAGTCCGTCTCAGGGCTATATTGCATATAAGGTGCTTCAATGCGGCTGTGATTACCACCCGTCAGTTTTTTGCCATAACCTTGATTCGGCAGAGGTTTACCCGTCGTTTCGTCCATCTCCAGAATGAAAATTCCTCCGGAATATGAGCCATATACCATCCATAACTTGCCGTCTTTATCAAAAAACACATCGGGATCAACAACGTTGGGATGCTTCGTTGCATCATATATGGCACCATCCTCGCTAATCTGATCCCACATACCCGATTTCAGCACAATCCCCTGATCCTTATAAGGGCCTTCAATGTTATCTGCAACAGCAACACCGAGAGCAGAACGAGGAGAGTCGCCTTTGCATGCATTGTAGTACATATAAAATTTGCCGTCAGCCAATTGAATAACATCGGCCGCCCATAGTGTATCCGTCTGCGCCCATGCTAGGGCTTCTCCAAACTCCTTCGTCACATTAGGAACGACTGGATTGTTATCCGTAACGCCTGATGCTACGGCCTCCCAGTTCATAAGATCTTTGGATTTAGCGACTTGTAAGTGTGAACCGAATACGTAATAGGTATCGCCAACCTTAATGACGGAAGGATCATGAACAGAAACATCCGTAAATCCAGGTATCGTGTTAAGTGTAGATTGACTAGTCAATTGTGGTTGAATCACGTCTGAGGTAGAGCTGTTCGCCATAGCTGATCCTGGCAATAAACTTGGTGAAGTGAGTAGAGCAGCACTAAGTGCGATAGCCATATAACGCTTCATAAAATTCCCCTTTCATCAAACGCCCAATGATAGTTTATTTGTTCATTACCTAATTGCCGAATGCTTCAGTACACACCTCCTTGATAAAATTTACAATTAACCGCTTTCATTTGTTATAGTATCAATCAATTCATATATTTGTAAACTATAATGTTTATGACATATTGATTGAATGTCCATCAAGAATTTAATCCCGTTAATCGTTCAACCCTTCGCTGAATGCGATATATTTTCATTTTATTATTGAAAAATGGGTTACAACTAGGTAGTATAACGTGTATGTGTATTGTTTAAATGTTTATCAACTATTTTATGTTTATATGAATTAAAATTCGGTTACATAGGAGGATTACCATGAGTACATTTAAGAATCAGATGATCGCACATTACACGTTTAATGAACCGACGAACATAGGTCAGGACTCCTCAGGAAATGGTCATGATGGAGTAGCATTAGGAGATCAGAAGCCTAACATTTCTACCGTTCAAGGCAGAACTGCTGCTACGTTTGCAGGTGGAGCCAACGGATCTTCTTATCTTCAGCTGCCTTCCAATCTACTCCAAGATGTAAGCGATAACACAGGGTTGACGGTTTCAACATGGGTTAACTTTGGCAAGGGTGCCAACGTGTGGGAACGAATTTTTGATTTTGGTAAAGGCGAGCAAGGCCCATATGTATTTCTAACACGTCAGTTACGAAGCTCTCTGTATGCGGCTGACGATCTCGTGGCCGATCCAGGTCGTGGCTTCGTCAGTGGGGAATGGATGCATATTGCATTATCTATCTCGGGAACAGACAATGGCAAGCAGAGTAGTGCAGGGCCAATTGTTTATGTGAATGGGGAGAAGGTTGCGGATGGCTCCATTAGCCAAACCTCTAGTGGGAATTATGCGAAGCTGCGTAAATGGTTTGATACCTTCCGCGATGTTTCCAACTACAGCCAGAACTATATCGGACGCTCACAATATGCGGCAGATGTTGACTTTACTGGCTCACTCTCCGATCTGCGCATATATCGCGCAGGCTTAACCATGGATGAAGTGATTGAGGTGATGTGTGAGTCACTGACAGATGAGGAGATTATCAAGCTCGCAGGGGATAAATATCTTTCGTTCCCGACCAGAATTATTACGAAGGATATTTCATTGCCCTTGAATCTATTGGGTGGCAAGGTGAATGTACAATGGCAGTCTAACCAGCCTGAGATTCTATCGGATGATGGGAAAATCCAGACGGTTACGTCGCCACAAGAAGTCCGTTTAAGCGCTTTGTTAACGAAGGGCAGCAGTACAATCAGCAAGCATTATGATGTTTCCGTATTGCCTGAACATTTACCTCCATACTCCATCACCATTCATGGGGATCAGAAGGTCGCTGATATCAGTGAAGTGATGTATGGTTTGTTCTATGAGGACATCAACAATGCTGCTGATGGGGGCATCTACGCAGAACTGGTGCAGAATCGTTCGTTTGAATCGTTTGCCTTCGATACATATTCACATGCATCAGGAGAGTGTGGTTGTTCGACGGGGCGGAATCGTGAGCCTTTGTTTGCTTGGTCCGGGGACACAGATTGCATGATTGTACAGCAGACGGGTGGATTGAACGAGCACTTTGGCGTAGATGATCCGGAGACGAATGCTTACTATGTGACTGTGCAGGATGGTGCAATCATTCGTAACCGTGGCTTCTCAGACTCGAATCAGCACTGTGCAATGTCGATCCAACAAGGGGAGCACTATAACTTCACAATATGGGCCAAGGCGGATGCTCCAGGTACGATAACGGTGCAGTTGCAGGATGCGAGTCAACATTCCATCAGTGAACCTGTCGTTTTGCATGTAGATGGGGGAGGCACTTGGAAGAAGTATGGTGTAAGTACGCAACAGGCTTCGGCCAACCTGGTCTTAACCGGAACGGCAACTGCAATGGGACAATTGGTACTGAGTTTTGCAGGTGAAATCTCCATCGATATGGTGTCATTAATGCCGCAGGATGTATGGGGAGCAGCACCGAACGAACAAGGTGATTCCAGTTCTGCACATGCAAATTACAAGGGGAATCCAAATTACCGACTTCGGAAAGACCTCATTCAGGCACTTGTGGATTTACATCCGACATTTCTACGTTTCCCGGGAGGTTGTATCTCAGAAGGTTCATTTATCTGGGAGAATGTCTATGATTGGAAGGACTCCGTAGGTGAGGTTGAGCTTCGCAAAGAGAACTACAATGTCTGGGGATATATGATGACTATGGGTCTCGGTTATATGGAGTATTTCCAACTAGCAGAGGACTTGAATGCTTTGCCAGTGCCAGTGATGGCGTGTGGTGTCCTTTGTCAGGCGCGTTCGGATTATGCTCATCCAGCCGGTGGTGCACTACGGGAATATTATATCAAGAACTTTACGGATCTCATTGATTTTGCGCTAAGTGTTGATGTAGATAATAATGAATGGGCTGCACTGCGTGCGCAGATGGGACATCCTGAGCCCTTCGATCTTCGTTACCTGGGGGTAGGGAATGAGAACTGGGGAACCGAGTTTTTTGCTAACTTTGAAGTGTTCAAAACATCCATTGATGCGTACATGAAGCTTCACTATCCGGAACACGAGCTGCATATTATTTCAACGGTTGGTGCTCAGGCAGATGATGATGCATACCAGGAGGGATGGAAATTCCTAAGTGGTAATCTCACGGGGTCGGCACAGGTTACATTTGCAGATGGTTCGGAAGTAATTACAGAGACAGTGAATTGGTATGAACATCAGCAGGATTACATGGATACGATTGCAGATGAGCACTACTACCGTTCGAATGAATATTTGCTGAACAATGCGGATCGCTATAATTACTATGATCGAGCCTACCATGCTGATGGTAGTATCGACTGGAAACAGACGTCCAAGGTGTTTGTAGGTGAATATGCATCGACAGATAAAAATACACTTGCTGGCGCTGTTGCTGAAGCAGCAGTGATGACTGGATTCGAAAATAATGCAGATGTCGTGCGCTTGGCAGCCTATGCGCCGTTATTTAATAAAGTACTAACCGATGGAACCTATCGCTGGACACCGGACTGCATTTGGTTTGATGACGAGACGGTATGGTTCACACCCAATTATTATGTGCAGCAGCTCTTTGCGAAGCATGTAGGAAAAGAAGTGCTGGGTACTTCATTCAAGGCGTATAACAAAGGCAAACAGCTAGAGCTGATCCCGCGTGGAGGAATTGAGATTGCGACAGGTAATGCTGATATCGTAGTCAAGAGCATTAAAGTCACTTCCAATCAAGATGGCAGCGTTCTGCTCGAAGAGGACTTTAGAGAACAGAACGAGCTCAGCGAAGTATGGTCACTTATTCCTGGATCGGTAGGATATACGCTGGAACCAGGTAACGGATTACGATTAGAGGCGCAGGAAAGCGGCCTAAACGGAATTTATTTGCTCGATGAGGAATGGACCAATTACCAAGTACAGGTGCAGGCTCAGCGGGTATCGGGTGAGGATGGTTTCTATGTTGGTGTAGGTCTAACCGATATCACACCTGAGAACAAAGATGTCACAGAATATGCTATTGCGTATGCTGGGCATGCAACCGGAGTTAAAGTGTACAAACAAGGCATTGAAGGATACACGCTGGGCGATTATTCTTCCAGCTCGGCAGCAGGCAATCTCAGAGCTGCGAACTATGAACCACTAACGGATGATACACTGTATACAATTACAGTCAATTATGGTGGTGAGACTGGAGATCGACTCCTCTGCTCCTATACAGACGGACATACATCCAGCAAGACGCTCGATTACAAGTTGGAAGCATACAATCGTGAAGTGTTCCATTCAGTTACGAGAGATGATCAGCATGTTTATGTGAAATTGGTTAATGCTGATTCTGTAGAGAAAGCAACGAAGCTTCAGCTCGAACATCTGCAAGTAGCATCCGAAGCAACATGGATTACAATCAGCGGGGACGAGAGTTTAGTTCACCTTCCGAATGTGAACCAAAAGAATGATGAGAAGGTCATTCCAGTAGAACAAAAGGTGAACCTGCAGGGAGAGACAGTTGTACTTCATTTACCAGCAAATTCGGTTAACGTATTAGTTATGAGTCTGCTGTGAGGTTGTTATAATCCAGCTATAAATAGGTCATTCAATGTTAAATCATACCTCCATCGTGTAGAAAACAGGTTGTTTTTCTACAGATGGGGGTGTTTTTTTATTTGTAAGTGATGAGTCAACAAAAGATACCTAAAGTCAATAGCCTACACTATGGTCCGATTCTGCCTACTCCTATAATTAAGCTGAAGGAGGAGACAGCATATGCGTTCCAACTACAGACAATTTATACGAAACATTCCGCTTCATCTTATGATTCTACCGGGTCTGATCATCATTATTGTATTCGGTTACATTCCAATGGCAGGCCTGTCCATTGCATTCCAAAACTTTTCGCCGATCGGTGGCTTCAAAAACACGAGTTGGGTTGGACTGGACAATTTCAGATATTTATTTGATCTGCCAGGTTTCAGTCAAGTGGTGTGGAATACGGTATTTATTTCAGTGATGAAGATTGTGTCTGGTCTTGTTATTCCCGTCATGGTTGCTTTATTACTGAATGAAGTACGGAAAACGGGCTTCAAACGAACCATTCAAACGGTGATCTACATGCCTCACTTTTTTTCGTGGGTTATTTTAGCGGGGATCATTGTTGATGTGCTGTCACCAAGCAGTGGTATCGTTAACATGTTACTGCGAGCGATCGGTGTAGAACCGATCCAATTCTTGGCCAGCAACGAATGGTTTCCCTACATACTCGTCATCACGGATCAGTGGAAAGAATTCGGGTTTGGTACAATCATCTATTTAGCAGCACTCACCAATATAGATAAGTCGCTCTATGAGGCTTCTGTTATGGATGGCGCAGGACGCTGGAAACAGACATGGCATATCACGCTACCAGGAATTCGTCCGATTGTAATCTTGATGGTCACCCTTAGTCTAGGCAACGTGCTTAACGGTGGGTTCGACCAAGTGTTCAACCTGTACAATCCGCTAGTTTATGAATCAGGGGATATCCTAGATACGATGATCTATCGAATCGGCTTACAGGATGCGCAATATTCAGTTTCCACCGCACTAGGACTCATTAAATCGGTCGTATCTTTCATTTTTATAGGGCTTGGTTATTTCTTGGCTTACCGCTTAGCTAATTATCGGATATTCTAGAAAGGAGGCAAGAACATGCATCATGCATCGAGAGCTTATCGCTGGTTTCTGGGATTCAATTACGTCATTCTTACGATTCTTGCCTTGCTATGTCTATTTCCGATCGTGAATATACTAGCTATTTCGTTTAGCTCTAGTGATGCGGTAAAAGCAGGCAGTGTGACCTTCTGGCCAGTGGATTTCACTCTATCATCGTATAAGTACATTTTGGAAAATCAACAATTTCTTAATTCCTTCGGTACAAGTCTACTTCGCGTCGTGTTGGGTGTTTCCATCAACCTGATCTTTACGATTCTGGTAGCCTACCCTCTATCCAAGGAAGCAACTAAATTCAGAGCAAGAACAGCATATGCATGGATATTTGTCTTCACGATGTTATTCAGTGGGGGACTAATCCCAGGGTATCTCGTAGTGAAGGAAGCGGGGTTGCTCGATTCCATCTGGGCGTTAATTCTGCCAGGAGCGGTTCCGATCTTTAATGTACTGCTGATGCTGAATTTCTTCAGAGGATTGCCTAAGGAATTGGAAGAGGCTTCATGGATGGATGGAGCGGGACATGCACGAACGCTATGGAGTATCTACCTGCCCATTTCACTGCCAAGTATTGCAACCATTACGTTATTCGCCATGGTTGGACACTGGAATGCATGGTTTGATGGCATGATCTATATGAAGAGTCCGGAACATTATCCGTTAGCTACGTATCTACAATCCATGCTGCAGCAAGTGACCATGATTCAGAGTGAGATGATGACTTTGGAAGATGCAACCTTGCTCAGTCAGGTATCGGATAGAACAACCCAAGCATCACAGATCTTCTTGTCTGTAATCCCCATCTTGCTTGTGTATCCATTTTTACAGAGATATTTTGTTCATGGGCTTGTTGTTGGAAGTGTGAAGGGATAAGATTTGTGAAGAGGAACACTGATGTGGAGGAGCCGATTGTCGGCTCCTTTTTTTCCTTGGAAGAAAGGAGAGAGGAAACAAAACATGCGAATCTTCAGTGGTAGATGGAAGAATCAATCCATCGTTGTCAAACTTATCGCGGCATTTGTACTTGTTATCCTTCCGTTATACGGAATGAGCATTATGATTACTCATTACAGCTCTACTCAGATGCAATCTGAAGTGGAACGTGCGCACGAATCCAAGCTGCATTTTTACCACAATCATTTACAGTTTGAGTTAGAACGCATGAGTGGCTTGGTCAATGAATTTTCATTTGATGAATTGATGTCTACACTAAGCACACGATCAGCCATTATGAGTAGGTATGAAGTAACGTCCAGTTTGAACGACATCCATCAGAAGCTCAGTCAGATTATGGTGACAAGCCCATACATAAGCGATGTTGTCTATTACGTGCCCACCTTACACAAGCGTGTAAGCGCGGTTGATGGTATTCGAAATGTAGAGGATCAGGAATGGCAGAACCTGCTGACAACCATGGGTAACCTGAATGGGGAGTTGTCCTATTCGGGCAGCGATCTCTTTTTTCTCAAAAGCAATCCATATAACATGAATTATGAGGAAGCTCCCAATTTCATACTAGGCATTCGTTTATCGTCTGGAGAACTGAAGCAGAGATTGCAGCAGCTTTCTGAAACAGGTGGCAGTGATATCACGCTGAGTTTTGGAGATAAGCAGCAGGTTGTGATTTCCTCTTCCGACCAAGCTGCATCCGTTCAGAAACGCGCATCACAGACAGAGCCTACCTCTGAATCATCGCAGATTACGAGGTATCACTCAGACGATTTCTTGCATTATGCTCTATATGACGCAGATCATTCGTTCACCCTAACGTCCAGCATTGCTGAAGATGTGCTTGAAGCACCGCTGGAACAATATAAGCTATGGTTGTGGATCTCAACCCTTATTTCCATTGTCATTATATTGATTTTCTCATTTTCCATTTATCGATCGATTCACAAGCCGCTATCAGCACTAGTCAAAGGGTTTCGAATGACAGAGCAGGGGCATACCCTGACGCGGATTCCGCTTTCAAGAGGGGATGAATTTGGTTATTTGTACTCTCGCTTCAATCACATGATAGAACGCTTACATGTGCTGATTGAAGAAAATTATGTTGCTCGAATTCGAACCAGTGAGGCTGAACTGAAGCATCTTCAATCACAGATTCAACCTCACTTTCTATATAACAGCCTGTTTAGTATCAAACAAATGGCAGAGGTTGAACATGTTGAATTAATTCAGGAATTCACGGATTATCTAGGCCAGTATTTCAGATATATGACACGGGATTCGCAATCTGAAGTATCTCTGGGGGCTGAAATTGAACATGCGATGATCTATGCATCTATTCAACAGATCCGATTCGGCTCAAGGATACAACTAGAGGTGGAGCCTATGGATGCAGCTTATCATGCGATTGCAATTCCGCGGGTGATCATTCAGCCGATTGTTGAAAATGCTTTTGAGTATGCGCTGTCCAAGCGCAGCCGCGGGGGTTTATTGAAATTATCGTATCATTCCGATCAGGACAGGCTTCTCATCCGAATTGAAGACGATGGGGATCAGTTAACTGATGACGATCTGCACGATCTGCAACATTCGTTTGAGAGCAGCTTTCAAGAGTCTGTTCTACGCCACGAACATGAAGAGATTACGGGTCTGATTAACGTGCATCAACGATTACAAATTAAGTTTGGTGCGGACTATGGCCTCACTGCTGAGCGGAGTGATCTGGGTGGTCTATGCATCATTATACATCTGCCTTGGAGAGGAGAATGAACACATGCAGCGGATGCTTATTGTGGATGATGAACCGGTTATTCTGGATGGATTATATGCATTCTTTCAGAAAGCAAATTTGCATGATATGGAGATTATTAAGGCCTATTCAGCTTATGAAGCAATCGAATGGTTGAATTCGGTCAAAATTGATCTTGTGCTGAGTGATATTTGCATGCCAGGCATGGATGGGATGGAGCTTATTGATAAAATTGTGGATCGCTGGCCAAGATGCAAGGTGTTACTGCTCACAGGTCACAATGAGTTTGATTATGCGCATCAAGCCATTCGCAATCCTTGTGTGGTAGATTACCTGCTGAAAACGGAAGGTATGAGTCATATTCGTGCAGCTGTTGATCGGGCATTACAGCAAATTGCAGAAGAAAATGATTTTCGCTACCAGAACGCTTGGTTCCGCAGTAAGTTGCCTAGAGCTTTACCCCAATTGCAGCGCCAGCTGTTACTTGATGTCATGAAACGAACGGAAAGGTACGAGCTGGCTTCGCTTCAAGAGGAATTGGATGCTGTGCAGCTTCCTTTTCGATCTGAAGAACCTGTCATTCCCATTATCATACGAGTCGAAGATTGGAACACCTATCAATCTCATGCAGACCGTAGCCTCATTCGTTACGCTGTAGCTAATGTCGCAGAAGAGTTGCTTCAGGATAAAACCATTGTGAAGTCTGTTGATCTCGACCTTCAAGTGATTGCCTGCATCATTCAGCCATCGGCTCAGGATGCACACTTTGCGACCAACCCGCAAGAGAAACGAGAGCAGACGCTCCGTTTCGTATATGGAACCCTGGAATCTGTGCAACAATCTTGTGCGGATTGCCTGAATCTATCGGTGTCCATTATGGTCAGTGATCAGGTGGTGGACTGGATGGAACTGAATACGGCGATCGCTCAATTGCGCTTGTCGGTGCATGCAGGCCCTGGACTTGGTATGGAAAAATTATTACGTGTACAGGTGCAGCATGCACTTAATTACACACCCAATATGGTAAACCGTCAGGCAGTTGCAGCACTGCATATGGATCAGATCAAAGTTCGCATTGTGGCAGGGGAGAGGGAGTGGGTGGATTCTTTTGATAAATGGACGGAGGTATCGATCGAGGGACTTCAAGATCCTTTCTTCCGCATGAATATCTACACTGGAGCAGGGAATGCATTAATCGAAGTGCTGCACGAAATGGGATTGTATGAATCCGCAATGGAAGAAATAGAGCTGGCTCAAATGTTGTATTTTGATATCCAAACGCCATGGCACGAATTAGTTATCTTCTATCGTTCAGCATTGGAATGGATCATATCCAAAAGGAGCAATACACGTCTAAATGATCAGTCCCAGATTCTAACGACCATTCATCTATACATCAAGCATCATCTAGCAGACGATCTCTCCCTGACTCG
This sequence comes from Paenibacillus sp. ACRSA, assembly GCF_022346845.1. NCBI lineage: Bacteria > Bacillati > Bacillota > Bacilli > Caryophanales > Paenibacillaceae > Paenibacillus > Paenibacillus sp. ACRSA. The sequence goes on along the minus strand of NZ_JAKRNP010000002.1, from coordinate 169,688 downwards.
AATCGCACAAGAAGTTTCATTAAACCCTTCATATCTATCGCGGTGGTATAAACGGATTACAGGTAAGGGGATATCCGATTATATCCATGAACGGCGAATTGAGCTTAGTAAAGAACTGCTGCTCGGTTCTGCATGTAAAATGCATGAAATCTCCGCCAAAGTGGGCTTCAGTGATCAGCATTATTTCTATCGATTCTTCAAAAAAGCTACGGGCTGTACACCTCAGGAATATCGAGATCAAAAAACGAGTTTATCCCATTAAGTGGTCAATTAAAGATACCAGATGTAAACGGCGTCCACTCGAAGTGATAGCGCTTTCTTAATAAAATGAACATATACCTCACGGAGGAGAAAAAGGGGGATTCGCATGAAAGTGTCATTCAAAAGATTCTCATTACTTACTTTATCCATGGTTTTGGCGGCAACACTCGCTGCTTGCTCATCAGGCGCAGGAAGTGGAGAAGAAGAAGCTAAGCCGAGTACCCAGCAAGATGCAGGAGGGCCGCTTACCAAGTATGATCCACCGATTAAGCTGACCTCTACAATGAATGAAACAGGCAAAGAATCATTAGCTTCTGGAGATACACATGCCAAGAACATCTGGACGAGAGGCTACATGGATGAACTAGGCATTGACGTATCGTACGAATGGATTGTTCCTGATGCTAACTACAATGATAAAATGAACGTTACGCTCGCGAGTGGTGATTTACCCGATGTGTTAAAAGTTAGTGCTGTGCAATTCGAGCAATTGTACGAAGCGGGTATGATTGAGGATCTCACAGAGGTGTATGATAAATATGCATCAGATCTAGTAAAAGAATTTATGTCCGCTGAGGATGGAGCTGGATTAAAGCCGGTAACCAAAGATGGCAAAATATACGCCATGGTCAGTTTCCCAGGGTCACTTGATTCTTCCGACATGATCTGGATTCGTCAAGACTGGCTCAAAAACGTAGGGTTGGAAGCTCCAAAATCGATGCAAGATGTCATTAAAATTGCAGAGGCATTTACGTTTGAAGATCCGGATGGAAACGGAAAGGATGATACTTTCGGTATCGCATTGAACAAAGATTTACCGATTAACGCATTCTTGCTGGGTTATCATGGATATCTGGAAACGTGGATTAAGGATGGTTCAGGTCAAGTCGTGAATGGAACCATTCAACCTGAAGTGAAAGAAGGATTGCGTGAGCTGCAAAACCTGTATCAGAAGGGTGTCATTGACCCAGAATTCGGGGTTAAGGATTTTGCGAAGATGATGGAGGATGTGAATGCAGGCAAGTCAGGTATGTTCTTCCTGCCTCAATGGGCTCCATTCCAGGTTAGCAGTATGATCAAGAAGGATAAGAATGTTGATTGGCTGCCGTACCCAGTGCAATCCATTGATGCAGAACCTGCAAAGACACAAAATCATCTGAGCCTTGGTGGAATCTTTGCCGTCCGCAAAGGATATGAGCATCCTGAAGCAGTCGTTAAGCTGTTGAATTTTCAAGCAGAGAAGATGTTTGGTGAGTCTGCCAAGACTGAGCGTGAAAAATACCTGAATGGTCTAACAGGACTTGGTTTCCATAATGCAACGATATCTAATCTTCCGGCGAACAAAAATGTAAAAGCCCAAGATGAAGTAGAGCAAGCGCTAAAATCAGGCGATACATCTGGATTAGAGCTGGAAGCCAAACTCTTCTATGATGATATTATGGATTACCGTAATGGCAATCTGGATAAATGGCATATGGAACGAATCTTCGGTCCAGAGAGCTCACAGGCAGTCATTAAACATTATCGCGACAACGATCTGATCGTTATGAATGAGTTCATCTACGCACCAACAAGAACGATGAACACGAAACAGGCAACCTTGGATAAATTAAGAGCGGAGACGTTCTTGAAGATTATTTATGGTAATCTGTCCATCGACGAGTTTGACAATTTTGTTGCCAATTGGAAAAAGCTTGGTGGCGACCAGATTACACAGGAAGTTAATGAAATTATTAAGACGAATCAATAATAGATGTGTTAGAAAAGGATCTCTAAAACAGAGATCCTTTTTTTGGTTTTTTCTAATATGGAAATACGGATTGAATCTTCATGTGCAGTAGATCTAACCTGTTTATTTATTCGTGCTGTGTTGCTTATTAGGCAGTTTGTCACCGGGTGTGCCTTTACCATTGTTTTTGTTATGACGCGCTTTCTCGGCATTATCGTTCACTTTTTTAACAAATTCTTTCGTGCTTTCCATGAATGAGATCAGCTCCTTAGGTATAAGGGAAATGTGCAACCTGGTGTTTAATATAACCAATGAGCCTGCATAATATGAGGATTCTACTGTTACAATGTCCTTGGCAGGAACTGGACAGAGGAAGGTTGGGCGACTAAACTGAAAGTACGACTAAACTTGAGAAAGTGCTATCATTCATGCTGTACTTTGTCTGAAGAGAAAGGATGCGAGAGATCGGTCCATGTTACAAAAATTCGGATTTACCCAATACGAAAGCCAAGTCTACGAGGCAATATTTGCTCAAAATGAACCCCTTGATGCGACCTCCATTGTTAACCACTCGAATGTACCTAAAGCGAAAATATATGAGGTGTTGAATCGATTGATTGATAAAGGGGCAGTCCTTACAACCATGAACGGCAAGAAAAAGTTGTATTTGGCTGTGGATCTCCAGTCGATCATTCTCAAGATCAGAGCAGATTTTGAGAGTGATATTGAAGAGCTGAAGAGTTATAAAATCAAGCGAACGTATTCGGACGAACACATCTGGACGTTAAAGGACGAGACCTCTATAGCCTCCAATATAGAGCAGCTGATTGAAGAGGCTGATTCTTCTATTTTATTGCTTGCCTGGAGTGAACAGATGGAGAAGTATCGTCCATTATTAGAGCAAAAAGAGAAGCAGGGATTATACGTAGAGGTGCTTGCGGTCGGTGGATTGGAGACGTCGCTTTCCCGCAGATATTCCTTAATTCCGATGCTAGAGGGAAACCATCTCGAACCTTCTCAGTTGCTGATCGTGGATCATGCGTATTTGCTGTTTGCAGGCATTGAGAACGAGGCGTGGAAAGCGATTAAGACGACGTCCAAACCGATCGTTAAAGCGCTAACAGATTATTTCTATCATGATATTGCGCTCACGCAAATTACGAAAAAGTATGGCGATCAGCTCTTACAGGATCAAGAGATTTCCAAGTTACTTGCCCGACTGATTTATTAAAATTAAAGACTAAACGAAGACTAAAAGTCAGTTTGCGAATTAACAATTGTGAACATGATTGTAAATTAACTCTTGAGCAAAGTTAGTGATCAAGGCGTCAATGTCATTTCAAAACTATTCTATTGCAGAATAGTTTTTTTTATTGAAATCTTTTCTCCCATAGGTTACTATCGTAGTTGTAACTTTTGAGGAGGATTCGGAACATGAATAAAAAAGTATATGTTTTAGCGATTGCGGCCTTTGTTGTCGGAACCGTTGAACTTATTTTGGGTGGAATTCTGGACTTGATTGCAACAGATTTACACCTGAGCTACGCCAAAGCGGGATATTTGATCTCTATATTTTCATTAGTTTATGCGATATCTGCACCTATTCTGTTGAATGTAACAGCCCGATTCGAGCGTAAAAAGGTGTATTTGTGCACATTAGTTGTGTTTCTAATAAGTAATCTATTCTCCGCGTTCAGTGTGAACTTTTACATGCTGATGGCTGGCAGGGCACTCGGTGCTGCAACGGGTTCATTAATTTTTGTGCTTTCTCTGACTCTCGCTGCTCGTATTGTGGAACCGCAGTATAAAGGGCGAGCCGTTGGGATCATTACGATGGGGGGAAGTGCATCACTCATTCTGGGTGTGCCGCTTGGCATCTTCGTAGGTAATATGGCTGGATGGCGAGAAGTGTTTATCTTTATTGCAATTTTGACAGCTCTAGTGATTGTTGCTATTAGTATTGCGATGGATCGTGTGCAGCCGATCCCTGTTGTACCGCTTAAGAAGCAATTGTCTGCACTATGGAATCCGCGAATGTTGGCAATTCATGCAACGACCTTATTAGTGCTTGCGGGTCACTTAACGCTGTATGCGTATTTCACACCTTTCCTTCAGGCGACGATTGGAGCTAGTTCTACGATGGTGACATTCATCTATGTCATGTTTGGTATTGCTGCAGTTGCTGGAGGAGGTATTGGAGGTTTGTTATCCGATCGGCTACATCCAGCCAAAGCAATCATTATTGTATTAGTTCCGTTTATGATTACGATGGCACTGATTCCAGTCAGTGTGGGGTTGCCTCTAATAGCTTTCTTACTGCTGTTGAGTGTTTGGAGTGCTCTAAGCTGGACGGTTACACCTGTGCAGAATAGTCTAATCATCAAAACTTCGCCAGAGACAGCAGATACGTTGATCAGTACCAATTCTGGTATTGCTCATGCGGGTATTGCGCTAGGAACTTACATTGGTGGCATGGTCATTGATCATTCAGCCATTCAACACACAGGCTGGGTTGGATCAATTCTAATTCTTCTTGGGCTTGTTACAGCAATATATGCGATCACTCGCAAAGAGCATAGCGTTCAGGCTGTAGCCCAATAAGAATGTAGCTATGCAGTGTGTATGGTATGCAATAAAAGTTATAGTACAAAGCAGACGTTATGGTACAAAGCAAACTCAAATGTCAAAAGGGACAACACATCTCGTTACGGATGGTTGTCCCTTGATTTTGTTTTATAATGATGTCGGTTAAATGCTAACGTCTATTATGCTCTCTTATTCTGTTACTCTTTGAGGGCACCGATCATAACCCCGTGCACAAAGTATTTTTGCAGAAACGGATAAAGAACCAAGATGGGTAACGTCGATACAATGATTGTTGCGTACTTAATCGTAATGCCTATATCCATCCGATCACCGGTAGCTGCACCTGTCATCATATTGTCTGTGCTGTTAGAGATGAGGATCTCTCTGAGCACAAGTTGCAGTGGGAACAGTTCACGGTCACGTAAGTAGATTAGAGCATTAAAATAAGAGTTCCAGTGCCCTACAGCGTACCATAGAATCATGACGGCAATAACTGGCATCGAGAGCGGAATGATAATTCGGGTCATAATGACCCAGTCATTCGCTCCATCAATGCGTGCGGATTCCTCTAAGCTCGCAGGGATGGTCTGAAACGCGGTTCGCATAATAATTAAATTAAAAGAATTAATCGCTCCCGGCAAGAGTAGAGCCCAAGGTGTATTTAACATGCCAAGATTATTAATGAGAAGGAAAGAGGGAATAAGTCCACCACTGAACACCATGGTAATCACAATATAGAGCATAATATGGTTTCTGAAATAAACGTTACGACGGGAAAGAGCATAAGCGCCAAGGGTGGTCATAATTAGATTGATGGCTGTACCCGCTATGACATAGAAGAGCGTATTCCGATATCCTGTGAGTACCATAGGATTTTGAAGTACGGCTGTGTAAGCATCCATGCTAAATCCCTTTGGATAGAGGAGCATCCCGCGAAACCTGGATATCTCGGTTGGGTCGCTTATGGAAGCTAAGAGGATATAAATAAAAGGATACAGCGTAGCAAAACATAGCAAAAGCATAAAGGAGATATTAAACCATGAGAATATAGTTTCTCCCAGAGAACGTTTATATTGCATTCTTCACGACCCCCTTATCACCAAAGTCTATGTTCACTTACTCGCTTGCTGACGGTATTGGCGAGTATAAGTAAAATGAAACTGACGACTGAATTGAACAGGCCTACTGCAGCGGAGTATCCAAAATCGGCTCCAAGAATACCCTTTCTATAAACATAGGTAGAGATGACATCGGCTGTTTCGTAAGTGAGCGGGTTGTATAGCAAAATGATTTTTTCACTTCCGACAGCAAGCATCGCACCTACATTCAGAATGAACAGGATTACGATCGTAGGCATAATGCCTGGAATCGTAATATGCAGCGTTTGCTTCCAGCGCCCTGCACCATCAATACGAGCTGCATCATAAAGTGTTGGATCAATGGAAGACATCGCAGCGAGATAGATAATGGAGCCCCACCCTATACCTTGCCAGACCCCCGAGGATACATAGATGGAGCGGAACCATTCCGACTCTTGTAGGAATGCCGTTGGTTCTAAACCAAAAAAGCCGAGGAAATTATTAATCAAGCCATCGCGGGCAAAAAAGTCGACCATCATACCAGCCACAACCACAATGGATATAAAGTGTGGGAGATAACTAATCGTCTGCACAACCCGTTTGAAGATCATGACACGAATTTCATTCAGTAACAGCGCTAGAATGATTGGGGCAGGGAAGGCAAACAGTAATTCATACAGACTGATCATTAACGTATTACGTAAAAGTCTCCAGAAGTAAGGGCTTTCAAAAAAGTTCTGGAAATGAGCCAGACCAACCCAAGGACTGTTCCATACTCCATCTGCTATACCGTAATCCTTGAAGGCAATCAACAGACCATACATTGGACCGTAATGAAAAATGGCATAATAAATCAAGACAGGAACAAGCATCAAATAGATAAAACGATTACGAACAAGATCCTTTTTGATGATACTTTTTTTGCTTTCATTAGGTATTGTGCTTGTTTGCACAGGGTTACTGTTTAACTCAGGCATGAAATTGTCCCTCCCGGATGTCCGAAATAGGGCAGACGATCGTCCGCCATATTCCGGATGGTTAGCCATACCTATCGATTGTTGTATCTTTCCAAAGCGGATTGCTGAATTTGAATCGCTTCTTCGATGCCCAAGCCTTTTAACATCTCTACGTAGTTATCAAAGTTATCGAGCGACTCTGAACCCATGATGAATTTCAGAACCATTTCATCTTTGAACGTATTGATATCGGTCATGATGGAGGAGTAGCGGCTACTGTCTTCTACAGAGATGCTAACGGGAGGCATTCTTTTGACCTGTGTTGTGTCTGACCACATTGCCATAGCTTCTTTTTGTTGTGGTTTCGTTGTGTACTGCTCTGTGTGATGTACATCCTGTACGAATGGCCCGGAGGTAGCACCCATAATATGCTTTCGGAAGGCTTGGGAAATGGGAAGTCCGTCAGGATTTTTCAAAATAACATCCGTATACTTGGGCGTACCATCCACCAGTGTATAGGTTTCACCTTCTTTACCAAAGTTCATGATGCGTTTGCCTTCCTCACTGTACAAGTAGTCCAGGAATTTTACAGTACCAATCACATTTTGATTACTGCCTGTGATGGCTGCAAAAATACCCGTTACGGGATTATCCATATGTCCGAATACAGGCTTTTCTCCAGGATTTAATGTTGGGTAGGGGGTTCCGACGATTTGAAAATCAGGCTGGCTCTTCGCCATTAAGTCCATATATTTTCCGATTCCGCCATTGAGAAATAGCACCGCAGATCCCACCTGATCGTCTGTGATCTTAGCATCTGTCATTTTGGCATCATTGGTTGCAAAATCCTTATCGAGTAAACCTTCCTTATACCATTGATTCATGGTGGTCAAGTATTGCTTGTAGCCAGGTTCAATCGGGCCGTATTTGACAGTCCCATTATCCTGATAGAAATCATTAGGGGTTCCAAATGCACCTGCAAAAGCTAGCTCGCCTGCCGGCATAAGGATTGGAATTTCGTCGGCTTTGCCATTACCGTTAGGATCTTGTTCTTTGAACGCTTTCAAAACGGTATACCATTCGTCAATGGTCGTTGGTGTGTCGAGATTCAACTTATCCAGCCAATCTTGACGGATCGCAGGCCCAAGGAACACTTGTTGGGTGACATCTTCACGGATGAAAGGGAAGCCAATGATGTCCCCGTTGTCAGTAGAAGCCATTTTTCTCCACTCAGGATTATCTTCAAGAAGTTTCTTCAGGTTTGGAGCATATTCCAAGTAGTCATTTAAAGGGACAAGCTTCTTATCTCTGATCGCCTTCTGCGCTCCACCAGGGTAAGCATTCCAGCCATAATCAACAACATCAGGCAGCTTGTTTGATGCAACCATTAAGTTGAATTGCTCTCCAAGTTGTCCTTGCGCTGGGTGTTGGAATTCGACCTCTACGCCGGTTTTTGCTTGAATTTCCTTCCAAGCCGTCACTTCTCCATAACTTTTCATAATCGCAGCGGCATCGGGGAACAAGTCAACCCAATACGTAAGTTTGGTTAAGGGTTGGTCTGGATCTGTTTGCTTGGTTAAATCGGTTTGTTGACCACTACACGCGGCTAAAGTCGTTGTGAATAGTACTGTGATAATGAATACAGCAGTATACCTGTTGAACTTTTTTGTGTGCTTGATCATAAACCCATCGCCCTCCTGATTATCCTTAATGATGTTTATATCATGGGAATGACGGTATCTAGTTCAGTGTAGAACCCCAGTTGTACGGATCGTTATGGTCGGTGTAAATCCCCTTAACCACACGATAAGCAAGTTTGGGTTTTCGATATTCGTTAACCAGCCCCTTGTTATTGAAGGAGCGTGCCCTGTCTCTAAAGTGTGGTTGATGGCTTAGGAGTTGACCACGCGTATCAGCGAACTGCCACACATAAGTGCCACTAATCTTAGGATCGCTTCGGAAGAGCTTCAGCGATTTGCCGAGTAGATCAGCCTGATAGTCTTCGCTAAATAAGCGTGGTTCCCAACCAGAATCTCCATAGACTCCCGCTCCGCCGAATTCAGTCATGAGCACCGGGGTATGTTCAGCTCCATATTCGTTGCAACGCTCATGAAAGACTTGGAGCATTTCTTCGAACTCAACATGACCGAAGTACCATCCACCGTAATAGTTAATTCCAATAACATCGAATAGTCCAAGACAGATATCAGTCATAGGGTGCATCGTGGCAAATGCGACAAGTCTAGATGAATTTTTTTCCCGAACGAGCTCAGTCATTTTGACGGATAGATCATAAGCCTGCTGAGAGCGTGTATCAATTTCGTTATGAACAGACCAGAACAGGATAGATGGATGGTGGAAATCTCGCTCGATCATCTCATCCATCATGGTTAACGCGCGTTCCACGAAGAGAGGATCGTCCGTTTCCTTGGCGGGAAAAGCAGCACCCCATATCGGTATTTCACTCCAGAACAGGATGCCTTGCTCATCAAGCAGGTCGATCCAGTACTCACTCTGAGGATAATGTGACCCACGCACAGTGTTGCATCCCATCTGGCGGATGATATCCAGTTCCTTGGTCATCAATTTGTTGGGAAAAGCGAACCCCCACTCGGGATGCTCTTCATGCCGGTTAACACCCTGTAAGTATAGCTCCTTGCCATTCAGTATAATCTTCTTGTCTCGCGTCTCTATCGTACGGAAACCAATGCGTTCAGTCAGATCGTCCTGTCCAACGACTGCTCGAAATAGGTACAGGGTAGGGTCTTCGGGATCCCAACGTTGAAGGTCTGACCATTGTTGTTCCAGCAAAAGTTCCGTGCTTCCCATTGCCGGTAAGTAAGCGTTCTCATTTTGGAAAATATCATTGTTCCGATAGAGTGAAACAGGGACTTCAAGGGGTTTATCAGATAATGAATTAAGCTTAAGTAAGATTCGGACATTTGCGCTAGAATCGCCTGTCATCTCATAGGTAATCCGCATTCCCTCAACCCATACATCTGACAAACGTTGTATCTCTACTGGACGAATGATCCCCCCGTAATGAAACCAATCTACAATATGATAGGGCAACGTGTTCGTTCCAAGTGTACTGTCTGTACGGACAATGAGTTCGTGTACACCGGAAGTAACGTTAGGAATTGTAAAGTCAAACGGAGTGAATCCACCATAGTGATATCCTAAATGCTGTCCATTCCAATAGACATCGGCATGTCCCATTACAGCGTGAAACAGTAGACGCAGGTGACTAGGATTGTCAAGGATTACCCAGGTACGGTACCATGCCACACCTTCGTATTCGTATTTACCGAGCTCGTTATTCCAACAACCTGGTACAGGTACACGATCAGGATTGGCCGGGAAATTCGTAATCCACCCTTCAGTTATTCCGACATCGTCCTTGTCAAAAACGAAATCCCATAATCCATCAAGCTGTTGCGAATCCCTAAGTCGATGCTGCTGATACGTTCGAATCATAATCATCATCTCCATTATATTTTTGCAATAGAACATCTTGGATGGTCTGTATGTTGGGAGTGTAGCATTCGAACCAAGGTAGCGACAATGGTAAAAACAATCTTCATCATTTGTCAAAAATGATACTATTATAGAAAAAGGGGGGGTTATGTTATGGACTATGCTTTGGGAAATATGGTAGTGCACATCCATTGGGTACTTGCCAAGCCGCCATTGCCAGGGTGGGAAGATATAAGGCAGACGGTAACGGGGCATACCTTTTATTACATTTACAGTGGGAAGGGAACGTTTCGTTGTGAGGAGAGAGATATCGAGGTTGGCGGAGGAACATTAGTATACCTATGGCCGGGACTGCCACTATACATGAAATCGTCTGATGCACACCCACTTCGTATGACGATGATTCTGTTCGATTGTGCTTCGCTTATTAAAAATGAAAATGAATGGGATAAACCTACGCCGATTGAGCGGCTAAGACTTCCATTTCTGATGCCTCTGCAAAGTGAGCGTACGAGCAGGATAGGGGAACAATTCCGGGAAGCAGAGAGGGAATGGGTGCCTGGAGATCTGGTGCGAGAGGCTAGAGTGAAGTCAGTCTGGTATCGATTGATACAAGAGATCCATGAAGCCGCTGAAGCAGGAGGGAGACACAGTGATGAGGACGGTATAATAGAGGCACTACGAGATTTCAAAGGGAAGCTAGATACAGAATTTCCTACCGAGTTACGGATTACCGAATTGGCTGAGCAGACGGGATTCTCACCTGTTTATATACGCAGAACTTTTGCAGCTCGGTACGGGTGCAGCCCCAAGGAGTATCTGAATCAGCTTCGTAATGAGCATGCAGTTCGCCGGCTCCGGTTCACAAGTGATTCCGTCTCCGATATCGCCAGAGCATGCGGCTATTCGGACGTCTACCAGTTTAGTAAAACGTTCAAGAAACGCAACGGGTTGTCTCCAACCGAATACCGAAGTGTGCATGAAAACTAATGTTGAACGATGAAGAATCCTTGAAAAATTTATGGCTGAGTATACGGCTCAGCCTCTAATAGGTACACATCGGCAGATTTCCGAGAGTTCAGCAGATGGAGGATATGAGTTTAGGACAACTATTAAGTTTTTCTCTACGAAATTGCCTTGTTCACTTACGTTTCTTTTAAGAATATTTTCGAATGTATTCATATGACCCTTTATTAATTGGGGCTCTTCCAAAATTACATACAAGAATATAGTCCATTAACTACCGACTTTCGTTAATTGTTTATAGGCTAATAAAGCATTAAATTAAAGCTATAAATAGTAAGGAGGATCACATATGAGTGCAAATGATTCATCATCGGCTGTATCTAATCAGGTTCGTGTTTGGGAGGAAAAAGTTGAAATCCCTACCTACGGAACGGGTAAACCTGACAAGAATCCCATGTTCCTAGAGAAGCGAGTATATCAGGGAAGCACCGGACGTGTGTATCCACTTCCGGTCATCGATAAGATCATGGATGAGAAGGTAGCCCAAACCTATTCAATGGCTATTCTCGAAAATGAATATGTTCGAATCGAGATCATGCCGGAAATTGGCGGTCGAATCTACCGTGCGTTAGATAAAACGAACAATTATGATTTCGTTTACTATAATCGTGTCATTAAACCGGCACTTGTTGGACTTGCTGGCCCATGGATTTCAGGAGGCATCGAGTTTAACTGGCCCCAGCATCACCGACCTAATACATTTGGAGCTGTACAGCACACGGTTACGGAGAACCAAGATGGTAGCGCTACGGTGTGGGTTAGTGAGATCGATCGAATGTACGGTACTAAAGTAACGACAGGATTCACATTGCATCCAGGCAAAGCCTATATCGAAATTACTGCACAGATGTACAATCGTACATCTGAACCGCAAACCTTCTTATGGTGGGCAAATCCTGCCGTTGCGGTGAATGATCATACTCAAACGGTATTTCCTCCAGATGTGACAGCTGTATTTGATCACGGAAAACGAGATGTGTCGAAATTCCCTATTGCTACAGGTACGTATTACAAAATGGATTATTCTGAGGGTGTCGATATCTCTAGATACAAAAATATACCGGTTCCTACTTCATACATGGCGTACAAGTCTGACTATAATTTTGTGGGAGGTTATGACCATAGCGTCCAGGCAGGACTGCTGCATGTAGCCAATCATCATGTTTCTCCAGGTAAGAAGCAATGGACATGGGGGAATGGCGAATTCGGTCAAGCTTGGGATCGAAGTTTAACGGATGAAGATGGACCTTACATTGAGTTGATGACTGGTGTATTCACCGACAACCAACCTGATTTTACATGGCTCCAGCCATATGAAGAAAAATCGTTTACCCAGTATTTCATGCCTTACAAAAATATTGGAGTGGTTAAGAACGCTTCCATCGATGCTGCAGTGAATTTGGAAGTGGATGAAGCGCTTCGAGTTGCGACAGTCATGGCCTACGCTACATCTGTATTTGAAGGCGCGACAGTTGAATTAAAGGGACATAAACGTACGTATGTGAAGGAAAATGTAACTCTTTCTCCAGAGTTAACTTATAAATCGGTCATTACGTTGGATGATGGAGACCAACCTTATGATTTACTCTTAACGGTACGGGATTCTGAACAGAACTTACTCATCAGTTATAGACCAGCCAAGCCATCCATTGAACAGATTCCAGATGCCGCGAAGCCGCTGCCTCTTCCAGAAGAGCTGAAAAGCACAGAGCAATTGTATCTTGCCGGACTTCATTTGGAGCAATATCGACATGCTACCTTCGAACCGGAAGACTACTATGAGGAAGGATTAAGAAGAGATCGTACTGACATCCGTCTGAATGTCGCTTATGGTACACTTTTGCTTCGAAGAGGTGAACTGGAAAAGGCGGAAACACATTTCCGTACGGCCATCCAATCATTGACCTGGCGCAACCCGAATCCATACGATAGTGAAGCTTACTACCAACTTGGCTTAACGCTTCGACTTCAAGAACGGAATGAAGAAGCCTTCAAGGCATTTTATAAGGCAGTATGGTCTTCAGCTTATCAGGACAGTGGCTACTATGCATTAAGCCAGATTGCATCCGAGAGGGGAGCATATCTAGAAGCTCTGGATCTGGTAGAACGTTCACTGGTTCGTAATGTTAGAAACTACAAATCAAGATTGGTTAAAACGGCGCTGCTTCGCAAGTTGGGTCGTCACGAAGAGGCCATTGCTTTTGCTGATGAAACGCTAACGATGGATATTGCAGATTTCGGCGCGAGATACGAAAAATTCATGAATCTTGAAGCAAAAGCTAAAAGTGAGGAGGCTCATATCGTACAAACTGAGCTGTACCAGTTCATGCGAGATGATGCACATAACTTCTTGAATCTGGCTTGGGATTATGCAGGAAGTGGCTTTTTCGAGGAAGCAGCTCATGTGTTAGAAGAAATACGCTCGTTACAGGGTGGATCGACATATCCGATGGTTCATTACACACTAGCTTATGTCTATGACAAGTTGGGACAGAGCGATAAAGCAGGGCAAGAACGTCACATTGGTGAGAATGCTGCACCGGATTATTGTTTCCCGAATAGCCTGTTCGATCTGAGCGTATTGCTGCATACAGTTAACCAAAATCCATCAGATAGTAAAGCACATTATTATCTAGCAAACCTTTATTATGATAAAAAACGAGCAGAAGAGGCCATTCATCATTGGGAAATCTCTATTCGTCTTGACAGTACATTCGCAACAGCACACCGCAATCTTGCCTTGGCTTATTACAATAAAGAAAGTGATGCAGAAGCTTCATTAAAATCGCTTAACCAAGCATTTGAATGTGATCAACAAGATGCCCGCGTTTTTTATGAGCTAGATCAGTTATATAAAAAGACTGGCGTTTCTGCACAGGAACGGTTGACGAAACTTCAGAAACATATGCATCTTGTCGAACATCGTGACGACCTTTACCTCGAATATATTACCGTGCTGAATACTTTGGGCGAACATAATGAAGCCTTGTCATTGTTGTTGGGTCGACGTTTCCATCCTTGGGAAGGGGGAGAAGGGAAAACGACAGGACAATATACGCTTGCGCTAGTTGAGCTTGCCAAGCAGGAGAACCAACGAGAATCGTATCAAGATGCTGTTGCACTACTACAACGGGCGTTCCATTATCCTGAGAATCTGGGCGAAGGTAAACTTGAAGGCGCACAAGAAAACAATGTGAACTATGAACTTGGACTCGCTTATCAGGGACTTGGACAACAAGAAGATGCCATTGTTCATTGGAAACTTGCTTCAGAGGGGTTAGAAGAACCCGCTAGTGCGATGTATTATAATGATCAGCCGCCAGAGATGATATTCTATCAAGGGCTAGCGTGGGATCAACTGAACAATTCAAAAGAAGCAAAGCGTCGCTTCAACAAGCTGATTGATTACGCAGAAAGACATCTGTTTGATGATGTTAAAATTGATTACTTTGCCGTATCCTTACCTGATTTTCTGGTATTTGAAGATGATCTGAACAAGCGTAATCAAACCCACTGCCTGTTCATGCTGGGTCTTGGATTACTGGGTCTCGGTAAAAAAGATGAGGCCAAAAAACGTTTTAATGAAGCGATACAGTTGGAACCTAACCACCAGGGAGCGAGAATTCACTTGGAATTATGCTGAAGCATTAATGTTCAAGACAGCACAACGTGATTGATAGCCATTTTCGCTAGAATCGTTAAAAGGAGTGAACTCCGGGACGACCAGTTCCGGAGTTTTATTTGTATGTTATGCCGTTAATCAATATACCCTTAGAACAGCTGTACCAGTATCAAGGTAGGAATCCTCTTCCGACGATCATCAGCTTCCCGTCTATTTAAGAAGTATCGGCGTGCACTGGGGACGTACACTGGTTGCACGGTTATTAGGATTCATCTATCAACACACTGTTTTGTAGGTTTTATGTAGATGTTCCGTTCAGCCAAATGTTCTTAAAGGTAGAGGGATCGTTGTAAAAAAGTTCGGATCGCTCCAGCTTTAACATCCAGAAGTTTGGCTGCCAACGTGTACAGTCTGGCTCCAGATCTATAAGATTTTGTAAGCCAGTTTCAGCATCGAAAGGTATGAGATCGATTAACTCTTTCTTATAAAAAAGTGCGCTAAATCCATGCTCAATCGAAAGCCTATTTTGATTAAAAAAGTTGATGGAATAGTATGAAAATTGGTCTTTGATATAACTAGGATGAATCTGAAGGAGCGGAGAACCTAAGTAGTTATGAATTTCTTCTTTATGACTGAAATGGATAGGATCAAAGTTATGTGTTTCCTCATCATAGACTTCATAAGCCATTTGATTGCTATTTTGCCATGCGAGCATACTTTCCAAAAAGATATGATATATTTCCTCAAAATGTTCTTTTACATAATAGATACTGTTTAGATCGGTTATACAGAGAGGCTGTTCTGCTTCATCAATAAACGTATTCAGGGTATACAGATCTGTTTGAAATAAATCTTTTGAAGCTTGAACCTCTACCGTTCCTTCCCAACAATAGTGTTTTTCATCATACTTAAGCTGATCAATTGTCTCGTCCATAACTCACCTCTCATTGTTTACATAGTTCTAGTTTACATCAGCACCTGTAATATAGCACCCACTCCAATTTGTGATGGATTCGACGCAGATTAATAGTTGAAGTTATGGGAAACGTTATTGCGGTTAGAATAAAAAACGAATAAAAAACAGTTGATCTATGTGATCTGCTGCTTTATTCGTTTGGTGTTCCATATAGCCGAAACTGAAAAGGAGTAGCTATTTTACGATTTCAATGATTTTATCCTACATTTTTAGAAGATGGTTCGGTAAGTTTCCAACCTAAGAAAATCACAATGAATCCAATACCAATTAACAAATACATCGTGGGGAGGAAGCTGCCTGTGTAGTCATATAGTAATCCAATGATAAAAGGACCAACTGCACCTATCATATATCCAATGGCTTGTGTCATGGCTGACCACGTACTTGCCTCAATGGGGGAGTTTGTTTTATCAATGGGTAATAATAAGGTTAATGAAACAAGACCACCGGCACCAATTCCTAAACAAATACTTGCTACAATAGGTGTAATATTTGTAAAACTCAGAAGAGCTAAACCTATAATTTCACTAAGTGTGAAAAATGTAATCCAGAATCTTCGACTCGGAACGGCTCTTAAGAGAAGAGGTAACAACAGCGTAGCTGGCAACTGTGCAATCATCGAAATGGTACCTGTAAGACCGGCATATGATGAAGCATATCCCTTATCTTCTACAATTGCTGGAAACCAAGCTGCAAAACAATAGAACAAAAGAATGACAATTCCGACAAAAGAGGTTAATAACCAGGCTTGTTTATTTTTTATTGGTAAGGAAGCTCTGTTTTGCTGAGCTGTTTTATATTTGAGCGTATGGGGATGCCTGATAACCCTAAACCAAAGCGGGACAGCCATGAGTGCAAATATAGACCAGAAGCCTAGTCCGATTTTCCACGAATCATTATACCAATGTTGTATAGGTGTTGTTAGCCCTATTGCAATCGATGCACCAACGACCATTGATGTAGAATACATACTGATCATAAGCGGCACTTTATCTGGAAAGTAACTTTTGATAAAACCAGACATTAACGGACTTACAATACCGATCCCTGCACCAATGAATAAAGCGGTAATTAATAGATATATGGGAGAATTCGTAAAGAACCTTAGAAATGTTGCAATACCAATGCAAGCAATGAAGATCGCAATAATCTTTTCAGATTGATAACGGTTGGCTAAGCGCCCAGCAAATAATGAGCACAACCCAATACATAATAAAGGGATTGAAGTCAGTAAACTTGCTGAAGTTGAACTCATGCCTAAGTCATTGGTTATACCGTGTAAGACTGGACTGAGTGAAGTGATCCCAGGTCTAAGATTGAAAGAAGCTAGTATGAGTGCGAAAAAGAATAACTTGTAACGATTTGCCATGCACGAAATACCTCCTGTGAATTCTTGATGAAATATTTTCTTTTATGTTACATTGAATTTTACATATTATAAAATGCATATTTATTATGAAGGAGATATCATAAATGGTATGGAATGAGACTCAAATTCAACTCTTAGTTAAAATATCGGAAACAGGGAGTTTTACAAAAGCAGGCGAAGAATTGCATATGACGCAACCAGCAGTAAGTCGCATTGTGGCAGCTGTTGAATCCGAATTAGGTACAAAGTTGATTGTGAGAAACAAGAGAAAGGGAGTAGTTTTTACTGATGTGGGAGAACGTATATTAATTCTTTTTAGAAATGTCCTGAGTGAATTGCAAAAAGTGGATGAATTAGTTGCAGCCGAGAAAGGGTTAGAAATTGGGCAAGTTCATATAGGAGCTTACCCTACAGCATGTACAAGGTTTATCCCCAAAATTATACGCACAATGGAAGAAAAGCATCCAGGTCTTGAAATCAAGCTTTCGGAAGGCAGTGTGGATCAAGTTAAAGAATGGTTACGAACTAGATCTGTTGATGTAGGAATAACGATATCTCCAGACCATGACTTTGATATTATTCCATTAGTGAAGGATGAGTTCGTTGTAGTTATTCATTCAAACCACCCTTTAGTTCAGAACGAATTGATACAGATTCCTGAATTGGAAGGTGAGAATTTAATCCTTGGAAGAGGTGGATATGAGGCACCAGTACATGCGATATTTAATGAGTTTAAAATGAAACCTAAAGTACGGTTTGTAGTTGATCATCTAGATACAGCACTCAGTATGGTCAAAGAAGATTTAGGGATTATTATTACAACTCGAGGAGCGCTCTCATCTCTACCCGAACAAGTAATATTACGTGAATTAAAGCCCAATATGTTCAGAGATATTAATATAGCCGTGCCAGACATTAATGACATATCCAATGCTACAGATGCTTTCATCCAAACAGCATGTTCACTTTTTAGCGATAAAACGTCTAAACGAGGGATATAAAGTGTAAAAAAGAGAGTAAAGAAAAACAAGAGGAAAACGTAGATAGAAGATATCAAAAGGTGACCATAAAATGTATACAAAAAATTACAAGTCACTACTATAGTGACTTGTTTCATTTATTTATAACACGAACATAGTGAGCTCACTTTGCTTTTGAAACTGTCCATCTGCCATAGATCGGCGTTTTGTTGTACAAGAATTAGTGGTTATAGAAGTAAGGAGAGCTATTGGTGGCTAGACGATCGGGCAAACAAGGAAGTCTTCACCATAGCTGCAGCCTTGCTTCAAGAATCTTATTCATCTGTTCGACCATCTCTTCTGGCGTATAAGGCATGGATTCGACCACCCACCACTCAATCAATCCTGTAATGGAAACGGATAAAAATTGGGCGAGTACATCCCTATGAATATCGCTTTCTAGTTTCATATGGTTCACCACCATAGTGACATTCCCCTTAATCATCTGTGTCATACGGTGTCTGAACGTGGGAATACCTTTGTTCGTAATCAGTACGCTATAGATCGCTGCGTGCTCTTTCAGATACGTGAACGCACGAATTAACAGATCTCGGGACAGTTCGGTGGTTGTTCCTTCCTCCGGTATACAACTGTCAGCTAACATCATCAGATATGTATCCACGCTCTGCTCAAGTAAGTCGTATTTATCCGTAAAATGCAAATAGACTGTTCCCCGGTTGACATTGGCTCGATCCGCAATCCCCTGTATCGTAACTTTCTCAAAATCCTGCTCTCCTAACAGCTCAATAAACGCTTGCATAATCATTTGTCTTGATCGCATAATGCGTCGATCCATGATTTTCTCCTTCTTTCTTGAACACATCCGGTGTCCAATGTTCAATTTTCAACAAAAGCGAATGTGATTAGCCATTGCGCGTGCATCGTTCTCAATGATACCTTGATTGTAGTACACATGTTAGATATACAACAACTGTTAATTATGTGAGGGGGAATTCTATTGAAAATACTCGTGTACGGTGCGGGTGTGCAGGGAAGCTATTTAGCGCATGTTCTCGTACAAGGGGGTCATGACGTGACTGTGTTAGCAAGAGGCAAGCGAGCGGAGGAATTGGAAAAGGAGGGAGTTGTCATCCGACATTACCTTCAACGTAAGACAACTGTTGATTCCATTCGTGTGATTCGTACATTAGAACCGGAAGATGTGTATGACTTAATCTTCGTCATGATGAAATATTCCGACTTCGAGGCTGTGCTGCCGATCCTCGCGGATAACGATAGCCGCCATATCGTGCTAGTCGGTAACAATATGGATACATACGCGATGCAGGACTATTTAAGCAAGTCTAAGAGATCACCTAAACAGGTTGCTTTTGGGTTCCAGACTACTGCTGGTACACGTGCTGACGGAAAAGTTATTTGTATCCGTGGCGGCCACGGGCAGATGGTCATCGGGGGATTAGATGGCACGATTCCTTTCCGTTCCCTACTGGAGCAGGCATTCATGCGAAACAAATACAAGCTTAATTTTCTTGAACAGATCGATGCTTGGTTGAAAAATCACATGGTGTTGGTTGTGCCGATGAACATGGTCATTCTATTCCATGGCTTTCAGATGAAAGAGGTTGTGCGTGACGACAAGCGCATGCGTCAGATGGTCGCGGCGATGGGGGAGGGCTTCCGTGTATTAGATTCATTAGGGTATCCGCTAATTCCTGCGGGGCAAGCATCGTGGATTACCAAACATCCTCACTTCATCCGCTGGGCGCTAAAGCTTTTCTTAGCGCTTCCGGTTAGTCGATTGATTGATGGAACAGTAGTAGAGCTCAAGGCGTTGAATAACTCATTTGCAGGTTGGAGAACTTTATCGGATGTGTCCACACCGAACTGGGATGCGTTAGAGGCAGAGTTGCTTAGCCTATCATAATCCTGATCCAAACCATAAGAACTAGCGCAATGACAGGTGATTGATGAGAGGAACGATAGATCAGCTTCAGTGTGTTCAATATGTTAGGTAACTGTAGTTCAACTATAGTAAACGTAAGGTTGGCAGATAAAGAAAAGCGCAAGCAACGGGGTTAATTTCACCGCGAAGCTTGCGCATTAATACAATTTCTTGAAAATTCATGCAGTCCGATACGCTGAATCAACAATCGTCCAGCGATTTTTAGTGTACGTAATTAACGCTTTAAGCTTTTTCCGTTAGTGCTAATGATATCTTTGTACCAGTGGAACGATTTCTTACGATAACGTTCAAGTGTACCTGATCCATCATCATGACGGTCAACATAAATGTAGCCATAACGTTTTTTCAGTTGAGCGCTAGAAGCACTCACGACATCGATACATCCCCATGAGGTATAACCCATGACTTCAACGCCATCTTCGATCGCTTCAGCAACCTGTACTAGGTGATCATTCAGGTATTGGATACGGTAATCATCTTCAACCGTTTTCTCACCATTAGCGCCAGTAATAAGCTCGTCCACAGCACCAAGCCCATTTTCTACGATGAACAATGGTTTTTGGTAACGATCATAGAACATGTTCAATACATAGCGAAGTCCTTGCGGGTCAATCTGCCATCCCCATTCGCTTGCTGCGAGATAAGGGTTCGGAACACCTCCAAGCAAGTTGCCTTCACCTGCTTTTTGTTTCTCCGGATCAGCTGTTTGGCAGATACTCATATAATAACTGAAGGAGATGAAATCAACCGTATTGAGCAACATTTCCTCGTCGCCAGCTTCCATTTTAATCTCAATACCTTTTTCACGGAAATAACGTTTCATGTATCCTGGGTAACGACCTCTTACGTGTACATCACCGAAGAAATAGTTGCTATGCTCGAATTCCATCACTTTAATCATATCATCTGGATTCGGTGTTAATGGGTACGTAGGCATGCTAAGGATCATACAGCCAATCTGTGCACTTGGAATGATCTCATGACAGAGCTTCACCGCAGACGCACTCGCTACCAATTCGTGATGGATCGCTTGGAACAAGTCCTGCTTGCTCAATTTTTCTTTTGGTGTGTAGATACCGCCACTCATGAATGGAGCTTCAAGGATGGAATTGATTTCATTGAATGTCAGCCAGTATTTAACTTTGTTTTTGTAACGTTTAAATACTGTAGTAGCATAACGCTCATAGAATCCAACCATTTTACGGTTAACCCAGCCATCATACTCTTTGGAGAGATGCAGTGGTGTTTCATAGTGGGACAGAGTCACCAACGGTTCAATTCCATATTTAAGGCATTCGTCGAAGAGATCGTCGTAGAATTGCAGACCTTCTTCATTAGGCTCCAATTCATCGCCTTTTGGGAAAATGCGTGACCATGCAATAGAGGTACGGAATACTTTGAAGCCCATTTCGGCAAAAAGTTTCACATCTTCTTTGTAGCGATGATAAAGATCGATGCCGATCAGTTTCATATTATCTTCTGTTGGTTCTTCTGTGATTGGCCCCATGATACCTCTAGGAGCTACGTCCTGCGTGGACAAGCCTTTACCACCTTCATTGTATGCACCTTCAGCTTGGTTTGCGGCGATTGCGCCACCCCACAAGAAGTTTTCTGGGAAGTTAAATTGAGTATTACTCATTCTGTATCACTCCAGTAGTCAAATTGGTTAAACGAATAAAAAGTGATTATTGCCTGAAGCACTTGAAATGAAATCAAGCAACAGGCTGATAAAAAAAGCTTAAACGTTGTAACGGGTTACACGTCAAGTTTTACTTTTGACCTTTTTTTGAGGCATACTATATATAGCATCAGTGATATTATTAATCCCAATTCCTTAGGCGAACATTCTGCAACATGATGAGCGGGAAGAAAAGGAGTTCAGATGTCCAAGTTCGATGAAATTATGAAGCGATCTGGTTATTCGAAGGCAACCGTTTCACGAGTGATCAACAACTCACGTCACGTTAGTGACGAAGCGAGGCAGAAAATAACTGAGATTATGAAGCAATTAAATTATATTCCTAATCGAAATGCCATTTCGCTATCAACAGGGCAAACGAAGCAAATCGGTATCGTCACATCCACATCAAATGCCATTATTTTATCTTTCATGAATCAATTTATAGATACAGCGATGGACTTTGGATTTCAAACGCTGATTTATACGACTCGTGGAGATAAAGATATAGAATTACAGGCTTTTGAAGATCTGCGGAGTAAACGTGTGGATGGGTTAGCGATCATCGCATGTGTGAACGATCCTGAGAAGTTGAAAGCTTATCTTGAATATGGTCCTATTGTTTCATGGCAGCGCATGGGGAATAACGAGATCCCGTCGGTTGCTATGGATCAGGCTGAAGGATATATTCTTGCACTGGAGCATCTGGTATCCAAAGGATACACGCGAATCGCCAACGTTTTCGGTCGGGCAGATAGCATCAATACGCAAAGTCGCAGAGTGGCGTATGAGACATTCATGGCGAGTAAAGGACTACCTGTGTTGAAAGAGGACTACCAATACTGGGTATTTACTTCATCCGATGGGGAAGAAGCGATGCGCAAAATGGCAAAAGCCCCCGAACTTCCCCAAGCTGTATTGTGCTCCAATGACTATGCAGCGATCGGTATTTTAAGTGAAGCGCGTAAACTACATATTAGTGTACCGGAGCAACTTGCGATTGTTGGCTTTGATGATGTTGAACTGTCTCGTGTACTCGGAATCACTACGATACATAATCCGATTGCTGAACAGGCGACCCAAGCATTCCACCAATTATGGGCAGTGCTTGGCAGACAGAAAATGGAGCCTGAGCCACTCACATATCGATTGGTTGCACGCGAGACCACATAAATCTGAGCACCTGATCATGCCAATCAGGTGTTCTTTTTTGTTCTTTAATTATTCAAATTTGAAGTAATTCATCATGGAAGACATGCGTTATACTGAACAGGAGTTTCAACTGTATAGGGATAGGTGAACAGTGATGCTCATATAAGCATGTGATGTTACAAGTTACATATTTCACAAACTAAGAACAAATGAAAGGTGAGAATGAATGTTATGAAGACCGTAACCGGCCGATTTAGAATTGCGGGTATTTGGGAGGGGATTTCCTTCTTATTATTGCTTCTCGTTGCAATGCCATTGAAGTATTTTGCAGATATATCCTCAGCTGTGGCTATCGTGGGCATGATTCATGGAATTCTCTTCCCACTCTATCTTATTGCGCTAGTGCATATTGCGGTAGTGTATAAATGGAAGCCAGTGCGCTGGTTCATGGGTGTACTTGCTGGATTTTTGCCTTTTGGAACTTTTGTATTCGAATCCTATCTTCGCAAGAGAGACTGGAAGTAGAACAAAAAAAGAATCTTGACTTTTAGTGCCATCTAGGCAGGTACTTGACAGGGGTATGGTATAGTGAGGAAAGTTTGATTCATACTGAATACCATACATTGCAGGAGGATACTGTGTACCAATACAAAGATCAGGAATATGATACAGTGCAGTTTGATGGACGTGATTTACGTTATGGAGAGCTTATAAGCTGTGTTTTCACAAGATGTACGTTTATGAATACAGAGATGGATGAAATTGAGACAAGCAACTGTCGCTTTATTGAATGTGACTTTAGAGGTGTGACGCTGAATGCTTCATCTCATACGGAATCTGCTTTCGAAAATTGTACGTTTAGTGGAGCAAATCTATTTGTCTCCAAATTCACTTCTTGCAAGATGACAGGCTCTGACTTCTCCGGGGCACAGATGGATGGCATATCCATGATTGGTGGTGATTGGTCTTATACCAATTTGCGTCATATCAAGCTAGGCAAGCAGGACTTAAGAGGCATTCGTTTCCATGAAGTCGATTTCTCCGATACGGATCTGGGCAAGGCCGATCTGAGAGATTGTGATATGTCCAGAGCAACGTTGACCCGAACCAAGCTAACAGGAACCGATCTTCGTGGTGCTAACTTAGATGGAATTGATCTTAAATCACTGGATGTGAAAGGTGCACGAATAGATCGGGAGCAGGCCGTACTGTTTATGCGTTCATTTGGAGCCAAGGTTGACTAGAATGCCCAATGAATAAGGAATAGCTCAGTCGCTAGTAATAGCGTACTGAGCTATATTTATTTTGTAGAAACTTAATTAGTTTGAGCCAAACTGCAGCTCTCGTAAGAAGAAGGAATATAAACACAAGGTAGCATTGGATACATACCACGTCTATTTTTATTTTATTAAACGCTTACAAGACAACGCCCGTCTTTAATTTACGATACTCGGTGGGGGTAAGTCCGGTGTGCTTTTTGAACTGTCTAGAGAAATAATACAGATCACTGAAGCCAAGATGTTCAGCAATGATGGTGACTGTACTTGGTGTGCAGCTTAATAGCTCCTTCGCTTTATCGATTTTTTTGCCCGTAATATAGTGGATGGGCGGGACACCGATCTGCTGTTTGAAGAATCGAATAAAATAATTAGGGTGCATGTAGGCAAGTTGTGCCAGCTCCTGAACTGAAATGTTTTCTTCAATATGAGAATCAATGTAAGCTAGTACAGCCGTGATTTTCTCTATGGCAGGCACGTTAAGATAAGCAATCTGTTGTACGTCCATTTGCATCACATATTGAGCAATGAGCTCCATTAGTTTACTTTTGGCCATCATATGCCCATAAACTTCACCTGACTTCAGATACATAAGTATATCGCGAAAAATCGTATTAATCTGTTCAGGCTGAGCAATCGTACAGAAGTGAGGGAACTTCACAATCTGGAATAGATTGATACCGCCCACCTTAGCACTGAAATGACACCAGTATTTGAGGAAAGATTGATCACTTATGGAAGAGTAAGACTGTGTCACCCCCTCAGGCATTAAGAAAAGTTGACCCGGTACAGGATTGTATTCCTGTTCTCCAATTTTGAGCCAGCCTTCTCCCTCACAGATCCAATAAAATTTGCTGTAATCGGGCGTATAATCTATATCCCGCCAGTCCGTTCCACAGCGATTGTAATCGCCCATGTATAACTCAACTTCTAAGTTGGATAAGTAGTGGGTAAGCAAAGTGTGTTGCTTCATACCTTCATCTCCCGGCCAGGTTAGTATTGTCCATCTATAGGTTAGTGATCTACATGTCTATTCCCGTGTGAAGCCACTACAATACAAGTGCAACCATTAGTTGAAGGGATGTGGCGACATGAATTTGGACAAAAACGAATATTTAAAACATATTGATACAACGATTGCAAAGGGAAAGTATCAGGATAACTGGAACTCGCTTCGTCAATTCAAGGTACCTGATTGGTACCAGAACGCGAAGTTTGGCATATTTATTCACTGGGGGCTATACTCCGTACCTGCGTATGATAGCGAATGGTATTCGCGAAATATGTATATTCAAGGCTCCAAAGCCTATGATCATCATCTAGAGGTATATGGCTCTCATAAGGATTTTGGATACAAGGACTTCATTCCCATGTTTCGTGCAGAGAAGTTTGATGCCGACGAATGGGCTACACTGTTCAAGCAATCTGGCGCAAGATATGTGATGCCTGTAGCAGAGCACCATGATGGTTTTCAAATGTACCGAAGCTCCATCTCTCACTATAACACATATGAAATGGGACCCAAACGTGATCTGCTGGCTGAGATGAAAACGGCGTATGATAAGCAAGGGCTCACATTGTGTGTGTCATCACATCGCGCGGAGCATTGGTTCTTCATGTCCCATGGCAAGCAATTTGAGTCGGATGTGCACGAGCCGTTAGCGCAGGGGGACTTCTACTGGCCTGCGATGCCCGAACCAAAGGATCATTTCGACCTATATGATTGTCCGCCGAGCCAAGCATTTCTAGAGGATTGGTTGATCCGTTGCTGTGAATTGGTTGATCAGTATCAACCACGTGTATTTTATTTTGACTGGTGGATTCAGAACGCCGCGTTCAAGCCTTATTTGAAAAAATTCTGTGCCTACTATTACAACAAAGGGGAAGAGTGGGGTACACCTGTTGCAATTAATTATAAGCATGATGCCTTGATGTTTGGCTCTGCGGTTCCAGACGTGGAGAGGGGGCAATTTGCTGAGCTTAAACCTTACTTCTGGCAAACAGATACAGCTGTCGCCAAAAATTCTTGGTGTTACACGGAAGGTAATGTGTATAAAACAGCAGGAGAGATTATAAGAGATTTTGTCGATATCGTGAGTAAGAATGGAAGTCTTCTGCTGAATGTGGGGCCTCGTGCCGATGGTACTATACCAGATGAGGATCGAAATCTGCTGCTATCGATCGGTAAATGGCTGGAGGTAAACGGTGAAGCGATTTATGATACCACGTACTGGCGCAAGTTTGGGGAGGGGCCAACGGAAATAAAGGAAGGACAATTTACGGATGGGCAGACCAAACTGTTTACCAGTGAAGATATCCGATTTACGGTAAGAGATCATTATCTCTATGCATCCGTTCTGGTCTATCCGGAAAATGGCGTAGTTCATATTCAATCCTTGAAAGAAAAATCACCTTATTTCGAAGGAATCATTAAGGGAATTGAAGTTCTTGGATTTGATGAACAACCTGAGTGGGTAAGAACGGGAGATGCTCTAACGATTACTACGACCAATGTACAAAGCGAATTGCCTGTCGTCTTTCGGTTTGAATTGGATTGATAGCCAGATCACGATATCGTTACATGCATGATGTGAGGAAATAGAGAGACTCAGAGACCAGTGCGAATGAATCGCATTGGTTTTTTGATGTGTTTTAGTCAATTCAGCGCTGTAGGAATATGTCATACAAACAAGGATAAGCGCATTTGGCGCGAATTGACATTGTGAGTTAGCATCGATTGAACTATCTAATTAATAGAACTTTCATAATGACGAAATAATGCAGAGTATTTCAGCGTTGGTAGACATGATAAATACTTATAAAGGCTTATTTTCTATATTTTTCAATTAATATGCTTGATTATCTCATAATACGACTCTATACTAAATCATAAAAATCCAATATAAATATAAATTGTAATTTATATGAAAATTAAGATGTTTTTCTACTAGGGCTCATCTAGCATGTTGACGATATACATTCAACGCCTCAGACACGATACAACCTTCTACTAACGCTTGTGATCACCCTCCGACATAGAACTTACAAACGTTTGCTCACATCGATGATCTACGTTATCCCACTTCCCATGTTTACTCACTCACGATCAATCTATTGCAATGGCTATCCCAACAGAGTACCTACCTCATTCAATCTATTCATATCGATCTTATTTAAAACTAATCCATTCTAATCACTATAGAAGTTGCCTGTTAGGGAGGTGAGGCTTAGCGTAGTCCAATAAGCTTCGTAATATATCATTTGTGGAGATGTTTCAAACTGTTGCACCGTTTTATGACACGGCGATGAGCTACGTGCTTCGCTAGATTCCAAAAACCGGGTAAAGGGAGTGGAAAAGTTTGATAAAAGCAAAACGGTTACGTAAGCCCCTCTCATTAGGGTTATCGCTTCTCCTTGCACTATCGATCGTTCAACCGGTTTCGGCTGACAACACCTCATCACAGAAGATTGACATGAAGTCTGGCGCAGCTAAGGTTACAACGTCCAAAGTTAATGCAAAGCTGAACACACAGTTTGAGAACAAGGATTATGTTACTTATTTAGTCAAAATGAAAGAGCAGGTTGATACGACAAAAGTCTCTCAACAGGCCATGGAGCAGGCCACAATTCAGAAGATGACCGCTTCGGCGACGAAGCTATCGGTTCGAACTTCTGTAGTGGGTTCTTTGCGGGAGACTGCTTCACGCACACAATATAATCTGGAACGTTTACTAGAAGAAGAGCTTGAGCTAGGTAAAGTAAAAGAATACAAAAGCTATTTTATCGTTAACTCCCTTGTAGTCACGAGCACAAAGGACGTCATGGAGCAGATTGCGCTGCATTCCGAAGTGGATAAGATCCTTCCAAATGAGGAGCGTTTCCTCCAGAAAGTAGAAATCAACAAAGAGCAGACCAGTGAAATCGAGAAATCCAGTGAAGTCGAGAAATCGAATGAAGCTGCAAAAGCCAATGCGACAGCTAATGAAAATGTGGAATGGAATATTGATTACATTAATGCACCAGCTGTCTGGGAGAAGGGGATTGATGGGACAGGTATAGTTGTTGCGAACTTGGACAGCGGTGTTGATTACACCCATCCAGCGCTTCGTAACCAATGGAGAGGTATCGATGCTTCAGGCAATATTGTGAACCCTGAGCTTAGTTGGTATGACCCGCACAGCCGTGCATCCCTTCCTGCTGACGGCGACGGTCATGGAACCCACACGATGGGTACGATGGTTGGTGCGGAAGCAGATGGCTCCAATCAGATTGGTGTTGCTCCCGGTGCCAAATGGATTGGCGTTCGTATTTTCAATCCAAGCACTACGGATGCCATCATCTTAGACGGCGGACAGTGGTTGCTTGCACCAGTCGATGCTGAAGGTAATCTTCATCCGGAGCTTGCACCGGACGTAGTGAACAATTCATGGGGCGGCGGCCCAGGATTAGACGAGTGGTTCCGTCCAATGGTACAAGCTTGGCGTGACGCTCAGATTTTCCCTGAGTTCTCTGCAGGTAACGTTAACTTAACGAATCCGGGTGGTCCTGGTTCGGTTGCGAACCCAGCCAACTATCCAGAGAGCTTTGCAACAGGGGCAACAGATATCAACGGTAATCTGGGCTCGTTCTCTCTTCTAGGTCCCTCTCCATATGATGAGATTAAACCGGATGTTGCTGCTCCTGGTGTTAACATTCGTTCCGCCATTCCTGGCGGGGGATATGAGGGAGGCTGGGACGGTACGTCCATGGCTGGACCACACACGACAGCACTTGCAGCGCTGCTGCTCCAAGCCAATCATTCTCTGAATGTAGATCAGCTTGAGCAGATTATTATGGATACGGCGACACCCGCAACAGATCAACGATACCCGACCTCACCTAATAACGGGTATGGACACGGAATTATTAATGCTTTGGATGCGGTAGGATCTGTTGTTGAAGGCATCGGTACAGTCTCTGGCCGAGTCGTTACCGCTGGAGATGATCTGGAGGAGCCTGTATTGGAGCATACACCTGTCAACTCAGCTTTTTCAGGAATCGACGTTCCACTCACCGCTCATGTTACAGATAATGTGGCTGTGCTGTCGGTTGAGGCTTTCGCTAGAACGAAAGGAACGGACACCTATGTGTATTTGCCGATGCAACGAATTACTGGAGATAGTAAGGACGGCACATATTCCGCAACGATACCTTCATTTTTAGTGGAGTCACCTGGGCTAGAATATTATATTCGAGTTAACGATTATGGCAATAACGGTTTTGATAGTAAAGTGTATGATGTCGCTGTGTCGAATGGCGTTCAACCAGGATACATTCAAGATTTTGAGGAAAATGATCTCGGATTCACTTCCGGAGGGCCTGGAAATACGTGGGCATGGGGATCACCAATCAGCGGTCCCAAACAGGCATACTCGGGTGATAAGCTGATCGCAACTAATTTGGAAGGTACTTATGCAGCGAATAGTAATGCTTATTTGCTCGCACCGCCCATTGATCTGACCGAAAGCCCAGAAGGGGCTATTCTATCCTTCAAGCATTGGTTCGATCTAGAGAATAACATCGATTTTGGTAAGGTATACATCGCAACAGAAGATCGTGATTTTGCTTTTGAAGAGTTACTCAGTTTCACAGGAGCTGGGGGAGATTGGAAAACGCAATTTGTGGATCTAAGAGAATATGCAGGGCAACAGGTATTTATCAAGTTTAATCTGACAAGTGATAATTCGATTCAAAAAGCAGGCTGGTACATTGATGACTTCTCCATCCAAGCACCAGATGATGTTGCTCCTGAAGCACCTAGTGCTTTGTCTGCAGCGAAAGACATTTTAGGCAATGTAACCTTGTCTTGGACGGGGCCGGAGGATGAAGATCTGAAGTCTTATGTGGTCTATCGTTCATCAAGCTCTGGTGAAGATTACGAGGCAATCGGCGATACATCGGCAACAACATTTATAGACACCGCGACAGTAACGGATACAACATATTATTACACCGTTGCCGCGCTAGATTACAGTGGGAATGAAAGTGAGAAATCCAATGAAGTATCCGTGACCGTCGAGGTTCCGGAAGATATCTATACGGATTCGTTCGACGGTGATTCAGATAACGGATGGACACATGCAGGAACCAAGGATGAGTGGGAACGCGGAGTCCCGGTCAATGGACCTGCAAGTGCTGTATCAGCACCGAATGTTTGGGCAACCGATCTGGATAGTACGTATGAGAACGGTTCGAACTACTCTCTCGTATCTCCAGTTGTTGACCTGACAGAGCTTCCTGAAGCTACGCTGACATTTAACCACTGGTATGAGATTGAGGGTGGTTACGATTATGGTTACGTTGAAGCAACAACGGATGGTGGTGCAACATGGTCTGAGCTCGGGAAATTTTCACATAATACGATTGGCAAGCAATGGACTCCGGTATTTTATGACCTGAAGGCACTCACAGGTCATGAAGCTCAATTCCGATTCCGTTTAACCTCGGACAACAGCGTTGTGAAGCAAGGCTGGTACATTGATGATTTTCGTATTCTGGGTGTTGCTACCGCTACGGTAACGACTGACCATGCTGTTGTGCTCAGTGGCGACAAACCAAAACCAGTTTACGACAATCCTTGGTACAAGATCACACGTACGGACAAATATGAGTTTAATAAAACGAAGCAAGAAGCGCCTAAACAAGAACAGCCGCAAGATGGTTCCGTTTCACCACTAAGCTTGCCTGCGAGTGCTACGGTTACCGTGCTGGAGACGGGACGTTCTGTGAAGACAGATTCGGCGACTGGCAGATACAGCTTCACCCATGTCGCAGGTGAATACACCTTGAAGGCAGAGGCGTATGGATATTATCCACGCACTGAAAGAGTTACAATTACAGATGGTGGAGGCGCGAAAGCCAACTTTAATCTGGAGGCGATACCTCATGGAGAAATTCAAGGTATTGTGACGGATGAACGCTCAGGTAAACCGATTGCTGGAGCAACGGTTCTTGTTCTCGAAGACGCTCAGGTAGGGGCAATACGTACCGGTACAGACGGTAGCTTTGTGCTTGAAGTACTAGAAGGAACCTATACGCTGTCCGTAGTTGCAACGGATTATTACAGTAAAAAGGTGAACGTAACCGTGCCTGGCAATGGGTCAGTGCAATCCAATGTTACGCTGAAACCTTTTATCGGATTCCCTGGAGAAATTGCTTATGATGATGGAACAGCTGAGAATGCGAGAGCTTTTGTGGCAGCGAATAATGCTTGGGCTGTGCGCATGACACCAGACTTGGCTACGGCTCAACTTACAGGGGCTTCCTTCCGATTCTGGAATACTGAATGGCCGCAGCCAGGTGGCACAGCATTCCAGTATGCAGTGTACGACGCAAGCGGTGCAGCTGGTGCACCTGGACGATTGCTCGCAGGGCCTTTCGATGGTACAGCACTGCGCAATGATCAGTGGACAACCGTTGAATTCTCTGAATCCGTGGTTGTAGAAGGCGACTTCTACATCGTGTATGTTCAGACAACCGAAGGCACACAAGCGCCTGGACTGGCGACTGACGAAACAGGATTAAATGCTGGTCGCAGTTGGCAACGAGTGAATGGTAACTGGACTACAGCACCTGCCGAAGAAGGCAATTATATGATCCGTGCAATCGTTAAATATCCAGTCAATGCACCTGTCATCACGACTTCCGTGAAAGGAACATATACGAATAAAACCAAAATTACCGTGAACGGCACTTCCCCAGCTTCTGGAGCAGAGGCTCGCATCTACAATGGCGGAAAAGCTGTAGGTACGGCTCAGGTGGTGAATGGTAAATTCACGCATGAAGTGAACCTTCAGTCAGGAGTGAATGCACTCACGGCAGAGGTGATCGTGAATGGCAAAGCAACTGATCGCTCTCTTCCAGTTGTCGTTATCTTGGACAAGACAGCGCCAGTATTAAACATCCTTACACCTGAAGAGGGAAGTCGCACAAACGCTGAAGTCGTTCATGTTACAGGCAATGTGGTGGAAGCATTCCTGGATACGTTAACCGTGAATGGACTGAAGGTTGTCGTTGGCCAAGATCGAAGCTTCAGTCACCGGGTACTCGTGAATGAAGGCAAGAATACGATTACCATTACAGCCAAAGACCTTGCAGGAAATATAACCACGATTACTCGAATCGTACAAGTTGAGACTGAGTTGCCAGAAATAACGAATATAACGCCGGCTGAAGATGTTCGCATTACCTCTGGCGAGAGCATCACTGTTTCGTTTGAGAGCGCACCGAATTTGCAGGCTTCATTCCAAATTGAATTGCCGCTCGATCTGCAAGCAAGAGCAGGAATTCCATTGACGGAAAGCTCCCCGGGACATTATACAGGAACGTATACAACACCTGAATCCTTGGTTCTGGATGGTGGCGTTATCGTGATCAAAGTTCGTGATGCTGCAGGCAATGAAACTGAGATTGAAGCAGCTGGACGTTTGTACGTTTCAGCACCTAACGCTATCGAATCACCATCCGAAATTCCTGACACACCAGGAGTAGAGGACGTGGACTCGCCAACAGATGTTGACAATGATGCTGAACCGACCACATAATACGATCGGAGTTTAAAGTGTAAACGCAATGGCATGCCCCAATCCTTTCTAAATAAGAAGGGAGCGGGGCTTTTTCTTTTGTATGACGATCCGTTGGTTTGTATTTATCATCTAACATTAATGTTGTTGACGGTATATAAGGTGAAGTATATATTGAAACAAATAAATGGTTTAAAGTTTATACCTTATAAGTTTGGTCGTTGTGCAAAGTTATAACAGAATGGAGAGAGTAGATGAAGGATTCTTGGAAGTTTGATACGAAGGTGGTTCATGTAGGACATCAACCGGATGAGTGCACAGGTGCTGTCTCTCAACCGATCGTTCCTGCTGTTGCATATGCTTTTCCGAATGCGGATGCTGCCGCAGCCGTTGTATCGGGACAAATGGAAGGCACGTTCTATGGAAGATATGGTAATCCAACCACACGCACGTTGGAGCTAAAAATAGCGGAGTTGGAAAGTGGAGAGGATGCGATTGCTTTAAGCAGTGGGATGGCAGCGATCTCTTCAGCATTGTTGGCCTTTTTGCAACATGGAGATCATGTCGTTGTAACGAAAGATATTTATGGAGGCACATACAATTTTGTAACCCAGATGGGTAGTCGTTTTGGTATAAGTCACGACTTCGTGGATTGTACGAATCTGGAGGCTTTGGAGCTGTCTATACGAGAGAATACGAAGGCGATTTATGTCGAAACTCCTTCTAATCCACTGTTAACGATTCTGGATCTGAAGCAGATTGCCATGATCGCTAATGCCAGAGGCATTCCACTAATTGTGGACAACACATTTATGACACCGTATCTTCAACGCCCGCTTGAGCTTGGGGCTGATGTTGTTGTCCACAGTGCAACCAAGTATCTGAACGGTCATGGAGATGTCGTCGCAGGCGTTGTTGTCGCTTCCAGCAAAGTCATTGAATTTATCCGTAAAAGAATAGCCGGGGACCTCGGTCAAAATTTAAACGCCTGGGAGTCATTTCTGATTCTGAGGGGATTGAAAACACTTGGTCTCCGCGTACGTGCGCATTGCGAGAATTCACGTGAGGTTGCAGCATTTCTAGCCGCACATCCGCATGTTCAAGCCTTGCATTATCCAGGGATCACGTCTCATCCTCAGCATGAATTGGCGAAGCAACAGATGGATGACATGGGTGGGGTCGTTTCGTTTGAGGTCAAGGGAGGGCTTGAGGCAGCAAAGGCATTTATGAATCAGTTGAAACTCATACTAATTTCATTCAGCCTTGGTGATCCTGAGACATTGGTGCAGCACCCTGCTACGATGACACATTTCTCCATACCCCCAGAGGAAAGGCTACATTTTGGAATTACGGATGGTTTAATCCGCTTGTCTGTGGGACTGGAGGATGCACAAGATATCATCGCTGATCTTCAACAAGCTTTAGCTGTCATTGGAGGTCAGATGGAACAGATGGAGCATCCCAAAGTGAACGAAGTTGTGAATGCCTCTGTCGAATAAGAAATAAATATGCTGAATTTTGAAAAAAATGATTGCATATCTGTTTACTCGGAATTATATTAAGAGTATAAGTTTAATGGTATAAGGTTTAGACAATAGATCAATCGGAGGGTGAATATGCTTAACCAACAGACTTTCCAATTTGAGAAAGTTTCTGCAATAAAGGTTAGTGAATTTATTAGGGAGCAGTTGGAGGAAGCCATAATACTCAAGGAAATGTTGAGTGAAGATCAGCTCCCTTCCGAAAGAGAGTTAGCTGAAATTTTCAATGCCAGCCGAATTACAGTGCGTGAAGCGCTGTCTGCCCTAGAAGTCAAAGGCTTAATCGAGAAGCGTGTGGGTGCCAAGGGAGGCACGTTTATCCTTCCGATCACAGCCAATGCACATAAGCGAACCAAGGAAGAGATTATGCGGGACTGGGATCAAATGTTACATGTGTTCGAATATCGCACGATTGTTGAGCCAGAAGGTGCTTTTCTGGCTGCTGAGCGGATCACCGCAGGCGAACTGGAGTTGCTTGAAAGCTATATTGAGCAGAGCGTACAGCCAGATTGCTCGCGGGAATGGTTCCGGGCGCTTGACGTTAAGTTCCATCTGACCATCGCAAAAGCATCGGGAAACCCGTATCTGGAGTCAGCGGTAAGACAGATTCGAACCAAGATCAATCCAGCGCTGGATCTCATGCCCTATAACGAACATGTTCGCTCTCTTAATCAGGGTGTACATACAGAGATTTTGGAGGCTTTGAAGGCTCATGATCCTGCTAGATCACGTGATACGATGAAAAAGCATATCGCTTTCTCTGCGGATGCTATTTACTCTCGTCTGGTTTCACCGGAACAACAAGAAGGGAATGAGCAATAATGCAGCATACCGATTTATATCAGCTTGCACAAGAACTTCAGCCTCGTTTGGTAGATTGGCGGAGGGATTTTCATCGGCATCCGGAGATTGGTTACGAAGAGCATCGAACATCGGAGATCGTAGCTGCGCACTTAGAGAGTCTAGGACTTGAAGTGACGCGCCATGTGGGGAAGACCGGAGTAGTTGGTCTGTTGCGAGGTGAGAGCGATGGACCAACCTTTGCACTTCGAGCCGATATGGATGCATTACCGATTCAGGATCAGAAAACAGTAGAGTACAGCTCACAGATTGAGGGCAAAGCTCATTTGTGTGGGCACGATGCCCATACAACGATTCTGATGGGAGCGGCTGAACTTCTGACCAAGTTGGGACGACCCAAATCAGGTAACATCAAATTTGTCTTTCAGCCTGCCGAAGAGGGACTTGCTGGCGCACGTGCAATGATTCAGGATGGTGTGCTGGAGAATCCGAAGGTCGATGCAATTGCAGGACTTCATGTGACTCCAGGTCAGGATACTGGAACGGTCGGTGTGAGCAGAGGAGTTGCATTTGCTTCTGCGGATCGTTTGGTCATTCGTGTTCTGGGCAAAGGTGGACATGCTGCTAGACCACATGAAGGTATCGACGCGATTGCCGTATCTGCTCAAGTGATAACAGCCTTGCAGAATCTCGCGAGTCGTATGGTAGATCCGCTAGAACCTGTCGTGGTAACTATCGGCAAAATCACAGGTGGTTATATGGGAACTGCCATTGCAGATGAGGTTGAAATGATCGGAACGGTGAGAACACTTTCTCCGGCAGTGCGTGAGCGAATGCCTGCACTGATCGAACAGGTGGTTAGCGGTGTATGCAGCTCGTTTGGAGCAGGCCATGAAGTCATTTATGGGGATGGTTATCCGGTTGTAGTTAACGATTTAGACATGGTGGATTTTCTTGGGGAAACGGTTGATGGGCTCGATTGGGCCAAAGGCTGGAGCAGTATTCCACCTTCCACGGGAGGCGAGGATTTTGCATTCTACTGTGAACAGATTCCTGGTGTATTCTTCCGACTAGGATCAGGTAATGAAGAAGAACGAACTCGTTACGCACTCCATCATCCGATGTTCGACCTGGATGAGAACGTGATGCCGTATGGTGTAGCTATGCTTTCAGCAATCGCATTACAATTTTTGAGCAAGAACACAACTCAGGGGGAGCGTGCAAAATGAGAAAAAGACAATGGACAAGCATGTTGATTACACTACTGGCTGTAGTAATGGTGTTGAGCGCATGCGGCAGTAAAGCAACGGATACAGGAACGAACTCCACATCCAGTGAAGCGAGCAGTGACACTGCACCAAGCACAACGCTAACGATTGCAGCAGCGACCGATATTGAAAGCTTCGATCCACACAATAACAACAACACTTCGAGCGAAGCTGTATTGGTTAACGTATTCGATTACTTGATCAAGAACGATAGTGAGCAGAAAAAAGTCCCTGGGCTTGCTACCTCTTGGGAGCAAGTTAATGATACAACGTGGAGATTCAATCTGCGTGAAGGCGTTACTTTCCATAACGGAGATCCGTTCACAGCAGATGATGTGAAATACACGCTAGAGCGTGTAGCGAAAGATAGCGCTTTGAAGCAAAATAGTTATTTCAAAAACATCGTCGAAGTGAAGGTTGTGGATGAGCACACCGCCGACATCATTACTGACGGACCAGATCCATTGCTCTTGAACCGTCTGTCCAAGATGGGCGCAGGCATTCTCCCAGCTAAATATATTGAAGAAAACGGAATCGATGCATTCTTGAAACAACCGGTAGGAACAGGACCTTACAAGTTCAGCAAATGGAACAAAGATGATCGTGTTGAACTCGTGAAAAATGAGAATTACTTCGATGGTGAGCCAAAATGGAATGAAGTTGTGTTCCGCGTAATTCCAGAAGCGTCCACACGTGTATCTGAATTGCTTGCAGGCGGAGTCGATGTCGCTTCATCGATCCCATCTACAGATATCGCTCGAATTGAAGGCGAAGCTGACAAAAAAATCGTGAAGGCACCAATCCAACGTGTGCTTCAGTTGATCTTCCGTCAAACCGAAGGCAGCATCACGGCTGATCCTAAGGTTCGTGAAGCTATTGATCTTGCGATTGATAAACAAGGCATTGTAGACAGTATTGCTGGAGGCGCAGGTATCGTAACGCGCACATCTGTAACACCAGGTAACTTCGGTGCTGATCCATCACTCTACAAAACATCACTCTATGACTTAGAGAAGGCTAAGCAGCTGTTGACCGATGCGGGTTATGCTGAAGGTGAAGCAGAGATGACGATCTCGGTGTCCTCTCAATACAAGGAACAGGCTGAGGTTGTAGCTGCAATGCTCGAACAGGCTGGATTCAAAATTAACCTGGATGTGCTTGAGCCAAGTGCGTTCAGCGAACGTTATAGCTCCAAGTCATTCAAGGAAATCTTCATGATTGGTATTGGTAACTCTCTATTTGACGCATCGAATAACTACAACCGTTACATGACAGAAGAAGCCAAAGGCGAATCCGATTACAACAATCCCGAAGTGGAGAAGTTGCTCCAATCCGCATTGGTGAATATGGATCCTGAGGCTCGTGAGAAAGAGTATCAACAAGTACAGCAAATTTTTGCAGAAGAACGTCCGGCGGTATACCTCTACCAGATGGAAGGTGTCTACGGAACGAATGCAAACGTGAATTTTGCGCCTCGTAGTGACGAAATGTTCTATGCTGACGAGATTACTCCTGCAAAATAACATCGGACAGAACAGTCTGTCATCGCAAGGATAAGCCGTGAGCGGCAGGGACTGGATACCATGTTCCTGCCGTTCTTTTATTCACGCCAAGGTACAGTATTCATATGGGAAGTTGTTGCTAAGATTAATGGTTATGGAGGTGAACGCAGAATGGGGAAGTATGTACTTAAATCTTTACTTCAAGTTGTTCCGGTATTGTTCATTGTTTCACTCATCGTATTTATCTTGGTCAGAGTCACTGGGGATCCCGTTGCACTTATGCTTCCGGAGACAGCCACTGCTGAGGATCGGGCTGTGCTGACACAAGCGCTTGGATTGGATCAGCCTTTATACACGCAATACATCAAATTCTTGGGCAGCGCATTGCAGGGAGATTTTGGTCAATCTTTTCGTTACAATGAGCCGGCACTGCAACTTGTCTTAGAGCGTTTGCCTGCCAGTTTTGAACTCGCTGTAGCTGCAATGTTTTTTGCGGTGATTATGGCGATTCCGTTAGGTGTGGCTTCAGCAGTTAAACGGAACACATTCACGGATCTGATCATTTCAGGTATCTCCGTTATAGGTAAAGCCATGCCAAACTTCTGGATGGGCATCATGCTCATTCTACTCTTCTCCGTCATGTGGGGAGTACTGCCTGTATCCGGTCGGGGTGGAATAAGCCATTTAATTCTACCTGCATTTACGCTAGGTGTCGGATTGGCAGCTCAGATGACTCGTCTGATACGTTCCAGCATGTTAGATATTTTGAGCCAAGACTATATCCGTACCGCTCGAAGTAAGGGACTTGGTCGTATGGTTGTCATCGGAAAGCACGCGTTCCGCAACGGGTTGATTCCCGTGGTGACGATCATGAGTCTGCAATTTACGAGTTTGATCGGTGGGACTTTGATTACAGAGACGGTATTTTCCTGGCCAGGACTTGGTCAGTTACTAGTTGTTGCAGTGAACACACATGATATGGCGATTGTACAAGCAGCGGTATTTGTGATTGCATTCATTGTGGTTATTACCAATATATTGACGGATGTAGTCTACCGACTGCTTGATCCGCGAATCAAATACGACTAGAGGGAGGTGCAACCTGATGACAGGAAGCAATGAATTGCCACTTCCGGGTTCAGAGCCGGATCGTGAGCCTGGAGTACGAACCCCAACAGGATTACGCTACATTTGGAAACAACTGATTATTAGTAAAACAGGAATGTTTGGAGCGGTGCTCGTCTTGCTGGTTGTATTAACAGCCATATGTGCACCTCTGCTCGCAAGCCATGATCCTGCTGCGGTTAATCCGCTGAATCGCCTCAAACCACCTGCTTGGCTAGAGGGAGGAAGCGCTGAATATTGGCTAGGTACTGACAATCTAGGCAGGGACATGTGGAGTCGGATCGTGTATGGAGCAAGGGTCTCGTTAATTGTAGGTATGGGGGCGGTCATTGTTTCCGGAATCATTGGTGCGATTCTGGGACTGCTGTCCGGATTCTATGGTAAATGGATCGATGCGGTAATCATGCGGGTGGGAGATGCCTTCATGGCGATCCCAACGATTCTATTCATGCTTGTGGTTATGGCGATTGTAGGCCCAGGCATTACAACGTTGATTTTTGTAATTGGGATAACGAACTGGGTATCTTATACACGTGTTGTTCGAAGTGAAGTTCTCAGTATCAAGGAGAGGGATTACGTTCAAGCCGCAAGATCTATTGGGGCGAAGAATGCACGCTTAATCATCAGACACATTGTACCCAACATCTTATCTTCCTTTATAGTTATCTCGGGTATGAACGTCGGTACAACGATTATTATGGAAGCTTCACTTAGTTTCCTCGGTCTTGGCATTAAGCCACCAGATGTATCTTGGGGCGGAATGTTAAGTGATGGTAGACAGTATGTAGCGACAAGCTGGTGGGTAGCTACGTTTCCTGGCCTAGCCATTACGTTTACTGTGCTCGGAGTCATTTTCTTAGGGGATTGGCTACGTGACGTGCTTGATCCACGTACAGATACAACACGAAAATAAAATGGCTTGAGGAGGAGACAATCGAGATGAATCAACGACCTATTATCCCTGAGGATTTGTATCGTTATCGCTGGATTAGTCAGCCAGTTGTCAATCAGAGCGGACAGGTAGCATATGTGGAACAAACCATTGATCGGTTGAAAAATGAATATAACACCCAAATCCGAGGGATTGGGTTAGATGGCAGCCAAGACGTTGCGCTCACGGACGGTGTTAAAGACTCAGCTCCTTCCTGGTCGCCAGGCGGTGATAAGCTCGCA
The DNA here is from genome assembly GCF_022346845.1 of Paenibacillus sp. ACRSA. Classification (NCBI taxonomy): domain Bacteria; kingdom Bacillati; phylum Bacillota; class Bacilli; order Caryophanales; family Paenibacillaceae; genus Paenibacillus; species Paenibacillus sp. ACRSA. The sequence goes on along the minus strand of NZ_JAKRNP010000002.1, from coordinate 129,586 downwards.
TTTCTGCGTGCTGGCGATGGTGGTGGTAAAGGGCTGTGGGTTCTGACACCGGGTGATGAACAACCTGCTGTGCTACTCTCCGCCGATCACAAAATATTGAGTTATGTCTGGTCTCCTGATGGACATTCCATTGCATTTACAAGCAAAGCGCTTCGTAATCAAGAAGAATCGACTGGGGAAAATAAAGGTGAAGCGGCTCCTATGCGAGGACGTGTATTTGAACGGACAACACCAAAAGCGGAAGGTTCGGGTTGGTGGGATGGGCTTTATAGTCATTTATTTATCTATGAACTTGCTTCAAGTACAGTAACACAACTTACATCTGGTGAGTGGAATGTGTCTTCACCTGTCTGGTCTCCGGATAATCAGTCGTTGTCTTACATGTCCAAACAGGTAGACGATAGCGACCTCGATCCGGATCTGTTGTATTTTACCGATGTATTTACAATTCGAATTGCAGATCGTGTTCCCTTCAAAGTGACAACGTCTGATCTATTGATCAGCCAATTTTCATATACGCCAGATGGTCAGCGGCTTGTATTGCTCGCAAGTGATCGTGAATACGGCAGTGGCAGCCACAATAGGTTATACGAAGTGTTAGTCAGTGGAGGTACAGTGAAGCCAATTTCCTCACATCTGGATATGCAATTTGGCAACGCAGCATTAGGAGATATGAAATCGGCTCCTGCTTCTCCGGCACCACTTTTTGAACAGAATGACCCTTCGGGTAACGCGATGTATGTTCTAGGTACACATGATGGCAATGTTGATGTATATCGCATCAGTGTAGATCGAGAGTGTCAATCCATAACTGGAGCAGGCGAAAAGGATGTTTACCAATATACGTTGTCACCCGACGGCAAAATACTCATATATGCTGCGCTGACTGAAGATCGTCCTGGCGAGTTGTATTGTGTGGATTTGGATGACGGGCAAACGTTCAGACTTACATATCGGAACGATGAGATGATGTCCGAATTGGAAGTACAACGTCCAGAACGTATTGAATTTACCTCGTCAGATGGATGGCCCATTCAAGGCTGGATCATCCGACCAGAGAAGCGTGATGCAAGTGTGCAAACGAAATCACCTATGATTCTACAGATTCATGGTGGACCTCATGCGATGTACACGGGCACATTCAGTCATGAAATACAATCGCTAGCGGCACAAGGATATGCAGTGTTGTGGGTGAATCCGCGTGGAAGTATGGGATATGGTCAGGCGTTCGCTAGAGCTTGCCGTGGTGATTTTGCTGGTGGGGATTACCGTGACCTGATGGAAGCTGTAGATTACGCACTCGCGATGTATGACGAATTGGATGAATCGCGGCTTGGCGTGGGTGGCGGTAGCTACGGTGGCGTCATGACGAACTGGATTGTCGCTCATAACCATCGATTCAAGGCAGCTGTAACTCAGCGTTGCATCTCTAATTGGTTGTCCATGTATGGAACAAGTGATATCGGCATTTCCTATGTCGAAGGTGTGATTGGTGGGAATCCGGCACATCACGCACAATGGTTGTGGTCACGCTCACCGCTTGCATATGCACATCAGATCGAGACGCCGCTATTGATTATGCATGGGGAGCAGGACTATCGAACACCGATTGCACAAGCAGAAGAACTCTATACAACGCTCAAGCGGTACGGCAAAACGACCAAGCTGATTCGATATCCAGGCTCCAACCACTCTTTGCTGAAAATCGGTAAACCTTCACTGCGTGTAGATAGCTTCGAACAGGTGAATCGCTGGTTTAATCAATATCTACAAGAGGCAGGGGAAGAAGCATGAGTACGATCCAGCTTTCTATTCCAGTTGGACTGTTAGTCGAAAATGTGCTCACGAGCGGTGAAGCCGCTGATGACATCATCCAATGTTTACACCAGAGAGATTACACGCAGTTACTGCCCAAACTGAAGGAACCTACGATGAATTTGGATGACAGATTACAGACGGCTGCTGAAGTAGGAGAAGATTGGGAGACGGCGATCCGTCTGGGATATGAATTCAAGTTTTTGCATATTAACGGGCTGAAGAGGCTGCTAGATTTTCGGTTTGGTCAAAAGGTAGAGCGGGATTATGTACAGGAGAATCTGTCATTGCACAAGGTTCAACTTCACAAACAAGAACTTGAATTACTCCGTTCAATGATCAGCCGACAATGGGATGTTGTTGTTTTGGAAGAGAAAGATGAACAATCAGAGCAATCTACTTCACCAATTATGGTGAGTATTCAATTGAAGTATCAATAATGAAAAGAGCCTCGTTATCGTGGCTCTTTTTTTGTTGTTGAAATGCCTAAACATGCTGTGCATTAACATTAATGAAAGGATGCAATCCTTGCTCTCTCGCATGAAGGTGATCATCCAATATTTTTTAATTATATATGAACTAATCTTGTGAATTGACATTCCAATAAAATCCATATAACATACGTAATATAACAAGTGTTATTTAATGAATATTATACAACACAAACAAGATTGGGGTTGAGTTGATAACTATGCCGCCAAAAGTTGAGATTACCAAAGATAAAGTTTTAGAGGCTGCATTCGATATGGTGCGGGAGCAAGGATTGGATGTATTAACAGCTAGAAATATCGCACATAGGCTGCAGTGTTCTACACAACCGATTTATAGTGCATGCGGCAATATGGATGAATTAAAGGAAGAACTGTTCGACCGAGCAGTAGACTTTGCTATTGATACAATGAAAACCTACAAGAATGAACAGAATAGCCCTGCCATGAATTTGATCCTCGGATGCTTGATATTCTCACACCAAGAGAAGCATCTGTTCAGAGCTTTGTATCTGTCTGATTACCGTGCGGTTTACTTGAGCAACAATAAGGATCGACTGAATGAGGAAATATATGCTGCCTTCCTTCAAATTGATCATCGCTTGCAAGAGATTGAAGAGACCCGAGCCCGCTCAGTGTATCTCAAAATTATGACCTATTGGCTCGGCATAGGTACCAAGATTAATACGAATACATCTGAGCTAGATCTTGACGAAGCGACAAATATGTTGGAAGAGATGTATAAATTATTAAGCGTAAAAGAAGGGCTTGTGCGTTAATTCGGGTAAAGGAGCCAGCGATATGAACTCAAAACTCGGTGTTAAGCTTGGTGAAGGCGGTTGTGCAGAGGTGTATGCTTGGGAAGGTGAAAGTAAAATCATCAAATTGGCTAAACCTAACACAATTATTGAAGCATTACAGGCAGAACTGCATCATTGTCGTATTGCCTGGTCATGTGGACTCACTGTCCCTCAGCCGTTTGAGATGCAGGAAGTTGAGGAGAGATGGGGGATTGTGTTTGAACGTGTGCACGGTGACTCGATTATGAAAAAGTTCGTTGAAACAACGCTGGATCGTTCCAGACATAATCAACCGCTACATGTTTCCGAGGACTACATTGATGCCAGAATAACAGCCCAAATGTTATATCAGGTACACTCACATTCTGTACCGAACATGCCGAGTCAAAGAGATAATATCAAGCATGATATTCAGCGAGCACAATATTTGTCTGAGGCTGAGAAGGCGCGAGTTATTGAGCTTTTGGATCAAATTCCGACCAAACAGCAGCTATGTCATGGAGACCCGAATCCCGGGAACATCATTCTTCGTGATCATGATGCGATCATGATCGATTGGAACAATGCTTCTGTTGGGAACCCTGAAGCTGATCTAGCCGAATATATCATCATGATTCAGTATGCCATTTTACCAGCCAACGTTCCGCAAGAAGTGCATGAAGCGTTAGAGGCAACACGTGAAGAGAGCATTCGTATGTTCATAGAGCAGTATGAAAGGTTGTCTGGCATTAGTGAAGTAGACATTGAGCCGTGGATGGTTGTAGTTGCCTCCCGGAAGCTGGCTGCTGACGGTATATCGGAAGAAGAGAAGGGGCTGCTTGTACAAGAGATCCAAAGAAGACTTCATTCCACGCCTAAATAATAGGTGTACATCCTAGTGTCGAGAACTTCTGCCATGTAAATAAGATGAAATAAGAAAAGAAGCGACGGGTGAATGCATATGACATTCTTCCCGTCGCTTTTTCTATGAGATTACTATTAATGTTGTGGTTATCGTAGATGCATGGATATGAAACAATCATCTAACTATCGATTAGTTAGGGTTCACGGAAACCTTCTTCCCTACAGCACGTTGAGGTTCTTCTTCTGTAGCCGGTTTGGTTCGTTTGATGAAGAAGGATAACAACAGTCCGATGACAGAGATACCAATAATGACAACATATGCGTCATTGATGCCTTGAATCATGGATTGCGTCATTAACTGTTGCTGAGTTACACCCTGTGCTGCACCTGTAGCTAACGTGTCTTGCAGATGAGTTGCAGTGCGACTTGTCATGACACTTACGAGCACGGATGTACCAACAGCACCGGCTACCTGTCTTACTGTGTTGGAGATCGCCGTACCGTGCGCCCCAAGTTTAGCAGGCAGTTGATTCAAACCGGCAGTTTGGATCGGCATGAGTAGCAGCGCCATCCCAATCCGGCGTCCAGTGGACATCAATAACAAGTAGGTATAACTTGTTGAGTCTGACAAATCAATAAATCCAATCGTAGTCACGATCGTTATGATCATACCTATGATTGCCAGCCATTTGGCACCGAATCGGTCGAACAATTTACCCGTTACTGGCATGAGGAAACCCATTACAAGCGCTCCGGGAAGCAACAACAACCCTGACTCCAGTGCCGTGTACCCACGGGCATTTTGCAGATACAGCGGAAGCAGCATCATGTCCGCGTACATGACCATCGTAATTGCAATACTAATGATCGTGGTTAGAGAGAACATATTATACTTAAATGCGCGAAGATCAAGAAGTGGAGCTGCCGAGCTGAGCTGTCTCCATGTGAAGAGAGCAAGTGAAATAATGCCTACGATTATAAAAGATATAACTTCCACGCTGGACCAGCCTGCGCTTCCTGCACGGCTGAATCCATACAACAATGCACCGAATCCAACGGTGGATAGAATAACGCTGAGAATATCGAGCTTGGTCTCGACTCGCTCTGATACATTCTTGAGGTATATAAATCCACAGACAATTACAATCAAAGTCAATGGGATCATGCCGTAGAACATCGTTTCCCAGGTGTAGTTCTCTAGAATATAACCAGCGAGCGTAGGGCCGATTGCCGGAGCAAATATGATAGCAAAGCCGACCATTCCCATCGCCGCGCCTCGTTTATTAGGCGGAAATAGCGTTAAGATGACATTCATTAACAGTGGCATAATAATGCCTGCACCAGCAGCTTGTATCATTCGTCCGGTTAACAATGTACCAAAGTTCGTCGCAATAGCTGATACAATGGTACCTAACAGGAATATAAACATGGATGCTTGAAATAACTGCCTTGTGGAAAAGCGTTGCATAAAATAGGCTGTAATTGGGATGAGTACGCCATTCACCAACATATAACCTGTTGTTAACCATTGAGCTGTAGCAGCAGTGATATTAAAATCACCCATCAGCTCAGGTACAGCTACACTCATAACTGTCTGATTCAAGGTAGCGAGAAATGCTCCCAAGATCATTACGAATAGTATAGGACCCTTTCGCACGCCATCTTTTTCTCTAATCTGACTCAAACTATTCAATCCTTTCAATCAGCACATCGACTAAATTTACAATGTGTTGTATAGTTTACATTGTATTTATTGAATTATATACATATTCACACAGATTACAATTTACGAATTGGGGCATAACCGTTGCTTATTTTACACAATCCCCATATCTGTTGTGTATTTCGGACATAAACGACTCATTATTTAAAATTGTAATGTTAAAAATTGAAGGAGGTTTGATGATGATGAGACAAGACAAAAAGTCGTCTACACCTACAGATCCTCGTATACTGAGAACGAGACAGCTCATTCGCGATGCCTTTGTTGATTTGCTGCAAGAGATGGATATTGAGAAGTTATCTGTTAATCGCATAGCGGAACGAGCAACCATTAACCGGGTAACCTTTTATCTTCATTATCGTGATATCACAGATATGATGGAGAAAATGGCTGACGAGATGATTGAACAGATTGAAGGCATCGTTCAAGATCACGGTGCTCTATTTGAGAATGAAGCAAATGAGGATGAACCATGGCCGGTGCTTGTCAAATTGCTTGAGCATTTTGCTGAGAATTCAAAGTTTTATAAAGTTGTGCTTGCTTCCAAGCGAACACCGATCTTTACTGAAGGGTTATTAAAGCTATTAAGCAAGCTGGTTACAGCCAAAATCGAAAAAATGGAAAGCCATAGCCCGCTTGCTAATGTAGGCATTCATAAGGAAATCGCCATCTGGTATGGGTCTTCTGCGTTAATTGGTACAATTGTCGCGTGGCTTCGTTCAGATATGCCATATTCGCCACATTTTCTAGCGAAGCAATTCTCGCTGATTCGGTCACATAGCTACAAGGATTTAATATAGTTATAATGAGAGTGAAGTGATCTAGGAAGGGAATGTAATAATGAAGAAAGTTATCGTAGTAGGTTCAGGTATACTTGGCGCAGCGACTGCTTATCAACTGGCCAAATTAGGAGCAGACGTACATATCGTTGACCGAAAGGATACAGGGCAAGCAACGGATGCCGCCGCTGGTATCATCTGTCCTTGGTTATCTCAGCGGCGTAATCAAGCCTGGTACCAGCTTGCCAAGGCGGGAGCTCGTTTTTATCCAGGCTTAATTGAAGATTTAGAACGTGAAGGGGAAACGGAAACGGGCTATGCGAGAGTTGGAGCTCTCAGCATCCATCGGGATATAGAGAAAATTCACAAGATGGAAGAACGGGCACAGCAGCGAAAGGTAGATGCACCAGAGATCGGAGATATCATTCGAATGGATGAGGCAGAGACTCTTGCGAACTTTCCGCTGCTCGAACAAGGCTATCACTCCCTTTATATTAGCGGAGCTGCGCGAATAGATGGACGTGCACTTCGGGATGCATTGATTCGATCTGCACAGAGACATGGTGCAGTTCTAATTGAAGGAGATGCTTCTCTCTTGTACGAGGGAACACGCGTAAGCGGCGTGCATGTGAATGGACAAGATCTAATAGCTGATACGGTCGTTGTCTGTGCAGGCGCATGGGCACAATCGATATTAAGACCATTGGGCATGGAATTCAAAGTCAGCTTCCAGAAGGCACAGATTATGCATTTACAGGTCGCTGATCATCATGATGCTGGCAAATGGCCTGTTGTCATGCCGCCTACGGATCAGTATTTGCTTACATTTGATCAACAGAAGGTTGTTATTGGTGCTACACATGAGAACGAAATTGTAGGATACGATACAAGAGTAACACCAGGGGGGATGCAGGAAATTTTGCACAAAGGGCTAGAGCTGGCACCTGGGTTAGCTGATAGTACCTTTGATGAAGTCCGTGTTGGCTTCAGACCGTTCACGCCGGGATTCCTTCCCGTGCTTGGTGAAGTCCCTGGATGGTCAGGTATTATCGCAGCCAATGGGCTTGGTGCATCGGGACTAACAATGGGGCCATTCATCGGCAATCAATTAGCCAAATTAGCACTGGATATGGAGCTGGACATTGATATTGAGCCTTATAGGCTTGATCATGCAGTGGAGTCGATTTCATCATAAGGTGAGATAACTCAACCGTAATGAACGGTGAAATGAGGTGAACTATGACGTATTCACAGCGATCCACTCACGCCGCTGCTTCGTCTGATATAACTTATTTGGAGTATCAGATCGGTCAGATGGAGGAGCATTTGAAGGAAGCCGAAGATAATATAGAGGTGAAAAAGCAACAGCTCGAACAACATCGTGCCTCAACATTACAGGATCGAGAGGTATACGAAGAAGTGGAAATTCAGCTAATGGATGAGATTGCTCAGCAACAGACAGTGATTAAAGCTATACGTAAACGTTTGGCGGAGCTGGACGAGGAATTAGCTTTGCTGGGTGATTAATTTGTGAGACTGGGAAAGTCGCCATAAGGCGACTTTTTCTTGTAACATGCTGACTTAAATGATGAAGAGGTGACTGGATATGAAGAGATATGATGGGCAGCGAATCTACATTCGATTATTAAGTGTGGAAGATGCACGAGATATGTTGAATTTACAGATAAGAAACCGGGAGGTCTTTGAAAAGATAACAGCTAGTGAACGAACAGAGGTTTTCTATACGTTGGAAGGTCAAGTAGCGTTATTGGAGAAGTGGGTGCAGGCTAGGGAGGATGGAACAAGATATTCCTTTGGTATTTTCCTTCGTTCCACGGACGAGCTCATTGGAGAAGTTTCCATGTTCGAAATAGAGCTGAACTTGGCGAAAAAATGGATTGTAGGTTATGTCCTAGACCAACATCATAACGGTCAAGGCTACATGAGCGAAGCGCTGCAGCTATTGTTTGATTTTGCGTTGCACAAAGTAGGCATTGAGCGCCTGGAAGCAGGTGCCTTACCGGATAATATAGGTTCGATCAGGGTTCTTGAGAAAGCAGGCTTCAGACAAGCGGGGGTTCAATCCATCGTAGTCAACGGAATATTGAAAGAGCATGTGATGTATGCTATTACATTAAAGCCAAGTGAAGATTGAAAGATATGGAATAATTAGGTTGACAGTTCCTTCCTGTTTGTATACGATTGTATACATTGACGTATGCGATTGTATACATACCTAGAGGAGTGTTGTGATATGAAAGATCGACGCAACGATGGACGAGGTAGAGAAGGGGTTCTGAATGAGCGTTCTGGTCGTAGCAGGGGCGAAGGAGAACGTCATGGTGAACGGTCTGGACGTGGTGGAGGACAAGGTAAGCCATTTGGTGGTCGAGGTGGTGGTGCCCAAACGTTTCGCAGAGGCAGAGTCCTGCTGTTTCTTGAGCAAATGCAGAATCATCGGACTACACTGGCTAGACAACTGACACAAGAAGAGTTCGAGCATATTCGTCCTGTAATCAGCGGCGAGCTGAAGGCTATGGATCAGGTGATTGATGAGTATATTCATCTCTTCGAACTCGAAGAAGAACATGTAAGTAACACTAAGAATTTGGAGAGTGACTAAGAATGATTCGTCGTTTTTTCTCGTATTACCGCCCGTATAAGAAACTGTTTATGATCGACTTTGGTTGTGCGGTCGTTGCGGGTCTTCTCGAACTAGCTTTTCCGCTAGCCGTGAGTAAATTTATTAATGATCTGTTGCCAGGACAGGATTGGCCTTTGATCTTACTTGCATCAATCGTATTACTTGCAATTTACGCATTAAATACTGTCCTGAACTATGTTGTTACCTATTGGGGACACATGTTAGGAATTAATATTGAGACCAACATGCGTGCCAAAATGTTTGCTCATTTACAGAAGCTTTCCTTCCGGTTCTTCGATAATCGTAAGACAGGTCATCTCATTGGTCATCTCACGAACGATCTGAATGATATTGGGGAGGTTGCTCATCATGGTCCAGAAGATGTATTTATCGCAATTATGACCTTAATCGGCTCATTCTCACTTATGGCGTATATTAATCTGGAGCTTGCGCTATTAACGTTTATTATTATCCCATTCATGGGATGGATTATCATTGTATTTGGTGGACGTATGACGAAGACCTATCGACGCCTATTCGGTGATGTAGGTAATTTTAATGCTCGTATTGAAGATAACGTTGGTGGCATTCGTGTTGTACAATCATTTGCCAATGAAGAGCATGAGAAGAAACTCTTTTCGGTAGATAACGAGAACTTCCGTAAGACCAAGCTGCTGGCGTACAAAACGATGGCAAAAAGCATTTCGGTGAGTTATATGCTGATGCGATTGGTTACAGTGTTTGTCATGGTGTGCGGTGCTTGGTTCTTCATTGAAGGCAAAATTAATATGGGTGAATTCATGGCATTCTTGTTGCTATCGAATATTTTCTTCCGTCCAATTGAGAAGATTAATGCTGTCATTGAGAGTTATCCGAAGGGCATTGCAGGATTCAAACGTTACCTGGAGATTATCGATACTGAACCCGAGATTGCAGACTCCAAAAATGCCGTCGAATTAACCGATGTCCGTGGTAATATTCGCTTCGAGCATGTTTCGTTTGGTTATGAGGACAGCCGCCGAATACTTAACGACATTAGCCTTACTGTCAAACCAGGGGAGACCGTTGCATTCGTTGGCCCTTCCGGTGCGGGGAAAACAACCATCTGTAGCTTGCTTCCACGCTTCTATGAGGTACAGGAAGGGCGAATCACCGTGGATGGAATAGATATTCGAGAGGTGAAGTTGGAATCGTTACGTAGACAGATCGGGATTGTACAGCAAGATGTTTTCCTTTTCTCGGGTACCATTAAGGAAAATATTGCGTACGGTGATCTATCTGCAACAGATGATCAGATCTGGGATGCAGCGCGTCGTGCTTCCTTGGAAGAACTCATTCGAAGTCTTCCGGATGGCATGGACACCGTCATTGGTGAGCGAGGAGTCAAGCTGTCGGGAGGACAGAAACAACGTCTGTCCATCGCGCGTATGTTCCTGAAGAATCCACCGATTCTTATTCTGGACGAAGCAACCTCTGCACTAGATACGGAGACGGAAGCGTTGATTCAGAAATCTCTGGCTGAGCTGTCAGTAGGAAGAACAACCCTTGTTATTGCGCATCGATTAACCACGATTCAAAATGCGGATCGCATCATCGTTGTGAACGAAGATGGGATCGCTGAGCAGGGGAGTCATCAGGAGCTTGTTGCAGCCGGAGGCATTTACAGTCGGCTTCACCAAGTGCAATATAGCCATTCATAAGTTTGAGCATGAGTACAATTCATATGAGTACACATGATATGAGTTTAAATGAATGTGTGAATAGATGCATAAATGATCATGTGATCAAATGACCAAACCGCGCGTAATGCGCGGTTTTTTTCTTGTCTAAAGTTTTAACAATAGGACACGAACTAAGAACTGTGAGCTATAATTCCAATATAGAACCAGCTATAGATCGAACAATAGTCCGAATATAGACCCAATATAGTCTAAAGTTTGACCCTATACTTCGTTCCCAATTAGATCGTATTTTTCTCTTAGCTTTTTGATATCCGCTCTCGGCGGTGAACCGAACATTCGCGAGTATTCGCGACTAAACTGCGAGGCGCTCTCGTAACCAACCCGATAGGCTACATCAGCAGCATCAGCCGATTCGGATAATAGGATTCGACGTGCTTCCTGCAATCGCATTTGTTTCTGGAACTGGATGGGGCTCATCGCTGTAATTTCTTTGAAGTGGCGATGGAACGAAGAAACGCTCATACGGGCTTTCTCTGCAAGGTCGTCGATTCGAAAAGATTGCTCCCAATGGCGAATCATATATTCAATGGACTCCCTGATCCGATAGGTACTGCTGTCTTCAATGGCAATCTGCGCTAATTCGTTTCCATACGAACCCCGTAGAAGGCGATACAGAATCTCTTTTGTATACAGTGGAGCGAGAAATGGAATTTCTTCCGGCGTATCGAGTAGACGAACTAGACGAATCACCGCATCATGAATGGAAGCTTCCATCTGACCTACAAACAAGGCACGTCTCGCGTTTTCTGTTGCTTTTACTTTCAGATCACATTCGTTCAGGACTTCAAGAATCTGATTCGGTGTAAATTCCAGTTTGAGACTGAGATAAGGCATTTCTGGTGATGCTTTGATCACTTGACCCACGACGGGTAGATTCATGGAAGCTAAGAGATAATTAGAAGGACTGTATTCGAATCTCTCCTGTGCGAGCAAAATTTCTTTCTTTCCCTGGGCGATGATACAGAACGAAGGATTGTACACACGGTATTGAGGCTCCGTCAGTTTGGAGTAGTGAAAGAAGAAAAGCGAAGGAATGATCGTTTTAACGGAACCCTTCAGAAGGGTGTGACGTTTAATCATCTCGGTCAGTTCTATGTGTTGCTGCTCTAGATTTCTTTCGGGCATTTGAATCCTCCTTGCACTTTTGTCAGGCTTTATTATATGTGATAATGGACTACAGTAATAGCAGCATTGATAGGATTAGGCAATGATATAATAGGAATACGATACCCTTACCCTCCGTTTGTTCGGCATACTTGTGTTTATGTTGTGATTTTGTCGAAAAGGGAAAGTTGGGTGAAGGGATTGAAGAAACTAATGAAGCTGTTCAAGAGTATCGTTGCCGATCAAGTAGCTACACAGATTAAATGTGAAACCAATATGATTTACAAAAAGGCATATCTGGCGTTATGGATCGAGTTAACGTCATGAAAATTTATGAGGTGTATACATAAGGGAGGTTATGATGACAATCGAGATTCCCCGTATTCAAGCGCATTTACTCGACGACGAGGCGGTTCACTTTTTGACATCCAAATCGGAATATGACCACAAACGGTTTGAACATATGACACTCGCCAATCAGGAGGCAACGAAAGTTTCCTTCGAGAAGGTTTGGTTCAAAAACGTCATTATATCAGAATCTAGCTTAGAACATTGTGAATTTACAGATGTGATCTTTGAGAATTGTGATTTCTCTAATGTTAATCTCGCGAATGCCTTCATTCACCGTGCGCATTGGAAAAATTGTAAACTCATCGGAACCGATTTCTCGGATAGTCGGTTGAAAAATGTTAGCTTCTCCAACAGCCTGATAGATTATGCGAATTTCCGATTTTCTAATATGAAGCACGTTGCATGGGAAGAGTGCTCGCTCATCAGTACAGACCTTAGCTATCTGGTCTCTGAGCAACTTGAACTTAGCCGTTGTAAGATGGATCAAGCATTGATGCATGGCACCAAGCTGAATGGTGTTAACCTGAGTACCTGTGATTTTGATTCAATAGGTGTGGATATCGAAAATCTGAAAGGCTGTGTGATCTCGCCATATCAGGCATCTACCTTTGTCGGTTTGTTAGGCATGATTATACAATAGTTGTTAAGTACTTGACTGCGTAGTCAAGAATTGATAAATTAGACACATGAGTAGACCAAGAGAATTTGATGCTGATGTGGTATTACAGCAGTCTATGGAAGTGTTTTGGCGCCAAGGGTACAGAGCAACCTCCTATGAGGATCTCACACGTACAACAGGTGTCAAGAAACAGAGCTTGTACTGTGTGTTCAGTGACAAGCGTTCTTTATTTCTGAAGGCGCTGGCGCTATACCGCGAACAGGCTATTGCCAAGTTAAAAGAGATTGAGTCTTCGCACTCGTCTCCTCTTGACCAGCTAAATGCGATTCGTCATTCTTTAGTAGAGCATGAAGCGAGCTGCCAAGGCTGCCTGATGATGAATGCTTCACTTGAATTTGGAGTAGAGGATGAACAGGTTGCACAACAGATTGAACTTATGTTCGAAGAGAGTCGGGAGGTTCTAGAGAAGATCATCCTAAAGGGTCAAGAGCAGCACTTAATATCCAGTCGTTTCACCAGTAGTGAGCTTGCTGCTTACCTTAACAACGCCATAGCCGGTGCAAGGGTTATGGGTAAATCGGGTTCATCCCGTGAAGAGATCGAGACGGTTCTGCGGACGTCATTTGGCATGATCGTTTCTTGATCTTTTTTTTACTTCATTCTTGACTGTGTAGTCAAAATAAAAACGAATATGTGGAGGTAATCATGAATCATTCTCAAACCGTAGAAGCGTTGTTCCAACCTATTGAGATCGGAACGTTGAAGTTATCCAATCGAATTGTAATGGCACCGATGACTCGCCAATTTTCCCCGGATGGAATTCCAGGTGAGAACGTTGCAGGATATTACCGCCGTAGAGCAGAGAATGCAGTAGGGTTGATCGTGACCGAAGGAACAATTATTAATCACCCGGACGCATCCAACCAGGCGAATGTACCTCACTTCTATGGGGAAGATGCATTGAAAGGTTGGGCTCAGGTTGTATCTGAGGTACACGAAGCGGGTGGTCGAATTATTCCTCAGATCTGGCACATGGGTGCCAAAGGTCATGTGAATGACTATACAGAAGCAGACATTGCTTCAATTGTGCATGAATTCGCACAGGCTGCTACTGAAGCCAAACGTCTTGGATTTGATGGCATCGAGCTTCATGGAGCACATGGCTACCTGATTGATCAATTCCTGTATGAGAAAACCAATTCACGCACAGACCGATACGGTGGAGACATGATGGCTCGCACACGCTTTGCGGTTGAAGTTATTGAGGCTTGCCGTGAAGCTGTAGGACCAGAATTCCCGATCGTGCTTCGTTTATCCCAGTGGAAGTCAGATGATTATCAAGCGAAGCTTGCTGAAACTCCCGCATTGCTGGAGCAGCTTCTAGCACCGCTAGTTCAAGCTGGTGTTGATATTTTCCACTGCTCTACACGTCGTTTCTGGGAGCCAGAATTCGAAGGTTCTGAACTGAATTTTGCTGGATGGACGAAAAAGCTCACTGGAAAACCAACTATTACCGTGGGATCGATTGGTCTGGACGGGGATTTCACAAGTTTGTTCACAGAAGGCAAGGGAGCTGGCAACGTCGGTATCGATGGTTTAGTTCAACGCCTTCAGAACAATGAGTTCGACTTGGTTGCTGTTGGACGTGCGCTTCTGGTTGATCCTGCATGGGCTAAGAAAATCCAAGAAGGCCGTATAGATGATCTGATCCCCTTCACAAGAGAATCTTTGACTGACCTGTCTTAATTGGAATTTTGTAATTATAACTTTCTAATTGACTAATCTAATCACTATCTTTTGTACGAAAAAAAGTTCTTATCAAGTAGTGGCAGACCACAGACGTGGTTTACCACTGCTTTTTTATTTCTTACTAAAGAAGTTCAATATCCAGGATCAATAGTTCGTTAAAAGTTGACCTCGTCCAATTTATTTTGACCTCTATCACAATTTTTCGGCAGTCAGATTAAGTTTCACTCGATTCAAAACGTTTCTCTAGACCCACACAATATGCGAGTGATAAGATCATACAGCGAACGAGAAGATGCGGAAACAGGAGGATTCAAAAAAGATGGATCAGGTGAAGTATGACAATTTAAAATTGGGAGAAAAGGGCGCAATCATCAGTATTATTGCTTACATATGTCTGACTGCAATCAAGATGGTTATTGGATATACATCTAACTCTGAGGCTCTGAAAGCCGATGGTTTAAATAATGCCACAGATATTGTTGCCTCTATAGCCGTGCTGGTCGGATTGAGACTGGCTCAGCGGCCGGCAGATAATGATCATACGTATGGTCACTGGAAAGCTGAGACCGTAGCCTCGCTAGTGGCCTCATTTATCATGATGGTTGTAGGTCTTCAGGTGTTGTACGAAGCAGCATCCTCCATATTCGAAGGGAAAAGCGAATCTCCTGATCTCATTGCCGCTTGGACAGGCATCATATGTGCTGCGGTGATGTATTTTGTCTACAGGTACAATAAGAGACTAGCGCTGAAAATCAAGAGTCAGGCTGTCATGGCGGCAGCGAAGGATAATATCTCGGATGCGTGGGTCAGTGTTGGAACGGTGATCGGTATTGTTGGTTCTCAGTTTGGCTTGCCATGGCTTGATCCTTTGACGGCTGTACTTGTAGGCCTGCTTATCTGCAAAACGGCATGGGGAATCTTCCGTGAAGCCACACATCATCTGACAGATGGATTCGACGAAGCGTTGATTGTTGCTTATCGAGATACGATTTCGAATGTAGATGGTGTAGACGAAGTTAGAGATTTGCGAGCACGTAACTATGGAAACAACGCGGTGGTGGATGTGGTTATCGTCGTTCGAGCGGACATGGATATTCAGACAGCACATGACATCTCAACGAATGTAGAGGATGAAATGTTTAGAGAATACGATGTGTACACTGTTCATGTTCATGTTGAGCCAGGACTAGATGACTCTGGCAAAGAGAATACGGGATATCATTATTCAAAAGAAGCAAACGGGTAGTAAGGATACGGCTTCACCTAAGCTTTTATGAAACGGAGTATCGTTCTTCAACATGTAGTGAGAGTCGCCTTATGGCGACTTTTTTCATTTATAGTGAGCATGTCCTAAGAACTTCTAATTGAAATTATTGATATGTCCTAGTTGATGGTTTGATGGGGAAACGATAGTATGAGATGTGAAGCAGATGTATGAATCAGATTCATGAACCAGAGAAATGAAAGCGTTATTACGAAATGTTATTCATTCTATACTGGAGGGTACTTATGTTTATTTTATCATCGGATACCAAGATTCATTCAGAGTTAAATACGAAACCGATTCAGCTTGCAATTCAGAGGTTCTATCGTGATCTTGAACTTACATTAAGTACAACGCAGGATATAGTCATTACGACGGGTGACATCTATTTGAAGCACAACAGTAACGTACAAGAGGAAGCTTATATTATTGATATTGATCACGACACGCTCAGCATTCAAGCCTCTGATAGCTTAGGCTGTATCTATGCACTGAATGAATTGAGCTATACATTCCTCGGAATTCAGCCGTTCTGGTTTTGGAATGATCAAGTGTTGCAACAAGTGCCTTACATAGAGATCGAGACATCCACCATTGAATCGACCCCAGCTGCTTATCGTTACCGCGGGTGGTTTGTTAACGATGAGGTGTTGATTAATCATTGGACACTGAATGGAAGTACAGAGGAACCGTGGGTCATGGTCATGGAAGCATTGTTACGCCTGGGTGGTAACATGGTTATTCCGGATACGGATCATAATTCGAAGAAGTACAGTGAACTGGCCACAGATATGGGACTATGGATTACACATCATCACGCAGAACCCCTGGGCGCAGACATGTTCCTAAGAGCTTACCCGGATCTGAATCCTTCCTTTGATGAACATCCCGATCTGTTCCGAGCGCTGTGGGAGCAAGGGGTACAGAAGCAGGCTGACAAGAAGGTGATATGGAACATTGGTTTCCGGGGGCAGGGAGATCGACCATTTTGGTTAGATGATGAACGTTACGAGACGGATGAGAGCAGAGGACGATTGATTGCTTCAATCATGGAAGAACAGCGCACTATCGT
Source organism: Paenibacillus sp. ACRSA (assembly GCF_022346845.1). Classification (NCBI taxonomy): domain Bacteria; kingdom Bacillati; phylum Bacillota; class Bacilli; order Caryophanales; family Paenibacillaceae; genus Paenibacillus; species Paenibacillus sp. ACRSA. The sequence goes on along the minus strand of NZ_JAKRNP010000002.1, from coordinate 112,593 downwards.
GAGGAAATCGGTGGACAATCCTGTGTTTTGTACGAATTTATATGGCGAAATGGTTGATTTATACCAGAAGGGCTATCTAACCATTCCTGAGGACACCATCAAAATATGGGGAGACAATGGGTACGGTAAAATGGTTGCCAGAAGACAACATGCGGTTGACTCACGAACTGAGGCACTTCCCGCTGAAGACAAGAAGCACGATTCTCACGGTGTGTATTATCATGCCTCATTCTATGATCTACAGGCAGCAAGTCATATGACGATGTTACCGAATTCATTAACAATGGTTAGGGATGAGCTTGTTCATGCACAAGAACGAGGTGTCAATGACTTCCTGATCGTGAATTGTTCCAACGTTAAGCCACATGTATATGTCTTGCAAGCGATCGCTGAGATATGGTCTAACGGAGACTTAGATCATTCAACCTATCCAGAGCGTTATGTAAGTGCCTATTATGAGGGAGAGCATCAGGGGATCGCAGAACTTTATCGTAAATATGCTGATTGTGCCCCAAGGTATGGGAAACATGCGGATGAGGGTTGTGGAGATCAGTTTTACAATTACAGTACACGCCAGTTCGTGTCACAATGGTTGAAGGCGGATACCTTATCTCCCGTGCAAGGTATGAATTGGGCGTGTGATGAGGACAACTTTGCGAAGCAAATTCAGTGGTATGCGGGAAAATGTAGAGAAGCGCTTGAGAGTTATCGTCGTATGTTGCGTAAGACTGCTGATGTCAGAAACGAAATTACGGCAAAAGTCCTGCTAGATGACAGCATCGGTTTGCAGTACCAGATGTATGCTGACTTTGCTGAGGGTGGACTTGCGTTCTGTGAAGCTTACACTCACTATGAGCAACAAGATTATATGAATGCATTTTATCAACTAGGTAGAGCCAGGGAAGCTTATGAATCTGCACACCAGAGCATGATCGACCGAGAACATGGCAAGTGGCAAGGATTCTATCAAAATGACTGCCTGACGGATGTGAAGCAAACCGCCTATTGGTTAGGCATACTTATGGGTGTAGTTAGAAATATCGGTGACGGTCCACATTTCTTCATGTGGCAGCGAGAAGTGTTATATGCGCCCGAGGACAAAAAGGTCATATTGATCACGAATTTCGAGAATCACCTGACCAATGAGGAGTTATATGAGGCAATGAAGAAGAAACATTCTAATATATAGGTGAATATCTGCTAAAGCAAGCAAAGACTCTTGGATGTGTTCTGAAGGAAGTAGAATTAGATCTCTTCCGGAAGTCTTTGTTTGCTTCTTTTGTTTTTTCAACAAATAGTGTACAGCTAGATCTAATATGAATATACTGGAATATATCCATAATGATTCCTATGGGTTGTAGAGTTAAAGTATGAATTAAGCTAGAGAGTATTACCGAATAAGGGGGTGAAATTGTGTTCATCTTTGCGTGTGTCAGTCATAGTCCACCATGTGAAGAATAAAATTAAAGTATACATTCATTACACAGCATGGGGAGGATTAATAGAGTGGTTACGAATAGAAGTATAGCTTTATCCATTGTATTTACGATTATCACGTGCGGGTTGTATGGGATTTATTGGTTCTATACGATAACAGAAGATGTGAGCAAACTTAGTGGAGATCGGGATTTCGTTGGATTGAAACATCTGTTATTAACACTCGTGACTTGTGGAATCTGGAGTTACATATGGTCATATCAATTAGGTAAACATTTAGAAGTTGTTCATTACCAACGGAAACAATACAGTCAGGATCACTCGGTTCTGTACCTGGTTCTGATGCTTTTTGGTATGGGCATTATTACTTACGCTTTGGCTCAATCTGAGATTAACAAATATGCGCATGCGCCTCATCACTACTAATTCTTCTGTTCGTAAAAAGGTGCTTGGGACGATATTGATCGGTGGAGCCGGATATCTGTATTTAAAAGTATGGCTGCCTCTAACAGGAATTGGCATTCCATGTGTATTCCATGAAGTTACGGGGCTTTACTGCCCAGGGTGTGGTATTACTCGTTCACTCGGGGCTATATTAAGACTCGATATTCACGAAGCCTTTCGATACAATATGCTTATTTTTATATTAGCTCCGCTATATCTGTTGTATATGCTGGCTGCGAAGAAAGATTGGGTCAACCTGAAAAATGGGCTGTTGTACAGTATGTTAGGCCTAACCATATCATTTGGTATCCTTCGTAATATCCCGATATTCAGTTGGATGGAGCCGATCAGTTTCACATAGATAAAGCGAATAAGCGAGTAAACAATCGTTTATGTGTATCCTCACTTATCCAAATAACGTTTACAGAACAAGGTAGCCACTGTTGGTTGCCTTGTTTTTGTATATCGAGTAGCCTCCAGCATAGGCCTTAAGACTTGAAAAATTTTATATACTCAGTATAAATGTTATTAATTAACATTTGTACTTTTGTCCTATATACGATTCCATGTTTTGGTAATAGTATTGTATAAGTAATTTGAGCACAAATACATACTACCTTAGAGGAGGAATTACTTTTTGTTATTCAATAAAATGTTAGGTGCTGTTGTAGCGTTGGCTGTAATACTATCTGCCAATTCAGTTACTATTGGTGCATTAGAAGATCGTGTAAAAGAGACGTATACCAATCCTTCAACCGCTTTGGAGCAACTTGACGATTCGGTTATTACTCCTATGGAGTTACAAACTATAGAACCAGATACTTTCAGTGGTTACAGTGCATATGAGAGATCATTTACATTTAATCCTGAAAACGGAGAAGATGCTGATCTATGGATTCATAACACTAGCTCGGATACCATTTATGCAAAAGTTACTGTGGGTAGTCTTTCACCACTTGTTGTTCCTTTTGAGAAAGGGAAACAAAATATAATAAGAATCGGTGTTATAGGTACAACAAGCGTCAAAGTTTATACCTACAGTTCAACAGGTCATAAAATTGATATGTCGATCAGTGCTCGACAATTTTAATATTATGGTGTTTAGAGGATATCTCTTATGAGGTATCTTCTTTTTATTTGTGTCATGAGAATCCTACATCATAGGCCATGTGAGTTGAGCTAAAAATACGATCCAAAAAAAAGAAAATAAAAGCTTTACAACAACAATTTAATTGTGTACAATTCAATTGTAAGCAAAAGTATTATGAATGATTAAAAAACTAAAACATTTGCAGAGGAGCTTATTACAATGAAAACTTTATATGAAACTTCAGTGATTAATACCGGTGGACGTCAAGGTGTCGTTCAATCTCCAGATACTGTGTTTATGCTTGATGTGGCTGCACCACCTGAGCTTGGCGGTAAAGTGACTACGGCTACGAATCCGGAGCAATTGTTTGCTGCTGGGTATAGTGCATGCTTCAATTCAGCCTTGGAATATCAATTGAAGAAACACAATGTAAGCATTGAGAAAAGCACAGTGACTGCAACTGTAATGCTTCAGACCGATCCTTCAGATAACGGTGTTAAGCTGGAAGTTGAGCTTGAAGTGAGAATTGACGGATTGGATGAGGAGCAAGCTCAAAAATTCGTAAAACTTGCCCATGACTACTGTCCATATTCCAAAGCCATCAAAGGCAATGTGAATGTGACTGTAAACCTGGACTAAGCCTTAGTCAGATTCGGTGATTGAGTAATATCATTGTCAAAAATACGATACAAGAGTTATACCTGAACCAAGGTACTAACCTTTAACTATAGCGTGAGAACACATAACACCTTCAGGTGAATGAATCCTTGTCGTAAGATAAGGGATCCTTCTTGAAGGTGTTTTGTTATTGTAATTAATCCTTATAAGAGGATTAGGCAATCATTTGATATAAATGAGATAACGTTCAACTTCACTTTTGGTACATAATAAAAGACATGAACGGGTAACACATCCAATTGAAGGAGTGAATGAACAATGGAATACGTGAAACTTGGGAATACGGGAATGGATGTTTCGAGATTATGCCTTGGTTGTATGGGATTTGGGGATGCAAACAAATGGATACATTCCTGGGTGCTTGATGAAGCCAATAGCCGGCCAATCATTCAGAAGGCCGTTGAGATGGGGATTAACTTTTTTGACACGGCCAATATATATTCCATTGGAGCAAGCGAAGAGATTCTTGGACGAGCACTCCAAGATTTTGCTAATCGAGATGAGATCGTTATAGCTACGAAAGTCCATGGACGTATGCATGAAGGACCTAACGGTGGAGGACTATCACGTAAGGCCATTATCAGTGAATTAGATAAAAGTCTTAAACGATTGGGCACGGATTACGTCGACCTGTACCAGATTCATCGCTGGGACTACAATACTCCCATTGAAGAAACGATGGAGGCACTGCATGATGTGGTGAAGGCTGGAAAAGTGAGATATATTGGGGCTTCCGCAATGTACGCGTGGCAGTTCTTGAAAGCATTGCATGTGGCTGAAGTACATGGATGGACTCGTTTTGTTTCCATGCAAAATCATCTCAACCTTCTATATCGCGAAGAAGAAAGAGAGATGCTTCCACTATGTAGGGATGAGAAGATTGGTGTCATTCCTTACAGCCCACTTGCATCAGGGAGACTGACTAGAGATCCTGAGACAACAACTGAACGATCCGAGTCAGATCACATTCAGAAATCCAAATATGACGCAACCATCGAAACGGATCGTGTTATTGTGGAACGTGTTGCAGAACTTGCAAACAGATATGAAGTCCCTCGGGCACAGATTGCGCTAGCATGGTTACTACAGAAACAACCAGTTGCGGCTCCGATTATCGGTGCGACAAAAATTTCGCATCTAGATAATGCCGTTGGAGCATTGTCAGTGAAACTGACCTCTGAAGAAATTTCATTCTTGGAAGAACCGTATGTGCCACATGCCGTCGTAGGTGCAGTATAAATTCTCAACTTGAGAATCAATATATTATATCGCATGAAAGGGCCGCCAACATGGCGGCCTTTTCTATTTCAAGGATGGAAGACTTGATTTATTCCATATTCAGCCTATAATTAAAATACATTTAAAAAGTATTATAAATATAAAATTTTACGCAAGTGAAGGAGCTATTATAACTATGGAATCCATCTCTAAGACAGAAAAACAGAAAATGCTGGATGGCGAGCTATACAATGCTGCAGATCCTCAGCTGAGCCAAGAAAGAGAACAGATCCGGAGAATGACACGGTTGTACAATCAAACGACAGAGTCTGATGGAGAAATTCGTGTTAAGATGTTAAAAGAAATGCTGGGGTCAACGGGAGACTTTCTGTATATGGAGCCAAATATTCATTTTGATTATGGCTATAACATCCATGTTGGCAACCACTTCTATACCAATTTTAACTGCACCATTCTCGATGTCTGTGAAGTGCGAATCGGAGATCATTGCTTAATGGGACCAGATGTACATATCTATACGGCAACACACCCACTGGATCCTGTTCAACGTGCAGCCGGACCGGAGTATGGTAAACCTGTTACCATCGGCAACAATGTCTGGATTGGGGGTAGAGCTATTATCAACCCTGGCGTGAACATTGGTCATAATGTCGTTATCGCTTCAGGTGCGGTTGTGACAAAGGATGTCCCAGATAATGTAGTCGTTGGTGGCAATCCGGCTCGAATTATTAAGGAAATCGAAGTGCAGTCTGATTCAGAGTGATTAACCCCATGAATAATGAATGGAGTGAAGACCATGAATGAAGAACAGCAAGAAATGATAACTCAAATACGTGAGAATCCGGTTGATACTGATTCAGGGCTGAAACCAAGCTCCAGTTTCTCTGTACAACGTCAAGAAGTATTCATTCCTACCTCTGTTGGTGAAACTCGTGTCTTGATTTATACTCCTGAGCCCGATCCAGGCGAACCCTTACCTGCATTTATTAATATGCATGGGGGTGGTTTTATCGCTGGGGATGCTGAAGGAGATGATCCTTGGTGCCCGCTCATTGCACATGAAGCTCATTGTGTCGTTATCAACATTGATTACCGATTGGCTCCTGAGCATAAGTTTCCTACAGCAGTTCATGAATGTTATGACGTAGCTGTGTGGGTGCATGAGCACCCAGAAGACTTCGGAATTCATTCAGCGAAACTGGCCATTGGAGGACATAGTGCTGGAGGGAACCTAGCAGCGGCTGTGTGTTTGTTGAACAAGCAGCGTAGGAATCAACTGCCATTTGTATTGCAGATACTGGACTATCCGCCACTTGATTTACACACCGATCCTGCACTTAAACCAAACTTCCCCGAAGCGATTCCTGCGGAAGTGGCTAGAATGTTTAACGCAATGTATCTGGAGAATTCAGCCGATGCTCAGAATCCTTTGGCTTCACCTGTGTTCGCCGAGTCTCTTGAGGGTTTGCCGGAGGCTCTAATTATTACTGCGAGCAAGGATTCACTCGCTGCCGAAGCAAGAGACTATGCAGATAGACTTAAGCAGCAAGGTGTGAAGGTACATTTCAAACAGTATGAAGACGTGCCACATGGATTCACACATCATGGAGATATAGCCATCGCAGAAGATGCTTGGTATCTGATGTGTGATAAGTTGAAAGATGCATTTTCAAGTGTCGACCCAGAATAGGCCATAATATATTGATTCGAAATTAACAGACGTGAAGCTAATTCACGTCTGTTTTTTTCTGTTTCGGCTATGTAATTATAATGATTGACCAAGTTAGCCATGTCCTTCATTATGGCGGTCAACGAGCGAGTGGGATGTCCTCAAATGGAACGTATTGGTTAGGTTCAACTTCTTGGTACACTCGAACGTGCGTTACCATAAAGGTTGGAAAAGGGGCTAATGCATGTTTTGATGTGAGCTTCATTTCTTCAACTTCTGATTCATGCATTCCCCAATGGGTTTGACCCAACGTTAAATGAGGATGGAACTCATCCAATTCAAAATATTGTTTGATAAGTTCAGACGGAGGGACTACGGTTCCTACCAGTAATTTGTGGAATTCAAATATTTCTTTGGAACGTACGCCAAGAAAAACAACCTCATTTCCGAACGCTGATGGCTCTGTAAATGTTAACTGAAAATGTTGTACGGACGAGCATAGTACTTTTACTTTATCAAGCCAGGTTAGATCCGCTGTAAGCCCACCTTGTGCCTTCACTGTGATGTGAGGCTCGGCAACTTCGTTAAGCCGATGATGTTCCCAACGATTACGAAACGAAGTGATCTGATCTTTGTAATCGTCAGGCGGAACGATCGCGATAAAATACTGCACGTTGGCACCATCTTTCTAGTTTTTATAGGGGTATGATGCAATCATACCACCTCATCGTCTGCTAATCGCTCTAGTATTCCTAAAAGGAAAGTTGACTTCATATATAAAAATGAAATATTATATAATCAAATGATAGTAATAACTATCAAAAATTTAAAGGAAGTTCAAGCATCACCTCTAAAATGCATGTAGTACGAAAAGTTTTATAAAGGGGATGGAGACGATGTTGATTCAAAACGTACTGGGCAAAACAACTTTTTCTAAAGAGGTTGTATCCAAAATTATTGGTAAAACAGTAAGTATGACCGAGGGTATTGGATCGTTGTCTACCGGAATTGTGGAGTCACTTGCACAAAAATTGACTGGTAAACGTATATATAACGGCATCGAGCTAAGAGAACAGGACACAGGATTAGATATTCAATTAAGTGTAATTGTGCGGTATGGGATCCGAATGCAGGAAGTGTGCAGAGATCTGCAGGAGAATGTGAGAGCAGCCGTAGAGAATTTCACAGGATTACCGATTAGTACAATTCATATCAAAATTGAAGGTATAGATCTTGGTACTAAATAGATGGTGAATAGCACATAGCATAGCAGCGCGAGCATTCGCAACCGAATGATATCCTTATCATTAATGATCATAGGAGTGATTAATATGACCAACATTTCCATCGTACAAGCCAACCCGCACTCACTTGCAGGAGCTAAGCTTAATTTAATGGCTGTGGGGGATATTGCCCATACCATAGCGGGGTCGAGCAGGCAGAGCGTCGTTGATGCTACCTTCCGTAAGTTATGGAAGTCTAGAAATAATCGTTTTAGTCATGAATATGCTTATGAAGCGAAAATGGGTGATTCAACACTTGGAATGATTACCTGTTTACCAATAACGGTTCTGGATAAGCTGGTCAGTTCTACGGTAAAACAACTGTTTGCTCATCGAAAACTAGCTCTAATTGGTTATAGCTTGTTACATCCAAGAGCATTATTATCTACGATTACTTTAAAGGAAGGATTCGCAGGAGAGTTCCATATTGCCACACTTGCTGCTATGCCGGAGAGCAGAGGGATGGGGATCGGATCACAGCTTATTCATCATGCGGAAACACAAGCAATCAAGCAGGGATTCAGCCTATGTTCGCTCACTGTGAAAAAAGAAAATCATCTAGCGGCCAAACTTTATGCCAGACTTGGTTATGAGGTCACATCCGAAGTGAATAAACCCGCGGTATCCTTATACAGAATGGTGAAAAAGCTGAAATAATGAATAGCTCTAGATTATGGTATACTGGGCAATGAGATGCGACACATTAATAAGCATATTTCCCTTGAGGTGTACGAACATGAAAAAAGAAATGTCATCCATGAAACAAACACGGCTGAACTCCATACTTGATGAAGCAACCAAGCTGCTTATTGAGAAGCCCAACGCCTCCATGAATGATATTGCTGATGCAGCTGGCATCGGAATTGCGACATTGCATCGGTATGTGGAGAGCAGGGAACAGCTCATGATTCATCTGGGATTCCGTGCCATTGAAGTTGTTAGTGAGAAGATTCGGGAGTTCCCGCTGAGTGAAGAGAACTGTGAGGATTATTTCCCGAACTTAATTGAAGCCCTCATTCCACTTGGAGATAAGATTTATTTCCTGGGACATGATTCTTCTGTAAACTATAATCCGGACATTGAAGGTGCAGATCAGAAGCTAAGAGAGCCTGTCTTGGAAGCGGTTAGTATGCTGCAACAAAGAGGATATTTCCGTCAGGATGTGAATTGTAATTGGATTATTGATGTGTTGTATTCGATTCTTTTTCTTACCTGGCAGCAAGTTGTTGATGGACATATCGCTAGAAAATCGGCTGCAGCGCTCGTGGTGGATACGTTCTACAACGGCTTTAAAGCTCGATGAAGCAAACTCTCATTCGATGTAATACAGTAGAGCAATACGTCAGTGATTCCAAGCGCAATAACCTCTGAAGATGAGCAATCATCAATCAGAGGTTATTTTTGATATTACGAATTGAATGAATCGACGAAGAGTTGAGTATTGATCTTCTTTACCATGTGGTAAGTGCCCGTAACTTCATCCTGATTATTGTGTTTATTGTGCGACATCTCATTGAATACCTGGATCACATCATTCGGAAATATTACAACATTCATGAGGCTATTCGTATCACTTTTTATATGAATGTGGAAATAATCTTCCATGTTAGGTAGTTGTCTTGACTATAGTTTTATATAAAACTAAAATAGACAAATGAATGAAAATTACATACTGTCCCTGGTTGGTCGGATACATCGTCATGGTAATCGTTTTATTGAGAGTGAATTAAGGAAAAGGAATATTAACGATATTGCACCATCTCATGGTGATATTCTGTTTCGTTTATATCAGCAGGATAGTCTTACGATGCAAGAGCTGTCCAAGTTAATTGATCGAGACAAGTCAACCGTAACGGTTCTGGTCGATAAACTGGTGAAAAGAGGATACATCCATAAAGAGAAGGATCTGAAGGATACGCGGATCTATCGTTTATCTCTTACAGCGAAAGGACATGATCTGCGGGAAGAGTTTGAAGAGATATCCCATCATCTTATTAAGAAGATCTATGAGAAGTTCTCATTAGATGAAAAGAAGACCGTGATAAGCTTACTTCAGAAGATTGAATTTTAATGGGTTGAACTATCTTCACTATATTTGTTTGATATAAAACTATAATGGGTGTGTGCTAGGAGAGCATACGACAGACTTGATAGAGGGAGAGCTTATAATGAATACCAATTATCAACAACGGATAGATCTTGCTAAAGCTGCTATGCAAGAGGCAGATTATATTTTGCTGGGAGGAGGAGCGGGTCTATCGGCTGCTGCTGGCATAACTTTTAATGGGAAGAGATTTACAGATCACTTTGGTGACTTCATTGATAAGTACGGATTCACGGATCTGTATAGCTCTGGATTTTATCCTTTTGAGACGCAGGAAGACAAGTGGGCTTACTGGGCGCGACATATCCAACTGAATCGTTACGACACAGGTACAACACAACTCTATCTGGATTTGTATGAGCTAGTGAAAAACAAAAAGCATTTTGTGATTTCTACTAATGTTGAGAGCCAATTCGAGAAGGCAGGGTTTGCTTCCAGCTCTATATTTGAGATTCAGGGTAATTATGGGTATCTGCAATGCGAAAAGGGATGCCATGATACACTGTATGATAATGAAGAGCTAGTGAAGAAGATGGTAGAGCAGACGGTCGATTGTAAGATACCAACAAACCTTGTGCCTAAATGTCCTGTCTGTGGGGGAAGTATGGATGTGAACCTACGAATTAACGAATATTTTGTTCAAGATGAGCAATGGCATATGTCTGAGAGAATGTATCGTAGCTTTATACAAGACTCTGAAAACCAGAACGTAGTCTACATGGAACTTGGTGTTGGGTTTAATACGCCAGGTATTATCCGGTATCCGTTTGAACGAATGACGTACCATAATGAGCTTGCTACATTGATTCGTTTTAACCAAGCTGAACCAGCAGGATTAGCCGAGAACCAACATAAGACCATCGCCTTTACGGAGGATATGAATCAAGTATTTCAATTGATCCGTACATAAATGTATGTTTTTCCCCATGAAAGGGACATAGGAAGAAGGAATATAGATGATTCAATTGCCTTTGAGCGCATATGCACATGAAATTCAGTTAGAAAGCACATATGTACCCTATCCTCCAACCGAAGCGTCAAAAGAGGAAATCGTCGATACGTTATTAACGCATCTTCTTGAGGAATTCAGTAATCTTCAGCATGTGTCTATTCCATCCGAATATGCAGAGAAGAGGGAATTGCTCAGAGGACTTATGAACTTAAGAAAACCAGTGCCAGTTCCAGTTGCATTCCAGAGAGAAATGGATTCCCTTTTGCAAAAGGAGCTTGGAGAGAAAGAGATTGTTCGGAGCGATCAGCTTAACCCGATATCGTATCTGTTTCCCGAGTCTTCTATTGAACATGCGGATCAACTCTATGTTTGGCAAGGGGACATCACGCAGCTCCAGGTAGACGCTATTGTGAATGCAGCAAATGAATATATGCTGGGCTGCTTTCAGCCGTTACATGCTTGTATCGATAATGCCATTCATTCCGCGGCAGGTCCTTTGCTAAGAGAGGACTGCAATCGAATCATGACCATCCAAAATGAGACGGAAGCAACGGGTGGAGCTAAAATTACGCGAGCGTATCATTTGCCTGCAACATACATTCTGCACACGGTGGGTCCTATTGTTCCTCAAGGAACAACGCTGACTATACAGCAACAGGAGGAACTTGCTTCCTGCTACCTGTCCTGTCTAGAGCTTGCGCATGAAATAGATGATATCAGAACGGTAGCGTTATGCTCGATATCTACAGGAGTATTTGGTTTTCCCAAAGCCGAGGCTTCCAATATTGCAGTTACAACTGTACAGCAGTGGTTAGATGCTCATCCGGATCATCACTTTGAGCAGATCATTTTTAACGTGTTTAGTCAGGACGATTATAAACAGTACATGCGAGTATTCCAAGCTCAATAAGAGGGGGAACAGATCGTGAAAACCACGGAAATCTTAGCTAAACAGATATTGACGGAAGCAAAAGGCTACTTAAACGTGGGATTCACGCATTCACTTAATCCATATAGTGGTTGTGCCTTCTCATGTCAATATTGTTATGTTCGAGAGATGCCCATTCAGAGGTTTAAGGACATTCCTTGGGGTGAATGGGTCGATGTGAAAATAAATGCAGCTGAGAACTATGCAAAAGAATGGAAGAAGCTACGTGCCAAGAACAAACCAATTCATTTGTTTATGTCTTCAGCAACAGACCCTTACCAGCCAATTGAACGCCAAGCCGAAATTACACGTGGTGTGCTGGAAGCGATGATGGAATGTCCCCCGGATCACCTTCAGATCCAGACACGCAGTCCATTGGTTACACGTGATATTGATCTGATTAAGGAACTAACGAAGCGAAGCCATGTTATCGTTTCGATGACCGTGGAGACCGACCGAGAGGATGTAAAACAAATATTTGCACCCTATGCACCCGGGATTCGACTACGAATGAAGGCTTTGCAGGAGATGCATCAAGCTGGGATACCTACGCAGGCTTCTATCTCGCCCGTATTACCGTTTACGCCAGATTTCCCTAAGAAGCTACTAGGTATCGTTGATCATATCTGGATTGATACGTTGAATATTGGCGATGGTGCAAGCGGTAGACGTTCCAAGTCGCTCGGTATGCCTGAACTTTTTAAGGAACACGATCTGGAGAAATGGTATCGTCCGAACATTCATCGGAGTGTGGAGAAGTATTTCAAGACTGTTTTCCCAGAAGAGATGGTTCGTGTTTCGAAGGAAGAAGCCTTCTTAGGTTAGTCGAGTTTTATAGATTGAACTGCCGCCATGTGGCGGCTTTTTTCTGTTATGCATTTGGAAGAACATATAGCAATTATTCAACATCTTATTCAAACATAGAGAGCGTAGTGAGGAGAAATAGAAGCGTATAAATGTGTTTTCAGAAGGACATGCTGTCGTTAACTATGAATATTTGAATCACGTCACGCATCTGGAGGACACACCATGAGCACGTTAGAGAAAACATTACTGACCGGTAAATTAATAGAAGATGAAGCTACTCTGCGCACCACATTTGCAGGTTGTTCCGATGTTATATTTCATTCGTTCCGTACGGCCTGTCAGACTACTGCGCTCTGCGTGTACTGTGTTGGGCTATGTGATACGGATCGGCTTGAACGTCATGTGTTAGAGCCGCTTATGGAAATGAAAAGAAATGCAGAGCCTACGCAAGTTCCGATGGCTTCATCTAAGACCATTCTTGCCTTAAGCCAAGCTGTCCAGGCGGTGATGGAAGGACAAGCCCTTATCCTGATCGATGGCGAAGTACCGGGCACACTTTATCCCTTGTACCAAGTTCCCAGCCGAACGCCGGAGGAGCCAGCAGCGGAATCTACGGTACGAGGTTCACGGGATGGTTTTACCGAATCATTGAGTACGAATCTATCCTTGCTTCGAATGAGAATCAAAACACCAGCACTTAAGCTACAGATGCGAACCATGGGGGAGTATACGGGCACGCAGGTTACACTTGCTTATCTGGAAGGCATCATAGATCCTAAATTATTGCAAGAAGTAGAAGCTCGTTTGGCACAGTTAAAAGTACAAGACGTGTTAGAAAGCCAATACATAGAGGAGGGAATCATCGATCAGCGCTTCTCGCCCTTTCCACAGATGATTGCAACGGAGCGACCGGATGTGGTCACTGCTAATCTGTTAGAAGGAAAGTTTGCACTGCTTATCGATGGTACTCCATTTAGTTTAATAGCCCCGGTCACTTTGTTTTCCATGCTGCAGTCCCCTGAGGATTATTATCAAAATATGTTCATGAGTGTATTTGTTCGCTGGCTGCGCTACATTTTCTATGCATTGTCTCTGCTGCTACCTTCGGCTTATGTAGCAATAACCACATTCCATCAAGAAATGGTTCCAACCGTTCTGCTGCTTAGTATTGCAAAAGCACGGGAAGAGATTCCTTTTCCTGCACTTGTCGAGGCACTCATTATGGAAATATCGTTCGAAGCATTAAGGGAGGCTGGCATCCGGCTGCCTAAACAGGTGGGTGCGGCTGTGAGTATCGTTGGGGCATTAATTATCGGCCAAGCGGCTACAACTGCGGGAATTGTCTCAGCTCCAATGATCATTATTGTCGCGATTACAGGAATTGCGTCGTTTATGATCCCTAGATATGCTGCCAGCATTGCGGCACGTCTATTGCGCTTTCCGATTATGCTGATGGCTGGCACACTTGGCTTAATCGGTGTAATGCTCGGGGTCATCCTGATTGTGATTCACCTCAGCAGTTTACGCTCCTTTGGTACACCGTATCTATCTCCTGCAACACCAACGTCAGCCCAGAAGCTCAAGGATGTATGGTGGCGACCAACGCAAGAGAACAAATCCCGTTAGACTGGAATGGATTACACAACAGGGGGAGGCGACGTGCAATGTTGACCGAGAAAGGGAAAATATCTGTCACTCAATTAGCATTCATGATTTTTCCCGCCATTCTGGCCACATCCATCTTATCCGTCCCTGGTATAACGATGCATTATGCAGGACATGACATGTGGATCTCGCCCATCTGGGGATCATTCGTTGGCCTTGCGACCATAGGAATATCGCTTGGGCTTGAACGGTTATATCCCGGTAAAACAATCATGCAGTCTTCAACACTCATCATAGGATGGTTCCCAGGCAAATTATTAGGGCTGATGTATCTTGGTTTTCTGCCACACTTAACAGGCTTAATTATTCGTGGATATGGTGAGTTTATTGCAAGTAACGCTCTGCCTAAGACACCCTTGTTCGTAATTATGGGTACGATGGTTGTGGTCTGTATGATCAATGTTAGATTGGGTATCGAAGTGGTGGGTCGTACCTCTCAAGTATTTGTAACGTTGGTTGTTGTGCTTTTATGCATAATCTTTGTCCTGCTGACCAAGGAACTGAGGCCAGAAGAAATGCTGCCTTTTATGGAAAGAGGAATAGTGCCAAGTCTAAAAGGGGCTGTTGCGCCTGCTGCTTGGTTCAGTGAATATATTGTATTGGCGTTTATGTTACCTTACGTGAATCGTAAAAAGGGTTTAACCAGAACAATGCTGTTCTCGCTTCTATTTACAACGGTTGCCATGACGGTGACCAATCTCATCTGCTTATTTCTGATCGGAGACTTAACCGATAGTTTTGCGTATCCGGTCATGGTTGCTGCACGATATATTACGATTGCTGACTTTCTCCAGCATATTGAGTCTATTATTATTGCGATATGGATCTTTGGGATTTTCGTTAAAATCTCTGTCTTTCTGTATATTTTTGCAACATCCACAGCAGAATGGTTTGGGTTGAATGACTATAAACCTGTTGTAGTACCACTCGCATTTTTATGTATGGTTTTTGCATATTGGATTGTATCCGATAGTGCAAGTGCTGCCAATCTTGTCAGCTCTTCAGCGAATGTATATACCTTGGTGCTATTGTTGGTTTTTCCAGCGATATTGTATGGTATAGCCTTGTTTAAAAAGCTGTGGAAACGCAACCGCGGAGATGGAGCTAAGGCAGGTTCGGGGGGAAGAGAATGCGGAAAGTGATATCTATAATCGCTATACTTCTTAGCAGTAGCGTGCTGTCCGGATGCTGGGATCGGATTGAAGTTAACGATTTGGCGATTGTGCTCGCGACAGGCATCGACTATGAGGATGAGCGGTATCAACTAACTTCCCAGATTTTTATTCCACGAAAGGCGGGCGGGGGATCATCGGGAGGCAGTGAGGGAAGCCCAAGCGGAGTGACGATGATTCGAACAGCGGAGGGACGTACAGTGGCCGAAGCTCTAAATCGATTACAAAGGAAAGTGCCTCGTAATATGTTCTGGGGACACTGCGAGGTCATTGTTATTAGTGAACATGCTGGCAAACAGGGCTTACGCCAATACATCGATTTTCTGCTTCGATACCCTCAATTCCGCGAACATGCCTATGTCTTCTCCACTAGCGATTCTGCTAAAGATATTCTTGCTTTGCTTGATCCCCTCGAAAGAAGCTCAGCAGAATCCTTGCGTGAAATGGCCAATATGAAGCTGGGTACACGGGTGACGGTACTTGAACTCGCCCAGTCCGTTGAAGGACCAAGCCGTTCCGCTACACTGTCACGAATGTTAATGTTACCACCAGATCCGGGGAAAGATCGATATGATTCTACTCCGTATATTAAAGGGTTAAGCCTATATAAAAATGATCATTATATTAAAACCGTTACGGAACCGATGAGTGTGGGCATTCTGTTACTTGCAAACGAGCTGGAGAATATTATTATGCCAGTCCAGTTGAAGAATATGGAGGGCTCCTTCTCCATCATGCCGATTGAAATGCATACGGCCTTAATCCCTCAAATTATCAACAATGAATGGCGTATGCAGGTTCAAGTGAAGTCCAAAGGGGAAGTCGTACTTAACACTACCGATGCGAACTTAACTGATCCGACTTTGTTAAATGAATTAGATCAAGCATGGTCAGAACATTTAAAAGAGCTAGCGGAGAAAGCTTTAGTCATGGCACAGAAACAGCTAAAGACGGATTTTTTCCAGTTTGCAACTGAATTCCGCAGACATTATCCCAAACAATGGAACGCGCAGCAAAAAAACTGGGACGAACTTTTTTCTACCATGGATGTTCAGGTGAAGGTGGAGGCGCTCGTGACGCGTACAGGGAAGTCCATAGGTCCTCAAGGCATACCGGAGCAGGGCACAGACTAGCCTTGGATGATCTGATTGTACTGATAAGAAGTATAGGGAGGAATAGAGCGAATGAAATTCGTATCTGTCCTAGGAATCTGTCTTATGACAGCAGCTATGGTGTATGGGGAGTGGCGCAGTAGCGCACAGAAAAAAGCAAGAATCGTTGCAGGAGGCATTACACTACTGTCAGCGATGCTTGCTCTAACTTTGTTGTTTCTTCCCAGTCTGCCTGGCCCGACGCAGTGGATCAAACTTTTGTTCGGGAAGGTAGATAAGTTCATGAAATGAACTTCGCAGAGAGGACTAAATCCTCATCATGATCGCTTCTCGAGTACTTTTGGGAAGTTTACCGAAGACCAGATCGTAAGAATGATCAATCATAGGAAGCGCATCAGACTCATCCAAAGATTCATTGATCAGAACGGTGTTCCAGTGTTTTTTGTTCATATGATATCCAGGCTGCACATTCTCATGCTGTTCTCTCAAATTTTCCGCAATAACCGGATCACATTTGAGGTTTATCGTATTTCTGCTTTCAAAAATGAGTGCAAACATTTTCCCAGCAACCTTGATCACAAGGATGTCTGGCCCAAAAGGAAAGTCCTTCACCGCACCCTTCTTCGTAAGGCAGTATTCAATGATATTGTTCATGTAACTATAGATCTCCTTTATAGGCATCGTGTATTAGGTTCAAGCTAAAACTGATTATCCATAGTATAACAGATGCTCATCTACGATGAATTAACGGGTGTGAAGACTGGGATAAAAGTGCTAAGTAGGCTGGTTAAAGACGAAAATAATTAAATGGGCAAGAAGAAGGGGCAGTAGCGATACTGCTTCATTTTTGTGCGCGGATACGAATGCATGATATGTATATAAAGTCTTATTTTTATCCTTTTTAATGAAAATTAACAAAATCCATTAAATATTTTACTTATAAAGTCGATAAATAGAAAATTAATACATCTAAGAAAATAGGTGGTGATTGAGGAGTATGTCTCTAGTAACAATTAGTTATGAACAATTGCAAATTCAGCCGTTTGATATCCGAATCCATGAAGTAACATTACTCATGAAAGTTCATGATCATGGCAAGCTTACTTTCACTGGAGTGATTCCGGAAGAGAAGGAAGAACAGTATGTACGTATGGCGGACGAGAGTACACCAGTTGAATTGTTCTATACGGATGAGCAGGGTCAAAAGCAACGTTTATTTCACGGAATTATTTTGAAGCTACATGTGAAGGTGGAGAACAAGGTGTACTGGCTTGAAGCGGAGGCTGTGTCCCATTCACATGCTATGGATCTTCGGCGCAAAACACGATCCTATCAGAATATAGGTATGTTAATTCCTGACGTTATGCAGAAGATTAGTGGGTACTATCCGGATGGACAAGTCTTCAACACCTTCATAGAGAAAAAAAAGCTGGGTGCGTATACACTTCAATATCAAGAAACGGATTGGGAATTCTTGAAGCGACTTGCGTCACATTATCATACGGTTCTTGTTCCCGTATCAACGGAGGAACGCATTCGTATTTATCTTGGGCTGCCTGAACAACGTGATGCAGGGAAGCTGGAAGCGACTCACTACCGAATGTATAAAGATATGCTCGCTTATCAGAAAGAAGCTAAGCTGGAGACGAGTGATATCAATGAGAAGGATTATATCCGTTATGAAGTACAGGTACGTGATCGGGTGCTCCAGCTTGGGGATCAAGTGCAGTTCAAAGGACATTCACTATATGTGTTCGAAATTCGGACTGAGATGAAAAAGGGGTTGCTTTTACATCATTATGTGCTTGGCCACAAAGCATCTGCATATCGCCGCAAGCGTTACAACTCCCGTTTGGTGGGTGCGTCCATCTCCGGAAATATCATGGGGGTGGTGAGAGACGAGGTTCAGGTTCATCTAGATAGCGATCAGGAGTGGAGCCTGGCGACAGCCTATCTGTTCCCATACTCCACGATGTATGCATCGGATGATCAGACTGGCTGGTATTGCATGCCTGAAAAAGGTGACAGTATAAGGCTCTATTTTCCCAATGCTAGAGAAACTGAGGGCATTGCGCTCAGTTCTGTTCGTCAAAAACTACCTGCAGAAGAAAGTCCGGCAAGTGCGGCACCATCAGGGTCTGGAGCATCATCGCAAACAGGTGGAAGTGGAGGGAGTAGCGGGGCAGGTGGAGGAACGACAACGGTTGTACAGCAGCAACAGCTGCAGCCGGTTGTGAATTTTGATAAGGATCTGAAAGAAGATCTGATGGCCAATCCCAATACGAAGTTCCTTCTAACACCGACGGGTCAGAAGATTACCTTTGAAGAGGATCGGATCACGATTACCGGCTCGACCGGAGGGGCAACGCTGACCTTGACCAGTGCTGGAACGATTATTCTAAATTGCGAGAACAAGATCACGCTACAGGCTAGTAAACAAGTGGAATTAGTAGCAGAGACGGTGACCCTTCAGGCGAATCAGATTGATATGTCTACCAAAGACGGTAATGGCGGTTTAACCATCGATCAAGGACAGGTCGTTATCAAAGGAATCGAAATATTAATGAATCAGTAAAAAAGCGGAGGATGGGCTCATGCATCAGTTGGAACTATGGCAACAGTTTCTGGAACAAGAGGCATTGC
Organism: Paenibacillus sp. ACRSA; assembly: GCF_022346845.1. NCBI lineage: Bacteria > Bacillati > Bacillota > Bacilli > Caryophanales > Paenibacillaceae > Paenibacillus > Paenibacillus sp. ACRSA. The sequence goes on along the minus strand of NZ_JAKRNP010000002.1, from coordinate 93,370 downwards.
CGCTGCGAAACGCCAAAGTACATAAGCTTCATGAATTTTATATTGCGAATAAATCAGAGATCGTGCAAGGGTTCGTTCCGTTATTCGGGGCACTGTGCGAACAAATCTTGCACCAGCAAGAGCGCGGAGAGCTTCAGTCGTGCAGTACCATACACGTATCGTTGATGCGGACAAGGCTCATTCAAGGCGATCCTGCCTACATGCTGCACGCGAGTGACAGACGTCAAGAAAGTGAAGTGCCTGTCAGTGGATTCTTATATGATGCGAGCTGGATCTACAGCTTTATGGATCAATGGATTGAGGAATGCGAGGATGGTCGCAGACGTTATATGAATCGGATTGATCAGGCTGCATTAGAGGCATGGCAAGCAGGTCAGCTCTATCCTTTTCACGTTTATATGGTTATTGCTGTTCGTCATGCTATGGATACGATCCGTACAATGGATTCTTTTGAAGCGATCAGAAAAGAGGTACAGTTCGAAGTTCGTGTGGGAGAGTATCAGGATCACGAAGTAACGGAATCGGTATATCGTTTCAACGGATTACAGAGAAGCTCTATTGCGTGCAAAGGTTGGTTAGAAAGCAGGCTACCGAATGAATATATCTATGAACATATCGCTGGTGTTAATCTCTGTAACGGAAATTATGCAGAACTAGATTTCAATCATGCGAGATTCGAGGAAGTGGAGTTGAGTGGAAGCAGCTTTGAAGGTGCAAGTCTACTAGGCACACGATTTGAACGTTGTCAATGTACACAGTCCAACTACGGTCAAACACTACTTCTTGATACAGACTTTCGAGATTGTAACCTCACAGGTGCCAGCTTCGATGGTGCATGGAGTGAACGGGGTACATTCATAGAGACGCATGGACTGATCTATGGTATTCAGGGACTTCGGTTTCAGGGAGCGAATCTAAGCCATGCCACATTTAGGTACGCTAGAATCGCTGGTGATTTTACGGGCGCAGAACTAGAGCAGGTGAATTTCACAGGAGCAGATCTATCGGGTAGCCGGATGCTTGCACAGGATCGGTTCCGGCTTGAACTGACCTCTGAGCAACGAGCTTCCGTAGAATGGATTGAGGCTTAGGAGGCTAGCGCATGGAGTACTATATCATCGAATATGACCGCCGTCTCCCGCAGCAAGGGGCTATTCAATGGACGGAACGGATGCTTCGGGGGTATGAACAGACAGCAGATGAAGAAATGGTGTATGTAAAACAAGGTGAAGTGTTTACATCCCCATGTATCGTTAACCACTATCCTATACAACTGTATGTGGAAGAGCTATCTCGCATCATGCTCAAAATGGAATCAGATCTTCATCACAAACGCATAGTTGTCATGAATCTGGAGCAGCAGAACCAGACGTTCTATGAATGGATCGAGTTACCACAAGTGAGCTGGATGGCACCCGAGGCAGTTCAGGTTCAAGCCGGACAAGTGAACGGTATAGATCTTGGACATCAAGGGTTGAGCGAGAGCTCCATATGGTGCGTCCCGTATTACCGCTCATATCTGACGATCGTAGGACTTGAAGTAGCCGAGAAGTTATTAAAAGCAGGAATATATGGGTTAATTGTGAGACCGATTCAGATAACAGGAGGAGAACTAGATGGGGATTATAGATACGGTACTAGATAAAGGTACGCTAGGTGAGTTGCTAAGCTCACCTTGGAGAAGTGAGGATACCTATGTAACCGCAGGTGCCTATATGTATTGTACCTTAGGAACACATGAGGATGTGCTTAACAAGCTGGAGCCTAATGGTGTGTATATCAATGGGAGCCCAATGCTAACAGTGGACGACTGCGTGACGTCCACATCGGAGCCAAGAGTTATGCACGGCGTGCCTTGTACCAAGATGGGAGAAAACATTGATGGGAATCTGTATTCGTTCGGATACTGTAGAAGTGAGCTACATCCCATGAAGACAGCGGAAAAGCTAATTGGAGACTACGCTGCCCTTCCACATATCATTGATCCAGATCCATTAGAACCAACATTCGGTAAGGCTGTATTTCCATGTGCACCAGATTTGATGCCTACAGCTTCAGCATCTGCACCAGCACAAGCCCCGTTTACCGCTCAAGCTACAGCCCAACTTAGCGCTTTGGTCTCACTACCCATGTCTAATTCATTATTGGATGCATTGACTGGAGCAACGACAAAGTGGACAAATGGGAGTTCCAATGTATCTATTCAAGGGGTACCCGCGTTAACGAGCAAGTCTTGCTTGTATTGCAAATGCGGTGGGAAAATCAGCTTACTTACCAATGGCATGGATCCAGCTCCCCCTCAATTTTCAGCCAGGTAGCTTCTAAAGGGGGAGATGAGATATGGAAGTAACTTATCAAGGAGATGGCTATGAGTTAACGTGGCCATATAACATCAAGGAGCTGCGTAGTTTTCGAATTGAAAGAGCTTTTAACACGCATGCCAAATGTGTATTTATAGCTCGCATGAGCGAAGAGGAAGCAGAGCAATGCTTGATACATAGCAGCTTTGAGGATAGTTTAATTATACAAAAGATTACGGATGCAAGACCGGAAAGCTGGTTTGCTGGGGGGATTATCAAAGTAGACATCCAGATGGAGGATGGCATCCCGCTTGTAGAGGTACATGCACTCTCGCGTAGCTACGTGATGGATATGACACCCCAAAGCCGTTCCTATCAGAACAAACGTCTGACATATACTGATGCTGTGCGCCAGTTGGCTGGAAAGTACCATGGAGGAGATGCCCAGAACATGGCGACCAGTGATCAGGCATCGATCGGAGCCTTGCTTGTGCAATATGAGGAGACGGACTGGCAATTCATGAAGCGACTCGCAGCCCGTGTGGGTACCGTCATCTTGCCGGATGTTACGATGGATGCCCCTCGTATATTCTTCGGAGTCCCGGACTTATCGTGGGGGCAGGAGATCAAGGCTATTCGTTACACGGCAATGAAAGATCGAGCACAGTATGAGCAACTGAAGGCACATACGGAAGGTGATGATGCGAAGAAGGTAACTGAGTCTGACTTTGTCCGTTACCGCGTGACAAGTGAACAATTCTGCCAAGTAGGCGATGATGTCTCTTTCAAAGGTCAGATCTGGGTCGTGTCCGAATCGGTCATTAGCTATAACGCAGGCAGACTTAGATATGAATACTTGTTCGTCCAAAGACGAAGCCTACGACGAAAATCCCGACGGAATGAGCAACTTCAGGGTAGATCGCTGGAAGGGCGTGTCGTGAAACGGGCGAATAACATGGTGAAAGTGCATCTGGACATCGACGACCAACATGATGAGCAAGGCAACTGGTGGTTTCCGTACTCGGGGGAAGGCAACAACATCTTTCACTGTTTGCCAGATGAAGGGGCACGCATCAAAGTATATTTCCCCAGTGGGACAGAGAAACAGTCTATGGCTATTAATTCTGTGCGCGGTGGTAGCGACGATATGAAAAGCCGGACTGTATTCCATAAGCCAGCAACCAAAGCGTTCGAGATGCCAGGCGAAGCGCGTATGCAGCTTGGCGACGATGGCGTATTGTTCAAGAAGGGAAGCGTCAGTCTGCATCTGGATGCGGGAAACATTAGCCTGAACGCGACGGAAGATCTGCTCGTGGTGGCGAGTAGTCAGATTGAGGCGGGTTCAGGTAACGACAAGGGCATGCTGGAATCATTCAAAATCCAAGCAGAGCAGCAGATTGTCTTGCAGACGAATGTGGATCAATATGTCGTCCTTAGTGGCAACCGGGTGGGCATTCAGAGCAAAAAGGTGGATTTCCAGAAGATCGAAGTCGATTTTGCGGAATTGCTGACCGATGAAGAACTGGAAGAGCTGTATCTGGATATGCTGGCAGATGGCGAAATTATGAAGCAGGAAATAGATCTGTCGATGAATTTGAAGACGGCAGTACAGTTAACCGATGCACAGCGCGCTGATATTCGCAGCCAGGTTGCACAGACGGCTCAGAGTGATCCTGGACTAGCGAATCAGGCGAAGGACTGGATGAGCAGTAAAACGCCGGATGAACAGAAAACGGTCTATCAGAACAAGTACGTGAATCAACCTGCCGCTGAACACGAAAAGAAAAGCAAAGAGCAAAAACAAGTGGAACTGGCGCAGCAGCAACAGGAATACAAGGAGATGAATCAGAACCGTACGAAGATTTACAATTGGCAGCAACAATCGAAGGAGATTCGGGCAACAGGAGAACGGGCAGGGAAAACGGAAGCGCAAATCCAAGCGATGCTACCCGCACCTCCGGTACTAAGCGGACAGCGCTCTTCTGGGCATGGATCTTCAAGTGGGAAAAAGAGTCTGGGAGAGCAGTTCATGGAATCCACCGGTCTTGGAGATGCCTTTAAATCTATCCGTCCATGGCTCGATCAGATGGAGCTGGACCATGTCATTCCGCAAAAACCGGATTATTTAAGCAAACAAACGCAAAAAACGGTATACTTATCCAGGTATACGTTCCAAGTGTTGATAGTAGATCCCCAGATGATGATTGCCCAATTCAATATTATTTTTGGCGTGGTGGCCATCATATCTGCGATCCCATCAGGCGGGCTCTCTCTGTATGTTCTAGCTGCTGCAGATGCAGCTATAGGTGCAACGATGATTGTCGTGAATGTCCAGAAACTGAATGACCTGAAGAACGGAAACGCGTATACCAATCCCACGTTTCTTGGAATGGATCAGAAGATGCTGGATGATCTCGGTGTCGCTCTGATGTTTGTCAATCTGGCGATCTTGGCCAAACATGGGCTCAATAAAGCCGCGGATAAGCTGATCAATAGTAAAAACATGTCGGCATTAGATAGTAACTGGACGGCGTGGAAACAACAAGCGAAGACGAACTTGAATAAAACAGCGGGTAACATCACGGATGTTGCTTCTGATGCGCTGAATCGGGCGAAGAATCGCCTTCCCGGTTCAAAGCTCGCCATGGATGGCTCACCTCATGTATCCTTCAGTAAACCTACCGAGCCTTTGCCGCAAAATAGCAGACAGCAGAACTTCTGGAAAGAGACGGAGGCAGGTAAGGGGGATTTAGCGAGGAAACTGGATGGGGGAACGGGTAACTCTCAAGGAACACATTATATAACTGATCCAGCAGAGATGAAGCCATATATCATACCTCCGAAAGATGGCTTTGATGCATTTTTGGAAAGGAAGTATATCAAAATAAGGAAAATAGGTTTAGAGGACGTGTCTGTAGTGGCAAAGAATTCTGGTTTATCTGAGCCAGAAATAAGTGCTGTGAAAAAACATTTATTTCTTGACACACATCCGCTATCAATAGAAGGTGCTACTTATAAAAAACTCTACTTTAAAGCTGATCCAGATGTTGCACATATTTGGGAGGTAGCTCAAACTAGAGAACTTAACACTGTAGAAAAAGAATGGTTTAGAAAACTAGCTAATCATGAATTGAAGGAGAAAGAATTAATGGAAAACGGGATGCCATTAATGGATCATTCTACATGGAATCCCAAAACCGAAAGATTTAATCCTGATCCTGAAAAAAATGCACATGATAAAGCAAATATTACTGACCCTAACCCTAAGAGTATTCCAGATTTTGACTATCAAAAAGATTTTGATAGATACTTTTCTGATGCTAAAGATAACTACTAATCACGAGGTGAACAAAATGCATATTGAAATAGCGGTTTCTAGAATAAATGATATAAAATGGAATTTAGTAGGGACACTTGTTAATGAAGGAGATGAAGATTTAGGCTATGAATTTTTGAGAGAATTGGCTCAATTTTTTAAAAAGAATCAGTTACAACCTGTGCCACCAGCTATGGCAAACATTGCAAGGTTGCTTGGAGATTTTGAAGGTGAAGTAACTGTTTCAGCTTATTGTAATTTGGATGCAGTGGAGTTTTTGAATAAAAGTTTGTACACACGAAAAACAATTGATTATTATTTACAATTGGCAAAGTATGCTGATGATTTCCCTGATGCGAGCCAGTATCTACATATATATGAGCTTTTGATTAGAGTCTTAGAACGAGGAGGTTGTTTTTATCTTAAGCATAATGAGCTAGAAATAGAAAAGAGAGCCTATTATCCTTTAAGTGGATGGTTTGAAAGGTTTATTGATAAAGAACCAATGGACATAAGTGATCTTTAGTATGTCTATAAGAATGTGTAGAGATTTATTATTCAACTATATAATCTAGTGTAATACAATAATTAAATACAACCTTTAAACTAATAACTTGAAAAGCTTTCATAAGCTTATTCCAACTTGAACGATGAGGAGGAATGAGCTTTTTTTATTGCTTGTCCAAAATATGAACAGACAGTGGTACTAGAATTATTGAAAATCAATCAGGAATTAGAAAAGGAATTGCGCTATAGAAAGCCAATGAAAGTTCGAGCACAGTATGAAAATGAAGGCACATGCGGAAGGTGACGATGCGAAGAAGGTAACTGAGTCTGACTTTGTCCGTTACCGTGTGACAAGTGAACAATTCTGCCAAGTAGGCGATGATGTCTCTTTCAAAGGGCAGATCTGGGTCGTGTCCGAATCGGTCATTAGCTATAACGCAGGCAGACTTAGATATGAATACCTGTTCGTCCAAAGACGAAGCCTACGACGAAAATCCCGACGGAATGAGCAACTTCAGGGTAGATCGCTGGAAGGGCGTGTCGTGAAACGGGCGAATAACATGGTGAAAGTGCATCTGGACATCGACAACCAACATGATGAGCAAGGCAACTGGTGGTTTCCGTACTCGGGGGAAGGCAACAACATCTTTCACTGTTTGCCAGATGAAGGGGCACGCATCAAAGTATATTTCCCCAGTGGGACAGAGAAACAGTCTATGGCTATTAATTCTGTTCGCGGTGGTAGCGACGATATGAAAAGCCGGACTGTATTCCATAAGCCAGCAACCAAAGTGTTCGAGATGCCAGGCGAAGCGCGTATGCAGCTTGGCGACGATGGCATATTGTTCAAGAAAGGAAGCGTCAGTCTGCATCTGGATGCGGGAAACATTAGCCTGAACGCGACGGAAGATCTGCTCGTGGTGGCGAGTAGTCAGATTGAGGCGGGTTCAGGTAACGACAAGGGCATGCTGGAATCATTCAAAATTCAAGCAGAGCAGCAGATTGTCTTGCAGACGAATGTGGATCAATATGTCGTCCTTAGTGGCAACCGGGTGGGCATTCAGAGCAAAAAGGTGGATTTCCAGAAGATCGAAGTCGATTTCGCGGAAATGCTGACCGATCAAGAACTGGAAGAGCTGTATCTGGATATGCTGGCAGATGGCGAAATCATGAAGCAGGAAATAGATCTGTCGATGAATTTGAAGACGGCAGTACAGTTAACAGATGCACAGCGCGCTGATATTCGCAGTCAGGTTGCACAGACAGCTCAGAGTGATCCTGGACTAGCGAATCAGGCGAAGGACTGGATGAGCAGTAAAACGCCGGATGAACAGAAAACGGTCTATCAGAACAAGTACGTGAATCAACCTGCCGCTGAACCTGAAAAGAAAAGCAAAGAGCATAAACAAGTGGAACTGGCGCAGCAGCAACAGGACTACAAGGAGATGAATCAAAACCGTACGAAGATTTACAATTGGCAGCAACAATCGAAAGAGATTCGGGCAACAGGAGAAAGAGCAGGGAAAACGGAAGCGCAAATCCAAGCGATGCTACCCGCACCTCCGGTACTAAGTGGACAGCGCTCTTCTGGGCAAGGATCTTCCAGTGGGAAAAAGAGTCTGGGTGAGCAGTTCATGGAGTCCACCGGTCTTGGAGATGCCTTTAAAACTATCCGTCCATGGCTCGATCAGATGGAGCTGGAACATGTCATTCCGCAAAAACCGGATTATTTAAGCAAACAAACGCAAAAAAAGGTATACTTATCCAGGTATACGTTCCAAGTGTTGATAGTAGATCCCCAGATGATGATTGCCCAATTCAATATTATTTTTGGCGTTGTGGCCATCATATCCGCGATCCCATCAGGCGGGCTCTCTCTGTATGTCCTAGCTGCTGCAGATGCAGCTATAGGTGCAACGATGATTGTTGTGAATGTCCAGAAACTGAATGACCTGAAGAACGGAAACGCGTACACCAATCCTACGTTTCTTGGAATGGATCAGAAGATGCTGGATGATCTCGGTGTCGCTCTGATGTTCGTCAATCTGGCGATCTTGGCCAAACATGGGTTGAATAAAGCCGCCGATAAGCTGATCAATAGCAAGAACATGTCGGCACTAGATAGTAACTGGACGGCGTGGAAACAGCAAGCGAAGACGAACTTGAATAAAACAGCGGGTAACATCACGGATGTTGCTTCTGATGCGCTGAATCGTGCGAAGAATCGCCTTTCCGGTTCAAAGCTCGCCATGGATGGCTCACCTCATGTATCCTTCAGCAAACCTACCAAGCCTTTGCCGCAAAATAGCCGACAGCAGAACTTCTGGAAAGAGACGGAGGCAGGTAAGGGGGATTTAGCGAGGAAACTGGATGGGGGAGCGGGTAAAGCTCCTACTATAAAACCTGTTGAACCAAGGGGCGAACCATTAATATTTATCCCTGCATTTAAACAAGAAGAGATTGCCTTAAAGACATATGAAAAACTAAGAGCTTCAGGATTAGACCTTGAGGAAATTAAGACCTTTGCAAGAAATACAGGACTTAGTGTTGATGAATCAATCAAATTAAAAGAACATTTGTTTTTGACAAAACATATAAATCTACCAGATTATGCTGGAGGGAAATATTATTATGAAGGATATTTTGATCCCGAAATCGGTATTGCATATGGGTGGGAAAAGGCTCTAAAGGAAGAATTACCACCTATCGAAAAGCAATGGTTCCGAGAACTAGCAGATCACGAACTGGCTGAGAGTAAATTAATGCAAGAAGGGATGGTATATCGTAAAGTGGGTTCGTGGCATCCAAAGAATGGAATGACAGGGGATCCTCCAGGAGCTCACGATCTAGCACCACCTCCTCCAGATGAATTATATCCAGGAATGGAAGTCGAGATTTAAACAATATTTATTGGGGTGAAAAAAATGAACCATTTCTTTGAAAAAGCCAGAGAGAGGATACAAAAAATTAATTGGAGTTATAAGGAACCAAGCAAACCTTCACATGCTATTCTAGTATCTGAATTCATAACACATGGAAATCTATTTATGGATTATTGTAATTATGATCCCAATAATAGACGAGCTATCTTTAGTGCAACTAAGATTTGTGAAATTGAATTGCCAATAGATGCTAAGTCTGAATGTATAGAGTTGAATGAGATAAAAGACGGTTGGGCTAAGATGATAAGTACTTTTTACTTGGAGTGGTCATTTTTAATTGATCAGAATTTCCCTGCCTCACTAAAATTTAAAGAATTATATGATCCTATAATTAAATTGTATGAACGGGGAGGTAGAATAAGCTATCATAACAACGAGTTAATTAGTGGGAAGTATGGATGGCCACGAAATTCTGCACTCATTTTAGAGAATAATCCTTTGCGATGTTATAGTGATGAACTTTTAGATGAAGTAGATAATGGATGGCATTATAAACAATTTTTTAATAATAGTTATTTGGAGCTAATAGATATAGAAAATTACAAAGAAGAAGAAGTTGCCGAAATCATTCTGGAACAATTAAAAAATAGTAATCATTCATTTTCTAATATGGCTATTATTCTTACGGCACTTGGCGAAGTATTATTAAATAATTCAATTAATTCATATGTTCACCTAGATAAGGTGAAATCTAAACTTGAACAATTCAATATAAATGATTTAAACGTATTGCTACCTGAATTGGAGAAAAAAGACTTAAGTATCCGAATCAAACAACTACTATCTCGATTAGATAAAGGCTAGTTTTGCATATAAGTCAATTATTCTAGGTATTATTACATTGTATAGAGTTTAGCACCTTAGGATAGCTCAAAAAAAGAACATGAGACAAATTAATGTTCAAATTAGAACTTGTTAATGGTAAGCTTAAAAAATTGTTGAGTAAGAATAAAATTTCCCCAAATTATTATTTTATTGTGATTGGATTAGTGATTACAGAAAAAACAGAATTTTCGTTTTTTTTAATGAAATAAATATTCATATTTAAGGATATATTTAGCAGATCAATCAAAAGGTGATTGATCTGTTTTATTATTTTCTAGGGATTCGCGAATGTCCAGAAACTGAATGACCTGAAGAACGGAAACGCATATACCAATCCCACGTTTCTTGGGATGGATCAGAGATGCTGGATGATCTCGGTGTCGCTCTGATGTTCGTCAATCTGGCGATCTTGGCCAAACATGGATTGAATAAAGCCGCTGATAAGCTGATCAATAGCAAGAACATGTCGGCACTAGATAGTAACTGGACGGCGTGGAAACAACAAGCGAAGACGAACCTGAATAAGACAGCGGGTAACATCACGGATGTTGCTTCCGATACGCTGAATCGGGCAAAGAATCGCCTTCCCGGTTCAAAGCTCGCCATGGATGGCTCACCTCATGTGTCCTTCAGCAAACCTACCAAGCCTTTGCCGCAAAATAGCCGACAGCAGAACTTCTGGAAAGAGACGGAGGCAGGTAAAGGAGATTTAGCGAGGAAACTAGATGGGGGAACGGGTGAAGAAAGTTTTACTCCTAGCCAAGCAGAAGGTGGAGGACATTGGGGGAATCCAGGACAGATAACCATGCCAGTAAATCCTTCAGATTCAAATGCCCAGGCACGAGGATACAAAACTACAATAAGGGAAAATATGGATGAAGAGACTAAACGTTCATTATTTCGAGAGAATGAAGCAGCAGAGATTTTATCTAGAAATGGTTACGATGTTGAACAAAATCCAAAAATTTTAGACACTAATAAAGATCCTGACTATTTAATAAATGGTACTATTTTTGACTTCTATTCACCTCAAGGTGAAACAAGCTCGCGTGGTATTGCTTCACAATTAGAAAAGAAGAAAATAAAAAAAGGTCAAACAAGAAGAATTGTGCTCAATCTTGGAGACTGGAATGGAGATATAAATGAATTGAAACAACAATTTACTGAATGGCCAATAATGAATTTAGACGAAGTCATTGTAGTAACTAAAGATAAAAATGTAATTCATTTAATACCTTAAGTGGGAGGTTCATAAGAATGGCTTTAGAATATTCATTTATCTTAGAAAAAATACAGTTATCCAATGATGATCTCATTACTGAATTAGGGAAATTGGGTGTAAAACTAGACATAAACAAAATAGAAAAAATGACAAAGGGGATTCAGATAACAGAGACAAATGAAATACTTGGTTTTACATTGGCACTATTGGACACCTCTGATTCTTACTTTGGTTATGAATCAGAGTATTTTATAAATGAATTTAAGGATCAACAAGATTTAAGTTTTAGATTAAACAAGTTTTATGACTGGGAAAAGGCAATGATTAACATATTAACTATTGTTTTTGAATTAATAGATAATGTTTACTCTAACTGTATTTTTGAATTTAATGGCGATACGATTTATTTGGTGAAGAAAAATGAAGTAATATATGTCAATAATAACACTTCTTTTTGGGATAATGAGAACTTCAAACGATTTATTGAACATAGAAAATTTGTCTTATTGAACACTAATGAAATAATCTGAAATATATTGACACTATAGCCTACTGCATTAATCAGGCATACACAACGATTGGCAGCTTAAAGATTTTTGTGTAAATGAAATAACCTAAATAACCTAAATAACCCAATTTCATCCACTAAATAGATTCATTATGGCCACTACCATAATTGATCTGTTTTTTACGTCTGCTTTCTTTAAGTATCTACAATTTTATTGAACTGTAGAAAATGCTTCTTAATAGAAATGCACTAGAATAGAGTTTTCGTAAAATAGGTAGGGTAAACTTGACTAGTCCCTTCCTACTGAACTACAGTCGATTTGAAGGACGTTAAACTATTATAAAAAAGGTAAGTGAAATGTGTATGGAGATCACCGGGACTCGTAAATGCTTGAATCAGGTCTATTGTTGAATCTAAAACTAACTTCAGTACCCCATCCAAAATAACGATATATTATTAAAGAAAGCCAAAAAAAAATCAAAAGAAGGTATGCTTTTAGGTGTTGATTATAGATTCCGAGATGCTGATCGCCTAATTTAATATAATTTTGTTGTTGTGACCATTATATTCGCGATCTCATGTCGCTCTGATGTTCGTCAATCTGGCGATCTTGGCCAACATGAATTGAATAAAGCCGCGGATAAGCTGATTAATAGTAAAAACATGTCGGCACTAGATAGTAACTGGACATCGTGGAAACAACAAGCGAAGACAAACCTGAATAAAACAGCGGGTAACATCACGGATGTTGCTTCCGATACGCTGAATCGGGCGAAGAATGGCCTTCCCGGTTCAAAGCTTGCCATGGATGGCTCACCTCATGTATCGTTCAGTAAACCTTCCAAGCCTTGCCGCAAAATAGCCGACAGCAGAACTTCTGGAAAGAGACAGAGGCAGGTAAAGGAGATTTAGCGAGGAAACTGGATGGGGGAACGGGGGATATTCCTAAAAGATATGGGGAGCCTCCAGTTGTAAGTAAATTAAAAATTGATTTAAAAACAGAAGAGAAAGCTAATGAAGTCAGGAACTGGAGTGCTAAAGATGTCCAAGATTTTTCTCATAATATTGGATTGAATTTACAGGAGGCTAACGATCTTTTGTCGCATATGTTTTTAAAGGAATATGATTTACCCTGGTATGATGATAAGGGGCTTTACTACTATAAATCTAAGTTAACACCTGATTCTGAAGTAGTATTCGCTTTTCATAAGGCGGTTGAAGGGGAGTTAACTTGGGATCAAAAGAAATGGTTTAATAAATTGAAAGACCATGAACTAGAAGAAAAAAATTAATGGAAATGGGCAAGGATTATCGTAATCCTAGTGCTTGGAATGGCAAGGATGGTTTTAATCCCGATCCCCCTGGGGCTCATGTATTAGCCCCAGAAAAACCAAAGTTTGGTACATTTCCAGGTTATACAACTGGTTTGAATAAATATTATGGCTATGGCATAAAAGTAGGTGAAGAGTGGGATGAGTTATAATTTCATATCCGCTATAGAAAGAGTACAGCGAATAGATTGGTCTCTAGAGGTAGAGAATAAAAAGTCTAATGATTGTCTAGTATCGGAATTCTTGAGGAGAACATCGGCATTTTTAGTATCTAACACTTTCACTAGTTCAAATTTTTTCTTTAGTCCTATTAAGGTTTTGGGGACAAATATTGAACTTGACCTTGAGAGAATAAGTGAACAGATATTTCCTACAGAAGACATTCCCTATAACCCTATCTCAAGGATAATGTGTTTGCGTTATATAGAATTGGCTTACTTGCTAGACATTCGAATAACAACAGCAATGAAATATCAAGATATTTATGAACCTATAATTAGATTCTTAGAAAGAGGCGGCTCGCTAAGGATTGATAAGGGAGTGTATCTTGAGACCGGAGGGACTACTTTACTACTTGGTGAATGGGTGGAAAGGTACTCAAAAAATGAACCAATTGATATTAGCGATTCATATTTAGATAATGTCGATAGCATAATGGAAAATTAATATTTTTCTCATAAGAGACACATTACTGCTAATATTTTGGTTGAGGTATATGTTGAAAGATTAACTTAATAAACGTTGAAAAGGCGGATTAAGGCAAAATATAATCCGCCTTTTATAATGTTTTTATACAGAACATAGTAGCACACTTGAAAGTAACAAATAACAATATTCTTAACCATTGAGATTACTGGAAGGCCGTCCAATCAGAGGGCACATGAACTTGCTCCACCAGCTCCCAAAGAATTTCCGGATTTCAAGTTTTATGAAACATTATTGTAGAATTACAAATTTATTCATAAGAAGGAGGATGTCTAATTGAGTCTGTTATTCGATGAAGCAAGAACGATAATTAAAAGTATTAATTGGGAAAAAGAAGAACCGAATAGACCTTCGCACGGGATATTGATATATGAGTTCTTGAGAAGATCTTCTCAATTTTATGATTTTATAAATCAAGAACCTAGAAAAAGATTGGCAATTTTTAGCGCTGCAGATATGTGTGACATGAAGTTACCAATTGATATTTATGATTACTGCGATGAATTAAATGAAATAAAAGATGAGTCGCTGGTCAAATCAGCTTGTAAAAGTTACTTAGAATGGGCGTATTTATCTGGCGAGAACGAATCGGTTGCACTTACATTCCAAGATTTATATATGCCTATTATAAAATTATTCAGCAGGGGAGGACGGATAAGGTATCATAATGGTGAGTTAGTTTATGGTTGGGCCGCTCGGGCTAGGATTATACCATTAGAAATGAGTGCAGTTGAGCCAGAAGATATTAGTGATACTGCTTTGGATTTACTAGATAATGATTGGTTTGAGACAACTTTACAGTAATTTTTTTATTAGTTCAGAGTAAGTTTCCTACCATTAACGTCAGAATGCGAGATAACCAACATGTTTGGTTTCATTTTATCCACCGCTAATACTATAATGATAATTTACGCAAGTTCTGGCTATTAGAATATATCACCCTGTGCCGAATGAACCCGATATTCAATTAATTGGGTTGTATGGCATCTAATGCTTTAGTTTCAAAGCCTCAATAAAGCTATTCTGTTACACTGGGGCAGGACGATTATGGTCAGATATCACCATAATCGTCCTTTTTTTCGTGAACATTTCTCAATATCTTTGAAAACTGTAAATCGCTTATCTATAGTTATAATAGAACTAGAGATATTGAACCTAAAAGGGAATATACTAAATAATTTACAAATTTGAGGGATTAATACAGTTTTAAGAAACGAAAAGCTCACAAAATCACCTATTCTTAATGGCCTTCATATTAGCGAACCTCAATCTGGCGATCTTGGCCAAACATGGGTTGAATAAAGCCGCAGATAAGCTGATCAATAGCAAGAACATGTCGGCACTAGATAGTAACTGGACGGCGTGGAAACAACAAGCGAAGACGAACTTGAATAAAACAGCCGGTAACATCACGGATGTTGCTTCTGATGCGCTGAATCGTGCGAAGAATCGCCTTCCCGGTTCAAAGCTCGCCATGGATGGCTCACCTCATGTATCCTTCAGCAAACCTACCAAGCCTTTGCCTCAAAATAGCCGACAACAGAACTTCTGGAAAGAGACGGAGGCAGGTAAGGAGATTTAGCGAGGAAACTGGATGGGGAGACGGGGGAAGGTTGAAGTTGGTTCCCAACAAGAGTTATTGATCAAGAGACAGAAGGTCATATTCTCCATAGGGTGTCAGAGTTGAAAAGTAGATTATCTAACGGCGCTTTGAATAAAAGTGGAGCAAACTTTGGCTATGCAGAAGTTGATATTCCAGGAGTGAAAAAAGAATTCTATGCACACAGCCAAGTAGACGGAGCATCACCACCGCATCAGCCTGAGTTTAATTATGATGGATTTTCTTATAAACCACTGGGCGAAGTGAGGTATCCAGCAGAGGATGCCCCTAATAGTTTAGGTAGAGTTATAGCGAGAAATAGTGATACAGAGCATAAAATAATAAATGATTTAGCTAAACAACTTGGCCCGCCAAATCCAGATATTAAAGGAAAAATCACAGAAAATGATACGTGTATAAGTTGCAATAAAAACATAAGTGATTTTCAAAAAGATTATCCAGGCATAATAATTGAGGTTATTCATAATGGTGGAACTAAAGTTCAAAAAATTACGAGGTGATCTTTATGGCATGGCAATATCAAGATTTAATAGATGAGTTCAATGGAGATGTTGAAAGGTACAAAAATGAATACTATAGTCACGACGAAGCGATAAACATGACTTTTAATGAATTCTACTCTGAAAGTATTGTTGACGAAATGGAAAAAGCACTCATATTTATCGTGTATGTTGAGCTTTCATTACAGAATCCCAGGATTTATGGTGAAACAAAAGAAATTCTTGTACATGCATTAGAATCAATTAACTTTGAGAAAATTGAAAGACAAATAGAAGGTGAACAACTAACTCACGAGCAGTTCGAAGAATTATTAAATCGTAAATATAAGGTACTACAAAAAGTAAAACTAATGCCTCTTGATTTATCCAACCAGGCGAGATGGTATTATACAGAAATTACAAATTCAGTTAGAGATTCATGTTTAGAGCTTGTTGCCAACAATATAAATGGAGAGGAGATCATAAAACAAGTATTGTGTCGATATAAAAGAAGTTGTGATCGTACTGTTAGTACAAAAATTACAGTATATGTAACACTGGCTGAATTTTTAGTAAGAAACGATCAGCCGTTTCCTGAAAAATTACTTAACGAAATACACAGCTTTAATATAAATACAGTTTGTGATGAACTTGTTTTAGAAGAAAAAACAGATCTTGTTCAACGAATAAATAGTTTAATAGAACAATAATAACTCTCCTTACAACTCTGTCGAGCATTTGAAATAAATGTGTTAACAACTCGATAAAAATAGTCAAATTGCAAATATACAAATCCAAATTATTTATAAACTATAAATTTCTAAAAGCTTATTCCCGCTTGAAGTGTAAGTAGGAGTGAGCTTTTTTGTATTATAGTAATCCATGATAAGTCGTTGATATAAAAATTGGCTATAGATCAACCTGCACTAATGCCACACGAGCAATTAAGAAATTTAACTGATACACAACCAGATGATGATTTTCCAGGTTATGATAAATACAAAGAGTATGACCTAAATAATAATAAAAAAATTGACTATTAAATTCTGAGGTGAGAAATATGTACCTAAATAATGCAGTATCGAGAATTAATGGAATTAAATGGGATATGATTGGTGCAATTGTTTCAAATAAAGATGCAGATTTGGGTTGTGAATTTTTAAGGAGGTTGGCATTGTTTTATAAAAATGAATGTCTGAGTCCACAACCACCTATGTTTTCTAATATAGCAAAATTACTTGGTGATACTGAAAATGAAGTACTTATATCGAAGTATTGCAATCCAACGGTTTTAGAGTTTGTTGCTAATTACCAATATATAAAAAAAATATTTGAGTTTTATATACAATTATCAATATACGTTGATAGAAATCCTAAATATACTGAGTATCTAAATGTATATGAACCATTAATCAGAATCATTGAAAGAGGGGGCTTTTTTGTCCTTAGACCACAGGAATTAGACATACAAAACGTTATGTATATACCATTAAATGGGTGGTATGATAGGTTTGTATCAACTGTACCCTACGACACAAGTAATTTGTAATTATCCTAATTTTAGAATTCAATAATCTCAATATGTTTGAAGGGCTATTAGTTAGGGAAGGTGGGGCTACCCATTGGTCGAATGAACTCTTCATTCAACCAATAACACACTTCACCCATGTAATACCTGTATTACGTTTTTACATCGTCCCCAATGCACCACGCATCGTCTATTAAGCGGGCGGAGATTAGCACAAAAATGAGAACTTACAGCTAAGGAAAAAGACTGGTTTAAACAGCTGGCATATCATGAATTGAAAGAAAAAAAGTTAATGGATAGCGGAATTCCATTAATGGATCGATCTACTTGGAACGGTAACACCTTCAATAAAGATCCTGAAAAAAATGCACATGATAAAGCAAATTTAACAGATCCTAATCCTCGAAGTTTCCCAGACTATGATTCTTATAAAGATTGGGATACTTATTCAGATGATTCTATTCATAATTATTAACTTGAGGTGAAAGAAATGCGTTTAGAAGCAGCTGTCTCGAAAATAAACAGTATCAATTGGGGAAATATAGGTAATTTTACTCAGGAGAGGTACTTTGGTTTTGAGTATTTGAGAAGATTATCTCAGTTTTACAAGAATAAACAACTGAAAGCTAAATCACCGGCTTTTGCTAATTTACCTCGTTTTTTAGGAGATATTGAGTGGGATATGGATATTTCCACTTATTTCAGTGCGGATATACTAAGGATTTTTGAGGATAATCAAAGTATAAGAAATATAGTCTTATGGTACTTACAGCTTGCGAGATATTCAGACAAGTGTCCTGAAGCGAGTCAGTATTTAAGCGTGTATGAACCTTTAATAAATTTATTAGAATGTGGTGGCGAGTTCTTCATGAATAATGCTGGGCTAGAAATCAAGAATGAAGGATACTATCCCTTCAACAACTGGTTTGAAAGATTTGTTGATGCTGAACCACGCGACATAAACCATCTATAATACTGGAAAGATCATTAACAACGTAATATGAGATATTTGCCCGTATTGTGGTTCTTTTAACTTTGCCTCAAAGAGGTGTAGATACGTATGAAACAGAATTACGAGGCTTTATTTGGTGCTTTTTATGAAACATATTTTGATTTTAAATGTCAAAAGATGAGTGATGCTGAGGCTCTTGCGAGGACATATTATGCATATTTAGGTGTACAGAATAGGGGAGAGATGGACAAGGCTGTAGTTCATATTGCCGAAGGACGAATCTCATTATCACATTCGAAAATATTTTATAAAGCAAAGGAGAGAATAATTGAAGTACTAAATTCATGTTAGCAAAATATAATTAAGCCCTACAACAAGATTGTTTAATAAAGATTCACAAAACAAACAATTAAAACACATAGTAAACTTTCAAAACCTCTTCCGAACTTATTTTATGAGTAGAAATGAGCTTATACATATGCTTAAAAATTATTGAAGACGAAACCAACAAAAAATGAAAAGTTATTGACAGCAGAGGACATGATTAACGGCACAGTTACAAGAAGAATATGAGACAATTAGAACCAGTTAGCCAGAGTTAAGAAACCAATCGGATAAGCTTAAATGGTATTGAAATACCGACGCACAGATGATGAAACAAATAAATAAATCAGTATCTTAACCTTCATCATATCCGGGATCCCATTAGACGTACTCTCTCTGTATGCACTAGCTACTGCAGATGCAGCTATAGATGTAACGATGATTGTCGTGAATGTCCAGAAACTGAATAACCTGAGTTACTGTTGAAAAAATACACGAGTAACAGAACTAGAAGTTATTAATATGAAAATTCCACTTATGATTCTATTTCAGGCGTTCTCAACCTGATCCCAGTAAGAGCGCTCATTTTGCAGTACCAGCACAGCCGGTTCCTTTCAGGGATTATGAATGATCCAGAATTCAGCTTTAACAGAGCATTAAAAAACTCAGATGCCTATTAACATAAAAATAAGTAGGGTGGTTAAGAATTATGTATAGTAAAATTGCAATAGAAAGATTGAATAAAGTAAATTGGACAACTCTTGGTACAGCAGGTACACGAGAAGATTCGAAACTAATGGCAGAGTATTTGAGAAGGATGGCTATTTTTTCTGTATCCCATAACATTATGCCTCAAAATCCTTTCGTCATTGATATTGCCAATGAATTGGGTTTTCATAACAACATGGATACAGAGAAGTTTTATTCTAGAGAAATGCTTGAATATGTGAATAATAACATGTATGCAAATTATCTGATTAAATCATATTTAAAATTGTCAGTAATATCAGATGAAATTAAAGATGTTCAAAAATATTTAGATATTTATGAACCAATATTAAGATTATTCGAGAAGGGCGCGCATTTTTAGTTAGGTCAGGTTTTATTGATGTTACTAATGTAGGATCTTTTCCAGTTCGAAATTGGTTAAGCCGTTCACAAAACGAGCCATTTA
Organism: Paenibacillus sp. ACRSA; assembly: GCF_022346845.1. NCBI lineage: Bacteria > Bacillati > Bacillota > Bacilli > Caryophanales > Paenibacillaceae > Paenibacillus > Paenibacillus sp. ACRSA. Next base: position 73,636 of record NZ_JAKRNP010000002.1, on the reverse strand, counting down.
ATATTAACGATATATGATTCTGAATTACGAAAGCATACAGATACATGAACTGCATGAACACATCGTAAGGACAGCGAAATAACAGGAATTTAATCCTGCAAGAAATGAACAAAGCGACAAAAAATGCCAAACCCCAGGAGATAAATGTCCTTTTACCCTCGTATAAACGCCCAGCAAATGCCAAAGGGTCATCCTACTATTTTAGTAAAGGAATTGGTAACTATGAATGTGAAATCAGAAGAATTCTTTAGAAAAATGATAGATTTCTTACCATCATCAGATGCTGCATATAGAGAATCAATTGCTACATACGGTGAGGTACTTGAAACTATAATTATTGAGGACATCTTCATGCCCAAGATTTTGAAACTGTTAAAAGAGGAAAATAACATTGATCTGATTGAACGTATTTTTGACTATTTTGAAGAAGTATCTACTTGTGGAGATGCTCATTTGATAAATCTTTTATCAATTACGGCATTAGAAGTACTTGGTAACGATAGATCGATTCTAGCAACTGCACAGAAATACATGGGACCTACAACGACACAACTTCAAATTGAAGCTGATAGAGACATCGGTAGGAGCGTCTAAGGTCGATAGATGCTTCTATGATATCCACGAACTCACGAAGGTAATACTACACAAAGAGAGCATCCCTCGTAAAAAAGAGATGCTCACCAATGTTCAATATTACTATTTATCTAATATTACGCAAGGATCTTATTCTTTAACAACAGAAGCACCCACAGCATCTTCCATCTGATCGTTATAGAGACGGAACAAACCTAGACGCCAGAACGCTGCGCCTTTCAGATCATAACGTTTTGCGAGTCCGAGCTTATCATCAACAGAAGATGGGGTTTCACTATTTAAGCTGATACCTAGCAACAGTTTTTCCTTCGAGATACCTGCTTGAAGTGCTAACTCAATCGCTTGCTGCACAAGGCTGTTAGGTTCAGGTACCTGGGCAGTGGTACCCACAGGATTGAACTGATAAGCCATGATGATCAGATCATCGGCTGTGGCAGCGAGTGTTTTGTAATCATAACCCTTATATGCACTATTTAATGGAGGCACCGCTAATGATAGGGAGATGTCTGCTCCGAGGGACGCCTTCAATTCTTTAACATAATTATTCAGCAACTTCTGCTGCTGTACAGGATCTAATTTGAAGCCCAATCCTTCAAAGTCGAGGACAACTCCGCCGAATCCATTCTCCGCAACCGCCGTACTAATCCCTTCAATCGACTTCTTGCGCAAACTACTGTCACTTAATACCTTCGTTAACTCACCGTTACCATCTAGAGCATAAACCATGAGATAAGGTTTAATATCCTGATCTGCCGCATCTGCAACAATGGATTGTGGTGTAATGTCACCGGCCGCAGCAGGGAAGTTGTACTCATCCCCCTGAAGGGTGAATTGTCCTTCACGATCAATTCGACTCCAGCCAAACACAACGGAGTTCATGGATGACACTAGATCTATTTCATGGAAAGCTCTCACGGCATAGAACGCTCTTAAATGCATCTCGCGCTGCGGAGAAACAAGAGATACGGTTCGTGTGGATTGATCCCATTTTACACCAACTCCGAATTGACTGCTGAATGAGCTTAACGGGATGAGTACACGACCTTCTCTTTGGACGGGTGCAGCAGCGAGTTTAACTTTTTTGCCATTAACCGTTGCCGTGGAACTACCTACCTGAAGCAATACCTCGGTTGTCTGTCCTTTTACCTTGCCAACGGCTTTGACCGTCTGTGTCTTACTATTCCACTCGATACCAATACCTAGCGATTCCCCGACTGTCCGGAACGGAACGTAGGTGACGCCTTTTTCTATACGGGGTGCTGCATCAAACTTCAGAGCGATATTATCTAGTTTGACGGTGATTGCTGGTGCAGCAGAGATGTTTGATAGATTCGGAAGAGTGCCAAGTAACGAGAAGGCAAGCACGGTTGCCGCGGTCGTTTTCATTATTTTCTTATAAAGCATGATTGATTATTACCTCCAACTCTCACATTAATCGTAACTACATACATTAACAAAATCTAGAAATCTAGTTTACCGTAGTATAGCAAAAATTGCATAGAGTTCCAATTCCATACGAGCCGATATATGACGTAATTCATATAACTCCAGATGATTATCTATTAAAACGGAATGGAATATGAGGAAAAGGAATAAAGTAGCTGGTATAGGTTCAAGATTACAGCACCTTGGGAATGGGTAATAGGTACTGATAAAAGGATGTATTTCTTCCAATAGAAGGGGGTTCCTCATGAATCATTCCATGAACTTATCCAGTGCAGCTATCCTGGGAATGGGAACGGCATTGCCCGTTCATTCTGTATCACAGACTGATATAGCAGAGCTTATTGCTTCTTCTCTTCATGATCGACCAGATCTTGCTCGTTTTGCGAAACGGGTATTTAAATCTTGCGGGGTAGACACGCGTTACACTGTTGAACCCAGCTACTTGGGCACACTTGAACATTGTCGTTATCTTCCCTCCACCGATGAATCTCATATTCCCACAACCAAAGAACGAATGAATACATATAAACAGGAAGCTCTTCCGTTAGGCATTGAGGCTGCCCAGAAAGCATTGCAGGATGCGAATATGTCTCCAGATGAAATCACACATCTGATCACGGTCAGTTGTACAGGACAGTATTCACCGGGTCTGGACGTTTTGCTGATTCCACAACTAGGATTATCGCCTCGTGTTAATCGGATGCCTCTTATTTTTCATGGATGTGCAGCTGGTTTGAAGGCAATTCAAATGGCTCGGGATATTGTGCAAGGCGCACCCGGATCACAAGTGTTAATCGTCTGTGTGGAATTGTGTACATTACATTTTCAGCCGGTGAAAGAGAGAGAGTCGTTGTTCTCGGCATCGTTATTCGGCGATGGGGCTTCAGCCTGTATCGTAGGTGAACCACAGTCCGAGGAGACGCACTATCTTGATCTGGGAACGGGATATTCTGTTCTTCTGCCAGACTCCACAGAGGATATGACTTGGGAGGTAGGCAACCACGGATATGATCTGTATTTGTCCCCTCGCATCCCTAAACTACTAGGCGTTCATCTGGAGGAAGAACTTAGACAGTTACTTCAGAGCGAAGATTTACCTGAGCTCTGGGCTATTCACCCCGGAGGAAGAGGTATCGTGGACGCTGTGCAGAATGTGATGAATCTGGAAGATGAACAAACGAAGTATAGCCGGGATATTCTTAGAACGGTCGGCAATCTGTCTTCCAACACAATTCTGTTTGTGCTAAAAGCAATGCGTGCAGAGATGGCAGCCGGGCAGAAACCTTCTACCGATGGGGTTGCGATGGCATTTGGACCAGGTCTAACCGCCGAGCTTATGAAGTTCACCTATGTACCTGCGTTCTCTCCAGCCGTTAAGGAGGAAAAGGATCATGCCCTTCTTTAGAACATTGTCCATCAGAGCACGCGAGGATGAACTTATGGATGATTTCTCTATGGGTGGTGACGATTTAAGGGAAGCACTCAAACACTTGAGGCGACTGAACAAAATATTCGCTGCTCCTGGTCCCACCTTATCTGGTGTCGAGAAACTATGGAAAGAGATCGGATGCCCTGATCAGTTGCACATTATGGATGTTGGCGCCGGTTCAGGGGATGTAAATGAGAATTTACTCCGCTGGTCGGATAAAAAAGGCGTTAAAATGAAAATTACACTGATCGACATGACTGAAGAGGCATGTGTGGAGGCAAGACGACTGTTTCAAAATGAACCGAGAGTCAGTGTGCAACGTGCAGATGTCATGGATCTACCTGATGGTTCTGCTGACATCGTAACCGGATCTCAATTCGTGCATCATTTCGACGGCCAACAATTGATTGATATTGTCTCCCAGATGCTGCGTATCTCCAGAAATGGTGTTGTTATTAATGATATACATCGCCATCCGGTGTCCTATACGGCTGTGTGGATTACAACACGCTTAATCTCACGCAATCGCTATATTCGTCACGATGGTCCACTATCCGTTGCTAAAGGCTTCACAGGCAAGGATTGGCAGGATCTGAAGCAGAAGCTCAACCATCATACGATGAGTTACACTTGGAAACCTCTGTTTCGTTATTCTGTTGTTATTCCGAATGATGCGGTTAAGACGTTATCCTAGGAAAAAAATGATAAGGCTAGTTGTTATTAAACTGAACTGAGAAGTGTTCTCTTATCATGTTCTAATCGGAAGCTATATTGACAACATCCTCTAGATGTCTGTCTTTGGATTAGAGGAAGTAGAACTCTAAGTAGGAAGGGCAGGTGTAATCGTGTCCAAACAAGTTGACGTCATCATCATTGGAGCAGGGATTGCAGGCAGTACGTGCGCACTGCAGCTTGCGAAGCAAGGACATGAAGTGATTTTGATGGATAGTCAAGAATTTCCCCGTCACAAAACATGTGGTGAGTTCATGTCTCCTGAGACCAAAGAGATGCTGGAATACCTGGATATCCATTTGCTAGAACAGAAGCTTCAGCCAACAACGATGGATCATGCGCAGATTATTATGCCTGACGGAGGCGAGATCGAAGCTCCTTTACCAGGCAACGCCTACGGAATTAGTCGTTATGAGCTGGATCGCATTTTGCATCAAGCTGCATTGGAAGCAGGAGCGACGATATTAACCAAATCAACCGTGACGAAAATTCATGAGCTGCAAGATGGCTTTTACGAAGTGCAGTTCAAGCAAGCAGGAGAGCTTGTTCAATATCGCGCCAAAGCTGTCATTGGAGCACATGGAACCAAGAAGCCAAGGGGAGTCATTCCTTCTGATGAGGATCTACGAGATGAAACGGTTTATGTAGGAATAAAATCTCATTTTACTGGCATCACGATCCCACCTAGAGTGGAGTTGTACTTCTGCGAAGGTGGATATGTTGGCATCTCTCCGATTGAAAATGGGAAAACCAATGTGGCGGCATTGTTGACACTGGAAACGGTACAGGGAAGCGGGACATCGGTGCCTGATATATTACATGCAGCATCGCTAACCAACAACAGATTAGCAGAGCGGCTCGCTGAAGGAGAGGCTGTTCCCGGTACGCAAGTATCCATAGCACCGCTGAACCTTTCTAACATACCAGAGCCATGGTCACAATATCCGCATATCGGTGATGCAATGATGATGATTCCGCCTCTAAGTGGAGATGGCATGTCCATCGCACTTCGTTCTTCATTGTTGTGTGCGCAGTACACAGACCGTTATCTCCGAGGTGAGCTGGATGATAAAGCGTGGGCAAGTGAGTATATTTTGGCAGCGAATCAGGAATTCACTCAACTGCTTAAACGGACTAGAACCATTCAAAAACTGGCCTTTGCTAAAGTTAACGTGTACTATCCTAAACTTGTGCAGATGATGCCTAGCTTGGCATCCTATATCGTGCAAGCCACACGTTTACCGCATATGAATACGACGAACAGATAATAGTCATTAACATGAGGGTGGCTTAAGCCAGCCTCTTTTTTCATACAAGACAACTCTTCAAGACATTATGCGAATCTTGCAAATTGAACACGAAAACCATAAATGATAGAATACAACAGAAGATATAGAAAATAATTCTAATTTTTCAGACATGTGGATCATGGAGGGGATACTGATGAGCAAAATGCAAGATTTGACGATATCCATCGTAGAATATGAGCCACGATATGCCCGTTCTATCGCGGATATGTGGAATGCTAGTTCAGAGAGTTGGGGTGGAGATAACTCCCTTCAAACGGAACAAGCTATCCTTCAAGAACATCACCATAGCACGCATCTTCATGTGTTTTTGGCACTTGTTGGTGAGGAGGTCGTTGGGTATTGCAGCTTCTCTCATTATAAAGAGGATCAAGGTGCGTTGTATATTCCACTATTAAATGTTAGACCGGATTATCATGGATACAAAATTGGTAAAAGACTTGTGTTACGTGCCATTGAACAGACGTTGAAGCTCGGATACCCAAGGCTTGATCTGTATACATGGCCGGGCAATATCAAAGCAGTCCCTACGTATAAGAAGAGTGGGTTTTTCTGGGAGAAAAGAGACGATACCACACATCTGATGAACCTCATCCCTTCGGTATTACAAACAGATGCGGTGAGATCATACTTCGAGCAACTCGATTGGTATGCGGATAGTGTACGCGAAATTCTCGTTGAGCCAGATGGACGACAAGAGCGTGGTTTTGATTATTTTACATATGAATGGCGTAAGGCAGATATTAACCTGAAAATGGAGTACGAGCGCACAGGCCGTGGTTTAAGACTTATTGAAACGGATGATTATCTCATCCAAGCTACGATTCCACATGAACACAAACTTCCGTTTGGTGCGACATACCACATTCTGTATGAGGCTGTAAATAAGAGCGGCAAGCCCCTCACTATTGAAGTGAAGGGCATAAGCAACACAGATATTCATTTTAATCTACAAGAAGTACGTTCTATAGATGTAGAAGAACGAATTGAGGGTAGCTTTCTGATTTATCCGATTCAAGAAGAACAGGATGCTTTTCAGACACACCCTGTGGTTGAAGCTCAAGTGCTCATCAATGGACGAGCAGCTACCTTCAAGCTAGGGATTGAACCGAAATTTCCTGTAAAGGTTAAGGCATATGCTCCGGAACAATCATTGTATATCGGTGATACAATCGAACTGGACTTCACGATAGAAAACGAGTACGACGAGGATACTGTATTTGCATTTCAATTACCAAGTGATGATGTCCTATCATTTAGCCAACCCGATGTTCAAATTCAGGTTCCAGCGAAGAGTCGGCGAACCGTGTCCGTTGCTGCTGAATTGTTAAGCTATGGCATCTGGCATCATCACTTCGACGTATACCAAGTATTAGGTGAGGAACGTTCCTTAATCCTTTCACAGGAGTCCAGTCTTGTTTTCCCTGGAATTCAATCAGCCTTTGGAGGGGAAACAGAGCAGAATTGGGTCATTGCAAATGGGAGATATTCGGTTCATCTTAACAAAATAAACAATAATATATCGATCTATGAGGGGAAAGAAAGCACATTCCATTTGAATTTCCCTCAATTGGGTCTTCCTTATGTAACTGAGTTCAAGAAGACGCGTGCAACACGTGTAACATACCGCCAAGAGCAGGGGATGGTACTTGAAGCTGAGTATGATCTTGCATCCAGTGCGGTAACACTTGTTCAGGTCATCCAATTATATAGCAATGGAACGATAAGTCGTCATCATATCGTAGAGAACAAGTCCAAGACCGCTCGTGACGAACCTTTATTTCTGAAAGAAGGATTTCATTTTGGATTTGGGATTAGTGTTATTCCCTATGAGGATCAATACGTCGATGTAAGACAAGGACCAGACGCCTCAAACGCGGATTACTGGCAACTGGACAACGTGACCGAAAATTGGATTTTCACCGATGTTGGAGAATCTACGCGGGGCATTACTTGGCCAAAAGACTTGAAGCTTATTGTGGATGGCAGATCCTTCGGAGTTGAACATGAACTTCATGATCTCCCAGCCGGAGGACGCATAGAGACGAAACCCCTTCATATTGCGCTAGGTACATGGAAAAATTGGCGTGATTTCCGCGCTTTTGCACAGAGTCATGAAGCTACGGAAGAGTTAGCGTCTATCCCTCAACTTCAGACAAAGGTGAATCAAGGGAATCCCTTTTTACATGGCAAGCTCGAGGTCGAGATTACGGAGCAAAAAAATGCATTTCTCGAAGGTGAGATTACACTCTCCACTGAAAAAGGCAGTGCGTTAATACAGAAGCAGCGTGTATCTATAGATCAAGCGTTGAATCGCATCGTAACACCTATGAGTTGGCAGTATGGGCAAGAAGCGGATCTGATGTCACTGCACTTGAATATGGAAACGTATGAGATAGCTCGTTCTCGGTTAATCTTTCCCGGTTCGAAACAACGGATCAATCATCAGTTGCATCAGACAGAGCATGGTGACGTTCTTACGGTAAGCAATGGAATCCTCCAATTTCAAGCGAGTAATACCTTTGCACCAGCTTTATTTTCCCTGAAATATCATGGAGTGGAATGGCTTGATACGTCTTATCCTGAACCTGGGCCAAAATCATGGTGGAATCCTTGGCTCGGTGGCATCTCTAGCGAAATACAAGGGTTATCGGCTACAAGCCTCCTTGGAGAAGCACGTGAGGCAAGTTTCATCGAGCTTGAGGACAACCTAGGCAATGTCTGGTCAGGCATTAGAATGAGTATCACGATTCAAGAGAATGCCAAATTAAGAGGATTAGTGATTCATTACTATTATGTAACACTGCCAGGGGTACCAGTGCTTGCAACGACCACTCGTATAGAGCAGAATACGGGTGTGCCGCAGCAACCGTTCATTCATGCGACACAGTCCTTCTACCGGGCAAGCAATGAACTTACCGATATGAGAATATATGTGAAAAATGATGCTGGTGAACCTATTACCTACAAGGCTGGAAGGGTGCAATACGGGATAGATGTTACAAGCGGAATAATTCAATATGGCTCTCCAGAACGAAAAGAACGTCTTACCTTTGTGGCACACCCTGAAATGGACGGAGTTTACTTGCGGGTTAATAACCATATTGCTTCGTCAGTTGTTGTGGAAGAACTTGAGCTACGTGATGGCGAGCAGCACTTTAGTAAACCACAGTTCTATATCATTTCAGATCAAAGGGCTCCTGAGGAAGCATATCAGGACTTACGACATGTTCGTTTTGATCCTATGAGAGGAGAAAGGATAATACCATGAAGATAATAGATGCACATGTTCATTATTCTAATATTGCAGCTTTCAAAGAGACTGCTGAGACTTTAGCGGCTATTGATTATAGTGAAAAAGGGCTGCTGCATGAATTCAATAAGACTGGTGTTATTGCTGGGGTTGGCATGGGCGTTACCGAGACTATTCCAGACGCCTTTCCCGATGCGAATGCGCTCAACCCAATGATGCTTGATCTCAGTGAAGAGCTTCCTGACAATCTCTATACTTGTATAGGTATTAATCCGTTAACTCTGCATTTGGAGGGTCAGCTTGAAGCAATAGAACAATCGCTGCGCTCAGAGCATGTGGTCGGTATCAAGCTATATGCAGGCTATTATCACTTTAATGTTGGAGATGAGATATATGATCCGATATACAAGCTGGCTTCAATGTACCACATGCCGATTGTCATTCACGGAGGGCTGACGTATTCAGATCGAGGTCTCTTGAAGTATTCACACCCGCTCTCCATGGAAGAGACATTTCTGAAGCATCGTGATCTGACGTTTATGTTATGTCATTTGGGTGATCCCTGGGTAATGGACACAGCGGCATTACTGGAGAAAAACCCTAATCTCTACACCGATCTATCCGGGTGGATTGTGGGGGATGCAACGAAGGTTGAACGCCTGTTAACGGAGCAGACCTATACAGATCATTTCCGGCGCGCCATTGTATTCGCCGAGAAATATGACCGGCTAGTGTTTGGTACTGATTGGCCGCTGGTTCAAATAGAGCCGTATATACAATTTGTTAAGCATCTGATTCCTGAAGCTCATTGGGAGGATGTATTCTACAACAATGCTCTGCGTGTATTTCCGAAACTAGCGCATTTAATTGGATAACTGTAGCAATTAGTATGTACTAGGTGAACAGATAGGCATGATGAGAAACACTCAGAAGATAGGAAGCCGCCAAATGGCGGCTTTTTACTGTACATATGTGAATTCGAATGGGGTAGAAGAGTGTGTTTGTAAATGTCGAGGTTTGTCGAGGGCAATAATGTTAGGTATAGTATAATCATATTTAATTGAATTATAAGATGTTACATAAGGGGATAGAGAACGATGCCTACAATATTGGTTGCGGATGATGATGCGAATATCCGCGAACTTGTCTGTTTATTTTTACGGAATGATGGTTTCACAACACTTGAAGCAGAAGATGGTCAGGAAGCCCTCAAGGTGTACGGCTCAGCACAAGTAGATCTTGTCGTGCTTGATATTATGATGCCGATCATGGATGGCTGGACACTGTGCAAGGAGCTTCGAAGAGCCAATCCAGATCTTCCGTTATTAATGCTAACCGCCAGAGGAGAGACATGGGAGAAGGTGAAGGGATTTGAACTTGGTACAGATGATTATCTGACCAAACCATTTGACCCCCTGGAGCTCACTGTACGTGTGAGAGCATTACTGAAACGTTATAAGATTGGCTCAACACAGATGATTCAGTTTGGCAATGTCGTATTAGACCGGCAGACGTATAAAGTGACACGAGGTACAGAATCACTAACATTGCCACTCAAGGAATTCGAATTGTTATATAAGCTCGCGGGAACACCCGGGCAAGTCTACACACGAGAGCAGTTAATTGATCAGATCTGGGGTATTGATTATGTCGGAGATGATCGAACGATAGATGTACATATTAAACGCTTGCGTGAACGATTCGCGACGACAACTGATTTTCGTATTGAAACGGTGCGTGGGCTAGGATACCGCCTTGAGGTCAACGAATGATTCGTTCTTTATATATACGTGTAGTTCTTACCTTTCTCATCTCAGTCATTGCAGGCACAGTTATCTCTTTTTTTGTATCAATATGGATCTTCCAGGAGCAACTCAATGAGAATGCAAATATTAATTTGCGTAACTTTGGTCAAGATGTCGTGCAGATCTATGAGAGGCTTCCGTCATCAGAAGCTGACTTATTCGTTAGTCAAATGAAGCAGCTTGAATCCTATTATATACGGATATATGAAGCCACAGGCGAGTTTACGTCATATGGACATTCTGACCGACATAAATCGGCTAAGATAACGTCGGAGCAACTACAGACTGTGTTAAATGGAGGCGCTGTGCAAGATACACGAAATGGAATTGCTACGGCTCTCATCGGATTGCCAGTGAAAACGGATATGGGAACCAAGGCATTGTTCTTTGAAACACTTGCACCGCCTTCGGCTGCTTTTGTCATTTCGTGGGGATTAATTTTCGCAATGACATCTTTAATCACGGGCAGTTTGTTGATCCTGATTGCTTCGGTGTTTATAGTCAGACCGATTAATAAGCTGACAAAAGCAACAAAACGGATTGCAGCAGGAGATTTCAATCTCAAGTTGAACATTAAGCAAAGTGGTGAACTCGGTACACTGGCGCGTAGTTTTGAAGAAATGACGCATGACCTCCAGCAGTTAGAACAGATGCGGAGGGAGTTTGTTGCCAACGTCTCACATGAGGTTCAATCCCCGCTCACTTCAATTTCTGGCTACGCACAAGCACTTAAGAATGTAAGCCTCGAAGAGCACGAACGCACGCGGTACCTGAATATTATTATTTCGGAAGCGAAGCGCATGTCCAAAATGAGTGATAGTTTGCTTAAGCTGAGTATGCTTGAATCACAATCACAGCATTTGCGACTTCGTACGTTTAGTCTTGATGAGCAGATTCGCAGGGTAATTGTGGCGCTTCAACCTCAGTGGTCAGCTCGTAATATTCATTTTGAACTCGAATTAGAGCCTGTCCAAGTCATGGCTGATCATGATCAATTAGATCAAGTATGGACTAATATCATTGGTAATGGCATCAAATTCTCTAGTGATGGCGGTGCAATCCATGTTCATATGCAACAAGATAGCGATCAAGTGACTGTGAGGATATCCGATGCGGGAATTGGCATTTCTCTTGAAGACCAAAAACGTATATTCGAACGCTTCTTCAAAGCAGATCGCTCCCATAGTCGTAAATATGAAGGTAGTGGTATGGGACTCGCGATCACCAAACAGATTGTATCGCTTCATCAAGGTGACATTCGAGTTGAAAGTGTACCTGATCAAGGAACGAGTTTCATTGTTACACTACCAGTGGCAACCACTGTGGATCATTAGATTTATTTTCATATACAAATGAATTGCATATCGTTCAGCCAATAGAGGACAGATTGGTACATGTTATGGCTCCTATACAAGCTTGCTTGTGTGGGAGTTGTAGCATTTTTTTAGTTTGTAGAGGTTGTTCAAAAAGTCCGCTTTTGATTACGATAGATGCCTAGAGGCATCATCAACTTCGAATATGGAATTCAGCCGAACTAAGTATGATGCTTACGAAGCTTGTTTCTGTAGGAAACATGTAGTTGCTGACGTAGTTTTGCCTACGCTCCGCTACTCCATTTCGATCTTCACCCCATCTTCTCGGTACTGAAAACCGTCCTTTTTGAACACGCACTTGTAGGTAAAGAACAGCTTGGAATGAACTGTTATATAGTTTTGTGATCGTATGATCCGTATAATCCAATACATAAATCAGGTTATCTAATCAATTTTGTAGGAGGAATACAGTGAAGGATTTTTTCAGTTATGACATAGGAGAACCGAGGAACTCCGTTCTCGTTCGAGCAAGAAATGTCGCTTTAACTGCAATACAGCGGTATGGGCTGGTGTGGGAACAGATTCAATTTATCCAATGGTCTGATGCGATCACGTATAAGATTGTGACTTCAGCGGAAGAGAAGTTTCTGCTTCGTATACATCCTAATCGTTGGAGTAGAGAAGAAATAGTTTCGGAACTTGAGTTGCTTCAAGCACTCAATCAACTACAGGATTTACATGTCCCTGAAGGGGTCAAAATCTCTGATGCTTCATGTATTGAACAGATTCAAACCGAGGAAGGTTATCAGCATCCTTATGTTACATTAATGCGGTGGGTTGAAGGTGAGCATCTAAATCAGCACATTACGGAGAACGTGGCTTATCAGATGGGTGTAATGACGGGGAAACTTCATCATGCACTCGCTCAATTTAAGCCATCAGCTGAATTTACCCGCCCGAGCTGGGGTGCAGATCGGTTTCAGGAGGAATTCTTCACGTTAGAGCCATACTATCCTCGTTTTCTTACAAGTGAGGCGTGGAGGAGATACCAAGATGCGGCGGAGCAGGTCGTCTCTACCCTCGTTAGAATGCCTCGAAGTAGAGCGAATTATGGTATGATTCACGGTGACTTACATATCGGGAATATGATCATTCACAATGATCAACCTCAGCCGATTGATTTTGGCAGATGTGGATATGGGCATTATCTTTATGATGTTGCGAGCACATTACTAGGACTTCATGTACCCCAGCGAATTTCATTTATTGAAGGTTATGAGCACGTGAGACCGTTGAAAAAGGGCGATTTACAAGATGTGGAGTGTTTCTTCATCATGAATCTAATCTCGAATTACTGCCATCATGCGCCCAATGAATCTGAAATCGTGAACTTAATTGGTGAGCAACCCTACGCTCAAGCTTATATTAGAGAGTACTTAAGTGGTGCCTCGTTTTTGTTTGAAGGGGTTGAACCGGTGAGTATAGAGGAATGTAAATCTAGTTAAGTTGCATGTCTATAGGACGAAAAAAAATCGCCGCATGGGCGATTTTTCTCTTATTAGCTATGAATCACAGCTGTTAGCATTTTAGTTAATAACTATTACTATTTTTGAAGTCTAATTGAGGTTCGTCTAATCTAGAGATTTCTTCTACGATCGATTAGATCTAATAAACTCATTACTGCGAAGATAGCCACTATCGTCAAAATATAAACTAAAAATTCAATCCAGTTTACGTTGTCAAGTGTACCTCGGAACAAGTGATACAACACTTTGGTTGTAGTAACCGCAATGATGCATAGTCCGAGAGTAGTTAATTTTTTCTTCATCAACGATACCCAATAGCCCATTCGGATCTCTTCAAGCCGAACGAGTACTACCTTTCTTTGTTATCTTGTATCTTTTATTCAATGGATCAACTTAGCCAACTCTACGAGTCTACCAGTATAACACAAGATATGGAAGATAGAGGGGATAATGAATGAATTTCTGATTTAATTAATTCTATTTTGTTTCCTAGGTCACTTGTTTAAAAGGATTTCAATCGTTGATCATACATCAGTTGAATCTGAATTCCGAAGGGATCTTCCACAACGCCATATGCCTGGCTAAATACATTACTGGATAACGGGGCAATGATTTGCACCCGCTGATCGGATACAAGGCTATGATAGAATTGCTCGATTTCTTCTAAATCAGCACTTTGAATACATAATGAAGTGTTATTTCCTACGTGATATGTCTCATTGATATTCATGGGATCTTCCGCAATCATGATTTTGGTACTACCTATCATTAAGACGGAATGAGAAATATAATTTCTGTTGTCATCCGTAAGTTGTATCGTGTGATCGCGTTCGGCCATGTCTTGATACGTTACCCGGAATCGTTCTTCTGCGCCAAAATGTGTTTTGTAGAAGTGAATGGCCTCCTGTGCATTCCCGTTCATGGATAGAAAAATAGCTACCTCTAATGTTGCACTCATCGTATGCATCTCCTTATATATCAGTAAACTCAGGTAGATATGATCAGATCGATTTGAAATATCTCCTTGACCTCACTATGCTAGATAAAGGTGTCAAAACATGAAACCTTTATAGGGAGATAATGATGAAAAAATCAGAACGACTTAATGACATGCTTAGATTCTTAAATGATCGTGAGTTTTTTAATTTGTATGATCTGATGGAGAAATATGATATTTCCAAGAGTACAGCCCTTCGTGATATTGAATCGTTAGAGCAGTTAGGTGTGCCAATCTATGCAGAGCATGGCAGGTATGGACGATACGGAATACTGCAGCACCAGTTGTTAGCGCCAATCCTATTCACAATGGATGAAATATATGCACTTTACTTTGCCATGCTCACGCTTAAGTCATATCAATCCACACCCTTTCACCTAAGTGTGAAGCAGCTGAACGAGAAGTTCGAAGCCTGTCTATCTCAGAAGCAACTACAGCAGATCCACTTGATGAAAAAAGTCCTGCAATTCGAAGTGAGCAAGCATCACCATGTAAGTCAATATTTAGATCGAATTCTGAAGAGTATTCTTCACAAGAGCACTTGTATGATTCAATATGTGAAAGGTCAGCAGGTAACGGGCTATCATGTTCAATTTTTCAAAATATCAGCAAAATTTGGGCAATGGTATGCTAGTGGCATCGACATAAAGACTCAGCAAACGAAGGTTTTTCGCTGTGATCGAATTACTTCACTCCAAGAAGAGAATAGTGAGACACCATACTCCATTGATGATTTACTTCTCCGTTCATTAGACGCATATCAGTCTGCGAATAGCATCGAGTATGAGGTCGAGATCACAGAACAGGCTAAAGATATGTTTTATAAAGAAAATTATCCATCCATGAGCATAGAGCATGGGGCGAAGACGATAGTTAGAGGATACTATAACCCTGGGGAAGAGAGCTTTATTACGAATTATTTCATGAGGTTTGGCAGTTCCATCATTGCTGTGAAACCCAACTCGCTCAAAAAGATCATGGTACAACAGATGGAGAATCTTATGAGTCATTACCGAAGTCTTTAATAAGTAAGCGGATAGATGACATGTTTCTAGATAACATTGTTCTCATTTCTTGTAACTTTGGCAATGGAACTTCCGTCATATAGACTGAGGTGAGAGAATGAGGTCGTTTAAATATGGGGCTAAATTAGTTTTTGTATTTCTTATATCCATAATGTTAACAAGCTGTAGCTTCAAGAACGATGGGGAAAGGTCGTCATTAGGCGCTTCAGACAGTTCAGGCACTTCATCAACGCCGTGTGTAGCAGGGAACATAAACTTGGTGGATTTTCTAATGATTAATGATATTACTTACATTTTAACTGATCGAGAGTCAGATGTAATTCCAATTACACCAGAGCTTATTGGGGACAGTATCGGTGAAGTTAAATTCACGCTGAGTGAACAGGCTTGTTCAGATCATGTTGTACAAAATGGAGATGCTGCATTACTTCCATCCGGCACATCTGTGTATGAATTAAAGGGATATCAACCGCAATTTCGCATAGTAGCAAATGGTAGAATCTATCAGGTTAATAACAATCCTAACGCTGAAACGATGGGCGATCTGATGGACATCGCTTCGAAGGTAGAGAAAATCAGCTTGGAGAGTGGGAATGATGGAAGTATAATCGGTGATTTCACTGTGGAAGCAACATCGGAATTTGTAAACGAGTTATTACCTTTACCGTATGTCGGCTTCGATGAAGTATATAAAAAAGCTAAACATGACAATGTAATCTTCCTACGTGTGTACCTTCAAGATGGTACATCTATGCGTATGGTGTATTATCCAAAAGCGAACGCCTTTTCAGCAGGAGCCTTTGGTACCCAGCGATTAAATGAACTAATTGTCACGCAAAGACAGCAGATTAAATCTGCTGCAGGAATGTAATGAAGACTATGCCAACAAGGCTATCTCGATTAACGGGATGGCCTTATTTTATTTGATGAGATATGTGCTCAGTTAGTCTAGTGAGATCATCAATTAAATATCCTTCATCAAGTTGTTGATTTGAAACTTCTTAAGTGACTCCGTTGTTGTATGCATATTCTTCAAGTATTCAATCTTGTAGAGACAAGAGTAAAGCACGTTCAACACGTATTCAAAAGCAATCTGTGATGAGAACGTACCGATCTTAGCGAGCTTTTCCTCATCATTAGGAACACGAATACAATACGTACTGAGTTTGGCTAACTCACTCTGGTTACTTGCTGTAATGGTGATGAACGGGATATTCTCGCGGTTGAAGTGCTGCGCCACTTGAACATAATTCGGTGAGATCCCATGATACGTTAGGAAAATAGCACAATCCTCCGAAGTTAAATTGATGGTGTGATAAATCCATTCCGATAGCTCTGTCGCAATGACGACATACTTATTAATTTTAAAACATTTATTTTGAAAACTTTTTGCCCGGATTTGTGAATCCCCCTGTGCATAGATGAAGATACGATTGGCACTATTCAGCAGATGTGCTGTCTGTGATAAGAGCTCGTCGTCCATATATGCAACGTTTTTTTCAATGGTTTCCTTCATTAGCTCTGCAATCTCTTGTGCCACCTGCAGTGAAGATTCGCTTGAGCCAAATGGATAGTTAGGATTTACATTGGAGATGGGCTGAGTGCTCTGTTGGAACTCTCGGGCAAGCGTAATGGTGAACTCTTTGAATCCCGTAAGCCCGAGCTTCTGCGTTAGGCGATGGATAGCCGAGTGAGATGTATATGTTGCTTTGGCAAGCTCTTGAATGCTTAGTTGGAGAACCTGCTCTTTGTGCTTCAATATGTAGGATGCGATGCTTTGTTCATTTGGTGTAAAGTTCTGCATTTCGGATAACTGCATTAGGATGTTCAACAGGATCACTCCAGCTTCTGTAAATTAACGTGAATCAAGATTAAAGAATAAACATTTTGTTCAGAAAACTACCCGTGTAGCTTGTACATAATGATCGAAAGTACCGTTATCGCGTCAAAGTCTTTACGCAAGACCGTCTTATTCTATAATAAATGAAAAGACTCTGAGGAGGAAACTTTATGTTGAACATTGGATACATCGGTAATGGAAAAAGCACGAATCGATATCATCTTCCGTTCTCACTGAACCGGGATGAACTGAACGTCAAAACCATTTATGCACGCAGCTTGGAGAAAGCGGAATGGGAGAGAGTACCAGGTGTTCAGTATACGGATGACATTTTATCTCTGATGAACGACCAAGACATTCAATTAATTGTCATCTGTACCCACACAGAGTCACATTACAGTTATGCCAAAATGGCACTGGATCATGGCAAACATGTACTCGTTGAGAAGCCTTTTATGTTAACAAAAGAAGAAGCCGTGTCTATTTTCCAATATGCAAAAGAAAAGAATCTGGTCATTCAATGTTATCAAAATAGACGATATGACTCAGACTTCCTGACAACTAAGAAAGTGATTGAATCCGGCAAGCTTGGGGATCTCCTGGAAGTTGAAATGCATTACGATTATTATCGACCTGAAATACCTAACGCAGTCTCCCAGTTCTCCAAATACAATAGTTATCTATATGGACATGGGGTGCACACGATTGATCAAGTCCTCTCTTATTTCGGTAAACCAGACCGTATCCATTATGATGTTCGTCAGTTGTTAGGCCCCGGCAGAATGAATGATTATTTTGATCTGGACTTCTATTACAATTCACTCAAAGTATCTGTGAAATCAAGCTTTTTCCGTCTGAAACCAAGGCCAAGCTTTGTGGTATATGGTAAGAAGGGTATCTTTGTGAAGCAAACAGAGGATCGCCAAGAGGAGCATTTGAAATTATTTTATCTTCCTAAAGGGCATGATGACTTTGGGATTGATCTGCCTCAGCACTATGGCATGCTTACGTATGTGGATGATGATGGAACGTACCATGAGGAAAAAGTGATTTCCGAAAAAGGCGATTATGCTTGCGTGTATGACGATATTTATCAAGCCATCGTACATGGCCGAGACAAAGTAATCCGTGACGAAGAAACCATATTAGCTATGGAAATCTTAGAGAATGGCATGAAAGGATGTAGCTGAGATGAAACTAGGAATCGTTGGAGCAGGTATGATTGTTCAGGATCTATTGAGTTTTATTAAGGACATTCCTACTATAACCTTGCAAGCAATAAGCTCTAGACCAACTCATGAGGAAAAATTACGTTTGCTGCAGCAACAATATAGCATTGAGCAAGTGTATTCTAACTATAGTGAGATGTTAAGCGATCCTGACGTGGATACAGTGTATATCGGATTGCCGAATCATCTCCATTACGACTATGCCAAAGAAGCGTTGTTACATGGTAAACATGTCATTTGCGAGAAACCTTTTACATCGAATCTGTCTGAGTTCCTGGAACTAAAAGAGTTAGCTGAGAAGAAACAGTTAATTCTGGTAGAAGCGATTACCAATCAATATTTAAAAAACTACCTGTCCATGAAGGATCACATCCCTAAATTGGGAGATATCAAAATTGTCGAATGTAATTATTCACAATACTCATCGCGGTATGCTGCTTTCCAGGCAGGGGAGGTCTTGCCAGCATTTAATCCAGAGATGTCTGGCGGGGCATTGATGGATATTAACTTATATAACATTCATCTCGTTGTAGGCCTGTTCGGCAGTCCTGAGAGAGTAGAATACTGGCCTAACATGGAGCGAGACATTGATACATCAGGCATTTTGTTTCTAGATTACGGTGATTTCAAGTGTGTCTGTATAGGTTCTAAAGACAGCACAGCTCCTAATTCCGTAAACATTCAAGGAAACAAAGGGTATATTCATATGGCAAGTTCTGCGAATATCGTCGACAGCTATAATTATGTCCTTAATAAGCAAGAGACGATCCGTGTGGATCAAAAAGATCATGCTCATCGTATGTATGATGAATTCGTGGAATTCGATCGAATCATTCGTGAGCTAGATTGGAACAAAGCAGCTCAAATGCTTGAGCATAGTGAAAGAGTGATGCAGGTTGTAGAGCAGGCCAAGCAATCAGCCAATCTTGTTTTTGGTCCAGATCGATTACGCCATAATTAAAGAGCAACAGAGCAAACAATAGATTCAGACGACTTGACCGTATCCTGGTATGTTACCGGGAGCGGTCTTTGTTTTTTTGGAAGTAACAGTGTAAACAGAGGAGTGGAATGTTGATATCTGATCCATATTTCACTTCGCAAACCTTCATCTCTAGGTTATATTAGAGGTTGTATAATATTGGAAAGGCAAGGAGCTAGATCTCTTAAGGTGAAATAAACTTACGATGATATGCAGAAAGGGTTGGATTATCTTGAAGATATATTTAGTAAGACATGGCGCAGATGAGGAAGGATATCGCGGTGGCTGGAGCCAACGTGGTTTAGTTAAAGAGGGGATTGTTGAATCTCAGAAACTAGGTGAGTACCTTCAAGCCAATCCAAATGAATATAGCATCAACACGATCATTAGCAGTGATCTTCCAAGAGCAGTTCAAACAACGCAAGAATTGGAGCTAAAGCTAGGCCTAAGTAGCATTGCCAACAAGGAATGGAGAGAGATGAATAATGGTGTGTTAGCTGGAATGCCTCATGCACAGGCTGAGGTGCACTACGCAGGTGTATACTTTAACACTTTACATATGGATAGTGAATTCCCAGGTGGGGAATCACCGCGGCATTTCTACGATCGGATTAATCAATCCTTTCGTGAATTATGCAGGAGAATCGAAGATCAGGAACTTGCGTCGAACGTGTTGTTAGTTACCCATGGCGGTGTAATTAATATGTTGTACTATGTGCTGAGCGGGCAGGAGTGGACTAACCAAAGTTCATTCTATCCCATCGATCATACAAGCATCCATACTGTAACGAAAGCAAATGAAGGATGGAAAATGAGTGAAATGAATATAAGAAATCATTTGAATGAAACATAAATTCCAATGCTACAGCGTTCTATTTCACACTACACACAGCGTTTCAAGCAACCTTGGTTAAGGAGTATTTATGGACAATAACAAGACACCTATTGAAAATCTAAGATTAATTAGTGTGTTGGTTCTGGCAACTCTATGTTGTCTTGGGCTGGCTCATTATTTACGTTTCCAATCAGACAAGAATATGTTTAACTTCCTGAGCTGGGATGTCTTCTTAGCTTGGGTTCCATTCATTCTATCGAGTATCATCAGATATGTATCTAGTAAAAAGATAACGAAGCTTAGCCTTATTGGCATAGGGCTGCTGAGTGTTGTTTGGCTTTTCTTCCTTCCGAATTCTGCGTATCTGTTTACTGAAATTCTACATTCATTTCGATATTTGGATGCACAAGGGGAGGCAAGATTTTGGTTCCAAATGGACTTTTGGTATAGTCTGACGGTAACCTTTGGAGTAGCCATCTTAGGTCTGTTTCTCTCCATATGTTCCATACATCAAGTCCACCGATTATTAAATCGAATGATGAGCAGAGTGAGTAGCATGTTGATTATTGCTGTAATTATTCTGTTGAGTAGTTTAGGCGTATATATCGGGCGATTCAACCGGTGGAATAGCTGGGATCTATTATCACAACCTGAGCAAATTCTAAGAGACCTCATGACAGATATAAGCTCGGGACGAGGTATATTATTAGAATTTGTTGCTATTCTATTTCTGATCCAAGTTTTTGGATACGTGATTGTAGGTTTGTTGACTGCGAGATCGAGTAAGCAAGAAGTGAGAACCATTAATCACTAGTATAATATTTGGCAAACGGTATTGCAGTAACTGATAAACTTGAATTAGGAGCGTGAGTAGATGACGAACGATTTTTATTGTGACGAGGTATTGAACGGTAAAACAAAAGTAACGACCGTAATGGAAACAGAGAATGTCTTAGCGTATTATCACACTCGTCCGTTCTATGAAGTTCATATTGTTGTCATTCCCAAGAAACATATTGACTCGTTAATAAGTCTTATGGAAGAGCGAGACCATCTGTTGTTAATTGAGCTGATGGAGGTTGTTTCACAGGTTTCTACAAGATTAATCTCCGAGTACGGGGCGAGCAAAATTGTGACTAATATAGGAAACTACCAGGATTCCAAACATCTACATTGGCATGTTGTGTACGGAGATATAATAAGAGATTAATACATATAACTGAGGATAACCCCAGTGTTGTGGAGGTGAGGATATATGTATGCGAAGGATTACCGATATATTGGGATGAAGATCATAGCGATTTTCGTCTCAACGCTGATCTTGAGTTTGTATGGATCTTGGAGAGCCTATACACCCGAACCTGATCGAGTATCTGACGTAGGTTATTACTCTTTCGGTGGAATATTCGCGATCCAAGTCGTTCCGTTATTCTTTGTATTTATCATATTAGGCTTAATAGTGTCTCCATTTGTCGATACAATGATATTTAATAAATTCCACTCTAAGGGTGTAAAAGGATTATTAACGTTCATAGTCGCTTATCTGTTGCTGGGTGTGGTTAGTGGAATAATCGTCTCGATCTTCTTTCGTAGAGTGGAATCCGTCTTATTTTTCATTACCATTTCAATTTTGGGTGCAATGATTTTTCTGTTCGTTCAACTAGCCATCCAAGGCATTTTTTATAAGCGCAGAGCAACGAATGATGCAAACTAAATCGAATAAACAGCTCATGAACTCAAGAAGTCACCTAATGGTGGCTTTTTTTAGATTTTGTTTAGTTAATTACAAAATTTGCAACTTTATCATTGATCATCGCGTTATGTCTATGTGGTCACATATGGAAGTATTTAGTCTAGGAGGTATATCTAACATGTCCAACAAACAGAATCACCCAATGAACTCATTTCGCCAAACCAGATTAATTAAGCCTGTCATGGCAGGCGTTACGGCTGCTATGTTTGCAGCTTATGGTGTGCTTGGCGTATTACCAACTCAAGCCCAAGCAGAAGCATCTGATATTTCGGTGCGCAACTGGCATTCATATAATAGCTACTCCGTACCTGAGGTAAAAGTATCATGGAGTGCCAAAGTAGATAATTACCTTAAGATGAACGAAGCTTACTTAGAAAGTAGTGCTATTGCCGAAGAGGGTAAGGTATTTACATTTGTAGGCTCGAAATTGGTTGCACTCGATGCCAAAACGGGGAAACAGTTATGGACGTATGGCAAAAAACTAACACCATTCATCACTTACAAGGATGGGACTCTCTACGGATTAAGTGCTGATCACAAACCTTATGCACTGACTGCAAAGACAGGTAAGGTGAAGTGGCAGTCTGGCACATCCACGAGTATAGATGCAATGCTGCGTACCGAAGCCTTAATTCCTAAGACAGATACATTCTATGTGATTAATGGAAGTACAACTTTTGCATTTGATATGAAGTCAGGCAAGCTACGCTGGAAGGCGAATGAACCGTTGGGTGAAGGAAACGGCACTGCGTATCTAGAGGAGTCTGATGGGGTTGTACTGCGAATTTACAATGTGCAAGGTGCACTTTCATCGATTCAACTTAATGCGTATGACAAGAAAACAGGCAAGAAGCTATGGAGTGAATTCGGTCAGGGGGAAGCTCTGCAAATTAAAAATGGTCTTATATATTCGATCGACTATTACTCGCCAATGCTGGAAGAATACGATTCAAACCCTAATCGAACCTGGAAGGTCAATGTGTACAATTTGAAGACGGGTGTGTTGAAAGGCAGTCAAGAGTATTCGTGGAAAATGGCTGGCGAACCACCGTATGTCAATGGTCGAGGCAGTATATTGGCGAACCAAGATAACTTGTACATTGAACAGGGGGATAAAATAGCAGAGTATTCGCTAAACGCTTATATAAAAGGAAGTGCTCCCCTGCGAACATTACAGCGACCTCATGGTGACAATCTAGAGTTGATCGGCATCGTTCAAGAACGCCTGATCTATAAAAATTATGCGACAGGGGAACTGACAGGTATTAAGCTGGCGAATGGTCAGGAGGTCAAATGGTTAGGGGATGCACCTATTTCCCAGATTGATGTCTATGGTAAAGGCATGTATCGAGCACAGCGCAACGGTACCTTACTTGGCATCGATATGCTGTCGGCAAAGCCTCTTTTCCGGGTAGCAACCGGAGGAGATCTGCATCATAGAACGCTAAAAACGGACGGTATGCTCATCATTCAGACTGAAGGCAAGATTCTCGGCGTGAAATTACCAGCAGCTCTGAAATAAGCTCTGAGCCAAAAAAGGTGGGTATATGGTTTGAATCGAACCAGTGAGGGAGTACCATTTTTCTCGCGTTTCTTAATCTCTAATATGATTGTCACGCTAATCGCCGTTGGCATATATGGTGGATGTATGCTCATAGATCCTCAAGCCGGCGTAGATATGAGTGATCGTGTCAGTATTATATTTTATTTTGCTTATATCAGCGTACCCGTATTTGTCGTATTCGTATTGTTCAGTACGGTTCTAGTTTGGCTCAGAGATAGGTTACTAAAGAGAAGGCGCACTACGAATTTCATCGTATATCATGTTGTAATTGCCGGAATTGTAAGTGTTATATTTTATCTTGTGCATAGTGCATTTCATGAAACTAGATTCCTTCTAGTCATATCACCATTTATATCTACACTAACATTTAGTGCTTTATATGAAATGTATATTCCTAAAACTTAATTTACGTTCTTGCTCGCTTAAAAGTGATGTAAGGAACAAAGCCGTAGCTCTGGAGCATTCAGTGCTGCGGTTTTGTTCATCGATAAGTAGTAACGAAGATTGTACCAATATTTAGAAATTGTATTTAAACGAGTCGCTATATATAATTCTAGACCTACATATTACATCCTTGGGAGAGCAGACATTATGAACAAGATTCTTTCAGTACTTATCATTTTTCTATTCATTCATACCGTTGGATTCTCAGCAGCCGTTTCAGCATCTGAGTTGAAAGAATTGCCTATCATTATTAATAACGGCAAGATTATTAGTGGTAGAACGTTAATTCCAATTAAGGTGGTTTCTACCCATTTCGGGTATCAGGTACATTGGAATCAAGAAGCCAAGATTGTTACGATCCTTGGCGAGGATACTATGATCCGTATGAAAATAAATTCTAACGAAGTGAGCTTGAACGATCAGAAGGTTACGCTTGAAGTGCCCGCGCAGGTATACAACGGGGTTACCTATGTTCCTTTGAAATTTCTGATTGATGTGTTTGGAGCCAACGTCAGTTGGAATTCGACCTTCAAGGTAGCGCAAGTGCTATGGGAAGATCAAATCATATTAATATACACGGAAATTAAACGGATTCCCGATCTGACTGATAAACAGGTTGATAGTCTGTCCAAGGCAGCTAATGAGGCTGCGGTGATTACAGATGTGAAATATGCTAAAGTACATCTTAAACCTTATTTTACGGATAAATTGCTAGGTAAGATCCTATGGAATAAAGGTTTGCCTTTTCGAATCCAATTTGATTCCAAACATCAAAGTGCAGTCACCTATCCGAATGTCTACCATTCCGAAGCTGTAATGACTCAGCTCTCTTACTTTGCGCTCCACACCTGGGTCACTCGGACGTTGGAGTTTGAGTATGTGGATGATCGCTGGAAGATCAGCCGAATTGATTTTAAATACACGTATTTCTAATAAAATGAAAAGCTAGCTTAGCGAAAAACGGCTGCATCTGCCAGAACTTTGGCGTATGTCGTCGTTTTTTTGACATTAGATTCAGAGAATGAGAAAATGTTGTGTTGTGAGAAATGGATATGAGGGAACTGTTCCCAGATAAGAAAGCTATATATAGGAGGTCTATAAATGAATCAACGGTATCGTATTACACGAACTATGCAGGAGAATAACGCGGAACAAGCGATCACTTTGGAGGAATGTAAGCAGTATTTTGCGGACAAAGATGAATTTGCGTACTCTGCCGTTTTACATGTAAAAGGGCCTGAGAGTATCATGTCGATTGACGGAGATTTTTTCATGTGGTCACATGAGGGGAACGAAATTCCATTTCGATTATTCTCGGGAGATCTGTATGTGGCAATCTCCAATGAAGCGGTCGTTCCCAAAATGATTGAGATCGCAACCGATCTGCGCGCCGATATCATTGAGGGATAGAATGGTGATTGAACAACATACCAGTTAAGAGGATAGCGAGACCGCGATGCAATTATAGAGAATAAAAGGTAGTTATTTTGAGCGACAGGAGTAAGGTTATGAACATTATTGTTTTTGGAGCCACTGGCAAAACCGGCCGCGATATCGTAGCAGGAGCACTGAAGAATGGGCATCAGGTTACCGCATTTGTTCGCAATCCGTCCAAGCTGAACATGACTCATCCCAATCTTCATGTCCATACCGGAGAGATTACGAATATGGAAGACGTTGATAGAGTCACCAAAGCCCAATATTATGATGTGGCTTATTCAGCGATAGGTTCTAAAGGGATGTTTAAACGCGAACCCTTACTCATTCAAGCCATGCATCATATGATCAAAGCATCTGAGCAGAACGGTGTAGGCAAGTTCATTCATATCTCCTTCGCTGGTGTGCGATCAGATGCTGGTAAGTTAGGTTTGTTGTATAAGCTAATTGTCCCTAATGTGATGAAAAACTTGCTTCATGACCATCGAGAGAAGGATGCGATAATCAAGAAAAGTAGTCTAAACTGGGTGCTCGTACAGCCACCCATTCTAACAGTTGAGCCATATTCCGGAAAGTATGTGCATGAGGTGCACATTCAACTCGATAAGTCACGTAAGTTGAAAATGTCACGAGCCAATTTGGCTGACTTTATGCTGAAGTTAGCGGATGACCATACTTATGACCGTAAAGAGGTTTTTGTCACCGAGTAAGTATTCCCTATATTGAAATCGAACGGCCTAAATGGCAACGTGATTTCTTGCATGAATATCGAACGAAGTTGAGGTGTGAAGTGAGAAGAATTAGTGTAGTGTTATTATGCATTTGTATCATCTATGGATTTTCTCCGCCAGTCCTAACAGGAGCAGCCAAGGCTGTTACAACAATTAAAACGGCTGTACATATGTACAAAGGCCAGCCTTATATTCAGGTTAGCGGTGGCAACCCAGCAATCACGAAGTCGATCAATTCAATTTTAAAGGAACATACAGTAAAAGTAGTTCACACAAACCGTGCAATGCAACAGAACAATAACTCAGCCTGGTATAAAACAAGTGTTAAAACGATGTACAATAATCAAAAGTTATTGTCGGTCGTGTATACAGATGGGATAAATTACACGGATGATAACGTAGGAACCTACATATCTTCAACGTACAATTTTGATCTTACAACAGGTAATCGTATGACCCTAAACGATATAGTTGGTACAGAATTCAAAAGAACTAATCTAATGTCGATCATTTCTCAGAGTCTTCAGTTGAAGTATGATAAGGGTGTTCAGATTATGGAGAAGCGTATTTATGAAATTCCATCGTATTATGTGTCTGAATTTTATTACTACAATAAAGGGATTATAGTACGTTTCCATCCGACTACTGTGGCAGAAGCAGCCGAAGGATTCATTGATGTTACCGTACCATATGACCAATTAAGCGACCAGAATACTAGTCAAACTGTGCCTAAATATCTAGACTATCTACGTACTCATGTGAGTGATTATATCGAAACTGAGATACCGTACTTTGATGGATACAAAATAGGCAATGTTTATGCTTTGAGTAATGATGAGTATTGGGAACAGGTTGAACCTAGATATTATTCAATTCAATCTTACTCGATAACACCTAAAAAGGTGAGGATCTACAAAGATCGAACACGGTACTACATGTGGGTTGAGGGCATGGATGATGTAGTGGAGGTCGAGAGGCTGGTATATCCTTGATGAGAATATATAGAGCTTATGCTATATTCAATTTTGCTGCTGATGGCATTAATGTTACTTTTCCTGAACTACCTGGATGTGTGACGTGTGGTTATACATTAGATGAAGCTTTATACATGGCAAAAGAAGCGCTTGAGTTGTATATCAAAGGTGAGCCTATAGCGGAACTCCCAGCACTAGCTAGCGAGATGCCCGAGTTAACTGACGATAAAGATAGAGTGTATCTGATTGAAGCGAATCATACGGATTGATGCGCCAGACAGAGTCGCATTAGGGTTCTACGTCATTTTATGTATATTCTCGCGCAACATATGTTAAAATGGGATTTGTACTAACATTTATATTAAATAAGGAGGCCAATATGGAGCCGATACAGCCTCAAGACATTCAAAATAGAATCAGCGAACTTGCTGATCAAGATGTATACGTACACCTTGAATTAACGACAGGTGCGTATGCTCAGCACTTGGACAGCACAAGACATCCGGCGTCGGCATTTATTTCCAATGCGGTCATTCGATATACGCAGGGATCTATCTCCGCGACGAGCCCATACCGAGTTGGCTTAAAGACAACGCAGGGATGGATCTATGCTGAAGGCCTTACACATGTTGATGAGCAGGACAAGGATCGCTTAATTTTGGCTGGACATGATACTCAAGGAAAATTGGTTGTAGCATTACAACTCAGCAGAGAAATGTTCTGATGGAAGTGGAGGAGCAAGCATGAATAATGAACAATACAAACATCAGCGCATTTTAGTTGTATTCCCTCATCCAGATGATGAGGCATTCGGAGTTTCGGGAACGTTGGCTAAATACATAGAAGACGGTGCTCACGTCACGTATGCTTGCCTAACCCTTGGGGAAATGGGACGAAATATGGGGATACCTCCATTTGCCAATCGAGTAACGTTACCAGCCATCCGTAAGCAGGAATTGATTGAATCCGCCCACGCGATTGGTATCCAGGACTTAAGAATGCTAGGTTTTCATGATAAAATGATTGAATTTGAAGACCCGGATCTGTTGGATGCCCGGCTTATGGAGTTGATTGATGAGTTGAATCCGTCGCTCGTCATCACGTTCTATCCAGGTTATAGTGTGCATCCCGATCATGATGCGACGGGTGCTGCTGTTATCCGCACAATTAGCCGAATGCCAGCACAGAACCGTCCGGTTGTGCATTGTATCGCATTCGCCAAAAACTATGAGCAGGCTATTGGAAAACCAGACGTCCTCATGGATGTAAAGGCGTTACTTGCGAAGAAAATGGCATCGATCCGCGCACACCGTTCACAGTTCCAAGCAGCTGAGCTTGTCGGTAAAAACGAACTGAATGATAAGGAAATTCAGAAACGCTTCGGAACCGAAGTGTTCTGGACGTATCGATTTGAATAAGCGCTGTGGATCAAGCGGTAAAATTATATTTTAATATTAGATCTGTCCCAGATACAGATCTAAGTGGTCATAAAAGTCGCCTTTGAGGCGACTTTTATGTTTTTATAGCGAAGATTAAGTTAATGAACAAGAACGTAATATGATGCATACGAGCTACTTTAATTACAAGAAGAATACTTCACTATATCTCATGGGAGTCAGGTTTATGGGAAGTGAGTCTAGCTCGTTAATCATTATGAAACAAAGAAAATTACCTACAAAGTTTTCTATAGAGGTTGACAAAGTGGTTAAAATCAAACAAAATATATGCTATAGCATATAGTAATGAAATATAAGTGTGAGTTATCAGCGAAATGTATAATTCGGTGCAATTACATAACGATGCAGCTCGGATACATGCTATAGCATGTTGTTTTAATTCTATATGCAAAACAAATTGAAAGAAGGGTAGATATGTTGATTTTTATTACGGTTTTACAGGTTCTATTAGGTATCTTTTTCTTATTTACGGGTAGCAAAATTATTTCGGGTAAGATGGCCGAAGAATTCAAACGTTTTGGATTGCCCTCTTTCTTTAATATCTTAACCGGTTCGTTTGAGATTGTGGGAGCCATAGGTATGATCGTTGGGATATGGATGCCTATTGCTGCATTTTGGGCGGGATTACTTCTAGGTGGAACGATGCTTGCTGGAGCATTCACCTTGTTGGTTTTAGCTAAAGATCCAATACAAAAAGCTATTCCAGCAATCGTATTGTTTGTTCTTAGCTTGATTGTATCAATGTATCATTTCTTCTAAAACCTAGTTTGTAACATTCATTCAGATCACCTATAATTGGTGTAAGAAAATGACGAATGAGGGTACTGCAATGGACTTATACAATGTGACTGGATTTTTGATCCATAGGACAGATGTCAAGCTTACCAACTATTTTACCAAACAGTTGAAACCTTATGAGGTCACACCTGAACAATGGAGTATTATTTCCTATCTGGATATAGACAAAGCTATGACGCAAAAAGAGTTGGCAGAGGCAATTGATCGGGATCAAACCACTGTCGTGAGAATGATACATTCATTAGAACGTAAAGGAATGGTTCGACGTATCGTTAATGATCAAGATAAGCGTTCCCATCATTTATATTTGTCTCCAAAAGGAGAAGAAGTAAAACAAGGGTTGTTGTTAACGGTCAAAGACGCTCATAACTACGTCACGAGAGGTTTAGAACCGGAGGAACTTGATCAGTTAAAAGTTATATTAAAGAAACTATATACGAATGTGCAAGGAGATTAGTTGGATTTAAGGTGAGCATGAAGCTTATCAAATACATGCTATAGCATTGATTATTAATATCGAGGAAGACGCACAACAGTATGTAGAAGTTATATCTCGAATTCCTAAAGCGATAGACTAACAAAAGCAAAATAGATCGGTTATTCCGATTTATTTTGCTTTCTGTTGTTGTAAACTGAAATATTATCCTTTTGTAACGGATGTTGAATAGATCTTATATATTACTTTTGTATTCTATACAGAATATACTCTAACTAATTTCATTCATGCTGTGTAATAACTCTTCTGTCGTTAGAATCGTGGCGAATTCATGATGTAGTGTTGCAAGCGAGATCTCATGAATGGTCTCCGCAGAATGATAGGTGCCATGTTGGTCATATAAACCAAATGCGGCTACTGCATCTGAAATAAGAGTTGTATTAAATCCTAAGTTACCGCTCATTCGAGTGGTAGTAGACACGCAATGAGGGGTGGTCAAACCTGTTATTACAACATGTGTGATATGATTTTGTCTTAAATGTTCTTCTAGTGGTGTTCCGATAAAACTACTATTCACCTTCTTCGTTAGAACGATTTCCCCTTCACTCGGTTTAACGACCTCTTTAATACCGAATCCTTCATTTGTAGGATGGAATAGAGAATGAGGCTTGTCGGACGTATGCTGGATATGTATGATGAGCCACCCTTTGTCTCTCCACGCACTAAGGATTCTACTAATATTTACTTCTGCTGATGGATTGTTTCTTTCACCCCACTTTGGATCATCAAAAGCCTTTTGAACATCAACTATAATTAGAGCTGTATTTTGATTCTCCAATGACAATTCCTCCAATCCTAATTTTGGGATTAAATCACTTTTATTCTAATCTCTGATTTTGTTTTGCGCAAATGCATTCAATAATAAATATCGGTGCTTGTGAACCAAACAAGGTCTTCGATGATCTAATGAATAGATGAACCTAAAAGAAAGGGGAGCCATGTGTGGATTTATCTGAGAAAGTGACACTTGCAAGGCAAGGAGACCAAGAAGCGTTTGTATATGTAATACGAGCTGTTCAGCAAAGCTTATTCGCCATAGCCAGATCCATGGTGAAGAACAATGAAGACTGTGCTGATGCCATGCAGGAGACCATTGCCAAAGCTTACTCTAATGTACATACACTGAAGGAGCCTACGTATTTTAAAACATGGATTATACGTATTCTGATTAATGAATGTAATCGGATTATTAAGAAAAAGCAGCGAGTAAGCCCGGTTCCATACGATACGAGACAGACATCCTATACGGGGGATTATGGACAAATCGAATTGTTTGAAGTCATAGATAAGCTGGATGAACAGCTCCAGACTATCGTGATGTTATTTTACATTGAGGACATATCGGTCAAGGAAATAGCGAAATTACTTCACGTTTCCGAAGGGACAGTTAAATCACGGTTGTATAGAGCCAGACAGCAACTATCTGAGCTTGTACTAGGGGAAGGAGAGGACAAATATGAATCATCATGATGCACTTGATCGCGAACTCAAGTCATTGTTGAAGTCCAAAGCAGAAGACGTAGCCATTCCTGATCCAGTTCAGAATGCTGTCGAAAATGTATTATCTTCTCTTCCTAAGCAGAAGAGGAAGAAGAGATTTCCTATTAACCGGTGGAGATGGGTAGCTGCGGCTGTTGTTTTCTTTATTCTCCTCGGTGCGATTTCGGTATCGACTGTACCGATATTTTCTGAGATGCTCCGATCTTTATTCGCTAAAGATAACCCGGATATCGGACTATTACGAGCACAAGAGTTAGGGTTAGTTCACAATCCCCATATTAAAGTAAAAGACCAAGGTTATACGCTCGTAATCAATGAAGCTGTGGCCGATCCAACGCGGGTAACGATTGCTCTACAGCTATTTGATCCCAAAGGGAAGCATAATCGTGACAAATTGGTCCTTGGCAATGAGAACCAAATTACGATTAAGGATAGTGAAGGAAATAAGGTAGACACCATGTACGATATGGGATACACGAATGATTTTTATTACGTAGTCGCATTCTTACGTGAGCCTCTTCAGACAGACCGAATTACTATTGAAGGGAATATTCAAAAACTAGGTCAGAGTAATGAAACACAGATTGAAGGAAACTGGGACTTTAGTTTTGATATGGATATGAAAGAGGCAAATAGCAAGACGACCATCGAAGAGTTGTCCGGAAGCTATACAACACCTCACGGGATGACGGTGACGTTGAAGCGACTGACAAGAATGGTACAGGGCGTGCGTCTCGAACTGGAGACAGAGCTTAGTGATGAAGCCATGGCTAGATCACCGGGAGATTTATGGGAGAAACAGCTACTGAGCTTCCATTTTGAGACGATGGATAAAGAAGAGATTCATGCTGTGAATCCGAGAAAACAGGGTTTTATGGATAGTTTGATGACATCTGATCATACGGTCATTGGTAATGGGAAAATGCATTGGAGTTACACATTCAAGTACTTACCTGAAGAAGAACCATACCGTTTTGTCTTAGATGCCTACTCCGTTGCAGAGCTGGATGGAAGCCAATTTGTATTTAATCCCGCTGAATTGGTAGAGCCAAAAGGGTATCAAGTATTGAATGATCACATCGAATTGGTCGGGACAGCACTGAAGGAATCGGATAGGGAAAAAGGCACAGATGAAATGTTCATCTCTTTTTATGCAGAGATGGAAAATGAAATTGATAATAATGTATGGAAGGCAGTCGATACATTTGGTAATGAGTACGAAGTAGGACGCCGAGGTGCATCGTTTCTTATTCATACTTTGCCTGACAATTGGCGTGAAGGATTGATTAGTATGGGGGATCGTGGGATGAAGCAACCATATCAATTTGAAATTAAGGGTTTGAGTCATATTCCTGAGCAGCTTACTCTCATTAGAGAAGTCGTTGATAAACGTTATCAAGACCCCAATTGGTCAGTGCTTCTCAATCAATAAAGCGATGAAATAGAACTTTACTTTAGATGAGATAAATGTAAGAGAGCAATTATAGACAGCAGTTAAGCTACCATTATGGTAGCTTTTTGTTGTTATCCTAGCGCCAGTTTTATTAATTATCGCCTCTAAGCTTCATCATAAGCCCACATATAAAATTGTTCATAATTGGTGTTAACTGGGTTATCATGTAGGTAGTGAATCTATCGGATGAGCAATATCTATAGCAAATCAACTTTGAAAGTGGGAATAGACATGCCTACACTACAAGTTCTACATTACGATGCATTCTCTTCAGAACCTAATATGGGAAACCCGGCGGGAGTTGTGTTGGATGCGGATCATTTGTCTGAAAAGGCAATGCAAT
The DNA here is from genome assembly GCF_022346845.1 of Paenibacillus sp. ACRSA. NCBI lineage: Bacteria > Bacillati > Bacillota > Bacilli > Caryophanales > Paenibacillaceae > Paenibacillus > Paenibacillus sp. ACRSA. Next base: position 40,376 of record NZ_JAKRNP010000002.1, on the reverse strand, counting down.
CCATTGCACGTTCTGTTGGATTCAATGAGACCGTATTTGTTCTAAAATCCAGTCATGTGGATTATCGACTAAGATATTTTACACCAGGACATGAAATCAACTTATGTGGACATGCAACGATGGCTTCGATGTATTGTTTAAAGACACGAGGTTTCATTGACGCATCCCAAAGTGCTGTTACGATTGAAACGAATGTTGGCATCCTACCTATAACGTTCAATTATATTAATAACGAACTGATGGTAACGATGAAGCAGGATCATCCTCAATTTGTTCCATTTCAAGGGTCAGCTAAGAAGCTGGCAGAGAGCCTAGGCTTATTGGAAGAAGAGATCGATCCAACTATGCCCATCGTGTATGGAAGTACAGGAACATGGACGTTGTTGGTACCTATTAAGAATTTAGAGAGCTTTAGTAGAATGAAGTCTAATAATGATATGTTCCCGGAGATCTTGGTCGAGAATCCAAGGTCTTCTGTGCATCCTTTTGGATTAGAAACAATTAAGCAAGAGGCATTGATGCATGCTAGGCACTTTTCTTCACCGTACTCAGGTACGATCGAAGATGCGATAACAGGAACTGCATCTGGCGTGATGGGAGCTTATTATTTGACATACCTTGATCAAGAAACAACTAACATAGAATTCATCGTGGAACAGGGTACAGAAGTGCATAAAGATGGACAAGTGTTGGTAAATGTAAGTCGTGAGCAAGATCGTATAGACGTGTATATCTCGGGAACAGGGGTCTATGTTCGTAAGCTTGACGTTGAATATATTAGTTAATTGATGGTTCTCTAAAATGCAATACAGTTGGTTTGGAAAGCGACTCCTATTCAGAAGGACGTGACATGCATTTGGTTAATCAACACATTCTATCTCAAGCAGCAATAGCTTTTGGAATGAACCCTACTTCATTAGAGTTTGTCAGTAATTCAACAAATGAGGTCTATAGATACATTAATGATAACCAGATTTATTATCTACGATTGTCCGAAAAATCCATTGAATACGAGATGAGCATACAGGCTGAGGTTCACTGGGTTCGTTTCTTGGCTATGAACGGTGTTCGTGTTTCTATACCCGTATCTACAATAGAAGGAAGCATGACGGCCGTTTGTAGTGATGATGAGAAATGTTATATTGCTACTGCGTTTGAGGGTGCTTCGGGTAAGTTCTTTGATTCAGATCCACAAGCTTGGGATTCACCCTTATTTAAACGATGGGGTGCGACAATGGGACGTATGCATAAGTTAACCAGCTCACTATATGAGCCTATGGATTCACAACATATGAGAGTAAAGTGGAGCACGCTAGAAATCGATAACCCACATTTACATAAAGGTAACTACGCCGTGCTTGTAAATAAGCTTAGAGCAATTGAGCAGGAATTGATGTCGTTATCTAAAAACCCTAAAGCGTATGGGCTAATACATTACGATTTTCATCCTTATAATTTTCTGATTGAACATGGTGAAATCAACGTATTTGATTTTGATGATTCATTGTATGGTTGGTACGCTATGGATATTGGGGTAGCAGCTACACATGCTGTATGGTGGGGCTCAGATCATCCGAAGTGGCATTCCAAAAACGAATTCTCCAAGCATTTCTTAACATCGTTTCTAGAAGGTTATCTGGAGCAAAATAATTTGGATTATGAATGGATCAAGAGAATTCCTTTATTCATGGAATATAGAAATATCAGCTCTTTCTTCTGGTGGCTGAAGGATTGGGATGGGGATGAAGGAAAACTAACGGAGTCTCAGAAGAATGCCATTACTGACGCAGTTGCGCTGATTCAGGCGAATAAAGCATTTGATGGATGCGATTTGCAGTTATAACCACGTAGGAGTTGAGTTAAATGATTCTAGGTCTGTATGAAGCTCATTTACCGGTAAGTAACAAAAATAGATCGATCGATTTTTATTCAAAACTAGGACTGGAGCTTGCCTGGGAAGATGAAGACACGGCCTTTTTCTGGATCGAGAAAGAGAAGAGCTGGCTAGGTCTTTGGGAAGGTGAGGAACATCGGCTGCCATATCATCCTTCCATAAGACATATTGCATTTAGAGTAAGTTATGAGGAACTTAAGCATAGTATGGATTGGCTAAAAACGATTGATGTTGAACCCGTTCCTTTTGGGAGAAGAAGTTCAGTTGAACCTTTTGTACGTGCAAACCAAGGGAATGCCTCCGTATACTTTAACGATCCAGATGGGAATAGTCTTGAGTTGATGTGTTTTGTTTCTGTACCTGAAAAGTTCAAATCAATAACAGATAAACTATCATTTGAAGAATGGGAGAATTTGATTAAGGAGGAGTAGAGGGATGACCATGTTTCCTTTTCAAGTTAATGAATCAATCTCAATCAATATAATACAACCGAGAGATCGGGATGAATTGTACACATTAATTGATAATAATAGAGCGCATCTCCGAAAATGGCTACTGTGGGTTGATAAACGTCAATCCCCATCCGACTTAGATTCTGTTATAGCGATGTGGGCGCAAAATGTTGAAGAGAGAAACGGATTTGATGCAGGAATATGGTACAAACATAAGTTGGTTGGAATGATCGGACTGCATTACATTGATTGGGAGAACAAAGAAACAAGTATTGGGTATCTATTGTCGGAGTCATTCGAAGGCCGCGGAATTATATCAACATCGATCATGGCATTGTTAGATTATTTGTTTGCTGAGTTGAAGTTAAATCGCGTAATCATTCAATGTGCAGAAACCAATCTAAGAAGTCGATCTATTCCAGAACGCATTGGTTTTGTAGAGGAAGGCACTTCAAGAGAAGCTCAGTGGCTGTACGATCATTATGAGAACATTGTGACTTATAGTATGTTATCGAGTGATTGGAGTAAGTAACATTGCTTCTATTTTTCTGAAGAAACCCGTTGCTTAACAATCCATTTGCTGCGAAGGAGAACAAAATGAATCGAATTTTGGTGATTGGATCAGGTGGATCTGGCAAATCAACGCTTTCCAAAAAGTTAGGTAACATGCTTAATCTTCCTGTGATTCATTTAGATGCTTACTTCTGGAATCCAAACTGGGTTCCTAAACCGAATGATGAGTGGGATCAGATGATTGATAAGTTTACTAATCAAGATCAATGGATTATGGACGGCAACTATTCAAGAACAATGAGCACCAGGATGGAGAGAGCGGATGTCATTATCTTTTTGGATATGCCCAGGCTCTTATGCTGCTATCGGATTATCAAACGGCGATTGATGTACCATAACAAGAGTAGACCCGATATGAATGAAGGATGTAATGAAAAGTTGGATTGGGAATTCGTGAAATGGGTCTGGAATTATAAGAAAAGAAGTGGAATGAACGTTCTGAAGAAGCTCGAACATATGCAGGGAGATAAACAAGTCATTATTTTGAATACTAGAAAACAAGTAGATGAATTTATAAGCAGAATAGAAAATAATAGAAGCCTTTAATGATAAATCAATTATTCAGTATATCGACTATTGAGAAACATAAATGAACATGAGGAAGAAGGATAGCATGAGCTATTGGTATGATATTAATGAGATTAATCATGATGCAATACAGTTTGCCATTATGCTCACAACCTTTGAAGATAAGTTCATAATTATTAAAAATAGCAAACGAGGAGGTTGGGAGATCCCAGGGGGCAATAGAGAACCAGGGGAAACGATGTTAGAAACTGCAAGTCGAGAGCTGTATGAGGAGACAGGAGCGGTAGAATTCGAACTCACTCCCTACGGTATTTATAAGTGGAACGGAAGTTTGGGCATGGTTTTTCACGCTAAGGTAGAGGTGTTAGACGAATTGCCTGATTCGGAGATTGCGGTGATCAAATTCGAAGATAATTTACCCGAAGGAATGAACTTTGGAGATATGTTCTATCTGTTCTCAGACAAATGGGATGAATGTGCAGATAAGCAAATGAAGAAATACACGGTAACGATCAAGAATTCGAGTTTACCCCGTGCAATAGCAATTACTGCAAGTAAGAGCAAATGATATGTAACAAGGCTTACTTTGATGACGCGAAACTAATTTTAAGAAGAGGAAGTGCACGGATGGAGATTGTACAGGCAGATGAGACAACCCTAGATGAAGTGACACAATTAGCCTCAAAATTATGGCCCGAGAATTCGTGGGAAGACTTAAGAGCTGACTTTCAAGATGTATTACAATCAGAGAAAGACAGACTCTATCTTGCAAAGTCTCAACAAAGGTACGTTGGATTTATTCACTTATCGATAAGAACTGATTATGTTGAAGGATCTAATTCATCGCCTGTGGGGTACGTTGAGGGCATTTTTGTCGAGCAAGAATACAGGAACCAAGGTATTTCAAGACGATTAGTTGAAGCAGGAGAGAAATGGGCGAAGTCTGCAGGTTGTACCCAGATCGCATCAGATACGGAGCTTACGAACCATGCAAGCCAAGCATTTCATGCAAAGATTGGATTCACAGAAGTGAATCGAAGTGTTGCTTTCATTAAAGACTTGAAGTGAGTAACCTCAAATCAGCTTAAGCTTTACACTGATTATCATTGATAATCATTTTCAATTGAATTAAAATAGAATTAGAGGACAGCTAGGCAAGAGGAGCTAGGTAAGTTGGTTAGACCTCGTTTAATTCAAAAATCTGAGATGATTTAGGAGGTAATTATGTTAATCCAGACTAGAAGCATCATTATTCAAAAAGGGTACAGCGATCAGGTCGTAGAACGATGGAGTGGTCCATCACCAATTACGGATATGCCGGGTCTTATTGATTTCAGTGTCATGGTCAACAAGCGAAACAAAGAGCAAGAAGAAGTTCTTGTCATCATTCGCTGGGAATCAGAAGAAGCATGGAAAAACTGGGAGAAAAGCGATGTACATATCAAAGGCCACCGTGAGAAAAAATCGCAAGACAAGCCAGAATATCTGATCAGTACAACTGTTAACATGTATGAGGTACAGACAGTGAAGTCAGGCAGCGGTTCTTTCAGTAATTCATAATACTCTAAGCACGACTGACCATGAGCCGGTTAGTCGTGTTTCTTTTATTTTATGGATGAACGGATGAATTCACTTATGATACAATCAACGAATGTAAGTGGTACAAGCAATGGGAGACAATAGAGGTTAAGCATAAACACAAACACCAATAGATGTACTGACAATAGGGAGGCATTATTACGATGGACTACTCATTTTCCAACAGGATTGCTGCATTACAGCCATCCATCATTCGTGAAATTTTAAAAGCAACTTCAGGTCAGAACGTTATCCCGTTCTCAGCAGGTAATCCTGCACCGGAGACGTTTCCGATTGAGGCGATACGTACGTTCACACAATCCATACTGGAACATGATCCGGTGACGGCTCTTCAATACGGAATTACAGAAGGATATGCTCCGCTAAGAGAAGCACTAACGACACATTTGAAAACAGGCTTCAATACAGGCCGAGAATCAGATGAATTGTTCATCGTATCTGGAGCGCAGCAAGGTATCGAGCTTGCTTGTAAAGTTTTCTGTAATGAGGGTGACACGATAATCTGTGAGAGTCCAAGCTTCATCGGTTCCTTGAATACGTTTCGGGCAGCAGGGGCTAAATTAGTTGGTGTGCCTATGGAGACTGACGGGATGGATATTGAGAAGCTAGAGCATGCTCTGCAAACAGAGCAGAACGTGAAGCTGATTTACGTGATTCCAAGCTTCCAGAATCCGACAGGCATTACGACAAGTGAAGAGAAGCGTAAGGCAATCTATGATTTGGCGAAAAAGTATGGTGTCATGATTCTTGAAGATAATCCATATGGTGAGCTTCGATTCAAGGGACAAGATGTTCCAACCATTAAATCGATGGATGATGAAGGTCTTGTCATTTATGTAGGTTCCTTCTCCAAAATTCTATCTGCGGGTCTGCGTGTGGGTTATGTGCTTGCACCGTACGAGGTTGTTCAGAAGATGGTTGTGGCTAAGCAAGGTGAGGATGTACATACCGCTATGCTTCCACAGATTTTGGCGTACAAGTTCATGGCGGAGTATGACTACGACAGTCATATCGACAGCATTCGAACAATTTACCATAGAAAATCAGCGTTAATGATTGAACAGTTGAAGCAGCACATGGGTGAGCGTATTACCTTCACTCAACCCGAAGGAGGACTTTTCCTCTGGTGTGATCTACCACATCAAGTTCCGATGCTCGAATATGCCAAGACTGCTGCTGCTCAAGGCGTTGCGGTTGTTCCTGGTACAGCTTTCCTCGTGGATGAGAGCGAAGCGTGTAATGCCATTAGGCTGAATTTCTCTACACCATCCGATGAACAGATTGTAAAAGGGATTCAAATTTTGGGTCAGGTGTTAGACTCCTATAAGTAAGGACAACATCGATATGGATTCTACGAGTTATATTATTCTCGAGTCGCTGAATACCGCCAACCTGTAAACAAATAAAACCAATGAGATAAAGGGGGATTCGCATGTCGTCGATAATCGTGCTTGCCGCCGCCGAAGATGTAAGAAGTGAGGATTCAGTGCAATTAATAAAGGAGCTGAGCGAGGAGCTTGGATTGTTGTACGGAGGTGACGGAACGGCAGGATTCCAACTCTCTGACGTGGAGGTTCCACGATCTGCGTTTATTGTAGCTCGGTTAGACGGATATCCTGTTGGCTGCGGAGCCATTAGACCCCTTGATGAAAATTCCGTGGAAGTGAAGCGCATGTATACACGCTCTGAATATAGGCGTAAAGGCGTTGCTCAAGCCATTTTAGCTGAGGCTGAACGTCTTGCTATACAATTTGCCTATCGTAATTTGAAGCTACAGACAGGTCCGCTGCAACCAGAAGCGGCTGCATTATATGAGCGAATGGGATATTATCGGATTCCTATTTTTCACGGAGACTGGGATCAAGTGTTGGCTTATCAGAAAGATATAGTTCAACAACCAGCGAGCCTCTGAAACGTTATCTATGATTAAGCGAACAACGCTCAACAACACGTAACTTAATTTCAAAAGTAATGATGTTCTATACCCAGTACCAAAGTTACGATAAACAATGCTATTTCAATTCATTATAGTTAAGTAAAACTCCCCACTCGGCATAATCTTCCTAACGAGTGGGGAGTTTTCTGTTTACTTTGCTAAATCAGTCTACAATTATCCTAATAACCAATACCTAAATTTAATTATGAATGTTTCGCGTTCGATTGGCTTTCACATATTTAAGCTGTGCAACGATGATGACACTAATAATAACAAGGAGGAACCATGAGCTGATTTTACTGAAGCTTACGAGCTGCCATGCTTCATGCTGATCAGGATATTTCCAACCATTAAAGAATGTAGCGATGTTCTCAGCAGTCCAGATAAAGAATCCAACAATGATAAAAGCGAGAGATAGAGGCATCCGATAAGTTGTAGAACGTACACGGTAGATAATAAATGTTTTCCAGAAGACAACAAACACAAGTGCTGTGAGCCACCAACGGAAGTCAGGAATAAAGTGATGTGTGAAAAAGTTAAGGTAGATTGCTGCTCCGAGCAATGCGGAGGATATTCCGCCTGGCCAACCCGTCATGTCCATACGAAGTCTACGCCATACTTGGCACATAAAGCTAGCTACACTTGCATACATAAATCCACTGTATAGCGGAACACCCAATAGTTTAGTATATCCAGGTTCAGGGTACGACCATGAGCCCATCCATACTTTATATATCTCAAGTAGCAAGCCAATGAAGTGAAATACACAGATGACCTTGATTTCATCAAGCGTTTCTAAACCACTGCGGTACATCAGATATTGCACGATAAGAAGTATGATTAAGATGGCATCATAACGATGAAAAAAAGGCACTGGAATGACACTCGAAAGCGCTAATGTCCCAAAAATAACGACCGGGAAAATACAACTCATTGCCTGATGATAGCCAAAATGTAATAACTGTATGATGGATTTCATGTATCGTTTTACTCCTCCAAAAGGGCTGCTGATCTTAGAGAGATCGGTGGCTTTTTTTGATCTTTAGTTGAACGCCGTTCCGTTGAAAGTAGGACAACATATTATACGATAAATCCCCTTAAGTAGAAAAGTTTGCAGGAGAAGGGAGTGAATACTTGTGCCTTTTAGCACGGGTCTTATCTATAACCCCATTACGGGAACGACGCAGTCTACCCAGGTTATCGTGACTTGCCTTAACGACTCTCTTAACGCTGCTGTCAATGTTGAGCTTGAGGTCTTCCGATGGGATTCTACGCAGACCGTACGAATTCCGGTGGGTCATGATTTATTTCAGCTGGCTCCCCAAGCTGGCAGAACTTTTGTATATCCACTTATCAGCGCATCCTTTTATGAAGTACAAAGTGATTATTTCAGTGCCACAAGTACGATGATTAACGTGTATGGTGTTGATTCAACGGGTCAGCTTATCCAGCGAATTCTCCAATCTGAAATGTCGTTGATAGACCGATTTACCAATATTCCTTAGAAGAAATGAGGTGATATGCATGGTTGTAGTTAATATTACTGGAGCATTGGCAGGGAATCAATTCGAACCTTCGATTGCTGTTAATACGCTTAATCCCAATATTATGTGTGTGGTTGCTGTAGATACAAGCACCGGCCCCACATTGACAGGATTGTATCGCACCATAGATGGCGGCAGCACCTGGTCAACAACGGTATTCCCCAACCCTCCGGGATATTCGGGTGCAGAGGCACCAACCATTGACTATACATTTCCAAGCACTTTTATTGTGACAGTCCACGTATTTAACGGTATTAATGATGGTACGATTGTCAGTTATACCTCATTTGATGATGGATTAAGCTGGCAACCACCGGTTATCGTTCAAGCAGGATATGGCACGGTGATTCATAATGATGAGCCGTTTATTGCTGTTGATCGTTCACCCGGCAGTCCGTATAGAGGTAATGCCTATGTTGGATATACGCCGCTCGCCACAACGTCTTCATCCATATTTACTCAGCGATCGCTTGATCAAGGGTTGACGTGGGAAGGCCCTGACCGACAATCTAATCCAAGGGGAATACATGACCGGGCAGCACTAGCTGTAGGATTCTCTGGAGAGGTGTATGCAGGATACATTATTACCGGCCCAGCGAGCCCCTCTGCATTATTACGCATATCTTATGATGGCGGGATCAACTATCAACCGCCGGTCGAGAGACAGGCTACATTTATTTCTTCTGTTGTACCTGCACCTTCACCGTTACCTGTGCCCAATTACCAATTTCGAGTGCAGACCAATTTATGCCTTGGAGCTGATATCTCTATTAGCCCTTTTAGCGGAACGGTATATTCCGTTTGGAATGATGCACGTAATGGATACACCGATGTGCTACTTTCTCGTTCACCAGATGGCTTGCTCTGGTTTGACCCAGTCAGCATTACGGGTGCACCTCCAGGAACGCAAAATTTCTTTCCGTTTATTACCGTCTCACCATTCGCTGGCACGATTAGGGTCATCTATTACTCCAACCGGATAGATGGATTCCTGCTGGATGTTTTTGTTGCAGAGTCGTTTGATGGAGGAGCTACCTTTACCAATCGGCGTCTGACGACCACTTCCTTTAATCCAAACGGAATCTCTCCGGTACCGACAGTTCTGATCGGGGATTATATCACAGCACAAACATCTGCTCCGGACAATCTTGCTGCGGTGTGGATGGCAACAACGCCTCCTACTGGTAAATTAGATGTCTATTTCGGAACGTAAATTCCATGATCGTTCAAACAATGTTTACAATTAAAAGTTAAATCACCTATGGTATGGCTCTAAGGGGTCATGCCTTTTGCATGTGTACAACGTATGCTATTTAGAGTTAGGTATAGCTATGCAATCAATCCATGCGCTTCATCGTATGATTAGGAATCCCAGGAGGGAAAGCATGTCTTATAAACAGATCAAGTGGATGATCTTGCTCATCCCAACCTTAACTGTTGGCGTATGGGAGTACGTACGCCACCAATTTCTTTTACCCTATATCTCTATGGATCTCGGTAATTGGCTTACGCCTGTCATGGTTTATGTTGTAAGTATTACGCTCGTCACGAAGCTATTTCGCAATATGGAACGTATCCAAAAGGAATTGGAGAAGGAACGAGCAGCTAAGGCGGTGCTGGAATCTCGTGAGAAATTAGCGAAGGAGCTGCATGATGGCATTGCACAATCTCTCTTTTTACTTTCCGTACAAGTAGAACGTCTGGAATCTAAACGTAAACAAGAGAAGCACCTCGAAGAAGTATATGCAATTCGGAAAACCGTCCATGAAGTGAATCGATATGTGCGCCAATCGATAGCTAATCTCAGATATGACTCTCAGAGCCAGACAGCATCACCCACGCTGGATTCTGTCTCACTCCGTAACCAAATTGGAAGAATGATTGGAGATACTCCAATCCCCATTAATCTGGAATGGGACATTGAGGATGAAGTCTTTACTGCTAAAGAGAAGATTGAGCTTCTCGCGTGTATGCGCGAGGCTGTTGTAAATATTCAAAAACATGCCAAAGCATCCCAAGGCTGGATCACGGGTGAGAATAAAAATGGATATCGATTAATAACGATTAAAGATAATGGTAGAGGCTTTGCCGGCGATCCGTTTGCAATGAAAGATAGATATGGACTACATATTATGAAAGAGAGGTTGAAAGCGATGAACTGGAGTTTGAAGTTATATCGAGAACAGGAGCACACTGTTGTACGATTTAGTCAAGATGGTGAACATGTATGAGTCATATTCGGGTGCTTGTTGTTGATGATCATGTGCATGCCAGAGAAGCGATCTGTGATATTTTATCTATGGATTCGTCTATTGAAGTGATTGGGGTTGTGACTGACGGCCAACAGGCCATTGATTTTACAGAGCAGTGGCTTCCTGATCTCATTCTAATGGACATTCAGATGCCAATTATGAACGGATTGGAAGCGACTAAGCGGATTAAACTGATGTTCCCTTATGTGAAAATCGTGATGATTACCGTCTCGGATGATGTATTTCATTTGCTGGAAGCATTAAAGTGTGGGGCACAGGGTTATTTGTTGAAAAACCTTGAACCCTCCATGTGGTTAGAATATCTCCATTCCATCGTTACAGAAGAGGCGACCTTGAGCCGTGAGGTGGCTTATCAGATCTTAAAGGACGTATCCTTAACAGAGAAAAAAGAGCCGGATGTGCCTCTGACTATTAGAGAAAAGGACATTTTATATGGAGTAGCTGCAGGATGGACGAACAAAGAAATCGCACAGAAATATAACATTTCAGAATATACAGTTAAGAATCATTTGAAGAATATTCTACAGAAGTTACAGGTGCAAAACCGAGTTCAACTCACTCGTTATGCATTGGAGCAAGGGCTTATTACGGATACTCATTATTCCGGATAAGCTTTTTCTCTTGTTCTTAGAAGTATTGAAAAAAGTGAAGAGTGACAACACCATTTTCATGTATCTCACAATTTAGCCACAAACAATCAAGTAGTATAGCCATGTTGAGCTATATGGAAACATTAGGTTTTTATGTACACTATGAGCAGTATTGTGTTAAGGCTAGTGAAGGATGGAGGAATGAAATTGAAGACCGAATGTAAAACTCAACATTTTTTTGAATGGAATGAACACAGCATGTTGACCTATGTTATCGCAGAGGGTTCGCCTAGCTACAGGGCAATTCATGCGTAATGCTCGCATGCCTCTCAACATGTCAGACAACTTCAACCGTAAAGTCACCTCTTGGAGCACCCTTACTCTATGGCTGTTTATAGGTATACTGATTCAGCTTCTATTCTTGTCAGGGAATGCGTCCGCCGCTTCAAAAGAACAGAGCTTCATTCCGCTACAACCGATCATTAACGCGATGAATCCTGGAGAAGAGCTTACACTTAAGCCAGGTATGTACTTAGGCCCCGTGACTATAGACAAGAGCATATCCCTTCTGGGAGATTCCTCTGTGATGATCGTGAGCACAGATACAAGCTCAATTCAGTCTGCATCTACGAATTCTCCAGAATCCACGATCAACATTCGTGCAGATGGCGTAAAGTTGCAGGGTTTTACTATTCTACATCAGCATAGTACACCTACAGCAGCTATTCAGGTTGAAGCCAATCATGCAGAGATCAAGGATATACATATTCAGACACAGGGCTTCGGCATTCTTGCTCGTGACGCTAATGAGGGGATCTTCAAAGATAACGTCATTACATGGACGGGTTCCGAGACGGCTTCAAGCAGTCAGAAAGGCAACGGGATTGATCTGTACAACGCTCATCGCAACCATATTGAAGGCAATGAAATTAGGGGTATGCTCGATGGAATCTATATGGAGAATAGCCGTGAAGCTACTGTAAAAGGCAATACGTTACTACATACAAGATATGGTATCCATTGCATGTATATGGATGACTCTTACGTCTTGGATAATGTAGGTGAGGACAACATCACCGGTGCCATGATTATGGGTGTGAAGAATACCACGGTATCGGGCAATTCATTTCGGAAGCAGAGTGAAAATGTACATTCTCAAGGCATCCTGTTATACGACGTTCATCAATCTACCATAGCGAACAATATTGTGGAAGGTAATCGAGTCGGAATGAACATTGCGGAGTCCACAGATAACGATATTCGTGATAATGAGGTTCTGCGTAATTTCATCGGGTTTCAGCTTGTACTTGCAGAAGGCAACCGACTCAATCAGAACCAGTTCATATCCAATGTGATTGATGCTTCGGCTGTAGATAGCCAGGACAACGAGATGTCATCTAATTATTGGGACTCCTTCCGGGGACTTGATCTGAATGGTGATGGGATTAGTGAAATGGCATATGGAATTAATCCATTCTATGAGCAATTAATTAGTAGGAATTCAGCCTATCAGCTTTTCTTTCAATCCCCGGGGATGGTCTTTTTGAGTGAGTTGTTTACAGAAGGCAAAGAGAATTGGTCAACAGATCAATCACCTCTGATGACGATGACAATGGAGCCTCAACTGCAACCAGGCACAACGAATGACACCATACCGGTATGGGTTATCGGAGTCATTTTATTATGTATCTCAGCTTGTATTATGATTTATTCGGGAGGATTACGTAAATGAACAAACGATGGACAATGACATTACTGCTTATGCTGGGGTTGTTGGTATTAACGGCTTGCGGGTCAACCAAATATGCGGCATTACCAATTAATGAAGACGTGGATATTTGTGCCATTTGCAAGATGCAGGTGAAGGATGATGCCTATGCAACACAGCTTACAACTAAGGATGGTAAGAACTATAAGTTTGACGACATCGGGTGCATGAACCAATGGAAAGAAGAAAATGGGACTGAGAACATCGGTATGGATTTTGTACGTGATTATAATGACAAGGAATGGATTGAATACAGCAAAGCGACGTATGTTTATGATGCTTCTCTGCGTACACCAATGGCGTATGGCATCCTTAATTTCAAGGATAAAGCATCTGCTGAAGCGTTTGTTGCGGAGCAAGGCATTGGAACCATCATGACTGCTGAAGATCTCGCATCCCATGACTGGAAACAGAGCACGGAGATGATGGATATGGGAGATCATGGACATGACCACGGACATGGGGAAGAGGGAATGAGTGAGGAAGGAATGCATGAGGAAGGCGAGAAGAAGGAAGAATCGGGTCACTAGTGATGATGAGTAATCAGGGTGATCGAATATGGTAGATATGTTACTGGTAGCCAAGCGTGAAGTGAGGATGGGATTTCGCAATCCCTGGGCGTATTCGTTTTTAATCCTCTTTTGCACATTTAGCTTAAGCTTACTGCTCATTGATTCACAGAACTTTGTTCAAGGATATTCCGGTACAACCGGCTCGATGTTAAATCTCATTCTCTATTTATTGCCATTAATGACGTTATTTCTAGGTTCTTTCTCGCTAACTTCGGAGAAGGAAGAGGGAAGCTGGCAACTGTTGTCTACTTATCCAATTGGCACAATGTCCTTTATTGTTGGAAAATACCTTGGCTTGTCTGTGGTGCTGATTACGATTGTAGCATTTGGATATGGCTTGATGGGTCTTATCAGTGGAGTGATCGGTAGCGCATTAAACGTGACAACGTATCTCTTATTTCTGGCATTCTCCTGCGGATTAGTCCTATTATTCCTAACGCTTGCACTGTTCATCGGCTCCATATCCAAAAATCGGTGGCAAGCGTTAACCATTTCGGTATCCGTTTGGTTCTTTGCAGTGATCGGATGGCCTACGCTCTTGCTTGCGATCTTAGGTATTGTGCCTTTTTTATGGGTCAAACCATTGCTTGTTGTGCTAACTTTCATCAATCCAGCCGAGCTGGTACGTTTATTTGTCGTTATTAAACTTGGCGGGGGCTCGGTACTCGGACCGGAATATTACCAATGGGTGACATGGGTGCAGCAACCGAGTGGCAGTTGGATTTTCTTAACGATCTGTCTGCTGTGGATTACATGTTCTGTATTTGTGGTATACGGAATCTGGGAAAGGGGACGTTCCCATGGATAAAGTGGAGGCAAGTATCAACGAATTATGTAAAACGATAAAAAAACAATCGATCGTAGAGGGGATTTCCTTTCACATCTCTTCAGGTAACGTACTCGCTTTATGTGGAGGCAATGGTGCTGGCAAGAGCACTGTACTACGTATGATAGCAGGTATCCTTCGTCCTACTTCAGGAGATATCCTTGTGAACCAGGTAGGGCAGAGGAGTGACCGTAAACGGTATTCGGAACAGATCGGGTACATGCCAGATGATTATCAGTTTAATCAGAGTCTGACGGCAGAAGAGATGCTCTTGTTCTGGGCTGCATTGCGGCGAGTTTCCAAAGATAGGGTACAGGAAGTGCTGAAGATGGTAGGTTTGGAGGACAAAAAAAATAAACGTGTCGCAACCTTCTCTAAGGGTATGCGACAGCGTGTACTATTTGCACAGGCACTGTTGGCGAAGCCACCATTGCTCGTTATGGACGAGCCAACGAATGGGTTAGACCCATTCTGGATGCATGAATTTGCACAGCTTGTCAAAGAAATTAAGAAGCAGGGTCATATGGTTGTGTTCTCCACTCATCAGTTAGACATTGCGGATGATCTCGCTGATCATATTGTCTTTATGAACAATGGGCAGAACGTTGGGAGTGGTACAACACATCAATTTCGTGAACAGTTTGGTTCGCTTCATGCTGCATTTCATCAAAGTCTAGGGATAAAGTGAAGGTGATACTTGTTGCGAAAACATAAACGTCATATGAGGCGCATGATCACCATCTTGATCGGAACGGTTGCAGTGCTGGCTGGGGTGTGGGCTGTATTTCAGGGAATCTCACCGTCCCAGACGCAACGAGTAGGGTCAATTGAAGCTGGTGCCACTGCTCCAGACTTTATGGCTCCCAATTCAGTGGGTGATCAAGTTTCTCTATCCGATTATCGAGGTAAGGTAGTTATGATTAACTTCTGGGCTTCATGGTGCACACCTTGTGTAAGAGAAATGCCTTTGCTGCATCAGACGGCAGAGATGCACCAAGAAGATGTAGAGACACTGTTTGTTAATGTTGGAGAATCCAAGGGTACGATTCAAGAATTTATGAATGAACAGCAATTTGATTTTCCTGTAATTGTTGATGTGACTGGCAAAATATCCACGATGTATCGTATCACCGGTTTACCCGCAACGATGGTGATTGATCGGGAAGGCAAGTTTAGCCACATTTTACACGGTGAGCTCACGAATGATACACCACTTGCGCAGTGGCTGGAGGATGCCAAATAACTAGTGCATTAGAGATTTGATAGTAAATGATCATACCCAAAACGCAAGCGATTGAATATAATCGCTTGCGTTTTGGCATATCTTTGACCAGAGTTTTATTGAAATGAGAAGACCGCCGATCGTATTAGGGTTAACTTCCCCCAATCTTTCATACTGGATTTCCTCGGATGTTATTCTTCGCACTCCTCATCATATCCATATTCATCCCCATAATCATCTTCTACGTATTCAACCTGAGGGGCTCTTTTTCTCCGTCCCAGCCACTCAATCTTGATAATATTAGACTGAAGAAGCGTAACAACCCTACCGTTTGCCTTTTTGATATCGACGTAATCTGTGCCTACATCACATAATACGCCTCTGATTTTTTCAGTCTTCTCACCAGAACTAACTTCGATAATGATACGATTTCCTTTGTGGCGGAATAACTCAAAATTCAGGTTGTTATTAATTCCAGCTAATCGAAGTTTAATTAGTGGCTTCTGTCCAGGAATGATCTTGAAACATTTTTCACGATGGACAACATGCTGTGAGATCGGCTGATGACAGGCACAATCGTCAGAAACTCCGTAGTTTATTTTGAGGTCACAATCTTTCTTCAGCAGTACTCTTGATGTTCTGTTTGATCTTGATTGGGTCGGGGAAACAGCCTTCTTTTTGAGTAGTACTCTCTTATGATTCATGAGATCCTCCACTTATTTCGGTATTTGATATCATGTATATGCCCATACCACGAGGTGTGCCAGAGACATTAGCCTATTTCCAAGGAATGTAACAAAGATAGGCGTTTGACCAGTTCGATAGGTATAGCAGCCCATATACTGAGATTAAATATTCTTTCATTGGAGGTATTTGTCTCGTGATTAAAGCTAAACAGCGCATTGGAATAAGTTCACCAACAACAGCATTACCTGAAAAACAATTTATTGAATTAAAAGCGTGTATAGCCGAAGCCAATCATATTCTCCGAACCCTGGGTAACCCACCTCAACCTAACAATACAAGACAGCTGGAGCTGAAATTAGCCTCACTCCAAGACCAATATGTTGAGGTTGAAATGTCATTTCGCGGAAAGTTGAAAACGGTGGATGGATTTCTCCTACAATCAGGAAAGAATTACATTACCATTTGGAGTAGGTCAAGACTTCGATATATACAATATGATCAGCTGATTTCCATATCGACCGATGGGAATGAAGCGGCACCGACGCATGAGATTCATCCGATCTTTTGCAGCGAGGAGCTCAATTGTGCGCTGTTGTATACGTTCACTGAAACCGTTTCAGGAAGTGTTATGTTGCTGAATCGGTTCTATGGCATTCCGCTAAGCATAGCTCTCTTACAACATGCAGGACAGAAGATCATCATTCAAATGAATGAGCCAAAAAGCATTAAAATGGGTTGCCTAGTCAATACAACCGAAGACAAAATAATAATTCAACCTCTTAGCAAGCATGAGGATCAGCTTCTTGAAACCATTGCTTTAACTGAGATTGAAGTTATTACGATTGCAAAGCAATAGCATATTCTCCCTCCTTGTTACCATATATATAACTGGTTATGTTGTATTACAAAATATGTTCAAGGAGGGAATGCATTGAGTTCATTGCATAATTATGGTGAAAATTATCACTCACCAGAGCTAAGGGAGAGCAATACGATTTTTGAAGAATTGCTTGGTCAAGAAATTATCGTCATTCTTGATGCTTCACAGCTAAACATACTGGGACAGACATTCAGACCGATTTTTACAGGCAGACTTGAAATCGTTAGAGGTGGATCTATTCAATTAAATCCAGTAATTATCAAAATGCCCAATGCTCCCAACTTTCAGTTTCCGACACCGCTATGTTTCCCCATTGAGAACATTGCCATCTTTGCACCTTTTGCAATGAATAATAGACTAACACTTTCTTAAAGGAGGTTAGGAATAATGCTTCAGCGGGAAGATGCTCGTAATATCAACGATCTCAGACAAGAGGCGCTCATTGCGGAACTTACTACAGCCATAGGTAGTCGTATTCTAGTTATTATTGAATCCTATCCCTTCTTTTATGTGGGGCGGATTCTTGAAGTTGAAGCAGATACGATTTCGATCCAGGTAGAGATCTGTAATGTTCCCGAATTTGATAACACGTCACTTCGTACACATATTGATAATATTCAAGTTTATTTCGTAGAGACACCGGAGAACCCGATCCCCGAAATACGAGTTTAAGAGGTGAAATGTGAAAAGAAAATTTCATGTTGTAGCTATTTCGGTTCGTATTGTCGTAAATGACTTTGGAGATCACGACCCTGAAGGGAAAATGTATGTACTGAAAGAGAATGAGGATAAGGTTCGTAGGCTTATTGCTAAGAATCCTTTTACTACGGTTGATCTAGTACAGCCTTTAATCATTCGTGCCAACGCAGGAGACGATATTGAGATTTTGTTTGAAAATAAACTGCATTATCCTTCATCTATTCATATACAGGATGTTGAATATGACGTTACCACATCAGATGGAGCGGCAGTGGGTTTTAATCCTAATACAACGGTTCAACCAGGAGATTGCACAACGTATAGGTGGCATACAACCCTGGAAGGAATTTGTTATTTCACGGATTTTGGAAACACGCTCTCTAGTGAGCTCGGTACACAAGTTCATGGGCTATTCGGAGCACTGATTGTGGAGCCCCAAGGTTCCACATGGACTGATCCTAAGACAGGAAAGCCACTACTTTCTGGTGTGTACGCTGACATACATAATCCTTTCCTGCCTTCATTTCGTGAATATGCCTGGGTATTTCACGATGAAATGGAGATTAAAGACCTGACAGGAGATACACCTTTTAGTCCACATACGTTTCAACCCGAAGCAACGCATGCCATCAATTACAGATCTGAACCGATGAGGAATCGACATCGTCTCATATTAGAAGGCGTGGTATCTCCGGAAACGGAAGGCGAAGAAGTACATCATGACTCATGGATGTTTGGTGATCCCGCAACGCCTATTCTAAGAGCCTACGTAGGAGACCCTGTGAAAATAAGGGTTATTCACGGCGGAGTTAAAGAAACACATGTATTTCATTATCATGTGCATCAATGGCTATTTGAGACGACGGATCTAGACTCCGAAATCAAGGATTCGCAAGCCATCTCTCCGCAGGCATCCTATACAGTCTCACCTCTATATGGAGCAGGGAGCATGCAAGGTGCTTTTGGAGATATTATTGTTCATTGTCACCTGTATCCGCACTTTGAAGAAGGCATGTGGGGAATGCAACGGATTTTTAATACCTTACAGGATGGAACTCAGAAATATCCTAACGGTAAACCCATTGATGCTCTGATTCCTCTTCCGGGTCAGCCTGTTCCTCCGAAGCCGACCAAACAAAAGCCAGGATTCCCTAATTTTATTCCTGGTATTATTGGCAAAAAAGCGCCTAGACCTCCGCTTGGCATCATTGGTGGGCGTGAATCAACTCCGCTAGAAATAAATCAATTTGCACCGAATGCTGTTCCTGGTGCAGTGTTTGTAAACCCTTGTGACCCTTTAATCAATCCAATACGAGAGTTTCACATCGTAGCGATACAACTTCCAATCGTCTATAACAATCAAGGGTGGCATGATCCTCAGGGTAGAATGTTTGTCTTGGCTGAAGATGAGGAAGCTGTGTGCTCTGGACGTAAAGCGCCTGAACCGCTAACCATTCGTGCCAACGGCGGAGATTGTGTCAGGCTTAAATTTACAAATAAGTTCCCTGAAGTTATAGGGGGCAATGCTTTTCAATTGGTCAATCGTACGTATGAGGCAGGACTTCATGTTCACTTTGTGAAATTCGATCCGCTTGTATCGGATGGAGCCAACGTAGGCTGGAATTATGATTCAGGTATACTTCCTGGGCAGACGATTGAATATCAATGGTTTGCTGATGCTGAACTAAAAGCAACTTTTTTTCATGATCATCTGTTTGCCAATCAACACCAACAACATGGGGTTTTTGCGGGAATTAATATACAACCGAGAGGTTCCAAATACTTATCTTCACATACAGGGGAAGAGATTAGATCGGGAACACAAGCGACAATAACGAATCCATTTATTCCTGATTTTAGAGAGTTTACTTTGCTTGTCCACGACTTTGCACTCTTGTTTGATTCGGATGGTAATCCATTAAACCAACCGCCTTTTCCAAGCTCCCATGAAGATCCAGGGGTGATGGGAATCAACTATAGAAATGAACCACTACAATTTCGCTTAAAGGAACCTCACATGGATCCAGCCTATGTGTTTAGTTCATGGGTACACGGAGATCCAGTGACACCTCTACTGCAAACCTACAACGGTGACCCTGTGCGAATTCGGCTTCTTCAGGGTGCGCAGGAGGAATCCCACTCCTTTAATCTGCATGGGCAGCGTTGGAGACGGGAACGGGGAGACCTTGAATCAGATCTGGTCGATCAGCAGCATATTGGCATTTCCGAGTCGTTCACACTGGAATTTGCTGTTGAAGGATCAGGAGATTTCGATCTGTTGTACCATTATGGTTCAATCGATGATCTATGGGTAGGGAATTGGGGGATTATGCGTTCTTATGAGAAGCTTGTACCTCACTTAATTCCCTTACCTGATCGCAAAGCACCTAAACCTAGAACTGAACCATTGCCTGTTCCTACAGGGGAAAGGCCACCCAGAGCAATAGAGCGTAAGTTGCCTGGACCTAAGGGCGCGCCTATTCGAAGTTATGATGTTGTCGCTATACAGACACCTGTGATCTATAATCACTTTGGTGATCAGGATCCGTACAGCATTATTTTTGCTTTGAAAGAAAATGTTAAGGATATACGCACAAAGAAAATGAATCCAGAGCCTTTGATTATAAGAGGCAATGTAGGTGAAATCGTTGAAGTTCGGCTTTCAAATGAGCTGCATCATTTGAAATTTCCTCCAGATGATCAATTCTACCCTGGATTACCTGTTAACTTTAAACATAGACCCTCCAAACGAATATCATTACATGCACAACTGCTTGAATATGATGTTCTAAGTTCAGATGGGGCAACGGTTGGATTCAATCCGGATCAGACCATCGCTCCTGGAGAACACATCACGTATCACTGGTATATTGATCAGCAGATTGGCAGCGTAGGACTTACCGATATGGCAGACATTCGTAACCATCGACATCATGGAGCATTTGGACTTTTGGTCACAGAACCTCAAGGCTCCGTCTATCTTGACCCTGTTACAAGAAAACCTACAAGCACAGGAAGTCAGGTTATTATAAGCAGTGGAGGTTTAAGTCTTAGAGAATATTGTGTGATTATGCATGACGGAGTTCGATTATATAATCAGGATGGTATGCTCATTATAGACCCTGAACCTGTCATTACAATAAATCAAGAGCTAGAAGAAGAAGAGACGGAGGATTTTGAGGATCAAGGATCGCGAGGTTTCAATTACCGTGCAGAACGTTTCAAAAATAGACTTGCGATAAATCCGGATGTTTCCCTTGTCTTCAGCTCTAAAGTTCATGGTGATCCTTCAACACCTGTATTTCTTGCATACGCAGGCGACCCTGTTGTGATCCGAATGATGTATATTTCTGATCGTGCTAGAGCTCATACCTTTGTACTGCACGGTCACCAGTGGCTACGAAGTGATGATGATCTGAACTCATTAAGCGTATCCTTTCAAGGCCAGATGAGCGTGGGACATACAGATGATTTCTTGCTCTTATATGGTGCAGGTGGCTCGCTTGGCATTCCTGGAGATTACTTGTATCGTTCAGGGAATATCAGATGGGACATTGAACTCGGTCTATGGGGGATTTTAAGAGTACTTGATCAACAGACTCCAGAGCTCGCGCCTTTGAATGTTAAACCTCCCAAACAGAATAAGAAGTAAAAATAGAAAAGACACCTTCTCATAACATGATGAGGTGTCTTCCCCTTCGCATGATCTTATTGGACTTTTATTCTAGATAAATCGTTGCTTTTCAATCCATAGAATATCACTCCACGGTACTGAAGATCGGCCGCCTTTCTCTTTCAAAAGGATTTCCTGAGCGTTGATATCTAACAATCTGCTTCGGATTCGAGCGGTACTTGTTTCGACGATTAATTTGTCGTTCATTAGAGACTTGATATGACCAGCTAAAGTTTGCTCGAAAAATTGCTGTTTGAGAAAATCCTTTTGGCTTACGGTTTTTCCGAATTTAAGTAGTATTTTTTGTTTAAGATCTTCATCATAAACGACCTGCTGATGTTGTTGGTGTGGAACATTCACTTGGTCAAAAGGTTGTTCGGCGGTAACAATTGAGCGAAAGGGAACCCAATATTTGGTTAGGAGAGTAGTCAAGATGACAAAATCTCTACCTACGGCCTCTGTTTTGGCCATCATTTCAGTGAACTGATTGCGACTATGAACCTTAAGTTTCACAGTTTGATTTTTGTGAGACTTGAAAAAGTTAGATAGCATAATCTCTTTACGACGAAGAGGATTGATCTCACCAATGATTTGAACATTTTGATGATGAATGTATTCCTGAAGTATTTTCAATTCATGAGCAGGAAGCGGACTTGCGGGTGAGCTGAACTTGCTTGAGCCTGGATCCAGCATGAGTGTTCACCTCCTTATGTATGATATACACCATCTTATGAGAAGCGCTCGTACCTTATTCAGTTGATAGGGGGAAAAGTCATGGATATCGTCTTATTTATCATAACGAATGTGATGTTATGTGTAGGTATTTTTGCAGGATATATGCATTTGAGAAAGTTAAGGAACTTGATTGGCTATCATCTGGGCATGAACATTTCTATGACAGTTAGTACGGTGAGTGCCATCGCTTTTGGCGGATTATGGGGCCTACAATTTCCTTATTATGCAACTTGGGTAACGATCATTGTCACCATCTTCGCGATGGTTGTGGGCATGATCTTTGGAGCGCTTGTAGATTATCAAACGATTGTTACCGGCGTATCCGGCGGAATCATGGCTGGTCTTATGTCTCCTATGATCGTAATGCATAGTCAACATCCTGTACCTATCCTTATATTCTGTATATTTTTGTTTTTCTTCGCCATATTCATGCTATGTACTTCGGTCAAAGTATAATAGCTTTGCTTGATTCCTCTGTTTCAATTAAATTTCCCGTGTTTATGTTATATATAATATTGCTTTGTTATGTGCATGATATGCCATTACGCTCATAAGAAAATAAAGAGTCTCTATTATGAGATATGTCATCTATTGATTCTGTTAAGCCGTTGATTAGAACAAAATCAACGGCTTATTATATGAGAATCTGGTGGACATTAAGCGTCACACAGCGCATTGTAATTGGCCTGTTTGGTAATAATCTCCTGTATAAGCTGCTTTGGTCATATGCTACAATTCTCAGATATGCCAATTATTATCCACAGTAAAGGTATATGAATACGAATAGAAATGGCAGATGAAGGATGAATAAAGCAATGATTAAACGGTACTGGATATTTATCGCCATACTGATCCCTATACTGGTAATCGTGTATTATGAGCACCGATTAAACGAAGCGAAAGCAAACGAAGATGTGCTAATGGAGCTATACCAATCCAAAAATAATAGTGGTTACATCACACTTCTCAAAGATGGCCACTCCTTCAAGCCACTCGCACAAACCCTTGAAGAACTTAGTCAGGTGACAAATCAGGTACCACCAGCAAAGGTTCAAAAGCTGCTTGACCAAGCCAAAGTGCAGGCGAAGGATGCGACTCAATATCTAACAACACTTATTGAGTTCAGTGATAATTACATATCTACATCTAAACCTAGGTATATGATCGAATACGATCACTCTGTTATGACATCAGCAAAACAGAAGGAGGTGTATCAACTCGCCTACGGCAGTGGTCTATATGGATTAATGTATGGAATCAGTCATCATTATTGGAAGGATAAGCCCAAGTTAATTCCTCAGGCTACCCAAACTGCACTTGCATCGATCGCCAAAGAACTGCGTGCATTGGATAAGACACTTGCATCATACAAGACAAGTACAGATCATCAATTACAATGGGGGGATGAGAGAAGTATGGAGCAGCTCAAATCGATCATTTTAAATGAGATGAGGCCTCATTTTGAAAAGATTGTGGAGTTCAAAGATGAAATAAATTTTTAACCGATCCTGAACCACCCCAATCGTATGCCTGTTACGATAAACAAAATGATCCATCCCCATAGGATCAACAAACGAATGCATCGTGGAATGACTAAATATTCCGAATACAATTTCGAAAAGAAATTTAGCATGGGTTATGCTCCTTTAAGAGAATTCAATTAACAAAATTTTACCATGCGATCAGAGAATGTAAAAGGCGAACTTAAACGCCTTCATACTTTATATTGTTCCCTGTATATGAAGCCTTCATATAGGTCAGATTAACTTTACTTGAACCATTTGGTCAGCCATGATGTAGAAATGCAGTTGTTAACATACGATCAGCTTTTGAAAACAACAAATACTTAAAATTTTATTTTCTCAATATAAAATAATATGTATAATGGGCAATACGTCTGACAAAAAAAGTGTAACACTGATACCAACTCCAATGAATAATAAACATGATTCGGAGGAGACCGAGAAGAGGAGGACATATGAAAACAACGAAGGTCTCATTTTTTGTACTTACCCTGATTTTGCTCCTAGTGACAGGGTTATCTGGATGGGCAGGGGGAGCATCCGCAACAGAAGCGAATTCAGGCAAAACTTATGTCATCGGTACAGACATTACATTTGCCCCATTTGAATTCCAGGATTCGAATGGCGATTTTGTAGGTATTGATATGGATCTAATGGCCGCCATTGCCAAGGATCAGAATTTCAAGTACGAGATCAAGGCTCTCGGATTTAACGCAGCCGTTCAAGCGCTTGAGTCGAATCAAGTTGATGGCGTCATCGCAGGGATGAGCATTACGGACGAGAGAAAGAAAGTATTTGATTTCTCGGAAGCTTATTATCCATCAGGTGTCGTTATGGGGATTAGCGCGAATAACGATACAGTGAAAAGTTATGAAGATCTTCGGGGACAAAAGGTTGCCGTAAAAACGGGAACGGCTGGATATAACTTTGCTGAATCCATCGCCTCCGAGTATGGCTTTACCATTGTACCTTTTGAGGACTCTGCACAGATGTATCTGGACGTAATAACAGGTAATTCTATTGCATGTTTCGAGGATCAGCCTGTTCTTGCTTATGGGGTTAAACAAAATAATGGATTGAAAATTGTAACCAAGAAAGAAGAAGGAGACTCTTACGGATTTGCGGTAAGTAAGGGTAAGAACCAAGAATTGCTTCAGATGTTTGATGCAGGACTCGTGAACATCAAAGCAAGTGGTGAGTATGACCAAATTTTGGAGAAATATGTTGGTGACAATGCTCCAACTGCTGGAGAAACAAGCCGGTGGGAGAATGTTCAGAATTCACTGCCAGCTCTGTTCAAGGGGTTAGGGAATACATTATTGTACACGATTGTATCTCTGTTCTTTGCCTTTATCATTGGTCTGATCTTTGGATTTATGAAGGTAGGACAGAATAAGATCCTTCGTGGAATTGCAACCGTTTTTGTTGACGTGTTCCGTGGTATTCCATTGATTGTTCTGGCTTTCTTTATTTACTTCGGGATTCCACAAGCATTCGGTTTTACGATGCCACTGTTCTTGGCAGCCATCCTAACACTTAGTTTGAACGCAGGAGCTTACGTAACCGAAATTATTCGGGGCGGGATTCAATCGATTGATCCAGGACAGCTGGAAGCAGCTCGTTCATTAGGCCTGCCTTATCGTAAGGCAATGATGAAGATTGTTATTCCACAAGCAATTCGAGTGATGATTCCTTCATTTATCAATCAGATGGTAATCACATTGAAAGATACGTCGATCTTGTCTGTTATCGGTCTTGTTGAATTGACTCAGTCGGGTAAGATTGTTATCGCTAGAACGTTTACCTCTTTTGACATCTGGTTAACGGTTGCGGTTATGTATCTGATTGTTATTATCACATTGACCAAAGTTGCTGACTATCTGGAGGTGAGGGTTCGCCGTGGGTAAAATTAGAGTTGAAGGATTGAAGAAAAGCTTCGGAACGAATCATGTTCTGAAAGGAATTGATATGTCCGTCAATGAGGGTGAAGTTGTATGCGTCATTGGACCCTCTGGATCAGGCAAAAGTACGTTTTTGCGTTGCATTAACCAGCTAGAAGAAATAACTGAGGGTCGAGTGATTGTGGATGATCAGGATCTCAATGATTCCAGAACAAACATTAATAAGGCGCGTGAAAATATCGGTATGGTATTTCAGCACTTTAACTTGTTCCCTCACTTTAATGTACTGAAAAATATTACGTTTGCACCAAGAGAACTTGGTTTATTAAATGAAGCTCAGGCACGTGATACGGCGCTAAAATTATTAGACCGTGTAGGGTTATCAGATAAAGCGAACAGCTTCCCGAGCCAGCTCTCTGGAGGTCAGAAGCAACGTGTGGCCATTGCTCGTGCGCTTGCTATGACGCCAGATGTGATGTTGTTCGATGAACCAACTTCGGCGCTTGACCCTGAGATGGTTGGTGAGGTGCTTGGTGTAATGAAGGATCTCGCTCGTGAAGGTATGACGATGATGATCGTTACGCATGAGATGGGATTTGCACGTGAAGTAGCCGATCGGGTGATCTTCATGGACGGTGGTTACATCGTAGAAGAAGGAAGCCCTGAAGAAGTGTTTGGGAATCCTAAGAATGAACGTACAATCAGCTTCTTGGAAAAAGTGCTCTAATATTATAATGCTTAACCTTCAAGACATTGCTCTTGAAGGTTTTTTAATATGAAGATAACATAATGAAGAATGGGGGACGCAAGTCAGATGAACTTATTTTATATCCAGTCAACTATACGTGGTATGAGCCATGTAGCTTCATTTTTAGAGGATAACTTTATTGGTATGACATGGCCTGGTACAGGAGATTTGGAAGAGATGTCACCAGAGGAATGGAATGAGCGGTTGAGGGGACATTACAGGTTAGAAGACACAGAGCTAGCAGGTGTGATGAAGGATCTTCATGCGTTTGTACATACCATGCAAGATGGGGACTACGTTATTATAAAGGATGATGAGTGGGCATATGTAGGAGATCTGGGCGATTATTACTACGATGATTCCTTGGGAGTAGAAGAAGACTTCATATGCCACCGGCGAGGTGTTACCTGGCTGGGAAGGATACCCTTGGAGGATTTAAACGACAAAGTACAAGCCCTAATTCATCAGGCTGCTCCGCTGGCTCAATTTGAACATCGAGTATCACAAGCACAGTTAGATCGTTATCTCACAGATATGAGTGAACCAACGGAAGGAACGGAGGGAACGGAAGGAAAGAGCTCTCCGACTACGAAGGTCAATAAAGCTACAATTGATGCAGCTCTGCATGTGATGAGACAAGCTTTAGACAGTGAGGATATCAACATACGTGTTCGTGCAGCGGAGGCGATCTTACAATATGCCAGATCGCAATGATTGAACTTGTACAGACTGAATAAATATGGTCGTTTGGAGCAGTTCGTGTAACTATGCTGTGATTCAATGCGTTTATTACTTGTAGGGGCGAGATATGACAAGCATTATGAATCCAAACGTACAAGGAGAACCGCATTATATGAAGAAACTTTCCCATGGTATTTTATCTATCTGTGTAAGTGGAGCTGTACTTCTGTCAGCATGTGGGCATACAGATGACCCTGAGCGTACGACGATCGGTGAAGCAATCAATGGATCGAGCCCGAATACTAATCAGGTACCATCTACTCAAGAGGAGCCGATGAATGCAATCACGACATCCACGGATGCCATCCCTGATTCGGAGCAATTGATTGATCCAGCGCATAAGGAGATCAGTGACATCACTGTAGAGGATTTCAAGCAAGGTGTGTTCATCGATTTTGATCAGTATAAACAAAGCTTCTTCGACGATGAGATCATATCCAAATTCAAGGGGAATATCGAAGCTGTAGTGGAGAAAAACCCAGAGAAATTCAAGGAGAATCTGAATAAGGACTCCGCAGCAACTAATAAGTACCACTCCTACTACATTAACGAAAGTGAAAAAGGGAAAGAATTTATGTTTTATGATCTCGATATCCTTGAGAAAGTAAACATCGATGAACGTGAACAGATTCGAGTCGGTGTGCGTTTTGCCCAGAAGAGTTCGGATGGACGTATCGACAACACAGGAATCACGTACTTTTTCACGAAGAACCAAGATGGTGAATGGGGTATTGAGAATATAGACTAATAGAGACCATGAGATGATTCATGGTCTCTCCATAACCTACTAAAGATTGAATATTAAATTAGTCTCGATTTCATAATGACGTTGAGGTCAACCTTTAACTGCACCAGCCGTTAATCCGCTGACGATATATTTTTGGCCAAACAGATACAAGATGAATACAGGCAGTGACGTAAGTACAAGATTAGCAAAAATTAAATTCCAATCTCGGCTGTACTTGCCGTAGAAGTTATAAATCGACAGCGGCATCGTCCACGTCGAGCTGTCTGTCAGGAAGTATACAGGAATGGTAATATCATTCCACACCGACATAAATACCATAATAGCAACCGTAGCATTAACAGGTAGGATTAGCGGCGTGACGATGCGAAAGAACACACCGAACACACTTGCTCCTTCCAGAAACGCTACCTCGTCCAGCGCTCTTGGAATTGTTTTGATAAAGCCACTGTACAAGAATACACTAAAGGCTGTATTGAGCGCGGCATAGATCAGAATAACGCTTGTGATACTGCCATAGAAACCTAATCCCTGAACCACTCGAATCGTTGTAATGATCGACATCGGAGCTATGAGACCCATGAAGAAATACATATAGAGCGTACCCGATAATTTCGTTTCCCGACGTGCTAGGATGAATGCTGCTGCCGAAGAGGCCACGATGTTGATGATAGACGATATACCTGTGATCCAGATACTGTTGAGAAATGCCCTGGATAGACCGCCTTCTTGGAAGACTCGAACATAGTTTGAGAACTGCCAAGTGTCAGGTAAATGCAGAGAGAAGCTGAGCACTTCAGCGCTGGTTTTGAATGATCCGAGGATCAGGATGACAAGCGGCAACAATACGATCAGGGAGGCCAGAATGAGGAACCCTTCCACGATATAATTGCGGATGGCAAGTTTGCGTGTATAGCCCATCTTATTCCGTAACCTCCTTACGCCGCATGAAAATCAATAGCGGTATAGCGATAATGGTAACAACCACGAATAACAGTGTATTCACTGCGGTACCTAGACCCCAGTTACCTTCACCGAAGGCACGCAGAATGATCGTACCTACAACCTGTGACGCATTACCTGGTCCACCGCCAGTCATGACGTATACCTCGGAGAACACTTTCAGACCACCAATCAATGTTAACATCAGGTTAATGTTAATCGCTGGCAGGAGAAGAGGCAGTGTAATTTTGAAAAAACTTCTCCATGAGCTAGCCCCATCAATCTTGGCTGCCTCGTAGTATTCCTGAGAAATAGACTGAAGACCGGCCAGATAGATGGCCATCTGGAATCCTGCGCTCTGCCAGATCGACACGATCGCAATGGTCCAGATCACAATGGATGGGTTCGTGAGCCATGCTTGGCTTAAGGAGTGCAACCCGACAGCCTCTAGCAACTGATTAATTGTACCTTCGGTGCGAAGCATAGGGGTAAACAGAATGCTGATTACAAGGATGCTGAGTATAGAAGGCGAATAGAAGATGGCACGAAGCAAGTTTTTGGTCCGCAGTCGCATATTAAGACCTACTGCGAGCAACAAACCAATAACGTTTTTGCCGACCACTGTAACAATAGCGAAGATCGCCGTATTTTGCAGTGCCAGGATAAGTGTTTTGTCAGAGAAAATTTTCTTGAAGTTATCCCAGCCGATGAAAGTCAGCTCTAATCGATCCAACCGCCAGTCCGTGAACGAATAATAGAAGCCCGCAATGGCAGGTACAACGAAAAAGATAGAGTAAATGATCAGTGCGGGAAATATCATGTAGTACGAATATAAATTTTTGGTTCTTTTCATATCTCACGCTCCGTTATAGCCAGGCAGCATAACCTCTGATCGGTTTCATACGACCCTGTCATACTGCCCTATATTTCAACAATGGTGTATTTCTTAGAATCCAGCTACACCTTTATCCTGCATCAATTGGCTGAATTTCTCATCCCATGATTGCAGTACTTCTTCTGGCGTTAAGCCACCTGCGAATTGATCTTGCAACAAACGGTACAGTTCGCTGCGATCCACTAACATGTATGCATCTGTCGTCAGAACTGTTTTCTTCGGCGTAATATAGTTGTCTACAATATCTTGTTTGTATGCCGGCAGTTCCGGTGTTGTCACATCATTGAAGTTTGATACATAGCCTTTGGAATCTACGATCTGTTGAGCTACATCTTTGGAAGCGATAAAGTCGAGGAACTGTTTAGCCTCTTCCAGATGTTTGGATTTCTTCGGAATAAATAACTGTCCGCCCAGTGGACTTGCCCCTAGACTTGCATCCTCAGTCGATGGAATCGGGAATACACCTAGCTCCATACTTGGATCCTGCTCAGCAACGCCTTCAATCAACCAATCACCCATAAACATCATAGCCACTTCTTTGTTCAGGAATTTACCCACGGCCATATCATAGCTGTCGCTGAGCACATCGGTGTTGGTGTACCCCTTGGTGTACACTTCGTACTGCTGTTCCAAGAAGGTCTTGAATTCTGGAATGTCAGACCACTTCTTCTTGTTGCTATTCAGGTCATCAAAAAAGGTCGGTTCATTCTTCGCTACAAAATCAGCAAAAGCGGCAGCAGGCCAGATGTTGGCAGCCCAAGCATCCTTGTACGGCATGAATACGGGTGTAATGCCGCTAGCTTTGATTTTTTCGCAGACCGCGAGAAACTGCTCATAGGTGGTTGGGATTGTTATACCAAGTTCTTCAAAAATCTGTTTGTTATAAACGACGCCTTGCATCCCCGTATCTTGGCTGACATGGAAGCTGTAGATGTGACCACCAGCCGAAAGTACATCCTTATTTACAATACGGCTCGCCCATGGCTCGTCATCGAGAATCTCGAAATTGCGTTCAAGATTAAGATCGGTCACTGCACTCGCTAGATTGTATTGGATGATATCTGGCGTTTCGTCTACCGCAAGTTTTGTCTGAAGCACAGTAGTTGTCTGCTCTGCAGGGATTAATTGTAGATTGACGCGTACATTCGTCTGCTTCTCGAACTCATCAAGGATATCTTGTTGGATAAAGGCTGAATCCTGAGAGCTCTTGGAAATGGCTAATTCCAGTGTGACCTTTGCTTTATTGTCCCCACCTGACGAACCTCCCGTACTGGAATCACCAGCTCCACAAGCGGTTAAAGAGATGGTTAGTAAACTAGCCAGCATCATCGTAGCTACCTTTTTTCGTTTAAGTATCTTCAATGTGAATCCCCCTCTATTACATATGATTGAATCCGTTTACATCCCCGATTATAAATTTTTCCTTCCCCTAGGTACATGTCTGTGCTTGAAGGTTGATGTGTAATATCCTGAACTTGAAATCGCTATCATTTCATATAATCCCATGATACAGTTAAGCGTGAACGAATGAAGGGACATCTAGATGTGAAAGGAGAATCGCAATGAAAATGACAAAACTCATACGTAGATCCACGCAATTCAGTTTGCAAACCAAGGTTTTTCTAACTTTTTTGGCATTACTTTTGTTTGTTCTATGTTGTTTTCTTGTATATGTTAATGTCGTTGTCATTCGCCCGCTGAAACAAAAAACAGTGCAGGATACACTGGTGACTACGACTAAAGTGAGAGAACAAGTAGATCTGTACATGGATCAACAGAATCAGCTCTCGCAGCGGATCTTGTCCAGCAAAGACATCTTTGCCACGATGGACAAGAGTTCTTCAGCACATAGTGATTACGAGCGGCTGAAACAAATTCGGAAGCTTAAAGATATTATTTTTCAAGCAATCGGGCCGAGTATGAATATTAAGGACATGTCCATATATGACAAGCAAGGTATACTTCTTACGTCATACTTAGGTTCAGGTCAACCGCCAGTATCTATTCACACATTGCTGGGAGATAGTAAGGTTGGACGAGGGTGGGTAGGAAGCGGCTTTGTTCTACTCCGCCAAGGAGATACGATCTCATTTGTTCGTACGGTAAATGATCAGAATGGTAAAGTCTACGGTTATCTGTGCATCCAGATGGATCAAGGGGTGATTCAGAGTTTTACCGAAGGCATCTCAGCCGGTGAAGTTTATATCTTGAACCAGCAAGGGGAACAGATGACAGGTATTGAGATTGGAACCAAAGGGATGCAATGGACAAAGCCACAATTGGAGGAGGGACTGGAGGTAGATGAACTTAACAATTACATCACGTACTCCACATCTCCTAGCACCGGTTGGATTACATATATTGTTACGCCTAGCAAGTCGGTATTTGGTTCGATCCAGAAGGTTCAGACCATCTCGATTATGCTGATTACAGCATTAATGCTTATTTCTTTCGTCTATATTTACTTATCTACTCGCAATCTATTGCTTCCAATCCGTAAACTTCGCAGTCAAATTTGGCGTATCAATTACAGCAATCTCAACCTAAAGGTTGATGATCGGCCCAAAAACAATGATCTCCTGTTGCTGAATGAAGCATTCCAGGATCTAATGGAACGGCTACAACAATCGATTGACCGTGAGAAAACAGCGTTGCATGAAGAGGTAAAAGCAAGAAATTCAGCACTTCAAGCTCAAATAGCGCCACACTTTATCCATAACGTTCTTTATTTGATCAGCATTGCTGCTCAAGAGGGCAAAACAAAGGTGGTGTCGGATATGTGTAAGCATCTGTCAGAGAGCCTGCGTTATATCGTATCTTCTCCTTACGCACATGTGACCTTATCCGAAGAACTTGAGCATACAAGACATTATCTATCACTGGTTCAGCAAAAATATGAAGACGACCTGGAGTGGGATATCGATGCGGATCTATTAGCGAAAGAGGTCCGTTTACCACGCCTGGTCATCCAGCCTTTTGTAGAGAATTGCATTGAACATGCCTTTTGCCATACATCTCCGCCATGGCATATCCAGATTACGGTGAAGCAATATAACGGCTTATGGGCGCTAGAGATCAGAGACAATGGAGACGGCTTCACGCCTGAGAAGATTCAAGAGATTCTCGCGAATATTCAGCAATCCCGCTCGGGAACCAACATGATGAATAACCAAGAGACCGCACTTGGCAATATGGGTATTGTTAATAGCGTTAATCGGCTCAAACTGATGTATAGCAACCGGCTATTTTTTAATATTTTTAACAATCAAGGGCATGGAGCAAAGGGAGCAACGATTCAAATCATCGGCTCGTTAACCAAGGACTTTTATTAAATGGGGAGGGCAGACACCAATGTATAACGTTATGATTGTCGAGGATAGTAAACCGATATTGCGCAATATCAGAACACATCTGGACACATTGAACTTACCGCTTCGAGTGACGGCTACGGCAACCAACGGAGAGGAGGCACTGGCGATCATTCGGCAGGAACCGATTCATCTGTTGTTAACGGATATTAGAATGCCTAAGATGGATGGCTTATCGTTAATTGAGCAAGCCAAGCTTGCGAACCCCTATCTCAAGGTGGTGTTGATCAGCGGCTACAGCGATTTTGAGTATACACGCAAAGCATTGAATCTGCAGGTGTTCGACTATTTATTAAAACCTATAGAGCGAGAGGCATTGGAGGAAGTGATGGGAAGGATCGTGGAGCAGCTTGATCGGGTCATATCCAGAAGCTTACAAGAGTTGCAAGAGATCGTTGACCCAGAATGTTATGCTGAACTTACGTTTGGCGAGGAATTCCCGCTTTACTCTCATATGATGATCATTCTACGCAAGCAACCTTTCAGTCTGGGAATGGATCGTTGGACTTCGGAGACGTTAGAGCGAAGTTTAGCGGAGTTTTTCCGTGCTCAGCCATGCCGGATATTACTCACACAAACTTCGTACCAATATATTATTTTGGCTAACAGAGGAGCACTGGATTGGTATTCTTCCATGCATGAATGTCTTGAATCATTACGGCGGCATCTGTATGAAGAGGGGCTGGATGGAATCATAGGGGGACAGCTGATGTCCGCTGATGTGGATCAGTTACCCGAGCTCTATTACCGGATCACTTCAATATTAACGACCCAGCAGCGATTAAAGCATGGGCTAGCGCTGGATACGGGAAATCCCGTCTCGAT
The DNA here is from genome assembly GCF_022346845.1 of Paenibacillus sp. ACRSA. Lineage (NCBI taxonomy): Bacteria > Bacillati > Bacillota > Bacilli > Caryophanales > Paenibacillaceae > Paenibacillus > Paenibacillus sp. ACRSA. The sequence continues at coordinate 6,237 of NZ_JAKRNP010000002.1, read as the reverse complement.
GGCAAGATCAGAAACAAGCTGTATGGACTCCTTGTTAGAATCTACTTTTGTTCATATGATGCAAGCTTGTCGGAAGGAAGCATTTGCGCTCAAGCTGTCTGAACTGATGAATCGTTGGGCTGAGGAGAATGTACATTGGACAGAAATTGACCGTTTTGTAGCACTTGTGGTGGACACCTTCGCACATCTCTATGAGGAACGAGGATCAGGCATGCGATTAGCTTTGGAGCTTAGAGCCAAACAGTTACTTGAAGTGAAGACGTATGAGGACTTTGGCCGTGAGCTACTTGAATGGACAGCTCAATGCTTCGACATGCTGCAATCCCAGGGGCGAAAGAGTGGTGAGCTGCTGTTCGAGCAGATTGATGAATACGTAAAAACGAATCGTTATGCCTCGTTATCCATAAGCGATATTTCAATGAAATTTCATGTCAGCCCTTCATATATCAGTAGGATCATTAAACAGGTCACACAACGTACTTTCGTACAATATTATACCGAACTTCGAATGAAGGAAGCTTGCAGATTGATGGCTAGTCAACCCGACATGAAATTCAAAGAATTATCGGAGCTGTTGTCGTTCAGCGATCAGCATTATTTCTCCAAAGTATTCAAGGAATATACAGGCGTTAGTCCGACGGAATATAAGGAACGCTTGCTTAGCACAAATCCCGAATGACAATGCAGTGATGAATACACAGAAGTATTTCGTGACCAAATGCCTTGAAATTTGGATAGAATGCCTTAATATTAAATAAGGTTCAATAGTTAAATGGTTTGTTAATAAATATAGCAACCTGGTTAAGGGAGACTGATATTATGCGAAATGCATTGGATCTAAAACAATTTTATATGGGAGCTTGTTACTATCCTGAGCATTGGGATGAATCGTTATGGGCAGATGATCTAGGAAGAATGAAGGAAATGGGCTTTGATCTGATTCGAATCGGAGAGTTTGCATGGTCTATTTTTGAGCCACAGGAAGGGCAGTTCAGTTTCGAATTCTTCGACCGCTTTCTTGAGCAAGCGATTACATTGGATATGAAGGTGATTATGGGAACACCGACTGCTACGCCACCAGCATGGCTTACACATAAGTATCCTGAAGTGTTAAACGTCTCAATGGAAGGCACTACATATCATCATGGACAGCGCAGACACTATAATTATAGTAGTCCTATATATTTAGAGCTTTGCGCGCGGATTACAAGAGAAATGGCTCAGCACTACAAGGATCATCCTGCGATTATTGGATGGCAGATTGATAATGAACTGAATTGTGAGACAAACGTATTTTATGCAGGAGCGGATCATCTTGCATTTCGGCGGTGGCTGCAACAAAAATACGGCACATTGGAAAGCCTGAATCAAGCGTGGGGTACAGTCTTTTGGAATCAGACGTATGATCATTGGGATCAGGTGCACCTCATTCGTCCAACTGTATCCGATTCACCTAATCCACATCAGGCATTGGACGAGAAACGCTTTATTTCGGATAATACGATTTCATTTGCAAAACTCCAAGGTGACATTCTAAGAGCAGAAGCACCTAACCAATGGGTTACAACCAATGGCCTCTTTGGGCATCTAGATAGCCACCGAATGTCCGATGAGATTTTGGATTTCATGTCGTATGATTCTTATCCGCAATTCAGCACCATCTACCCTGATTCGGGAGAACAGCCATTGCTTGATCGGAAATGGAGCCTTTCCCTGAGCAATGTCAGAGATATATCACCGAATTTTGCTGTACTAGAGCAGCAATCGGGTCCTGGTGGCTGGGTGAACCGAATGCAAATGCCATCCCCACATCCAGGGCAAATGCGTTTGTGGACGTATCAGAGTATTGCTCATGGTGCTGATATGGTATTGTACTTCCGCTGGAGAACCGCTACGATTGGAACCGAAATATATTGGCATGGAATTAATGACTATCATAATCAGCCGAATCGTCGGGTTGCAGAAGCTGGGCTTGTGGGTAAGGAATTGCAAAAGGTGGGAGAACGTATTGTTGGCAAGCGTTATGTTGCGCAAGTAGCCATGCTGCGTGATTATGACAACGAATGGGATGGAGAGCTGGATCAATGGCACGGATCATTAACGAGACCAAGCGAGTTAAGTTGGTTTAAAGCGCTTCAATATGCACATATCCCAACAGACGTAGTGACCGTTCGTCCTGGAGCTGAAACAGAACAACTGCAGGATCTTACCAAATATCAGGTGTTAATCTACCCTCATCCTGCTATTTTACGAGAGGATACAGCCGCAATGCTTCAGAAATATGTAGAGAATGGTGGGTCGGTTGTATTTGGTTGCCGGACAGGGTATAAAAATGAGTCTGGTCATTGCCGTATGCAGCCGTTGCCAGGTCCCGTTGCAGAACTTAGTGGCATACAGGTTGAGGATTTTACAATGGTTAACGGCACAGCTAGTCCAGTTAGTGTACAGCTGAACCAGCATACGAACCTGTTTGACGCTCCAAGTTTCAATGATATCCTGCGGGTACACGCAGATACAGTTAAAGTCTTAGGTACGTATGCTTCTAGTTATTATAAAGGTAAACCAGCACTAACGGTTAATCAGGTTGGTGAGGGCAAGGTTTATTATTGGGGAGCTGCCTTTGATCTGTCCATAGCTGCCCAGTTGTTAAGTGAGCTTCAGATTGTGTCTCCGCTCAAAAACTGGTGCGAGCTACCTGATACGGTTGAGGTCGCTATACGTGCAGATGATCAGGAAGAACTCGTATTCTTACTGAATTACAGTAGTGAAGAAGCCGAGATTAAACTCCATATGCCAACAGAAGAGTTGCTTCAAGGCAGCCAGCTTCAGGGGACGGTTACACTGGAGCCTTATGGAGTATGGGTGCTGAAAAAATAAACATCCTAATACCTTGAAGCAGATCAAGAGCATTTCTTATGATAAGAAATGCTCTTTTTGTGTTTTGGTGTGAATAGTGAGTATAAGATAATAACAACAATAATATAATGATGTATAATAAATATTTATTGTAAAACGATAAATTAGCTGTTACATTTAGAATATAATTTTGTGTGAGGTGCTTAAGATGAAACGAGGATCTACTTTTTTGTTGAAGATTGCTGTTTTTTTTATTGGAATGCCGGCGCTTGCTCTATGTGTACTAGGCATACCTTGGTTAGCTAACCACCCTGTGAATCCAGTCTATGCCGGGTTACTGTATCCTATTTTAATCATCTTGTTCGTAACATTAGTTCCATTCTTTGTAGCGTTGTATCATGCATTCCGCCTTCTGATTTATATTGATAAAAATAATGCGTTCTCGAACAACTCTGTGCTGGCTTTGAAGAAAATAAAATTTTGTGCAACTATAATTACCGCATTGTACGTCGTCATACTACCATTCGTTTTTCTCGTAGCAGAGAAAGACGATGCTCCAGGACTCATTATTATGGGCTTGGTACCGATTTTCGCTTCGATGGTCATTGCCATTTTTGCTGCAGTTCTACAAATGCTTTTACAAGAAGCGATCGAGATCAAATCAGAGAATGACTTAATTATTTGAGGTGAAATAGCATGGCCATTATAATCAACATTGATGTCATGTTGGCAAAAAGGAAAATGAGCGTAACAGAACTTTCTGAGAAGGTTGAAATTACCTTGGCTAATATGTCTATCTTAAAAAATGGTAAGGCAAAAGCGATTCGATTATCCACTTTAGAAGCCATTTGTAAGGCGCTAGATTGTCAGCCGGGTGATATATTGGAATACCAAGCTGATGAAGACGAATGAGAAATGTATGCAAATAAAAAATAGAAAATAGTGCTTTAAGTATTTGGAGGATGATCCCTATAATATTAGGAATCATCCTTTTTTTTTAGTATGGAAATGCGATATATCACCTAAATGAAGTGAAAATCAATTAGACGCATCTTGTTTTATCCTCTATAGTAGTAGATAGTAATGACAAGCATTAAGGAGTCCTTATATGAGCAAACAAGCCATTCCTTTGAATTCGTTGACTGAGGTCACGAACGGGGGACATATTATTTATTTTTTTGAGGATTTCAATTGTTATGTTGATAATGCCGTATCTTACATCATGACAGGGATCGATCAAGGCCATCATATATTACTTATTGAGCAAACTGCCACATACCATAAGATTCTGCATAAGCTTATAGGAAGTGTACCTCATGATCAGCTTCAATATCTTCATTATGCTAACAATATAGAATACTATGGAGAACATGGTAATTTCGAATTCCAACACATTCTTTCCCATTTTGAAGATATCATGGGCGACATACAGGAGCAAAACAAACCTATTCGAACGTGGGCAAATGTGATGACATGGGGAGATCATCCGGAAAAGCAGATTCTAGATAATTTAGTCACCTATGAACGGCAAACGACATGCGTTGTTCAAGACTATGGAATGTTATCGGTCTGTGCGTACAATACGGAAATGATCTCTTCTTCTGTACAGACTAAATTGATGAGAGAACATGAATACATGATGACAGATCTGGAGTTCGTGAAGTCACCTCTGTATCATTACAAAGCTTCGGATGACGTTATTTTTCCGTCGTTATCGGTACAAAGCCAGTTGTTGGATGAACAAAAGCATCTGATGATCGAAAAAGAAGCCGTTGAAACGGCTAGCCAAGTTAAAAGTGATTTCATTACAACGATGAATCATGAGATTAGAACACCAATGAATGGATTGCTGGGCATCTCGGAATTGTTAGCAGCTACGGATCTGAATGCAGAACAAAGAGAGTATGTCACCACGATACAAAGCAGCGGGAAGTCTCTACTTCGTATCGTAAATGACATCTTGGATTTTAATAAGTTGGAATCTAGCTATGATCAATTACTGATTGAGCCTTTCAATCCTCGTGAATCCGTTAAGGAAACATTAGATATCCTTCATACCGCCATCTCGGATAAAAATCTTCAAGTGAATATTTCCATGGATACTCGAATTCCGCAGATTGTTGTTGGAGATGATGGTCGATTCAGACAGGTATTGCTGAATTTATTAGGAAATGCCGTGAAATTTACACCGGCAGGAAGCATCGACATTGATGTTGTGCTTCTGAATACCGATGACAACAAGCTTAAAATGCAAGTCACCATACAGGATACGGGGACTGGAATCCCCCAGGACAAGCGAAGCCAGCTGTTTCTACCTTTTTCCCGAGTGGATAACAGTATTACCCGACGAACAGAAGGAACAGGTCTTGGGTTAGCGATCTGCAAACGGATCATCGAGCTGATGAATGGGGAAATACGCTTAGAAGATGAGCACAAGGACATCCCAGGTACCACAATCACGTTTACAGCGGAATTCAATGCATATCTTGAGGTTGATCTCTGAACTGGCACCACCATACTAGTTTAATAGAGGAAAGGCAGTCGTTCTTAAAGAACGAACTGCCTTTTTGTTTGGTGATGAGGCTCATTGCGACGCTAGTTAGAGTGTTCGTTTAAGATCAGCGAGTGTGATTTTCGGAATTATAGGAGAGTTGGCTGCACCTATTAAAATGGGATTCTGAACTTAGATCAGACGGTAGCCAGGGGGCAAGTTGCCTGTACGTCTAATTTTGCGAATCTGAGCCAGTGTCAGTCGCTCATTGGAAGCGATTAGAGATTCAACATCCCCTCTGCGCAGAAAATCATCCAATTCTCGAATGCTGCGGTTGCCACGCAGTACAACGAAATTATCTCTGAAGCTAGAACGATCGAACAAGACAAGAGTTGCGTTCGGATTGGTAGAGAAGAAGCGCAAACTCTCAATACCTGTCAGGACTGAATCAATATCTCGAATGCCAAGGTTGCCACGGTAGACTCTTCTTAATCCCCTGAAATTCTCTTCACTATACACGGTTAAGCGGGGATAGATGATCTGAGAGATTGAAGCATTTTTGTTAGTCATATTGAATACCTCCTTAACATAGTAGGCACGCATCCTGGATATAGGAGATGCCATGAGACATCCTATGTAAGTGAGATGACAAACGCGTGGACGAATCTAACCTGTCAAAAGCATAGAGAAAGATAGAGTAATAAACTTAGAGTAGTGATTGTTAACAACATAATTATTATGTAAACTACTATTAATATTTTTATTATACATGACGGATTGTAATATGAAGTGCGACACCTACTGAAAATAAATAAAAAAGGGCCCATGGCCGGATTCGTGTAGAATGAAGGTTCCTACACCACATTCACACAAGGAGAATCCACCATGAG